>NZ_JBVJTD010000010.1:0-315436 GCF_055605965.1 Streptomyces sp. NPDC037126
AGGAGCCGTACAGGGCCCGTTCACGCTCCACCAGCAGGGGCATCGGGTCCGAGGCGGTGACCAGCTCCCGCAGCGGGAAGCGGGCCAGCACCGCGAGCACCTCCGGCGACAGCGCCGCCGCGAGGCGCCAGGCGGGCGGGCGGTGCTCGGCGCGCAGGGCCGCCACCGTGTCCAGCACGAGCGGCCGTTGCTCGTCCGGGACCCCGGCGGCCGCGCGCTCGTACAGGCGCGCGCCCTCCGTCATGACCAGGTCGGTGTCGATGCCCGCCGGGATCTTGATCTGCGCGTGGCGGCGCCAGGTGCCGAGCGGGTCCGACCAGGCCTCCACCGTGTAGGTCCAGCGGCCGGGCTCGCCCGGGGTGACGGTTGCGCCCCAGCGGTCGGTGCCCGGGGCGAGTTCCCGCATCGGCGTCCAGGGACCGGGCCGGCCGGCCGGGTCCCGCAGCACCACGTTCGCCGAGACGGCGTCGTGCCCCTCGCGGAACACCGTGGCGGACACCTCGAACGACTCACCGGCCACCGCTTTGGCCGGCCGGCGCCCGCGCTGGACCACGGGGCGTACGTCGAGAACGGGAATGCGGCCGAGCGTGGTGTCCGGGGGTGTGGGCGGCGAGTCGCCCGGACCTGACTGCCCGGGCACCTCGGCGGCCGGCTTTGCCGCGTCCTTGCCCGGATTTTTCCTTGCCGCTGCCTTGGCCTTGCTGTTGGTCGGAGGTACTGACGAGTGGTGCTTGGCGGGCATGACCGCTCCTGTCCGCGTCAACGTGGGTGTGGGCGGATGGATATGGGGAGGTGGGTCCTGCGAGGTGCTGTGGTACGCCTGTGGGGTTGTGTACCGGAGGAGCCTTCCCCCCCTTTTCGGGTGGGCAATCCGGCACTTTGTTAACTACTCACGCGTATGTCTACGCACAAGACCGGTCCTCTTGTTCGAGTGCCCCGGTGCCCGCTCCCCACGCCCCGACACCCCCGCCCGGTACGTCCCCACCGACGCCCCGGTAACCACTACCGTCGGGGGTGACGACGAGACGTACAGCGCCGTGCGTCTCACCCCGCAACGCGTCGAGGTGGAATGTGAAGGCGATCCGTCGGTTCACCGTCCGTCCCGTTCTCCCCGAACCCCTCCGGCCGCTGAGCGATCTGGCGCGCAATCTGCGCTGGTCCTGGCACGCTGAAACGCGCGACCTGTTCCAGTCCGTCGATCCCGAGGCCTGGGCCGCGGCCGGGGGCGACCCGGTGCGGCTGCTGGGCCGCGTGCGCCCGGCACGGCTCGCCGAGCTGACCGGCGACCGCCGGTTCCTGCGGCGCCTCACCGCCGTCGCCGACGACCTCGACGACTATCTGACCGGCGAGCGCTGGTACCAGGCCCAGGCCGAGGGCCTGCCCGCAGCCGTCGCCTACTTCTCCCCGGAGTTCGGCATCACGGCCGCGCTGCCCCAGTACTCCGGCGGCCTCGGCATCCTCGCCGGCGACCACCTCAAGGCGGCCAGCGACCTCGGCGTACCGCTGATCGGGGTCGGGCTGCTGTACCGGCACGGGTACTTCCGGCAGAGCCTGTCCCGGGACGGCTGGCAGCAGGAGCACTATCCGGTGCTCGACCCCAACGAACTGCCCGTCACCCAGCTGAAGGAGGCCGACGGCACCCCGGCCCAGGTCTCCCTCGCGCTGCCCGGCGGCAAGGCACTGCACGCCAGGGTCTGGCTGGCGCAGGTCGGCCGGGTACCGCTGCTGATGCTCGACTCGGACGTGGAGGAGAACGACCTCGGCGAACGCGGGGTGACCGACCGGCTCTACGGCGGCGGCAGCGAGCACCGGCTGCTCCAGGAGATGCTGCTCGGCATAGGAGGTGTGCGGGCGGTGCGGACCTACTGCCGGCTCACCGGGCACCCGGCACCGGAGGTCTTCCACACCAACGAGGGGCACGCCGGGTTCCTCGGGCTGGAGCGGATCGCCGAACTGTGCGCCGCCGGAACGGACTTCGCGTCCGCTCTGGAGGCCGTGCGCGGCGGGACCGTGTTCACCACGCACACCCCGGTCCCGGCCGGCATCGACCGCTTCGACCGGGAACTGGTCGCCCGGCACTTCGGGCCGGACGCCGAACTCCCCGGCATCGACGTGCAGCGCACCCTGGCGCTGGGCATGGAGACCTACCCCGGCGGCGAGCCGAACCTGTTCAACATGGCCGTGATGGGGCTGCGGCTGGCCCAGCGGGCCAACGGGGTGTCGCTGCTGCACGGACAGGTCAGCCGGGAGATGTTCGCGGGACTGTGGCCGGGATTCGACGCCGAGGAGGTGCCGATCACCTCCGTGACCAACGGGGTGCACGCACCCACCTGGGTGGCCCCGGAGGTACTGCGGCTCGGTGCCCGGCAGGTCGGCGCCCAGCGGGCCGAGGACGCGCTGACCGTCGGCGCCGACGACCGCTGGGACCCGGTCGCGGACATCCCGGACCAGGAGATCTGGGAGCTGCGCCGCACCCTGCGCGAGCAGCTGGTGCTGGAGGTGCGGGAGCGGCTGCGGGCCTCCTGGCGGCAGCGCGGTGCGGGCAACGCCGAACTGGGCTGGATCGACGGCGCGCTCGACCCCGACGTGCTGACGATCGGGTTCGCCCGCCGGGTGCCGTCGTACAAACGCCTGACCCTGATGCTGCGCGACCGCGACCGCCTGATGGAACTGCTGCTCCATCCGGAGCGGCCGATCCAGATCGTCGTCGCCGGCAAGGCCCACCCCGCGGACGACGGCGGCAAGCGCCTGGTCCAGGAACTCGTCCGCTTCGCCGACGACCCGCGGGTCCGCCACCGCATCGTCTTCCTGCCCGACTACGGCATGGCGATGGCGCGGAAGCTCTACCCCGGCTGCGACGTCTGGCTGAACAACCCGCTGCGCCCGCTGGAGGCGTGCGGCACCTCCGGTATGAAGGCGGCCCTGAACGGCTGCCTGAACCTGTCCGTCCTGGACGGCTGGTGGGACGAGTGGTTCCAGCCCGACTTCGGCTGGGCCATCCCCACGGCGGACGGCACGGGCATGGACGTCGACCGCCGCGACGACATCGAGGCGGCGGCCCTCTACGACCTGCTCGAACAGCGGGTCACGCCGCGGTTCTACGAACGCGGGCGCGGGGGGCTGTCGGACCGCTGGATCGAGATGGTCCGCCAGACCCTCACCCTGCTCGGCCCGAAGGTGCTGGCCGGGCGCATGGTCCGCGAGTACGTCGACCGCCTGTACGCCCCGGCCGCCCAGTCGCACCGCGCGCTGACCCCGGACACCGCGCGGGACCTCGCCGAGTGGAAGGCCCGGGTGCGGGCCGCGTGGCACGGGGTGAGCGTCGACCACGTCGAGACGACCGCGACGACGGCCACGGCGGAACTCGGCACGACGGTGGGCCTGCGCGTGCGGGTCGGCCTCGGCGAGCTGAGCCCGGACGACGTCGAGGTCCAGGCGGTGTCCGGGCGGGTCGACGCGCAGGACCGCATCACCGACGCGACGGTCGTCCCGCTGAAGCCGACGGGCGCGCCCGACCTGGAGGGCCGCCGCGTCTACGAGGGCCCCCTCTCCCTCGACCGCACCGGCCCCTACGGCTACACGGTCCGCATCCTCCCGGCCCACCGCCTCCTCACCTCGGCGGCCGACCTGGGCCTCGTGACGGTACCTCCGGAGGACGTGGTGGAGGGCGCGGGAGTACTCCTGCGCTAACGCGCGGCTGCCTTCAGCGCATCGAGAAAGAGACCGAACGACCCGGCCGCAACGGTGAGGGTGCCCGCGGCCGGGTCCTTGGAGTCGCGGATGGATATGCGGGTGGGGTGGGTGGCGATCTCCACGCACTCGTTGCCGTCACCGGGGCCTGAGTAGGAAGACTTCCGCCAGTTGTCCATGGGGTTCCTCACAGTTCCTTCGCCAGCCTGTGGATGAATGCGCGTGACCGTTCGGGTTCGAGTGACGCGCCTTTCACCTTACGGAAGCTCGTTCGATAGGTGTTGAGCTGAGCCTCGGAATCAATGAAGGCTGAACCGTGGAGCGCGTCGCGGACCACGGTGTCCAGCTTCGGCTGGGGGCCGTCCACGTACGTCATCGTGCTGGACGCTCTGGCGAAGCCGTCCAGGTCGAACGGAATGACACGTACGGTGACGTGGTCCGCTTCGGAGAGCTCCAGGAGCCGCATGAGTTGGGCCCTTGAGGTGGCACGGTCGCCGACTCTGATCCGAAGTGCCGCCTCATGGATCACGGCCTCGTACGGGACAGCGAACTCCTGCCGCGCCTTTCGATGTCGGATGCGCAGCTCAAGTTCCTCGCTGGTCAGTTCTGGCAGCCTGGACGAGAACACGGCACGTGAGTAGTCCTCCGTCTGCAGGAGGCCCGGCACGTACAGGATTGCTACGTGGCGCAGGTGGCGAGCGTGGTGCTCCAACTCGGACAGGTCCAGGAAAGACGTGGGGAGCAGACCCCGGTACTCCTCCCACCAGCCACGTGTCCGATCGGTGGCCATGGTGACCAGGGCGTCGATGAACTCCAGGTCGGTGCAGGCGTAATGGGATGCCAGCCGGCGCAACCGCTGCTCGCTCACTCCCGCGATACCGGACTCGATCTGGCTGACGACCGGAGCGGTGACCCCGAGCAGGGCCGCCGCCTCCCTGGCGGTGAGACCCGCCGCCTCGCGGAGCCTTCGCAGTTCGACCGCCAGCCGTAACTGACGCGCTGTCGGCTCACTCCTCAACGCCATCCGCTGATACTCCCAACACACCTGGGGGCGCGACTCTTTCGGGCGTCACATTACGCGATCGACTTGCGGAATTTAAATCTTTAGCCCTACCGTCGGTGACGCAACGCACACACTGCGGAAGCGCACCGATCCGTCCCGCCGTGACGGCCACGGCAATGCCACCGCTCCCGAAATCCTCTTCCTCTCCTCGGAGTTGATGACGCATGCCCGAAATCCCCGAGACCTGGGACTACACGCTCTACATCCCCAACGACCCGAGAGCAGTGACGGTGTGCCGTCGCACGATGCGGCTGGTTCTCACGCTGCATGGCCTGATCGGTCTGGTGGACACGGTGGAGTTGCTGGCGGCGGAGCTGGTCTCCAACGCCGTACGGCACACGAAGGGGCCGGCGGCGCTGAGGGTGCGCCGTACCCCGGAGGGGGGTGGTGTGGATCGGGGCGTGGGACACGGACCCGGCGCCTCCGGACCCGCCGGTGTCGTTGGAGCGGACGACGGACTCGGAGAACGGACGGGGCCTCGGCCTGGTGCTGGCGTGCGCGGACGTGTGGGGCTGGAAGCCGTCGGCACGGTTCGGGGACCGGGGCAAGTACGTGTGGTGCGAACTCGCGGCGGCGTAGCTCGTTGATCACGTCGGACAGGAAGGAGAGCTGATGGTCGGCTCGTCGCACGAGGCGTTGCACCGGATCTTCCAGAAGGATCCGGCGCTGCTGACGCGGGCGTTACAAAGGGTGCTGAACGTGCCCTTCCCCGAGCCGCGGGAGATCGCGGCGCTGAACGTGGACCTCACGGAGATCGAACCGGTCGAGCGCCGGGTGGACACGCTGCTGCGGGCGGAGACGGACGAGGGCACCTACCTGCTGGTGGTCGAGTCGCAGGGGAAGGTGGACGACCGCAAACGGGGCAGCTGGCCGTACTACCTGTCCTACCTGTACGAGAAGTACCGCTGCGAGCCGGTGCTCATCGTCATCACCCAGAGCAGCGCCACCGCCAAGTGGGCTTCTCGCCCGATTCGGCTGGGTTTCAAGGGCTGGGATTCGCTGACGGTACGCCCGCTCGTGCTGGGCCCGGACAACGTGCCGGTGATCGCGGACGAGCGGCAGGCCGAACGGGACGTACCCCTCGCGGTGCTCTCGGCCATGACACACGGGCGTGGGCCCGGGGCTGCGGCCATACTGGAATCCCTGGCGTCCGCCCTGCGGACCATCGACCCGGACACCGCCGCGGTCTTCGTGCAGTTCGTCGACTCATGCCTGACCGACCCGCAGGCCAAGCACATGTGGAGGGACCTGATGACCGCGATCCAGTACTTCTGGCGCCACCCGCTGGCCGAGCAGGTGCGCGAGGAAGGACGGGAACAGGGCCGGGCGGAAGCCAAGGCCGAGATGATCCTCCGCGTCCTGGAATGGCGCGACATCCCTGTGCCCGACTCCGTCCGTGAGCGCGTGGAGAGCTGCACGGACCTGGACCGGCTGGAACTCTGGGCCCAGCGGGCCGTGCACGCCACGGACGCGGCGGAGCTGTTCGCCGAGGAGTGAGCGTGGATCGGGCCCGGCGTGGCGTCCCGGGGCCCGCCGGGCCTATTCGGCGATGCCCCGGGTCAGCAGGACCACGGTGACGAAGGTGCGGTAGAGGTGGATCGGGTCGTCGGAGTGGAGGCGGACCGTGAGGTCGTCCTCGGGGGACACACCGCTGATCCAGGTCGCCATCTCGGCCAGGTCGGCGTTGCGGAAGCGGACCGTCAGGGTGGCGGGCAGGGTGATCGCGGGGAGCCGGGCGCCCGGCAGCTGCCGGACCGCGGCCTCGGCGTTGTGCCTGATCACCTCGCGGGCCTGCTCCGGATGCAGGCTGTCCGCGGCGAAGCGGGAGACGGAGCTCTTCACCACGGCCGCCCTGATGCCGGGACAGAACGGCCCCGCCTGCGCGGCGGTGACGTCGTCGCCGGTGATCAGCACCACCGGAACCCCGTGCCCCAGCGCGACCAGGGCGTTGATCCCGGCCTCTCCGGTCGGCGTGCCGTTCAGCCGGACCTCGGCGATCGCACGCGGGTTGTACGTGTGCGACAGCGTGGCCGGGGCGCCGGACATCGAGCCGTGGTACGAGACGAAGAAGGCCGCGTCGAACGACGCGTCGAGCCCCTGCATCATGTACAGCGGCTTGTGCCGGCCGGACAGGTAACGCGCCCGGTGCGCCAGCCGGTCCGGCCGCAGGTTGGCCATCGCCGAGTGGGAGTCGTTCACCAGGAACTCCCGCGCGCCGGCCGCCGCCGCGCCCTCGATCGCCGCGTTGACCTCGCCCTCCAGCAGCTCCCGGTAGTAGCCGTACTCGGCTCCCGCCGGCCGGCACTGCTCCCAGTCGACGACCCCCGCGGTGCCCTCCATGTCCGACGAGATGAAGACCTTCACCGTGTGCTCCCCTCAACGTCCGCCACTGAACGAGTGCGTGCAGTTGCCGATCACCGACCCTGGCCGGGAGTCCCGGTAGCCGGCGTCCGCGACCGCGGCCAGGAGGGTACGGGCAGGGCGCGCCGGTGGGTCACTCCTCCGACAGGTGCGCGCACAGCTCCCGCAGCACCTTGCCGCAGCGGCGGGCGTAGGCGTGCTGGAAGCCCCGGGTCGCCGGGCCGCCGGCTTTCGCGTACCACTTGGCCGGTCTGCTGAAGGCCGCGACCGTCAGCCACACCGTGCCGTCGCCGGTGCGGTCGACGACGAAGGCCTCCTCGCCGGACTCGGGATGGCCCTCCAGGGTGCCGTAGGCCCAGCCGGCCCGGCGGGGCTCCTCCGTGGTCCAGATGACGCGGCAGGGGGCCTTGACGATGCCCGCGAGAGTGACGGTGACGTCCACGTCGGGGGCCGCGCGGTCCGCGCCCGCGTCGATGCCCACCCCCATGCCGCGGTGCATCTCCCAGGTGAGGAGCGCCTCCGCGGCCCGGCGGAAGACCTCGTGGCCCTCTCCGATGCGGGTGCGGACGAGCATGGGGCGGAAGCCGGGCGGGCAGTACGTCAGGTCGTCGCGGGTCGCGCCGACCGGCTCGTAGGTGAAAGGCGCCGAGGACATGGGTCACAAGGGTAGGGCGGCACCCGGGACGTCTTACGTCCGGGTGCCGCCCGGCACCTACCTACATGGGGGGAACTAGTTGACGTTCACCGCCGACCAGGCCGCGGCCACCGCCTTGTACTCGGCGCTGGAGGAGCCGTACAGGGCCGACGCCGCGGACAGGGTGCCCGCGCGGGCCGACTTGTAGTTGGTGGTCGACGTGAAGTACGTCGTCAGCGCCTTGTACCAGATCTGCAGCGCCTTGTCCCGGCCGATGCCGGTGACCGTGGAGCCGTTGGACGTCGGGGAGTTGTACGAGACCCCGTTGATCGTCTTCGCGCCGCTGCCCTCCGACAGCAGGTAGAAGAAGTGGTTCGCGACGCCGGACGAGTAGTGGACGTCCAGGTTGCCGACGGAGGAGGACCAGTAGTCCGCCGAACCGCCGTCCTTGCTGGGCTTGTCCATGTAGCGCAGCGGGGTGCCGTCACCGTTGAGGTTGATCTTCTCGCCGATGAGGTAGTCGCCCTTGTCGGAGGCGTTGTTGGCGAAGAACTCCACGCCGGTGCCCATGATGTCGCTGGTGGCCTCGTTCAGGCCGCCGGACTCACCGCTGTAGTCGAGGCCCGCGGTGTTGGAGGTGACGCCGTGGCTCATCTCGTGGCCGGCGACGTCCAGCGAGGTGAGCGGGTGGGTGTTGCTGGCGCCGTCGCCGTAGGTCATGCAGAAGCAGCTGTCGTCCCAGAAGGCGTTCTCGTACGAGTTGCCGTAGTGGACGCGGGAGTAGGCGCCGACACCGTTGTTCTTGATGCCGCTGCGGCCGAAGGTGGACTTGTAGAAGTCCCACGTCTCCTGCGCGCCGTAGGCGGCGTCCGCGGCGGCCGTCTGGTCCGTCGAGGAGCTGGAGGCCGTGCCCGTGCCCCAGACGTTGTCGGCGTCGGTGAACAGCGAGCCGGTGCCGGAGGTCTTGTGGGCCAGGTTGTAGGTCTTGTGACCGCCCCGGGTGGTGTCGTACAGCTGGTACGTCGACCCGGACAGGTTGGTGCTGAGGCTGACGGTGCCGGAGTAGAGGCTCTTGCCGGTGCCGGTCGCGTTCTCGATGCCCTGGTACTCGAAGAGCTTCTTGCCGGTGGCCGCGTCGGTGACGACGTGCAGCTGGTTCGGGGTGCCGTCGTCCTGGAGGCCGCCGACGATCGTCTCGTAGGCGAGGACGGGCTTGCCGGAGCCGGCCCAGATCACCTTGCGGGCGCCGTCCGCGGCGCTCTTGGCGGAGCCGAGCGTCTTGGCGGCGGACACCGCCTGCTTCTCGGCCTTGGCCGCGGTGATCTGCGGCTTGAGCGAGGCCACCTTGATGGTCGCTCTGTTGGCCTTGGTGATGCCTTCGGTCGTGCCGGCCTTGGAGGTGTGCACGACCAGGTCGCCGCCGAGCACGGGCAGGCCCGCATAGGTGCGCTCGTAACGGGTGTGGACGGTGCCGTCGGTGTCCTTGACGACGTCCTTGACGACCAGCTTCTCCTTGGCGCCAAGGCCTATCCTGTGCGCCGTGTCGGTCGCGTCGGCCTGCGCCTGCCGGATCAGGTCGGTGTGGGCGGCCACCGACAGCGCCGCGGGGGCGGCGGCCAGGGGCTTGGCGGTGGCGGCCTCGGCCGGGGTCTGGGCGGAGGCGCTCGTGGCCAGTCCGGTGGAGATGAGGGCTCCGGCGGCGACAGCGGTGGCGATGGCCAGAGTGGTGCGCTTGTGACGCGCGTAGAGGGGGCTCACGCAAGCTCCTTCTCGTGGGGGAGTCCGGTCAGCGTGGGGTTACTGGCCGGAGAGTGTGGCGTTGGGAAGTTGCTGTGCTGCTGCGGCGGGTGGAGAGAGAGTGACATCAAGGACGCGTACATGTCAGGTCCCTGAAGTGATGTTGGCTGAAAACCGTCTGTCCGATAAACGTTGCGGGGGTGTTAACGCGGGCCGTCCGAGGGTGCCGGACCCTCGAACGGCGCCGAGTTACCAGGCCTGTGGTGTGCGGTTTACGGGAACGTCAGCTTCCAGTCGTTGAGCGTGCCCGTGTCGTATGTGGCCTGATCCTGCACCCTCAACTTCCACGTTCCGTTGGCCGGTTCGGCGGCGGCGTTGACCGTGTAGGTCTGCTTGACGTCGTCCGCCGAGTCGGAGGAGCTGAAGTTCTTCAGCCGGTACGCGGTGCCGGACGGGCCGATGAGGTCGATCACCAGGTCCCCGCGCCAGGTGTGCGTGATGTCGACGCCCACCTGGAGGTTGCCCGGCGCGTTCCCGGTCCTGCCGGTGACCGTGATGTTCGAGGTGACCGCCGGCCCGTTGTCCGGGATCGCCAATGGCGTGTTGTTGTCGTACACGCCTCCGCCTCCCCCTCCGCCGCCTCCGCCGGAGCGCGCACCGACCGCCACGCCCGCCCAGGCGTCCTGCACCGCCTTGTACTCGGCGCTGGAGGTGCCGTACAGCTCGCCGGCCGCCGCGAGGGTGCCGGTGCGGGCGCCCGCGTAGTCGGTGGTGGAGGTGAACTTGGTGGTCAGCGCCCGGTACCAGATCTGCAGCGCCTTGTCCCGGCCGATGCCGGTGACCGGAAGCCCGTCCGCGGTCGGCGAGTCGTAGCTGACGCCGTTGACGACCTTGGCGCCGCTGCCCTCGCTCAGCAGGTAGAAGAAGTGGTTCGCGACGCCCGAGGAGTAGTGCACGTCCAGGTCGCCCACGCCCGAGTACCAGCTGTCGGCGGAGCCGCCGTCCTTGCTGGGCTTGTCCATGTAGCGCAGCGGGGTGCCGTCGCCGTTGATGTTGATCTTCTCGCCGATGAGGTAGTCACCGGGGTCGGAGGCGTTGCCCGCGTAGAACTCCACGCCGGTGCCCATGATGTCGCTGGTCGCCTCGTTCAGGCCGCCGGACTCGTCGCTGTAGTCGAGGCCCGCGGTGTTGGAGGTGACGCCGTGGCTCATCTCGTGGCCTGCGACGTCGAGGGCGGTCAGCGGGTCGTTGTTTCCGGAGCCGTCGCCGTAGGTCATGCAGAAGCAGCTGTCGTCCCAGAACGCGTTCACGTACGAGTTGCCGTAGTGCACGCGGGAGTAGGCGCCGACGCCGTCGTTCTTGATGCCGCTGCGGCCGAAGGTGTTCTTGTAGAAGTCCCAGGTCTCCTGGGCGCCGTAGTGGGCGTCCGCGCCCGCGGTGGCGGCGTTGGTGTTGGTCCCGTCGCCCCAGGTGTCGTTGCTCTGGGAGAACAGGGTGCCGGTGCCCGAGGTGCCGTGGTTCAGGTTGTACGTCTTGTGGCCGCCGCGCGCCCCGTCGTTCAGCGTGTACGACGAGCCCGAGTGCGTCGTCGTCAGCGTCACCTGGCCGCTGTACCGGGTGTTGCCGACGCCCGTCTCGATGCCCTGGTACTCGAAGAGCTTCCTGCCGGTGGCCGCGTCCGTGATGACGTGCAGCTTGTTCGGGGTGCCGTCGTCCTGGAAGCCGCCGACGACGGTCTCGTACGCCAGCACCGGCCTGCCGCTCGCCGCCCAGATCACCTTGCGGACGCTGTCCGCGGCCGGCCTGCTGCCGCCGAGCGCCTTCGCCCGGCGTACGGCCTGCTGCTCCGCCGAAGCCTTCGACACGGCCGGGGTGAGGCCGGCGACCTTCAGCGTGGCGCTGGTGGCGCGGATGACCTCCATGGTCTTGCCCGAGCGCGAGTCCACGACCAGGTCGCCGCCGAGCACGGGCAGGCCCGCGTAGGTGCGTTCGTAGCGGGTGTGGACGGTGCCGTCGGCGTCCTCGACGACGTCCTTGACGATGAGCTTCTCCTTGGCGCCGAGCCCGAGAGACCGCGCGGTGGCGGCCTCGGTGGCGTTCGCCCCGCGTATCAGCTCGGCGCGCTGGGAGGGCGTGAGCCGCAGGGCGGTGTGCGCCGGGTCGGCCTTGCCGGCCCCCGGCCTCGCGGCCGGTGCGGCGCTGGCCGCGCCGGTCTGCACGGCGGCGGCGATCAGGGCGGCGACACCGGCGAGTGCGACGGTGGCGGTGCGGCTGTGGGGGAGGGGGCGGTGCGGGGTGTGGGAGGTGCGTCCGCGAGAGGAATTGCTTCTCAACACTGACTCCTTCTGCGTGACCGCGGGTCGCGCGGCCAGGGGAGACCGGACGGTGGGTTGGGGCGTCCGGGCAGAACAGGCGTTACGCGGAACCACGTGCAGGGCCGTCCACGGCCTGTGGGGGTGAAGCTGTGGGGATGCTGTGAGACGGCCGTGGGAAGAGTGGCAGGAATCCCCCGCACCTGTCAGGACCGCGTCACAAACTTGGCCGGAAATGGTTCGTTGACCGGATGTTCATGTTCGGTATGCGGACCGTTGGTGGCGTGGTGGCGTGGTGACGGGCGGACGTGGGAGCGCGGGCGCCGGGTTAGGGTGCGGTGCCGTGGGGGCGGTCGAACGGGGGGCGTGCATGGACGGGCGGGGAACACTGGGACGCGGGCTGCGGGTCGGCCTCCTTGTAGCGGGGGCGCCGGTCCTGCCCTGGGCCGCCCTCTGCCTCGCCGTCGCCGTGGTCGAGTTCCTCCGCGGAGGGGACACCGGGCTCGCCGTCACCGATCTGCGGTACTGCGGCCTGCTGGTCGGCGGCAGTGTGCTCGCCGGGCTGCTGATCGGCCTGATGCTCACTGGCGGACTGGCCCTCGCAGCCCGCGCGTTCACCGGCACCCGGGGGCTCGCCCTGGTGGGGGGCGCGCTGGGCGCGCTGCTCTACCCCGCCGACCTGCTCGTCGTCGCCGTGGGTACGGACGTGGGGTACGCGGAGGTCGCGGTGACCTTCCTGCTGTGGCCGGTGATGACGGTGGTGGCCGGCGCGCACGGCGCCGACGTCGTGGGCCGGGCGCGCCGGCGCAACTGGCTCTGGGGAGCGGGCGCGCGGGGGACCCGGTAGCGCCGGCGGCGGGCCCCCTGTCCGCACCGGCGGCAGCTCTACGGGCGTCGGGGCCCCGCCGGGTCCCCGTGCCAGGTCCGCCACAGTGCCGCGTACGCCCCGCCGGCCGCCACCAGGTCGTCGTGGGTGCCGAGTTCCGTCAGGAGGCCGTCCTCCATCACCGCCACCCGGTCCGCGTCGTGGGCCGTGTGGAGGCGGTGGGCGATCGCGATGACCGTACGGCCCCGGAGGACGGCGGCGAGGGCGCGCTCGGTGTGCCGGGCCGTCGTGGGATCGAGCAGGGCGGTCGCCTCGTCGAGGATCAGGGTGTGCGGGTCGGCCAGCACCACCCGGGCCAGAGCGAGTTGCTGTGCCTGCGAGCCGTCGAGCGCCCGGCCCGCCGTACCGAGGCGGGTGCCGAGGCCGTCCGGCAGGTCCCGCACCCAGTCGTCGGCGCCCACGGCGGCGAGGGCCGCCCACAGGTCCGCGTCCGTGGCCGCGGGCCCGGCGACGAGCAGGTTGTCCCGGACCGTGCCCAGGAACACATGGTGCTCCTGGGTGACCAGGACGACCTGGCGGCGCAGCAGCTCCGGCGCCAGCTCGGCGACCGGCACCCCGCCCACCGTCACCGCGCCGGTCCCGGGCCGGTCGACGCCCGCGAGCAGCCTGCTGAGGGTCGTCTTGCCGGCGCCCGAGGGGCCCACCACCGCCAGGCGCTCCCCGGGCCGTACCGTCAGGTCCACCCCGCGCAGCACCTCGCCGCCGCGCTCGTAGGCGTAGCGCACCCCGCGCACGTCGATCCGGTCGTCCGCCGGGAGCGCGCCGCCGTCCTCGGGCGCCGAGCGGGGCGCCCCCGCGAGACCCTCCACCCGGGCGAACGAGGCGCCGCTGCTCTGCAGTTGCTCCACCCGCATCAGGATCTGGTCCAGCGGCTCGACGAACTGCCTCAGGTACAGGGCGGCCGCCACCACCGCGCCGATCCCGACCGCACCGCGCGCGTGCAGCCAGCCGCCCAGCAGCAGCACCCCGGCGACCGGGACGGTGTACGTCACCTCGACCGCCGGGAAGAACACCGTCCGCAGGAACAGGGTGTGGAAGCGGGTCGCGCGGGACCGCTCCAGCGCGTCCCGGCTCGCCCCGGTGCGCCGCGCCCGCAGCCGGAACGCCTCGACGGTCCGGGCGCCGGCCGCCGTCGACGCGACGATCTCCGCGACCTCGGAGGTGGCCGCGCCCTCGGCGAGGTAGGCGTCCCGGGCGCGCCTCAGGTACCAGCGCAACGCCAGCCAGATCGGGGTCAGTCCGAGCAGCCCGAGGGCACCGAGCAGCGGGTCGAGCGCGAACACCGCGCCCAGCACGAACAGCGCCTGCACGGTGCAGACCAGCAGCTCCGGGCCGACGTCCCGCAGCGTGGTCCCGACGGTCGCCACGTCCGCGGTGCCGCGCGCGGTCAGATCGCCGGTGCCGGCCCGCTCCACCGCGGACGCGGGCAGCGCCAGCACCCGCTCGACGTACTCCTCGCGCACCCGGGCCAGCGTCCGCTCCCCGAACCGGTGCCCGACATAGCGCGCCCAGCGGGCCAGCAGCAGCTGGGCCAGCGCGCACAGCAGGATCCACAGGGCCAGCCGGTCCACCGCGCCGACCCCGTGCCCGGCGCGCACCTCGTCGATGATCCGCCCGACCAGCCACGGCCCGGCCAGCCCCGCCCCCGCCGCAAGCGCGTTCAGCAGCAGCGCGACGGCGAACGCCCGCCCGTCGGCGCGCACCAGGCGCAGCACGGCCCGCCGCACCTCCGGGCGGCCCGCGACCGGCAGCAGCCCCTCGCCCGGCGTCCCCGCCGTCCCCGCCGTCATCGTGTGACCTCCTCGGCGTCCGTGACCTCCGCGTCCCGGGCCACCAGGGCCCGGTAGCCCGGCTCCCGGGCCAGCAGCTCGCGGTGCGGCCCGCTCGCCGCGACCTTCCCGTCGAGCAGGAACACGACCGTGTCCGCGCGGTCGAGCACCAGCGGGGAGGTGCTCGTCACCACCGTGGTGCGGCCCTCGCGCGCCACCCGCAGCCGTTCGGCCACGGTCGCCTCCGTGTGCGCGTCCAGCGCCGAGGTCGGCTCCACGGCGAGCAGCACCTCGGCGTCGGCCAGCAGCGCCCGCACCAGCCGCACCCGCTGCCGCTGCCCGCCGGACAGGCTGCGACCCTGCCCGGCCACCACCGAGTCGAGACCGTCCGGCAGCCCGCGCACCACGTCCTCCGCGGCGGCCGCGTGCACCGCCCGGCGCAGGGCGTCCTCGCCGGCCGCGCGCTCGGCGGCCACCACCTCCCGCAGCGGTCCGGCGAACAGGTCCGCCTCGTTGTCCGCGACGAGGATGCGGCCGCGCACGTCGTCCAGCGGGACCGCGTCCAGCCGGACCCCGCCCCAGGTGGCGTCGGTCCGCCCGTACCGGCCGAGCCGGTCGACCACGGCCGCGGCCTCGGCGGGCCGGGCGGCGGCCAGCGCGGTCAGCCGGCCCGGCACCACCCGCACGCCGGAGGCCGGGTCGCGCAGTTCGGCCGGCCCGGCGGGCGCGGACAGCGTGCCCTCGTCCGGCTCCGCCGCCAGCCGCAGCAGCCGCACCACCCGGCGCGCGGCGACCACGCCCCGGTTCAGGTCGTAGGCCATCTGCACGAAGAACGCCACCGGCCCGATCAGCACCGCGACATAGCCGTACACCGCCACCAACTGGCCCACGCTGAGCTGTCCCTGGGCCGTGAGGCGGGCCGCGAGCCAGGTGACCACGGCGAGGAACAGCGTGGGCAGGCCCACCCCGAGCGCCTGCACCCAGCTGGCCGCCGCGCCCACCCGGTAGCCCTGCGCGCGCAGCCGCTGCGAGTCCTCGCGGAACGCGTCCGCGAACAGCCCCTTGCCGCCGAGGCCGTTGAGGACGCGCAGGCCTGACGCGAGGTCCCCGATCCGGGCGGCGAGCACCCCCTGCCGCTCCCGGTACTCGCTCTCCGCGCCCTGCAGGCGCAGCGTGAGCGGCCCGGTGAGCAGCGCGATCACCGGCGCGCCGACCAGCACCACCACGGCGAGCGACACCGACTGGTCCACCAGCAGCCCGGCCACCACCGCGTACACCACGACCGAGCCGACGCCGGGACCGACCACGGTCAGGGCCTGCGCCAGGGTCTGCACGTCGCCGACGCCGATCGTCACCACCTCACCGGCGCCCGCCCGGCGCGACAGCGCGGCCCCCAGCCGCATCACATGGGCCACGACCACCTTGACCGTACGGAAGTTGGCGTCCATCCGGGCCCGGGTCATCACCCGGTGCCGCATGATGCTCAGCCAGGCGTTCACCGCCCCGACCACGAACATGGCGGCCGTCCAGCCGGCCAGCACGCCCGCGCGCCCCGGCACCAGCCCGTCGTCCACGGCCCGCGCCATCATGTACGGCTGCGCGGCCATCAGCACCATCCACGTGCTGCCCAGCACCGCCGCGGCGAGCGACCGTCCCGGCTGGCGGCGCACCAGCCACCACAGGTACCACCAGCCGCCGCGGGTGTCGGGCGTGCCCGGATCCTCGTACGCGTCGATCATGCGGCCCCCGATCGGCTCGGCCGGGACCAGGCGGCCCGACGGCAAACGCCGAAGGTATCGAGGGCGGAGCCGGTCGCTCCAGCGAATAAAGCGGGGTCTAGCCGAGGATCCCCCGGTCGTACCCCACCGCCACCGCGGCCGCGCGGTCGTTGACACCCAACTTGGCGTACAGGTGGGTCAGATGGGTCTTCACCGTCGCCTCGCTGATGAACAGCTCCCGGGCGATCTCGCGGTTGGACGTGCCGCGGGCGACCAGCGCCAGCACCTCGCGCTCGCGGGTGGACAGCGGCTCGTTGCCGGGGGCGCGGACCGCCTGGACCAGCCGGGAGGCGACGGCGGGGGAGAGGACCGTACGGCCCTCGGCGGCGGCGCGCACGGCGGTGAACAGCTCGTCGCGGGGGGCGTCCTTGAGGAGGTAGCCGGTGGCGCCCGCCTCGATGGCCGGAAGGGTGTCGGAGTCGGTGTCGTAGGTGGTGAGGACCAGCACCTTCGCGCGGGCTCCGCGCCGGGTCAGCTCGCGGATGGCGGCCACGCCGGAACCGCCGGGCATGCGCAGGTCCATCAGCACCACGTCGGGGTCCAGTTCGGCCGCCCGCAGCACCGCCTCGGTACCGTCGGCGGCCTCGCCGAGCACACGGAAGCCCGGCGCGGCTTCGAACATGCCGCGCAGGCCGTCGCGGACCACCGGATGGTCGTCGACGATCAGCAGGGAGATGGGGGAGTCAGCGGTCATCGCGTACCAAAGGTACGCGAGCCGAGAGTGCCGTGCCGTGGCCGGGTTCCGACTCCACCGTGAGGGAGCCGGCGATGCGCTCGGCGCGGGCCCGCATGCCGGCCAGGCCGAAGCCGCCGGACCGGGTGCGCGCCGGGACGGCGGCCTGGTCGAAGCCGGTGCCGTCGTCGCGGATGTCGAGGGTGACCTCGTCGCCCATGAAGGACAGGGTGACCCCGACCCGGGTCGCGCGGGCGTGCCGCGCCGCGTTCGACAGCGCCTCCTGGGCGATGCGCAGCAGGGTCGACGACACCTCGTCGTGCAACTGCTCGGCGGTGCCCGTGACCGTGAAGTCGGCGCGTATCGCGGTGCGTTCCCCCCACTCGCCGACGATCTTCTTCAGCGCCTCGGGCAGCCCGTCGCAGGCCAGCTCGACCGGGGCCAGGTTGTGCACCGAGCGGCGGGCCTCGCCGAGACTGTGCCGGGCGAGCGTGGAGGCGCGCTCCAGATGGGTGCGGGCGGTGCCGAGGTCCGGGGCGCTCGCCACCACCTGGAGCTGGGCGATGATGCCGGCCAGACCCTGCGCGATGGTGTCGTGGATCTCCGCGGCCAGCCTGCGCCGTTCGTCGGCGACGCCCGCCTCCCGCGCCTGGACGAGGAGTTGCTCGTGCAGGGCCGCGTTCTCCTCCAGGGCCTGCTGCAACGCCGTGTTGGTGCGCTCCAGTTCGGCGATGGTCTCGGCCTGGACGCCGAGGCGGGCCTGCTCCTGGCTGGCGAACCGGGTGAACACGCTGACCATGCCCATGTTGACGCCGAGCACGAGGAAGAAGCCGAGCCAGAGGATCAGCCCGTGCGGCGGCATGCCGCCCATCTCGCTGCCCGACATGGTGACGGCGGTCAGGAAGAGACCGGGCATCACCAGCCGGCGCGGCAGTTCGCGCACGGCGGTGTAGTAGCCGATCACGGCGTAGAAGGCGAAGAACGGGTTGAGCACGTTCAGCACGAAGCCGATGGCCCAGCGCAGGAAGTAGAGGCAGGCCCCGGTCCGGCTCGGCCCCGGCCGCCTGCGCTTCATCCGCCCCCAGTACACCTGGAGTACGGCACCCGCGGCCACGAGCGCCCCCGCGACGGCCATCGCGGTGTGGGTCATGCCGACCGGGCGGGCCGACAGGGCCCCGGCGACGACACCGGCGGCCATCAGCGCGTACGGTCCCCAGCTGTCGAAGGAGGCCCGGGGCATCTGCGGTACGGCATCGGTCATGGCACCAGTGTCCTGCACGGCTCGTTCGCCCCTCTCCGCCCGGCCGCCGCTCACTCCCAGCGGAACAGGCGGGCGGCACCCGCCGTCAGCAGGACCGTCCACACCGCGAGCACGCCCAGGTGCTCCCAGCCGGGCCAGTGGCCCGCCGCCGCCTCGTTCAGGGCGCGGGCCGCCGCGCCGAACGGGGTCAGGCCCACCACCCGGGCCAGCGTGTGCGGCATCTGCTGCACCGGCAGCCACACGCCCGCGCAGAACATCATCGGGAAGAACACCGCCGAGCCGATCGCCGCGGCGATCTTCGAGGTGCGCGACACCGCGGAGACCACGGAACCGAGGGCGAGGGCGGCCGCGGTCGCGAGGAGCAGCGCCAGCAGGTAGCCGCCCGCCTGCTCCGGCAGCTTCACGTCGAAGGCGATCCGGCCCACGGCGAGCGCGAGCAGCGCCGAGCCCAGCGCCACCGTGCCCTGCACGATCATCTGCGCGGACAGCAGGGCGGACGGCCGCACCGGGGTGAGCCGCATCCGGCGCAGGATGCCCCGCTCCCGGGCGTTGGTCAGGGCCTGGGGCAGCGACTGCACCCCGGACATGATCAGGGCGATCAGCACGGCGATGGGCACGTAGGCGTCGACCGGCCGCAGCCCGCCGAGGGACTTGTCGGCCTCCCGGAACGACGGGATCGAACCGAGGATCACCAGCAGCAGCGTCGGGAACAGGAAGATCCAGAAGACGGCTCCGGGTTCACGGCGGAACAGACGGAACTCGGTGCGCAGGACGGCGGTGTTCATGCCGAGGCCTCCTTGGTCAGGTCGAGGAACGCGTCGTCGAGGGTGGCGTCCAGGACGCGGAGCTGATGGGCGGTGACGCGGTGCCGGGCGAGCAGGGTGATGACCGCGTTGACCGTGTCGTCGGTGCCGGAGAGCGTGATCCGGCCGTCCTTGTGCTCGATCGAGGCGAGCGCCGGGAGCGCGGCGAGGTCGTCGTCGTCCAGCGGGGCCGACGGGGTGAAGCTGATGACGGTGGCGCCCGCCGAGCGGCGGATGAGCCCGGCCGGGGTGTCCAGGGCGGCCACCCGCCCCTTGTCGATGACCGCGATACGGTCGCAGAGCCGCTGCGCCTCCTCCATGAAGTGCGTGACGAGCAGCACCGTGACGCCGCTGTCCCGCACCTCCTCGATGAGCCGCCAGGTGTCGCGGCGGGCACGCGGGTCCAGGCCGGTGGTCAGCTCGTCGAGGACGACGACGCGCGGGCTGCCGATGAGGGCGAGCGCGATGAACAGCCGCTGCCGCTGACCGCCCGACAGCTTGGCGAACCGGGTGGACAGCTTGTCGGCCAGGCCGAGGCGCTCGGCGAGCGGACGCCAGTCGGCGGGGCGCGGATAGAAGGCCGCGTACAGCTCCAGCGCCTCGCGCACGGTCAGCTTCGGCTGGAGTTCGCTCTGCTGCAGCTGGGCCCCGAGGATCCCGGCGACCTGCTCGTGGTCGGCGACGGGGTCGAACCCCGCGACGCGGACCCGGCCGGCGTCGGGGACCCGCAGCCCCTCGACGCACTCGACGGTGGTGGTCTTCCCGGCCCCGTTCGGGCCGAGCACCCCGAAGATCTCGCCCTCCTCGACGGCGAAGGAGACGCCGTCGACGACGGCCCGGCCGCCGTAGGACTTGCGCAGATCGGTTACTTCGATGACGGATGGCATGCTCCGAGAATCCCGTTCCGGCGGGGTCCGGCACATCGGCCGGCCCGCTCGAAGCGGCATCGTCCGATCGGTTGATGCCGGCCTACGACCCGCGCGTAGGGCCCGCCGAACCCCAGGTCGTAGGACCAACGGCGGAGCGGGGTCCGGCCGAAACCCGGTGGGCGATGTCAGTGCCGGTCCGTACGCTCGCCAGTGATGCCCACGACACGTGCAACCACCGAGGACCGTTCCGCCGTACGCACCCTGCTGAGGCTGTGGCCGTACGTCAGGCCCGTGCGCGCCCGGTTGTTCACCGCGGCCCTCGTCGCGGTCGTCGCCTCCTGCACGGGACTGGTGATGCCGCTCGTCCTGAAATGGATGGTGGACGGGCCGGTCGCCGGCCGGGACCCCGCCGGGGTCTGGCTCGGCGCCCTGTACCTGCTGCTCCTGGGGATCGCCGAGGCGGTCCTGTTCGGCATACGGCGCTGGCTGGTGGCCCGGCCGCTGTCGCACGTCGAGGCGGAGATGCGGGCGGCCCTCTACCGCCGTCTGCAGCGGCTGCCGGTCGCCTTCCACGACCGCTGGGCGTCGGGCCAGTTGCTCTCGCGGGGCACCACCGACCTGATGCTGCTGCGCATGTTCCTCGCCTTCCCGCTGACCTTCCTGCTGGTCAACGGGGTCACCATCCTCGCCGGCGTGGTCATCATGCTGACGCAGGACCGGGTGCTCGGCCTGATCGTCCTCGGGCCCGCCGTCCCGGTGCTGTGGACCTGCGTGGTGTTCGAACGGCGCTACGCCGAGGTGGCGCGGCGCGCCCAGGACCAGGTCGGCGACCTGACGACGCTGGTCGAGGAGAGCGTGCTCGGCATCCGCATCGTCAAGGGCTTCGGCCGCCACCGCAGCCAGGCGCGCGCCTACCGCGAGCTGTCCCGCACCCTGCGCGGCACCGAACTGCGCAAGGCCCGGCTGCTCGCGACCATCTGGGGCGTCATCGTGACCCTGCCGGAGCTGGCGATCGGGGCGGCGCTGGTGCTCGGCGCGGTCCGGGTCGCGGACGGCGAGCTGTCCGCGGGCACCCTGGTCGCCTTCCTGAGCACGGCACTCGCCCTGCGCTGGCCGGTGGACTCCATCGGCTTCATGCTCGCGATGAGCCAGGAGGCGGCGACGGCGACCGAGCGGTACTTCGAGGCGATGGACGAGCTGGAGGAGAAGGCGTCGGCCGGGAGCGGGCCCGGCGACGCGGCACCGGGTCCGCTCCCGGCCGGGCCGGGGCTCCGCTTCGAGAACGTCCGGTTCCGCTACCCCGACGCGCCCCCCGGCTCCCCGCCCCTCCTGCACGGCATCGACCTCCACGTCCGCCCCGGCGAGTCCATGGCCCTGGTCGGGGCCACCGGCAGCGGCAAGACCACCCTCACCGCCCTCGTCCCCCGGCTGCACGAGGTCACCTCGGGCCGCATCACCCTGAACGGCACGGACATCACCGCCATGTCCCGCGACGAGCTGCGCGCCAGGGTCGCCGTGGCCTTCGAGGAACCCACGCTCTTCTCCACGAGCGTCGGCGAGAACGTGCTGATGGGGGCGGACGGCGCCGGGCGGCCGGACCTCGACCGGGCCCTCGCCGTGGCCCAGGCCGAATTCGCCCACGCGCTCCCGCAGGGCACCGACACCCGCGTCGGCGAACAGGGCCTCAGCCTCTCCGGCGGCCAGCGCCAGCGCCTCGCACTGGCCCGGGCCGTGGTCGGCCGGCCGGAGTTCCTGGTCCTCGACGACCCGCTGTCCGCCCTGGACGTGCACACGGAGGCCGCCGTGGAGGCCGCGCTGCGCCAGGTGCTGGCCGACACCACCGCCCTGATCGTGGCCCACCGCCCGTCCACGGTGCTGCTCGCCGACCGGGTCGCCCTGCTCTCGGACGGCCGGATCGCCGCCGTCGGCACCCACCAGGAACTGCTGCGCACCAACGCCGAGTACGCCCGTCTGATGTCCGGGGAGCACTCCCCGGGGCAGGAGGACTCCCGTTGACCACCACGACCGACGCCACCCCCGCCACGGACCGGGAGGGCCCGCGCCCCGGGGAGCACGGCGACCCCTTCGACCGGGACGTGCTGCCCGCCCCGCCCGGCGCCACGGGCGACCTGCTGCGCTCCCTGCTCGCGCCGATGAGGTCCCGCGTCGGCCTCACGAGCTTCCTGCTGCTGCTCCAGCAGACCGCGGTGCAGGCGGGACCGCTGCTGGTGGCGTACGCCATCGACAACGCCGTACCGGCCTTCCGTGACCACCGGTACGGGCCGCTGCTCGCGGTCGGCGCCGGCTACCTGCTGTGCGCCCTCGCCTCCGGCGCGCTGCAGTTCGCGTTCATCGAGACCTCGGCCCGGGTCAGCCAGGACGTGCTCCTCGACCTGCGCGGCCGGATCTTCCGGCACGCGCAGGCGCTGAGCATCGACTTCCACGAGCGGTACACCTCCGGGCGGCTGATCTCCCGCTCCACCACGGACGTGGAGTCGCTGCGCGAACTGCTGAACGACGGCCTGCAGGAGCTGGTGACCGTCGTGCTGTCCTTCCTCTACATCTCGGCGATGCTGCTCTGGCTGGATCTCGGCCTCGGCGCCGTGGCGGTGGCCTCCTTCGTGCCCCTGTACCTGCTCGTCCGGCTCTACCAGCGGCGGGCGGGGCGGGTCTTCCGGGAGCGGTCCACGGCGATGGCGGCGGTGATCGTGAAGTTCGTGGAGACGATGAACGGCATCCGCCCGGTGCGGGCGTTCCGCCGGGAGGAGGCGAACGACGCCGAGTTCGCCGTGCTGAACGGCAGGCACGAGCGGACGAACGGGGACGGGCTGCTGGAGATGGCCCGCTATGTGGTGGGGTCCCGGCTGGTGGCCAACACGGCGGTCGCGGCGATCGTGCTGTGGGGCGCCTACCGGGTGGCGTCGGGTTCGCTGGACCTGGGCGTGCTCGCGGCGGCGGTGCTGTACCTGCGCCGGCTGTACGACCCGATCGACCGGCTGGGGATGTTCCTCAACTCCTACCAGTCGGCCGCCGCCTCCCTGGAGAAGATCGCGGGACTGCTGGCCCAGACGCCGTCCGTGCCGGAGCCGGCCGAGCCCGGGGAACTGCCCGCGCGCAAGAGCGAGTTCCCCGGCCGCGAGGTCGTCTTCGACGGGGTCCGCTTCGCCTACCGCACCGGCGGCGAGGTGCTGCCCCGCTTCGACCTGACCCTCCCGGCCGGGCAGACGGTCGCGGTGGTCGGTTCCACCGGCGCCGGCAAGTCCACGCTCGCCAAGCTCCTCGCCCGCTTCTACGACCCCTCCGAGGGGCGCGTGCTGCTGGACGGCGTCGACCTGCGCGAGCTGGCCGTGCCCGAACTGCGGCGCGGGGTCGTGATGGTGACGCAGGAGGCGTTCCTGTTCTCCGGCACCGTCGCGGACAACATCGCGATCGGCCGCCCGGACGCCTCGCGGCAGGAGATCGAGCGGGCCGCGAAGGCGATCGGCGCGCACGAGTTCATCGTCGCGCTGCCGGACGGCTACGACACCGACGTCCGCAAGCGCGGCGGCCGCATCTCCGCCGGTCAGCGGCAACTGGTCGCGTTCGCCCGCGCGTTGCTCGCCGACCCGGCGGTCCTGATCCTGGACGAGGCGACCAGCTCCCTCGACATCCCGGGCGAACGGGCCGTCCAGCAGGCGATGTCGACGGTGCTGCGCGGCCGCACCGCGGTGGTGATCGCGCACCGGCTCTCCACCGTGGAGATCGCCGACCGGGTGCTCGTCATGGAGCACGGCCGCATCGTCGAGGACGGCCCGCCGCACGAACTCATCGCCGGGACCGGCAGGTTCGCGGGCCTGCACAAGGCGTGGCGGGAGAGCCTGGCATAGCCGGACCGGTCACGGCACGCCCAGCTCGAACAGCGCGTACCCCGCGTACGAGCCCGAGGCGAGCGCGGCGATGCCGAGCAGGACGCACTGCACGGGCAGGCTCAGCCGGCGCATCGCGACCGCGAGCGGCAGGAACAGCGGGAAGCAGGGCAGCAGATAGCGGGAGACGTTCGCGAAGATCTGCTGGCTGCCGAGGACCAGGGCGAGCGTCAGCACGGTGTGCACGACCAGCACGGCGGGCGGGCGCAGTCGCATCAGCAGCGGCAGCAGCGCGAGGGCGAGCACGACCACGCCGACCCCGATGACGTCCGCGAAGGGGTAGGCGAACAGATAGCCGCCGAAGTGGCCCACCGGCACCGAGGTCAGCACGTCCAGCGTCTGCTTGCCGTAGTCGAAGCTGTGCGCCCACGCGCCCGACTGCAGCTTGAAGTAGCCGCTCAGGTCGCCCATCCGGTTGCCTACCCAGAGCAGATAGCCGAGCAGCCCGAGCGGGGCCAGGGCCAGGGCGAGCAGCGGGCGCAGGATGTCGTCCTCGCGGCGGCGCAGCGCGAGCAGCGCGGCGACGGCGAGCGCGGCGATCAGCGCGGCGGCCGTGGGCCGGTTGAGGCCGGCGGCGAAGGTGAGCACTCCGGCGGTCAGCCAGCGGCGGGTCATGACGGCGTGGCAGGCCCACACGGCCAGGGCCACGTAGAGGGAGTCGGAGTAGACCGCCCACTCCACGCCCGAGCCCGGCCACACCGCCCACAGCCCGGCCGCCGCGAGCCCGGCCCGCCGCCCGCCGAACCGCTCGGCGACCGCGTGGACGCCGAGGGCGGCGGCGAAGGAGGCGAGGACCGATACCAGCATCCCGGCGCCGTACGGGCCGAGGCCGGTGACGGACATGACCATCCGCATCAGCGCCGGGTACAGGGGGAAGAAGGCCGCGGAGTTGCCCTCCAGTGTGATCAGACCGGTGGCCCCCGGGACATGGACGAGCTGCGGGTCGTAGCCGTGCAGGGCGACCTGCTGGTACCACCAGCCGTCCCAGGTGGCCAGCACGTCCCAGGCGTGCGCCCCGCCGCCGAACCGCGGGTCCTTGGTGCGGTAGTCCCCGGCCGAGGACAGCAGGTACATGAACGAGCAGAAACCGGCCAGCTTCAGCGTGCCGTACAGGGCGAGGACCGGACCGTGCCGGCGCGCGGCGGCACGCAGGCGCGAGCCGGGCGTGGCGTCCGTGGCGGGGATCCGCAGCCGCGGCAGGGTCGCCGTCACGAGGCCGTCCGGGGGCGGCGACCGGCCAGGGTGCGCCGCATCCGGGCGATCCCCCGCAGGTCGGCCAGCGCGGTGGCGAGGATGTCGACGCTGCTGTCGGGGTCGTCGACCCAGTCCACCGGCACCTCGTGGATCCTGAGCCCCGCCCGTTCGGCGAGCACCAGCAGCTCGGTGTCGAAGAACCACTCCCCGTCGCGCACCAGCGGCAGCAGCCGCTCGGCGGCCTCGCGCCGCACCGCCTTGAACCCGCACTGCGCGTCGGAGAAGCCGACGGCGAGCGTGCAGCGCAGCAGGACGTTGTAGCAGCGGGAGATGACCTCACGCTTGGGCCCGCGCACCACCCGCGCGCTCGGCGCGAGCCGGGTGCCGATGGCCAGGTCGGAGTGGCCGGAGATCAGCGGCGCGACCAGCGGCAGCAACGCCGCGAGCCCGGTGGACAGATCGACGTCCAGGTAGGCGAGCACGGGCGCCCGCGAACCCGACCAGGCCGCCCGCAGTGCCCGGCCGCGGCCCTTTTGGGGCAGCCGGAGCGAGGTCACCTCGGGCAGCTCCGCCGCGAGCCGGTCGGCGATGCCCGAGGTGCCGTCGGTGCTCGCGTTGTCGGCGATCGTGATCCGGAACGGGTAGGGGAAGGTGTCCCGCAGATGCGCGTGCAGCCGGCGGACGTTGGGCTCCAGGTCCTTCTCCTCGTTGTACACCGGCACGGCCACGTCCAGGACGGGCTCGTCGTGGTGCGTCGGAAGGGGGGCGCGCCGGGGCGCCGGGGCCATGGCCGACAGCCGGCCTGAGCGGAGTTTTGTCATGTTGTTCCCCGTTTGTTCCTGTGATTTGGGCATGCCGAAGGACACCTGGACGGTCTGGAGGGAGTGCGCTAGCCGGTCGGTCCTACCGGTGCGCTCATCGACGCGGTGGCGGGTGGTGTGGTCGCGTAGCCCCGCGCGGTGTACGTGGATGTGGGCGGCGGCCCCTGCGTGGCGGAGACCGGGCCGCCGGCGGTCGAACCCGCCGTGGCGGTCGGCGGGCCGGCGGTCTCCGAGGAGGTGGGGTACCCCGACGGGGTGATGGTCGTCTCGGGCGCGCTCGGCGGCTCGGAGGTCGCCGAGGTGCTGGGCAGTTCGGTCGGCAGCGGCGTCGGACTCGTCATGGGCCGGGGGTGCGGCGCGCTCGGCCGGTCGTCGGTGTGGCCGTGCGGCCACAGGAACAGGCCGAGGCCGATCCCGGCCACCGCCACGACGGAACCGGCGGCCCGGCGTGCCGCGCGCACCCGGCGCCGTACCCGCACGCCCGTGCGGATCCCCTCCCGGTGCCGGGGTTCGAACGCCGTCTGCTCCTGCGTGGTGTGCATCAGCCTGGTCAGCCGGCGCTCGAAGTGGTCCGGGCGGTCCGTCCGATCCATGTGATCGGTGTGCTCCAGGTGCTCCATGGGTCCCCCCTCACCCCACCGGCTCGATGACGTCGGACAGCATCCGGCGCAGCCGGGCCACCCCGCGCGCGGCATGGGAGCGTGCGGTGCCCACCGGGCACCCCAGCGTCTCCGCGACCTGCCGGTCCGGCAGGTCCTGGTAGTAGCGCAGCACCACCGCGGCACGCTGCTGCGGAGTCAGCTGCGCCAGCGCCGCCTCCAGCCGGGAACGCTCGGCCACGACCGCCGACACGTCGCCGGCCGCCGCCACCTCGGGCAGCTCCTCGACGGGCCGCTCGCCCCACCAGCGCCGGCGGGCCGAGCGGGCCGCGGCCCGCGCCAGCACCTTGCGCACATACGCCTCCGGCGCCTCGTCGGCGACCTTCGGCCAGACGAACCAGAGCTTGACCAGGGACTCCTGCAACAGGTCCTCGGCACGGTGCCGGTCGCCTCCGGTGAGCAGACGGGACAGGTGGAACAACACCGACCAGCGGGCAGCCACGAACGCGTCGTACTCACCGGCCCCACGCTGCTCCATCCCACGGTCCCGTCCTCGCCGGCTGTGTACACCTGGAGAAAGGCCCTGGGGCCCCTTCCGCGCTGCACCCCGCGAGCGTGATCCGCGTCACGCACGGCGCGCGCAGGGGGTCAGACGACCCTCAGCAGCAGCACCGCCCGCGCCGGAACCGTGATCTCCGTGCCCGCCGCGTGGACGGTGCCGGGCGGCTCGGTCTGGTCCTCCCGGGAGGTGTCCACGACCACTTCGTACCGGTCGGCCCACGGCGGGCCGGGCAGCACGAAGCCGGTCGGGCGGTCGCCCGCGTGCAGCACCGCGAGGAAGCTGTCGTCCAGGATCGGCGCGCCCCGCTCGTCGCGGCCCGGGATGTCCCGCCCGGAGAGGTACATGCCGAGCGTGGCGGCGGGCGCGTACCAGTCGCCCTCGGTCATCTCCGCGCCCCGCGAGGTGAACCAGGCGAGGTCGCGCAGCCCGTCCGCGGAGTGGGCGCGGCCGGAGAAGAACGCGCGGCGGCGCAGCACCGGGTGCCGGTGGCGCAGGGCGATCAGCCGGGAGGTCAGGTCGAACAGCGCCCGCCAGCCGGGCTCCCGCAGCAGCGACCAGTCCAGCCAGCTGATCTCGTTGTCCTGGCAGTAGGCGTTGTTGTTGCCGCGCTGGGTGCGGCCGAGTTCGTCGCCGGCCACCAGCATGGGCACCCCGGTGGACAGCAGCAGGGTGGTCAGGAGGTTCCTGAGCTGCCTGCGCCGCAGGGCCCGTACCCGCTCGTCGCCGGTCTCGCCCTCCGGCCCGCAGTTCCAGGACCGGTTGTCGTTCGTGCCGTCCCGGTTGTTCTCGCCGTTGGCCTCGTTGTGCTTCGTCCCGTACGACACGAGGTCGCGCAGGGTGAAGCCGTCGTGCGCGGTGACGAAGTTGACGGAGGCGTAGGGGCGGCGGCCGCCCCAGGCGTACAGGTCGCTGGAGCCGGACAGGCGGTAGCCCATCTCGCGGACGTCGGGCAGGGCGTGCCGCCAGAAGTCCCGGACGGCGTTGCGGTAGCGGTCGTTCCACTCCGTCCACAGCGGCGGGAAGGCGCCCACCTGGTAGCCGCCGGAGCCGATGTCCCACGGCTCCGCGATGAGCTTCACCCGGCGCAGCACCGGGTCCTGGGCGATGACCGCGAGGAAGGGGGAGAGCATGTCGACGTCGTGCATCGAGCGGGCGAGCGCCGCCGCCAGGTCGAAGCGGAAGCCGTCCACGCCCATCTCCGTCACCCAGTAGCGCAGCGAGTCGGTGATCAGCCGCAGCACCTGCGGCTGCACCACGTGCAGGGTGTTGCCGCAGCCGGTGTAGTCGGCGTAGCGGCGGGCGTCGTCCTGGAGACGGTAGTAGCCGCGGTTGTCGATGCCCTTCAGGGACAGGGTCGGGCCCAGCTCGCCCGCCTCGGCGGTGTGGTTGTAGACCACGTCGAGGACGACCTCGATGCCGGCCGCGTGCAGCGCGCGCACCATCCGCTTGAACTCGCCGACCTGCCCGCCCGCCGTGCCGGAGGCCGCATAGGCGGCGTGCGGGGCGAAGTAGCCGATGGAGTTGTAGCCCCAGTAGTTGACCAGGCCCCGGCGCAGCAGGTGGTCCTCGTGCGCGAACTGGTGGACGGGCAGCAGCTCGACCGCCGTGACGCCGAGCTTCACCAGGTGCTCGATCGCGGCCGGGTGGGCCAGCCCCGCGTAGGTGCCGCGCAGCTCCGGGGGGATGTCCGGGTGCAGCTTGGTGAAGCCGCGCACGTGCAGCTCGTAGATGACCGAGTCCGCCCACGGCGTCTTGGGGCGGCGGTCGTCGGACCAGTCGTCGTCGTCATGGACGACGACCCCCTTCGGCACGTGCGGCGCGGAGTCCCGGTCGTCGCGCACGGTGTCCGCCACCTGCTGCTGCGGCCAGTCCCGCACATGGCCGTACACCTCGGGCGGCAGCCGGAACTCGCCGTCCACCGCCCGGGCGTACGGGTCCAGCAGCAGCTTGGCGGGGTTCCAGCGGGCGCCGGTCCACGGGTCCCAGCGGCCCTCCACCCGGTAGCCGTACCGCTGTCCGGGCATCACGCCGGGGACGAAGCCGTGCCAGATCTCGTGCGTCAGTTCGGTCAGCGGGACCCGGGTCTCCCGGCCGCCCTCGTCGAACAGGCAGACCCGGACCGCCTCCGCCCCGGCCGCCCACAGCGCGAAGTTGGTGCCCGCGACCCCGTCGGGACCGACCCGGAACCGCGCCCCCAGAGGCGTCGGCGCCCCCGGCCACACCATGGGGGCGGGCGCGGCGGCGCGCCGGGCGCCGTTCACCCCGGCCGCCGGTTGCCCGCTCCCGGTGGCCGGTTCCCCGGCCGGTGCCCGCTGCTCGGCTGCGCTCGTCACCTGTCGGCCCCTCTTTCGGTGGCTCGGCCCGGGGGCGGCGCGGTCCGCCGTACCGGGCGGCCGAGGGTGCCTGTCAGCACGCTCGGCCGCCCGGTACGGCTGCGCCCCGACGGTAGGGGGTGCCTTCCGGACCAGGTCGGCGTCGCAGCTCGGTCCTTTCCCAGCCGACCAGATCCAGCAGACACCCCCTCCGGCGCGGGCGCGGCGGCTCCCCAACGTGTCGTCCTTCCCACAGTTCTGCCCAGCGCATGGGTCGCACTCACGTTTCCCCGGAGCGTGCCCCGTCGTTGAGCCCTGTGTGAGGCACGCACAAGGACGCGCACGGCGCGCGGGGGCCGCGCTGGCCGCCGTACTGACATGGGCGGGGCTGCTGGCAGGCTGCACCGCGGACGGCTCGGGACCGCTGGGTCTGGGCGGGGCGCTCGGCGGGCCCCCGGCACGCAAGGACGCCATCCGGGTCACACCCGACGACGGCAGCAAGGGGGTCCGCCCCGGCGGGCGGCTGCGGGTGCGGGTGCCCGACGGGCGCCTGGAGAAGGTGACCGCCGTGAAGTCGCAGGACGCGCAGGACACGCCGGTACCCGGGCACATCAGTGCCGACGGCCTGACCTGGCGGCCGGACGACGACAGGCTGGCACTCGCCGCCAAGTACACCGTCGACGCGGTCGCGCTGGACTCCGAGGGCCGCCGGTCCGCCCGGCACACCACCTTCACCACCTACGTCCCCGACCGGCGGTTCATCGGCTACGTCACCCCCGAGAACCGGGCCACCGTCGGCACCGGGATGATCGTCTCCCTCTCCTTCAGCAGCGACATCACCGACCGCGCCGCCGTCGAGCGCGCGGTGCACGTCACCGCGCAGCCCCCCGTCGAGATCCGCCCGCACTGGTTCGGCAAGAACCGGCTGGACTTCCGTCCCGAGCGCTACTGGAAACCGGGCACCGAGGTCACCGTCGACCTCGGCCTGCGGGACGTCGAGGCGGCGAACGGCGTCTACGGCCTGCAGTCCAAGACGTTCGCCTTCACCGTCGGCCGCAGCCAGGTCTCCCTGGTCGACGCGGAGAAGCACACCATGGAGGTGCGGCGCGACGGCCAGCTGCTCGCCACCGTCCCGATCACCGCGGGCGCCCCCCAGCACCCCACGTACAACGGGAAGATGGTGGTGATGGACATGCTGGAGGAGACCCGCATGAACAGCCAGACGGTCGGCTTCGGCGGCGAGTACGACATCCCCGACGTCCCGCACGCGATGAGGCTCACCGACTCCGGCACCTTCCTGCACGGCAACTACTGGAATCCGGACGCCCCCGGAGTCGTCAACGTCAGCCACGGCTGCGTGGGCCTCAGGGACGTCAAGGGCGGCAGCTCGGACACCCCCGCGGGCTGGTTCTTCGACCGCAGCCTCGTCGGCGACGTCGTCGAGGTCGTCAACAGCCTGGACAAGACGGTGTCCCCGGACAACGGCCTCGGCGGCTGGAACATGGGCTGGAAGGAATGGAAGGCGGGCAGCGCGGTGAAGTAACCAGGTGGGGCGCGCGGTTCGGAACGCGGGTGCCGGGCGGAAGTTGCGACGGAACGGTGACATTCGCCTGACACCCTCCTCAAATCCGGGCGGTTAATATGCGCGCACCGATGTGGTGGGGAGCGGGCCTGTGACCAGGCCCGGCGAGGGGAGAACAACTTGAACATACGGCCTGTACCGGGGGCGTCGGAGGCGGGGCGGCGAGGCCGTAAGGGGTTGGGGCTCATAGCCGGCGCCCTGGTGCTCTCGCTCGCGGCGTGCGGCGGGGGCGGCGGGAAGGACGCCGGCTCCGCCGACGGCAAGGGCACCGCCACGCAGCAGGGCAAGCAGCAGTCGACGGCCGCCGTGAGCATCTCGCCCAAGTCCGGCGCCACGGGCGTCGACACCAGCGGCGCGCTCAAGGTCGGCGTGGCCAAGGGCAAGCTGACCGAGGTGACCGTCAAGGACACCAAGGGCACCGCGATATCCGGCTCGATCAGCGGCGACGGCGCCACCTGGACGCCGTCGACCCATCTGGCCGCCGCCACCAAGTACACGGTGCACGCGGTCGCCAAGGACTCCGCCGGCCACGAGGCCGCCGAGGACTCCACGTTCACCACGCTGACCCCGAAGAACACCTTCCTCGGCTACTTCACCCCCGAGGACGGTTCCACCGTCGGCGTCGGCATGCCGTTCTCGATCAACTTCACCCGGGGCATCACCCACCCCGGCGCCGTCGAGAAGGCCGTCAGGATCAGGACCGAGCCCGCCGTCGACGTCGAGGGCCACTGGTTCGGCAACGACCGCCTGGACTTCCGCCCGGAGCAGTACTGGAAGTCCGGCACCAAGGTCACCGTCGACCTGAACCTGGACGGCGTCGAGGGCCGCGACGGCGTCTACGGCAAGCAGCACAAGACCGTGACGTTCACCATCGGCCGCAACCAGGTCTCCGTCGTGGACGCCAAGAAGCACACGATGAAGATCACCCAGGACGGCAAGGTCGTCAGGACCCTCCCGGTCACCACCGGCAAGCCCGGCTACGACACCTGGAACGGCCAGATGGTCATCAGCGAGAAGCTCGCCGTGACCCGCATGAACGGCGAGACGGTCGGCTACGGCGGCGAGTACGACATCAAGGACGTCCCGCACGCCATGCGCCTGACCACCTCCGGCACCTTCGCCCACGGCAACTACTGGGGCGGCGACGCCTTCGGCAACTACAACGCCAGCCACGGCTGCATCGGCCTGCGCGACGTGCGCGGCGGCGGCGACAGCTCCACCCCGGCGGCCTGGTTCTTCAACCACTCCATCGTCGGTGACGTGGTGGTCGTGAAGAACGCCCACGACCGCACGGTGGACCCGGCCAACGGCTTCAACGGCTGGAACATGTCCTGGGCCGACTGGACCAAGTGAGCCCCACGACCCGCGGGCCCGGTGCTGTGACCTACGGCACCGGGCCCGTTGTCGTTAGTGGCCGTTAACCTGACCTGCATGACCGTCTCTCTCGAAGTCGCCGAAGGCGTCGGCACCCTGCGCCTCGACCGTCCGCCGATGAACGCGCTGGACGTCGCCACCCAGGACCGGCTGAAGGAACTCGCCGAGGAGGCCACGCGCCGCGACGACGTGCGCGCCGTGGTGATCTACGGCGGCGAGCGGGTGTTCGCGGCGGGCGCGGACATCAAGGAGATGCAGAACATGGACCATGCCGCCATGGTCCTGCGCGCCCGCGCTCTGCAGGACTCCTTCACCGCCGTGGCCCGCATCCCCAAGCCCGTCGTCGCGGCCGTCACCGGTTACGCGCTCGGCGGCGGCTGCGAACTGGCCCTGTGCGCCGACTACCGCATCGCCGCCGAGAACGCCAAGCTCGGCCAGCCCGAGATCCTGCTCGGCCTGATCCCCGGCGCCGGCGGCACCCAGCGCCTGTCCCGGCTGGTCGGCCCCTCCAAGGCCAAGGACCTCATCTTCACCGGTCGTCAGGTCAGGGCGGACGAGGCCCTCGCCATCGGCCTGGTGGACCGTGTCGTCCCGGCCGCCGAGGTCTACGAGCAGGCGCACGCCTGGGCCGCGAAGCTCGCCCAGGGCCCGTCGATCGCGCTGCGCGCCGCCAAGGAGTCGATCGACACCGGCATCGAGACCGATCTCGACACCGGCCTCGCCGTCGAGCGCAACTGGTTCGCGGGTCTGTTCGCCACCGAGGACCGTGAGCGGGGCATGCGCAGCTTCGTCGAGGAGGGGCCGGGCAAGGCCAAGTTCCTCTGAGGTCGACGGGGTGAACTTCCCCGCAGGCCCTTGCAGTTGACGGGACGTCTGATCCGGGTCCCTCGATGGGGCGGTTTATGGGAGCCTTAAGGCAACCTTAAACCTGCCTTGTCGAGGGGCCCTGTCGATTGCCCGACGGCGGGTCGTACATGCAGGTCGGACCGGGTGTACTGACGAGTGACATGCCTTCGGCATATGCCAGTCGACGCACGGGAAGCGGGGGCGTGCGAGGGGCGTATTCCTTCGGAACGGCCCCCAAGACGGCTCCGGACGGCCATCATGGGGGGCATGGCGGGGCTGGAGGGCATGGAACAGCCGCGGGGACACTGCCGTGCGGCCGCGGCACGCTGGTCGCCCGCGGTCGAGGACGAACAGGCGCTCAAGGCGCTCGAACTGTTCGGCAACCCGACGGAGGCGGAGGTACCGCTGCCGTCCCGCCCCGAATCCGCCGCCACCGCCCGCAGGCTCGCCCAGGTCGTCGTCCTGCGCACCTGGCGGCTCACCCCCAAGCTGACCGAGGACACGGTCTTACTCGTGTCGGAACTCGTCGGCAACGCCGTACGGCACACCGGCGCCCGGGTCTTCGGCCTCCGGATGCGCCGCCGCCCCGGCTGGATCCGCGTCGAGGTGCGCGACCCCTCGCGCGGGCTGCCGTGCCTGATGCCCGTTCAGGAGATGGACGTCAGTGGCCGCGGCCTCTTCCTCGTCGACAAGCTCTCCGACCGCTGGGGCGTGGACCTGCTGCCGCGCGGCAAGACCACCTGGTTCGAGATGCGGGTGGCGGACCGCTAGCCGACGAGTCGGACATCGCGGTCGAGACGACCCGAAAACATCCCTCTTTCGGGCTAATCGACGCTTTTCTTACCTAACGCCCCTTAAATGGAGCGTGTGACCACCACCAACCGACGCGGGGTGCTGCGCGCGGGTGCCGGGCTCGTCGCCGGCGGCGCGCTCGCCGCCGGTTGCGGCGCCGACCGGCCCGCCCCCTCCGGCACCACGACCGCCGGGACCATCACGCCCCCCGGCACCACGACCGCCGGCACCCCCTCACCCCGCGCCCGGGCCGCCCCCGCGCCCCGCGCCTACCCCGGGCAGCCCGCCCAGATCACCCACGGCCCGCGCACCCGCCCGGCCATCGCCCTCACCTTCCACGGCCAGGGGGACCCGGGCATCGCCCACTCCCTGCTCACCACGGCCGAACGGCACGGCGCCCGGCTGACCGTGCTCGCCGTCGGCACCTGGCTGGACGAACACCCCGACATCGCCCGCCGCGTCCTCGACGGCGGTCACGACCTCGGCAACCACACCCAGCGGCACATCGCCGTCAACGACCTCGCCGAGGCGGACGCCCGAGGCGAGATCACCGACTGCGCCGACCGCCTGAAGCGGCTCACCGGGTCCATCGGCACCTGGTTCCGCCCCTCCCGCTCGCCGACCGCCTCCGCGCTGGTCGCCCGGCTGGCCCGCACCGCGGGCTACCCGCACGTGCTGTCGTACGACGTCGACTCGCTCGACTACACCCGCCCCGGAGCCGACGCCGTCACCCGCAAGGTCCTCGCGGAGGTGCGCAACGGCTCGGTGGTGAGTTTGCATTTCGGATACCCGGACACGGTCGCCGCCCTCCCCGACGTCCTCCATGAACTCGACCGCCGTGGCCTGCGCGCGGTCACCACCACGGAGCTGCTGAGCTGATGCGAACCACGAAAGCCGCCCGCCTCCTGGCCGCCGGTGCCGCCCTCACCGCCCTGTCACTGCTGTCCGCGTGCAGCGGCGGGGACCAGCACCACGACAACCAGGCCATCGCCAGCAAGGCGCCGATCCAGCCGCAGGTCGACAAGGAACGCGTCGACGTGCTGCCCGGGATGCCTCCGGTCGAGGACCCGGCCGACATCTACTCGGCCGACCGCCCGGGCCGGCTCTCCCCGGTGGTCAGGGACTTCCCCTCCCGGGTGTACGTCCCCAACACCAACTCCAACACCGTCACCGTCATCGATCCCGCGACCTACAAGATCCTCGACACCATCCCGGTCGGCCGCCAGCCCCAGCACGTCGTGCCGTCCTGGGACCTGAAGACCCTGTGGGTCAACAACGACCTCGGCAACAGCCTGACCCCGATCGACCCGAGAACCGGCAGGGCGGGCAAGCCGGTCGCCGTGCACGACCCGTACAACCTCTACTTCACCCCCGACGGCAAGTACGCCGTCGTCATGGCCTCCATGGACCGTCAGCTGGTCTTCCGTGACGCCCACACCATGAAGGTCGTCAAGACGGTTCCGGTCAGCTGCTACGGCGTCAACCACGCCGACTTCTCCGTCGACGGCCGCTACTTCATCGTCTCCTGCGAGTTCAGCGGCGAGCTCCTCAAGGTCGACACCGCGCGGATGAAGGTGCTCCGCCAGGAGAAGCTGCCGTTCCACGGCGCCATGCCGCAGGACGTCAAGATCTCCCCGGACGGCAAGCTGTTCTACATCGCCGACATGATGGCCGACGGCATGTGGATCCTGGACGGCGACAAGTTCACCAGGCCGAGGTTCCTGTACACCGGCAAGGGCGCCCACGGCCTCTACATCGGCCGCGACTCCCGCGAGATGTACATCTCCAACCGCGGCGAGGGCACCATCTCCATCTTCGACTTCACCCAGAACCGGCTCACCAAGAAGTGGCACCTGCCCGGCGGCGGCAGCCCCGACATGGGCGGCGTCTCCGCCGACGGCAAGGTGCTGTGGCTCTCCGGCCGCTACAACTCCGAGGTGTACGCCATCGACACCGCAACCGGCACCGAACTCGCCCGGATCAAGGTCGGCAGCGGCCCCCACGGCCTCGCCGTCTACCCCCAGCCGGGCCGCTACTCACTGGGGCACACCGGCATCTTCCGCTGACAGCAGCAGCGCCTCCGCACCCACGGCGCGGTAACCGGCCGCCTGGAACGCCCGCACGCTACGGGCGTTCCCCGGGGCGACCTGGGCCCACAGCGGCTCCGTGACCAGATGCCGGGCGGCGCTCACCAGCAGGCGCCCCAGCCCCCGGTGCCGCGCCTCCTCGGCCACCTCCACCGACACCTCCGTCCGCCCGCCCACCCCGCGCCCCAGCACGAGTACCCCGCCCTCGGCCGTCCAGGCGCGCACCTCGTCCCGGCGCCGGCGGGCGTAGCGGATGCGGGGATGGCGGGCGTCCTCGATCTCCCGCAGCGCGAGCGGCGCCCCGCCCGGCAGCGGCGAGCCCACGAACAGCGCGTCGACCGTCTCCGTGCGGCGCCCGGTGCGGTCCAGCAGGGCCGCCAGGAACCGGGGGTTCAGCGGGGCCGCCAGGGCGTCGCAGTCCAGGCCGCCCAGCGTGTCGTGCACCCACGCCGGGTCCTCGTCCGTGAAGACCACCGAGTGCGCGGTGAAGGACAGCACCCCGGCGTCCCGCGGGGACGGCTGCGGCACCACCGTCGTACGGCCGTCCGCCGGCGGGAAGACCCCGCGCGCCGCCGCGTCGAGAATGTCCCGCAACGTCTCCAACGCCCGCTCCTTGAGTCTCCACCCACTGGAAGGCCCAGACTCGCAGACATGATCGACGACGGCACCGGACTTCTCACCATCGGCGAACTCGCCCGGGCCACCGGACTGACCGTGCGTACCATCCGCTACTGGTCCGACGAGGGCGTGCTCACCCCGGTGACCCGGTCCCCCGGCGGCTACCGGCTGTACGACGCGGCCTGCGTCGCCCGTCTGGAGCTGATCCGCACCCTGCGCGAGCTGGGCCTCGGCCTGGACGACGTCCGGCAGGTGCTGGCGGGGGAGCGGACGGTGGCGGAGGTCGCGGCCACCCATGTGGCGGCGCTGGACGCGCAGATCCGGTCGCTGAAGGTGACCCGGGCGGTGCTGTCGACCGTGGCGCGACGCGGCTCGACCGCCGAGGAGACGACCCTGATGAACAGACTGGCGCGGCTGTCGGCCGCGGAACGACAGCGGATCGTGGACGACTTCGTGGAGGAGATCTTCCGCGGCCTGGACACCGCGGACCCCTGGATCCGGGAGCGGACCCGCGGCCTCGGCGTGAGCCTGCCGGACGACCCCACCCCGGAACAGGTCGACGCCTGGGTGGAACTGGCGGAGCTGCTCCAGGCCCCGGACTTCCGGGCCGCCATGCGCCGGATGATCGAGTACAACGCGGCCGACCGCACCCCGGGGACCCCGGCCGGCGCCTCGGCGCAGTTCTTCCTGCGGCTGGTCGGACTGGTCGGCGCCGCGAGGGAACGGGGCGTCGAGCCCGCATCCCCCGAGGCGGACGCCGTGCTGACCGAACTGTTCGGCGCCGGCACCGACCGGGCGGCCGTGCTGCGCCGTATCGACCTGGGCCACGAGGTCGCCCGTTACCGGGAGTTGGCGTGCGTCATCAAGGGCGAGCCGGAGCCGCCGCGGTTCCAGGAGGAGTTCGGGTGGATGGTCGCGGCGCTGAAGGCCTGGCAGGGCCGTTAATCTGACCAGCGTCAGTACGCCAGCACGGCATGAGAAACACGACCTAAAAGGGGCGGATCGGTGGCGGACATCGAGGAAGCACGCAAGGAGTTCCAGCGGATCGACGCGGACGGTGACGGATTCATCACCGCCGCCGAGTTCAAGGCCGCCCTGGCTCAGGGGGGCGACTGGAACGTCACCGACACGGTGGCCGAGGCCATCATCAGGACCCGCGACCTCAACGGCGACGAGGTGCTGTCGTTCGACGAGTTCTGGACCTACCTGAGCAAGTGACCCACCGGCAGGGGGTGCCCGTCCGCAGCGAGGGGCGCCCCCTGCGCCGTGCGCGGCACCGGCTCACCCGTTCGCCCCCCGCCGGAATAGGACCCGCGCCGGCGGGGTTGTCGCCCGGGACGGACGCATGCACATGCATGAACTATCCCGGAGGGCCCCACATGAAGATCGGCATCATCGGCGCGGGCAACATCGGCGGCAACCTCACCCGGCGGCTCACCGCCCTCGGCCACGACGTCTCCGTGGCGAACTCCCGAGGACCCGAGACGCTCAGGGAACTGGCCGAGGAGACCGGGGCGAGCGCCGTCCCGGCACAGGACGCGGCGAAGGGCGCGCGGATCGTCGTCGTCACCGTCCCCCTGAAGGCGGTGCCCGGCCTCCCCGCCGGACTGCTGGACGGGGCGGCCGAGGGCGCCGTGGTGATCGACACCGGCAACTACTACCCGCAGCGCGACGGCCGCATCGCCGCCATCGAGGACGAGGGCCTCACCGAGAGCCGCTGGACCGAACGGCACCTGGGCCACCCGGTGATCAAGGCCTTCAACGGCACCTACGCCCAGGACCTGCTGGACCGGCCCCGCCCCGCGGGCGACCCCGAGCGCCTCGCCCTCCCGGTCGCCGGCGACGACGAGGCCGCCAAGCGGACCGTCCGCGAGCTCATCGACGAACTCGGCTTCGACACCGTCGACGCGGGCGGCCTCGACGAATCCTGGCGCCAGCAGCCCGGCACCCCGGTCTACGGCCTCCAGGCCGGCACGGCCCCCGTCACCAAGGCCCTGGCGGAAGCCTCCCCGGAACGCCCGGCGGACTTCCGGGGCTAGCTTCCCGGCCCTACGGCGTGGCCCAGTCGCGCAGATGGGCCTTGTCCGCGAACTGGGCCACGTTCTTGTCATGGGGATCGCTCGTGTACTGGTGGAAGCGCCATGACGCCTGGATGCGCGGCTTGCCCGCGGTGACGTAGTCGGCGATCCAGAGGCCGTCGCCCGCATAGGAGGTCGTGTCGATGTTCAACCAGAAATCCCTGTTCGCATACAGGAGCACCCGGTTGTGCGGGCGTAGTTGCTTGATCTTGCGGATGAACGCGTCCTTCTCGGCGTTGCTCGCGTGGGTGCCGTCGCCGGTGGTCTCCCAGTCGACGGCGAGGAGGTCGCCGGGGCGGTCCGGGGCGTGTTCGAGGAAGTACTCGGCCTGGGCGGTGAGGTCGCCCGGCCACAGGAAGTGGTAGAAGCCGACGACGAGTCCGGTGTCACGGCCCCGCTTGGTCTGGGCGGTGAGCCGGGGATTGACGTACGAACGGCCCTCCGTCGCCTTTATGAAGACGAAGGAGGAGCCGTCCGTGTCATATGCGGAGGACTGGAAGGCGCTTACGTCGATGCCGTGGAGCATGCAGGATTTGTGCCCCCTGCGGCGCCATCCGGAACCTCAGCTTCGGTCGGTCACCGAACTCAGCACCGGCGCGGACTTCGCCGACCAGTCGGAGGTGATGATGCTGGCGTGGTCCTTGGCCAGCAGGGCGAGCCGTGAGGCGACCTCGGCGTCCGTGGGGTTCGTGGAGGAGATGGCCGGGGACACCCCGTCGGCGCCCGTCATGATCGAGATGTAGTGGTTCGCGGAGTAGAACGAGGTGTCGTAGCCGTTGTTGACGTACGTCGCCGCGTCACCGTCGAAGAAGACGAACCAGGGCCGGATCGAGGCGTCGTAGCGGCTGACGCGCGGGTCGCCGTTCTCGGCGCCCAGCACCGCGGGAAAGGCCTCGGCCTGCCCGATCTGCCCGGCCGCGTACAGGTCCCGCAGATGGTCGCCGTACTCCTCGTCCGTCCAGTAGTGGTCGAACGGGTTGGCCTGCTCCACCGTGCCCGGGATCAGCTCGAAGAGGAACTTCCCGCGGAGGGAGTCCCGGGAGGGCCACGCGTCGGCCTTGGCCGCCGCGTCCAGGGAGGGGTACGTGCCGCCCAGCAGGTCGGCCGGCCTGTACACGCTGCTTCCGAGCTTCTGGGAGACCAGCGTGTCGAACGCGGCCGGCCCGAGTCCCGCGTTGTTGTTGAAGCCGACCTTCATCTCGACCTTGACGACGATCGGCGGGTGGTCGGGGTGCAGTTGGTTCCAGGCGGCCATGTTGTCCAGGCAGCTGCCCAGGTCCTGGTTGCGGCTCGTGCTGTACAGCTGGCCCGGCGTCTTCGCCGACTCGCAGTTGTTGTCGTCGCCCAGCGGGTTGCTGTGGCTGACCCGCCAGCGGTGGGTGAGGCTGTCCACGTACACGTCGAGCTCCAGCAGCGAGGCGCCCGAGTCCAGCGCCTGTGCGAAGTAGGTGTACTTGGCCTTGTCGTACGCGTTGTGCGTGCCGATCGCGGTCGTCCCGGAGAACCTCGCCGAACCCGCGTGGGAGGTGCCCGCGCCCACCGCCAGCAGTGCCGCGGCCCCCGCGAGCGCCGCGATCCGTCTCCATGCTCCCATGGCCAACTCCCCTTCGCTGCCGTCGAGTTGGAGGCAGCGTAGGGCCGGGCGGTTACTGCGCGGTAGCCCCTGGAGGAACATCAGCCGCGCCCGAACCGCGTCGGGTCCGGTCAGTCCAGCAGTGCCCCGGCCGGGCGTACCGCGCCGACGGGTTCGCCGTGGCCGAGGACGGGGGTGGCGGCCAGTCCGGTGAGGGCCTCGTCGGTGTCGACGGGGACGCCGAGCCTGCGCAGCGCGGCGATCATGACGACGGGGCGGGCCCGGGAGGAGCCGTCGGCGATCTTCAGGGCGACGGAGGAGCCGTCGGGGAGCGCCAGCGCGTAGACGCCCTCCGCGCCGTCCTTGGCGACCGCGCCCGGAAGCGCGCGCAGCAGCCGGGTCACGTCGCGGCCGGTGCCGCCGACGTGTTCGGGGTGCTCGCCCATCGCCCGGGCGACCCGCCGCTCCAGCGATCCGGGCGCGCCGGTGGCCAGCGCGGCGAAGGCGCGTGCCAGGCCCCGGTAGCCGATGGCGAACAGGGGCGCTCCGCATCCGTCGACGCCGGTCGCGGCGACCTTCTCGCCGGACAGGTCCTCGACGGTCTCGCGCAGGGCGCGCTGCAGCGGGTGGCGCGGGTCGAGGTACGTCTCGGTGTCCCAGCCGTTGGCGACGCAGGTGGCGAGCATCGCGGCGTGTTTGCCCGAGCAGTTCATCGTCAGCGGCGTGGGCACGCCGCCGCCGGCGAGGTGGGCGCGCAGCGCGGCCTCGCCGATGGGCAGCCCGGCCGTGCACCGCAGGGCGTCCGTGCCGAGCCCGGCGCCCTCCAGGATCCGGCGCACGCCGTCGAGGTGGAAGTCCTCGCCGGAGTGGCTGGCGCAGGCCAGCGCGAGCAGTTCGCCGTCCAGGCCGAGTCCGGCGCGCAGCATGCCGAGCGCCTGGAGCGGCTTGTTGGCCGACCGCGGGTACATCGGACGGTCCGTCTCGCCGACGCTCAATACGGTCCGCCCCCGCGGCCCGGTCGCGTGGACGGTCCCGTGGTGCACCGACTCCAGGAAGTCGCCCCGCCAGACCTCCGCCACCACCGCGTGCACAGCCCGCCCCCTTCTCTCCGGCCGTCCCGGCCGATCACCAGTGCCACCTCAGCACTCGGCGGTGTCCACTGCAAGCCCGCCGGCGGACCGGCACCTCGTACACCTCCGTCCGGGGCCGTTCCCGCGGGCTTCACCACGCCTCGGCGCCCGGGCACCCCTCTTCTCAACTCCTGTGGCCCGGCTACACTCTGGAGCTGTTCACCTCAGTGGAATCGCGTCGGGGGTGCGCAGCAAGGAGGCGTGATGACCCAGGGAGCCGACCGCAGCCTGGCGGACAAACTCAACCAGCTCTTCGCGGCCATCCGATCCGAAGCCGGCCGTGAGTACAGCAACGAACACGTCGCGGCCGCCATCAGGGACAAAGGGGTCACGATCAGCCAGAGTTACATCTGGCAGCTGCGCAAGGGCACCAAGACCAACCCGACGCTGAGACACCTCGAGGCACTGGCCGACTTCTTCGGTGTCGCGACCGCCTACTTCCTCGACGGCGAGGCCGGCGACCGCATCACGGAGCAGTTGCGGCGCCTGGCCGAGGCCCAGGCCCGGTCGGCCGAGGATCCCGCCGCACGCGACGTGAAGCTCATGGCGATGCGGGCCGGTGAGCTGTCCGCCGAACGCCGCAAGCAGGTCATGGATCTCCTCGACGTCGTATACCGCCTGGAGCAGGCCGAGCGGCAGGGGCCGTCCGGCCAATGACCTGATTGTCTCTCGCAACGCGCAACCATGCCGTGTTGCATGTGTGAAACCGGACCATGACCAGGGAATCCGGCGAAACACCTTGCACGACCGGGGGAAACACTTTGCACGAATGGAAGCTGCGCCGACGTTGCAGACACGTGCTGCAACAACTCGACATACAGCCGCCGCTGAACGTCGAAACCCTGTGCCGACTGCTCGGAGAGCAACGCGGGCGCCCTATCCGGCTGATGCCCTATCCCTTGCCGGTGCCCGGTCCCTTCGGACTGTGGATCGCGTCCGCTTCGGCCGACTACATCTTCTACCAACTCGAGACCAGCAAAGTACACCAGGACCACATCATTCTGCATGAGATCGGCCATATCCTGGCGAATCACCGAGGGTCGGACTCGGATGACGACTTCCTGAAGGGGCAGTTCCCGGACCTTCCTCCCGACGTCGTCAGAAAGGCGCTTCGACGGTCGTCCTACGAGGAGGAGCACGAGCGGGAGGCCGAGTTGGTGGCCACCATCATCCTCGAATGGGCCTCCGTGCTGGACTACGTCGACTCGCCCTCGTCCCTGGACCCGACAACCGGCCGGGTCCAGGCCGCTCTCAGTGATCGGCAGGGATGGCAGTGATCGCGATAGTGCTGTTCGTCGGAGCGGGCTTCGTCCTGATCGTGGGCTGGAAAACCTGTCAGTTCATCAGGGCCCCGCACGACGCCCCCTTGCGTGCCGTCACCCTGTGTCTGTTGAGCGCTGCTCTCTCCTTCGGGTCGGCCCTGTCCCCTTCGGTGAGGGCCATCCGCTCACTCGGAGGGGCCGGAGCTCCGCGGCTCATGCAGAACGTCTTCGTGTTCTGCATGGTCTTCTGGCTGATGTGCTTCTACCTCTACTCCACCGCCGATTCCGGACGCGGACGAGCGCGTGCGCGCTGGGAGGCACTGCCCCTCGTGCTCACGGTCCTGGGCACCTCCCTGGCGACGGTCTCCGCCGCCGGACACGACACGGGAGGCGACTACAACAGCGTCGACATGCGGGTCCCCGGCCTGGCCGCCTTCTACCTCGTCGCGGATCTGTACCTGGCCTACACCCTCACCATGGCGCTGCGCTGGACCCTGCGTTGTCTGCGCGCGTCCCGGGGCTCCCTTGCCGCAGGTCTGCGGCTGATCGGGCTCGCACTCGGGACCATTGCCGCCGCCAGCGCGATCCGCGCCGCACTGACGGTGGTGCGCTGGCGGGGCGGCGCGGTCTCGCCCGGCGCCACGAAGATCTCCGGACACCTCATCGGCGCGGCGATCGTCCTGTTCGTCGTCGGAATCGGCTACCCGGCCGCCCGTACCCGGCTGGCGGTCATGCGCCTGCGTCGGCACCGGCGCAGGATGTACCACCGCCTGCACCCCTTGTGGAGTCTGCTGCACGAGGCGTACCCGCAAGACGCGCTGCACCACAGCCGTTTCAGCCCACGGGGACTCCTGAGCCGGCCACGAGGAGTGGACCGCCGCTACTACCGCCGCGCCATCGAGTGCCGTGACGGGCTGGTGCGCATCAGCCCGTACCTGAGGCAGGCGGACGTGGCGGGTCCGGTCCGTTCCGAGTCGGCGGCCGATCTTCTGGCGGACAGGTTGCGTGCCGCTTTCAAGGACCAGGCGGACGGCCGCGAAGCCCCGTACGGCGCGGCCGCCGTGGCGGTACCGCGGACCCCGAACCTCGACGAGGACGTACGGCAGCTCGTCATGCTGTCGGACGCGCTGGGCCGCCGGGCCTCCCATGCCGTCACGTAGGAAGAGCACACAGAGCCGGAGGAGTCGGCGTGACCGACCTTTTGATCAACGCAGGGCACCTGCTGCCCGGCCCCGTCGATGAGTATGTCCCGGACGCGGCGGTCCTCGTCAGCGGAGACAGGATCGTCGCCGCCGGCCGTCGCGAGGACGTGGCGGCGCAGGCGACGCGAGACCACCGGACGCTGTCGTTCCCGGACGCCACGGTGCTTCCCGGACTCATCGACTGCCATGTCCATCTGAGTTTCGACGCCGGCCCCGATCCCGTCGCCTCCCTGCGGGCGAGTGACGACGCCACACTGCTGGACGCCATGGCGGGCCGTGCCCGCTTGCTCCTCGACTCCGGTGTCACCACCGTCCGCGACCTCGGCGACCGCGGCGGACTTGCCCTCGGGCTGCGGGACGAGACGGCTGCGGGGAGGCGGACCGGACCGCGCATCGTCGCGGCCGGTGTCCCACTGACATCACGCCAGGGCCACTGCTGGTTCCTCGGCGGTGAGGTCCAGGGCGAGGAAGAGATCCGGAAAGCCGTACGACGCGGTGCGCGGCAGGGCTCGGACGTGATCAAGGTGATGGCGACCGGGGGCGGACTGACCCGTGGAGGCCCCGCCGTCTGGGAACCTCAGTTCACCACGGAGGAACTGGCCGCGGTGGTCGAGGAGGCTCACGCGGCCGGCCTTCACGTCGCCGCCCACGCACATGGCACGGCGGGAATCGCCTCGGCTGTCACCGCGGGGGTCGACACCATCGAGCACTGCACCTGGATGACGGTGGACGGTGGAGTCGATCTCCGGGAGGACCTCGTCGCGGAGATCGTGGCCAAGGGGATCCGCGTGTGTCCTGCCAGCCACCCCAACTGGCGGTCGTTCGCCGAACGGGTCGGGCCGGAGCGGGCCCGGGAGGCGTTCTCCCCGGCCCGCCGCATGGCCGAGCGGGGGGTGCGCCTGATCGCCGGCACGGACGCGGGGATACCGCGCTCCGGCTTCGGCGGTCTCGCATCCAGCCTGGAGTTCCTCGAGTACATAGGACTGTCCAGGGCCGAGGTGATCGCATCCGCCACCGTCGAGGCCGCCGACGCCATCGGCCTGGCCCACGACACGGGACGCCTGTCCCCCGGATTCCGGGCCGATCTCGCGGTGGTCGGCGGCAACCCGCTGGACGACCTGAAAGCCCTGCACGATGTACGTCTCGTGGTGGCGGGCGGCCGTCTTCACACGCCTGATCAGGCGCGCCCTGCCGAGGCCGACGGGGGAGCCTGAGGGTCAGGGCGGTACGGGGAGTGTGCGGCGGGAACGACGCCGGCAGGAGCCGCCCTCCCGGTAACCGCCCGGCCGGTCGTCCCTCCGTGCCGGCTCGGCTTCCACCCATGTGAATACCTGCGGGGTCCTTCGGTTTTATATCAGTTGAAGCGAGTCGGTGGCTGGGCTAGGGTCCTGACGCACGATGATCTCAACTGAGGTGAAAGTCCGGCCCATTGTGCTCGATTCCCGAGGCGATGGACGACCACCGGACGGACCGTCAGTTGGCTCCACTCACGGGGAGAGGGTGCTGTGGCGTCGGCAACATCGTTGAATCCGGAGACCGCGGTCGGAGCGGTCGGTACGGCAACGCAGCAGGGGCTCGGGGGAGTCTTGGACCGGACGGTGGAGCGGGTGCCCATCCGCCTGCTGTCCGAGATGAGTTCGCCCCGCACGTCGGGAGCGGACGACCGGCACATACGGACGCTCGCTGATCTCGACGTACCGCTGCCGCCCGTCGTCGTGCACCGCCCGACCATGAGGGTGCTCGACGGGGTCCACCGGATCAGGGCGGCGGGGCTGCGGGGAGAAGCCGACATCGAGGTCCGGTACTTCGACGGCGACGAGGAAGCCGCCTTCCTGCTTGCCGTCCAGCTCAACCTGGCTCATGGCAAACCGCTGTCGTTCGACGACAGAACGGCGGCCGCACGGCGTATCATCGCCTCGTACCCGCACTGGTCCGATCGGCGCATCGCCTCCGCGACCTGCCTGTCGGCCAAGGCTGTGGCGGCTCTGCGAGGGTGTTCGACCGGGGACGAGCCGCAGTCGAACAAGCGGGTGGGCCTCGATGGCCGGGCGCGACCACTGGATCCGGCCGAAGGGCGTCTGCTCGCCGGCCGGCTGCTGGCCCAGGACCCGCAGATCTCGCTGCGCGAACTTGCCCGACGCGCGGGGACGTCCCTGGCGACGGCGAGCGATGTGCGTCAGCGATTTCGCCAGGGACGGGAGCTGCTCCCTCCGAGGCTGAGGGGTGGCCGTCCCGCCGACGGTGACGGACCGCGCGGCTCCGACGGTTCCGGCGGTCCCGCCGGCCTCACCGGCGTCGCCCTGCTCGACAGCCTGCGGCGCGACCCCTCCGTGCGGCACTCCGAATCGGGACGCCAATTCCTCCAGCTGCTGAGCATTCATCCGGCGGGCCCCACGGGGTGGCAGAGGCTCGTTCACGGCGTTCCGGCCCATCGCGCCGATGACGTGGCCCGTATCGCGCGGGATTACGCAGAGGCGTGGCTCCATGTCGCGCACTCGCTGGAAGCAAATTCCTGACGGGCCGCCTGATGCCCCCTGTACAACCTCCGTTCGGGCGATCCTTGCCGCTGATTGGGTTCTCGAATACTTTTCAATCAGTTGAGGAAAACCGCAACTCCCGTAAATCCGACGGGAATTATCGGGTACCTTTTCAGCGAACAGGGGAACTTGATCATGAGACTGAACAAGCCGCTGGTCGGTGCCGTCCTCGCCGCGACCATGGTGACCGGCCTGGCCGGCACCGCGTCGGCGGACACCCGGGCGCCGCACACCGCCCCGGCCGCCGCGGCCAAGGCCACCCAGGGCTACTCGGACAGCGACGTGGTCGCCTTCCTGGTCTTCGGCCAGGGCAAGGCCGCCCAGGACCACCCGGAGCTGGCCCAGCAGATCCGCAGCCGCCGCTCCGACGCCTCGGTGACGCCGGCGCAGCTGTCGTACCTGATGAACAAGCTGCACCAGGCCGACCCGGCCTTCCACGCCAAGGTGACGACGGCGGTCCAGTCCAAGGACCCGTTCGTGGTGCAGCAGGGCATGGTGGCGCTGAACGACGACCTCAAGGCGGCCATGGCCTCGGACAGCAAGGCCAAGACGCTCAACAGTGCCGACATCGCGCGGCCCAACGGCTGGGTGTGGACCAAGTCCAACATCGTGACCGTGGCGAACGTCGCGGCCGGAATCAACGTCGCCGTGGGCACCAACGTCGCCGCGGGCGCCGAGGTCGCCGTGGTCGTGGTGATCGCCCCGGCCGCGGCCAGCTACAGCTTCGACCTGAAGCAGTCGGACGAGCTCGACGCGAACGACTTCGTCGCGGCGGTCACCGCTGCTCTCTGACGTCTCTCCGTGGGGGGCCTGCCGCGACCGCGGCGCGGCAGGCCCCCCGCTGGGGCGTCAGTACGGCAGGGAGTGTCCCGTCCGTTCCAGGGGGAAAGGAAAACCGCGCATGTCGACGCCTGTCGCAAGGCGGCAGCTCTACATCTTCGCGAGCACGCTGGCGGTCATGGTCGCCTACCTTCTCGTCGCACTTTTCTACACGCTGCCGAGCAACGCACTCAGCAGTCGCCATTCCAAGGGCGCACGCCAGTACTTCAATGAAGTCAGCCCGGAGATCTGGGCCTTCTTCACCAAGGATCCCGAGGGCGTCCAGATCGGCACCTACGCTTTCGACGGAAAGCACTCGAGGAATCTCCTCAAGACCCCGCAGGGAAATCCGTCGAACCTCTTCGGACTCAACCGCGGCCAACGCGCCCAAGGTCCCGAGATCGCCTATATCAATACTTCGGTGACCCAATGGCAGCCGTGCGCAGGGAATCTCGACATGTGTCTGCACGAAGCGGCCGCACGACCCGCCGAGAAGGTCAGGAACCGCAACCCCGTGAGAACCGTGTGCGGGGACTCCTTCATCACTCAGGAACGCGTCGTGCCCTGGTCGTACCGGAACCTGGTGCCGTACGACCGGCGCGTCACCAGAATCGCCCACCTGGATGTCTCATGCTGATAGCCGCTCGTACCGCTGTCTCCGCACTGGTCGAGGAGCAGTCCGCCAGGCTCCAGAGCCGGCTCTCCGCCTTCGACTTCCGCTCGCGCTGGTTCGGTGTGGGGCGCTCACTGATCTGCTTCGCCGAGCTGACGGTGGTGCTTATCAGCCCGTCCAAGGCGCTGCTCACCCCGGTCCTGACCATCAGCAACGGCGCGCGCTGCGGGGGCGTGCGCGCCGCGTCCGCGTACTGCCTGGTGGGCGGCACCTCCCACGCGGAGTACGCCCGCTGGATACTGGTCGCCGTGCTCCTCGTGGCCGCCGTGGGATACCGGCCGCGCTGGACGGCGATCCCGCAGCTGTGGGCCATCTACTCGATCGCCGTGAGCATCACCGTGCCGGACGGCGGCGAGTCCGTGGGCATGATCATGTCTCTCCTCATGCTGCCGATCCTCCTTACGGACGGCCGGACCTGGCAGTGGAGCCCGTCGGCGAAACCGTTGAGCCCGTCCGGGCACGCCGTCGCCTACGCCGCCTTCTGGGCCGTCAGGCTCCAGCTCGCCTACATCTATCTCGACACCGCCATCAGCAAGTTCGGCGTTGCCGACTGGGCCAACGGCACGGCGGAGTACTACTTCCTGCGCGACAACATGTTCGGCGTCGCCGAGCCGTGGCGCGGGCCACTGCTCGCCCTCTCCAAGTACCCGGTGGTCGTGGTCGGCATGACCTGGGGCGCGCTGGTCGTCGAACTCCTCATCGCCGTCTGCATCCTGGGCTCCGACCGCTGGCGCAAGGTGGGCCTGGTACTCGACATCCTGCTGCACAGCTCGATCATCCTGCTGATGGGCCTGTGGAGCTTCGCCCTCGTGATGATCGGCTGCTCGGTCGTCTCGTCGATGCCGCTGCTGCACGGGTCGCCGGACACGTCGCCCGCGAAGCAGCCCCCCACCGACCGGCTTCCCACCGGAAGTGACAACAATGGCACCTCAGTTGACCTCTCATCGGCAGTGCTACGTTGAACCGGTGGCCACGCTGGAAGTCCTGAATGTCTCTGCGGGGTACCGGGGGCGGCCGGTGCTCCGGGACGTCGATCTCGAATACGGTGCGGGGATCCACGTACTGCTCGGCCCGAACGGCGCCGGCAAGACGACGGCGTTCCGGGTGCTCGCCGGGATCCTCGCGCCCTTCGAGGGCACGGTCCTCGTGGACGGCGCCGACCCGCACACCCACGCGGCGGCGAAGTCCCGGATCGCCCTGGCCACGCACCGCTCGGCGCTCGCACCGCGGCTGAGCGTCGTGGACAACCTGCGGTACTGGGCGCGCGTCCTCGGCCTGCCGCCGGCTCCCGCCGAGGAGCGGATCGCGGAGGTCCTCGGCCTGCTGGGCCTCACCGGCCTCGCGGACCGCCGCATCGGCAGCCTCAGCCGCGGCCAGAACCAGCGCGCGGGCCTGGCGAAGGCGTTCCTGGGACGGGCGCCGATCCTGCTCCTGGACGAACCGATGTCCGGCCTCGACCCGACCACTACGGAGCAACTCGCCGTGCACTTACGCAGGTTGGCGGACCAGGGGCACACGGTCGTCGTCTCCACGCACGCGCTGGCCGACGCCGCCCGCTTCGCCGACGACGTGACCGTGCTGCAGGAGGGCCGCATCGTGGGCCGGGGCGAACCGGCCGCGCTGCGCGCCGCGCTGCTCGGCAGCGCCTACCGGCTGCGCATCCGTGGCTCCGGCGACGTACCGGGGGCCCTCGGCCGGCTCGGCCACCGCTACGAGGAGCAGCGGGGCGCCGTGGTCGTGGAGGTGCCCGACGAGGGGGCGGCGGAGACGCTGGTCGCCGACCTGGTCAGGGAGGGGATCGGCGTACGGGAGGTGGTCCCCGCCCGGAACCCGCTGGAGGACGTCTATCAGCAACTGCAGCAGGAAAGGCAGCTCCCGTGACGCGGCGCGCTCTCCCCTTCGACGTGACGCGGGCCAGGATCCTGACGTCCGCCCTGCTGTGGCGGATGAGGCGGGAGCGGCTGCGGAACTTCGCCACGGTGTTCCTGCCGTTCGTGCTGACGGTCGCCTCGATGGTGGCCCTCCCCCTGCTGGCCGACGACTCGGACATGAACGGCGCGGCCGACAGCGCCCGGCTCGGCGTGCAGTACGGGGCGCACGGGGACACGGTCGCGGCCGGGCTGCTGCTCGTCCTGATGCCCGGCGTCGTCGCGCTGCACGGCACGGTGGGCGCCGGCCTCGCGGTGCGCAACGTGGTCGGCGCGGAGGCCGGGGCCGGCGCGCTGGAGGCGATGCTCGGCGCCCCGTACAACCCGGCGAGCATCGCGGGCGGGCTGCTCGGCTACGCACTCGTCGTCACGACGGGGCAGTGGGCGGTGATGAGTGCGCTCGGCGCCCTCGCTCTCGCGCTCTCCAGCGCCCTGCACCACGACGGTCTGCGGCCGGACGCCGGCTACCTGACGCTCGCGCTGGTGCTCCCGCTCCTCGCCACCTGGGCGGGCGCGGCCCTCGCCCTGCTGCTCAACCTGCTCTTCCCGCGCCTGTCCCAGCCCGGTGCCGGGGCGCTCGCGGGCAACGGCGGCGGCCTGGTCAGCCTGGCCGCGATGGTGCCGGGCTTCGGCGCCCTGCTGGCGATGGGCATCGCCCTGGACCCGCTCGGCCCGGCCAGGCTGCTGCTGTACGCGGGCGGGGTGACCGTGCTGATCACGGCGGGCAGCCTGATCGGGATCGCGAGGGGCTTCAGGCCGGAGTCGGTGCTGTCCTCGTCGGCGTGACACAGGCCCTCGGGACGGATCGACGCAACTGTGCAGACGTACGACTAGGCAAGGAATTCGGTGATGGTCATGGTGAACGTTGTCGTCGACATCCGTCCCTCGCTGGTGGCGATGCCCTTCCACCGTGCCTTCACGAGGCCGGTGGTGGAGATCGACGGGGTCGAGTGGCCGGCGAGGTGGGGTACGACGGAGGTGCCGGTCGAGCCGGGATCCCATGAGATCGCCGTGTTCTTCCGCTACAAGGGCCAGCGTGCGGCCCGGCTCGCCGTGGGTACCGAGGAGTTGACCGTGGAGCGCGACGCCCGCGCACAGCCCCGGGTGACGGCACGCCTCGGCGCCCGCAACGGCAGCAGCTTCAAGGTCGAGTCCGTCTGAGGTGCCGAGGAGGCGACGCATGGCCAGGAAGTCGGTGGTCCGGTGCTCGGCGGGACACCTCTACACGGCCACATGGATACCGTTCGTCGGCATCAGATCCCTGCGGCTCACCCCGTCCACGCGCTACGCACGCTGCCCCGTCGGGAAGCACTGGGCCGTGGTCAGCAGGCCGGACCCGTCGACCCTCACCGAGGAGCAGCTCGCCGCCGCGCGGGCGCACGACGCGGGGCCGATGTAGGCACCCCGGGCGGGCGCCGAGCGCCCGGGGCCCCGGGCCGCGCCCGTCTTGGTGAACCGTTCCGCCGGTGACCGGTGAACCGTTCCTCCAGAACCCGGTGAACCGTCCGCTAGCACTCGATGATGTTCACCGCGAGCCCGCCCCGGGCGGTCTCCTTGTACTTGACCGACATGTCGGCGCCGGTGTCCTTCATGGTCTTGATGACCTTGTCCAGGGACACCTTGTGGGAGCCGTCGCCGCGCATGGCCATCTTCGCGGCCGTGACCGCCTTGACCGCGGCCATGCCGTTGCGCTCGATGCAGGGGATCTGGACCAGGCCGCCGACCGGGTCGCAGGTGAGGCCGAGGTTGTGCTCCATGCCGATCTCGGCCGCGTTCTCGACCTGCTCGGGGGAGCCGCCGAGGACCTCGGCGAGGGCGCCGGCGGCCATGGAGCAGGCGGAGCCGACCTCGCCCTGGCAGCCGACCTCGGCGCCGGAGATGGAGGCGTTCTCCTTGAAGAGCATGCCGATCGCGCCCGCGGCCAGCAGGAACCGCACGACCCCGTCCTCGTCGGCGCCCGGCACGAAGTTGATGTAGTAGTGCAGGACGGCGGGGATGATGCCGGCCGCGCCGTTCGTGGGCGCGGTCACCACCCGGCCGCCGGCCGCGTTCTCCTCGTTCACGGCCATGGCGTAGAGCGTGATCCACTCCATGGCGTGCGCCAGCGCGTCGCCCTCGGCGCGCAGCTGGCGGGCGGAGACGGCCGCACGGCGGCGGACCTTCAGCCCGCCGGGCAGGATGCCCTCGCGGGACATGCCGCGCCGCACACAGGCCTGCATCACGTGCCAGATGTCCAGCAGGCCCTCGCGGATCTCCTCCTCCGTGCGCCAGGCCCGCTCGTTCTCCAGCATCAGGGAGGAGATCGACAGGCCGGTCTCCTTCGTCAGGCGCAGCAGCTCGTCGCCCGTGCGGAAGGGGTACTTCAGGACCGTGTCGTCCAGCACGATGCGGTCCGCGCCGACCGCGTCCTCGTCCACCACGAAGCCGCCGCCGACCGAGTAGTAGGTCTTGGACAGCAGCTCGGCGCCCGAGGCGTCGTAGGCCCACAGCGTCATGCCGTTGGCGTGGTAGGGGAGTGCCTTGCGGCGGTGCAGCTCGAGGTCGGCGTCGAAGTCGAAGGCGATCTCGTGCTCGCCGAGCAGGTTCAGCCGCCCGGTCGCCTTGATGTCCTCCACCCGCTGGTCCGCGCCCTCCACGTCGACCGTGCGCGGCGAGGCGCCCTCCAGGCCGAGCAGCACCGCCTTGGGCGTGCCGTGGCCGTGGCCGGTCGCGCCGAGCGAGCCGTACAGCTCGGAGCGTATCGACGCGACGGACTCCAGCAGCTCCTCGTTGCGCAGCCGCCGCGCGAACATGCGCGCCGCCCGCATCGGGCCGACCGTGTGGGAGCTGGACGGGCCGATGCCGATCGAGAACAGGTCGAAGACCGAGATGGCCACGGGGGACTCCTCAATACGGGGGTGGTGCAAGGGGTGGTACGGGGGGCGGGTACCGCGCACACCGGACATCTCCAGTGTGCGCGGTACCCCGCGGAACGTGACTTACTTGTTCAGACCCGGGTACAGCGGGTGCTTGTCGGCGAGCGCCGTCACGCGCGCCTTCAGGGCCTCGGCGTCGTACGACGGCTTCAGCGCCTCGGCGATCACGTCCGCGACCTCGGCGAAGTCCTCGGCCGTGAAGCCGCGGGTGGCGAGGGCGGGCGTGCCGATCCGCAGGCCCGAGGTGACCATCGGGGGGCGCGGGTCGTTCGGGACCGCGTTGCGGTTGACCGTGATGCCGACCTCGTGGAGGCGGTCCTCGGCCTGCTGGCCGTCCAGCTCGGACTCGCGCAGGTCGACCAGGATCAGGTGCACGTCGGTGCCGCCGGACAGCACGTTGACACCGGCCTCGCGGGCGTCCGCCGCGGTCAGGCGCTCGGCGAGGATGCGGGCGCCCTCCACCGTACGGCGCTGGCGCTCCTTGAAGTCCTCCGAGGCGGCGACCTTGAAGGAGACCGCCTTGGCCGCGATCACGTGCTCCAGGGGGCCGCCCTGGAAGCCCGGGAAGACCGAGGAGTTCAGCTTCTTCGCGAAGTCCTTCTTCGCGAGGATGATGCCGCCGCGCGGACCGCCGAGGGTCTTGTGCGTGGTCGAGGTGACCACGTGCGCGTGCTCCACCGGGTTCGGGTGGAGACCGGCGGCGACCAGGCCCGCGAAGTGCGCCATGTCGACCCACAGGTAGGCCCCGACCTCGTCGGCGATCCGGCGGAACTCGGCGAAGTCCAGCTGGCGCGGGTACGCGGACCAGCCCGCGATGATCACCTTGGGGCGGTGCTCCTTGGCGAGCCGCTCGACCTCGGCCATGTCGACCAGGCCCGAGTCGTCCACGTGGTAGGCGACCACGTTGAACTGCTTGCCGGAGAAGTTCAGCCGCATGCCGTGGGTCAGGTGACCGCCGTGGGCGAGGTCCAGGCCGAGGATGGTGTCCCCGGGCTGGGCCAGCGCGAACAGGGCCGCCTGGTTGGCGGAGGCGCCGGAGTGGGGCTGCACGTTGGCGTACTCGGCGCCGAACAGCTCCTTGATCCGGTCGATGGCGATCTGCTCGGCGACGTCGACGTGCTCGCAGCCGCCGTAGTAGCGGCGGCCCGGGTAGCCCTCGGCGTACTTGTTGGTGAGGACCGAGCCCTGGGCCTCCATCACCGCGAGCGGCGCGAAGTTCTCGGAGGCGATCATCTCGAGGGTGGACTGCTGGCGGTTCAGCTCGGCGTCGACCGCCGCGGCGATCTCCGGGTCCAGCTCGTGCAGGGGCGTGTTCAGGACAGTCATTCGGCCACTACTCCTCAGCCGGCGGTGTGGGCGGCGTACTCGTCGGCGGAGAGCAGGTCACCCGGCTCCTCCGTGACGCGCACCTTGAACAGCCAGCCGCCCTCGAAGGGGGCGGAGTTCACCAGCGACGGGTCGTTGACGACGTCCTCGTTGATCTCGGTGACCTCGCCGCCCACCGGCGAGTAGAGGTCGGAGACCGACTTGGTCGACTCCAGCTCACCGCAGGTCTCGCCCGCCTCGACGGTGGAGCCGACCTCGGGGAGCTGGGCGTAGACCACATCGCCGAGCGCGTTGGCCGCGAACTCGGTGATGCCGACCGTCGAGACGCCGTCCTCGGCGGCCGACAGCCACTCGTGCTCCTTGCTGTAGCGCAGCTGCTGGGGGTTGCTCATGGCCTGAATTCTCCTGTACGCGCGGGAGTGGTGGTGAGGGGGGAGTACGGAAACTGCTGGTGGGCGCGGGCGGGTGTGCGCAGGGTCACGTGCCCGCCGCGGACCGGCTCCGTGCGGGGCGCGGCCGCGCCCAGTGTCTACTTCTGGCGCTTGTAGAACGGCAGCGCCACGACCTCGTACGGCTCGTGGCTGCCCCGGATGTCGACGCCGACGCCCTCGGTGCCGGGCGCCGCGTGCGCGGCGTCGACATAGGCCATGGCGATCGGCTTGCCCAGCGTGGGGGAGGGGGCGCCGGAGGTGACCTCGCCGATCACCTGGCCGCCGGCGACGACGGGGTACCCGGCGCGCGGGACGCGGCGGCCCTCGGCGATCAGGCCGACGAGCACGCGCGGCGGGTTCTGCTCGGCGCGGGCGGCGGCCTCCACGAGCGACGTGCGGCCGACGAAGTCGCCCTTGTCGAACTTGACCACGCGGCCGAGCCCGGCGTCGAAGGGGGTCAGGGCGGTGGTCAGCTCGTGCCCGTACAGCGGCATGCCCGCCTCCAGGCGCAGCGTGTCGCGGCAGGACAGGCCGCACGCCACCAGGCCGACGCCCTCGCCGGCCTTGGTCAGCGCCTGCCACAGCTCGACCGCGTGCTCCGGCTTCACGAAGAGCTCGAAGCCGTCCTCGCCGGTGTAGCCGGTGCGGGCGATCAGCGCGGGGACGCCGGCGACCGTGCCGGGCAGGCCCGCGTAGTACTTCAGGCCGTCCAGGTCGGCGTCCGTGAGCGACTTCAGGATGCCGGGGGACTCCGGGCCCTGCACGGCGATCAGCGCGTAGGCGTCCCGGTCGTCGCGCACCTCGACCTCGAGGCCCCCGGAGCGCTCGCTCAGGGCGTCCAGCACGACCTGGGCGTTGGAGGCGTTGGCCACGACCATGTACTCGGTCTCGGCGAGCCGGTAGACGATCAGGTCGTCCAGGATGCCGCCGTCGGCCTGGCAGATCATGGTGTAGCGGGCGCGGCCGACGCCGATGGAGGCGATGTTGCCGACCAGGGCCATGTTCAGGAAGTCGGCGGCCTCGGGGCCGGTGACGGTGATCTCGCCCATGTGGGAGAGGTCGAACAGACCGGCCTTGGTGCGCACGGCGAGGTGCTCGTCGCGCTCGGAGCCGTAGCGCAGGGGCATGTCCCAGCCCGCGAAGTCGGTCATCGTCGCGCCGAGCGAGCGATGCACGGCATCGAGCGCGGTGTGGCGGAGTTCGGTACTGCTCATCGGTCGGTCGTCTCCCAGGGCACGGGGATGGGGCGAGGAACGTTCCTCCCCATCTGTCATCGGAACCTGAGAGGTTCGCCAGGACCGCCACGGGGGCGATCAGGGCTTGCACCTTGGGTGGAGCCACTGACACAGCGGCCCGCTTTTCAGATGTGCCTCGCCCGCGCGGTAACGGTGCCTGAGAGATTCAAGGGAGGGACTTGCTCCTTCGGCGCCCCGGGCGGTCCAGAGGGGACCCGGGGACTCTCCCGCGCGGATTCAAACGGCCGGTATGCAGTTGGCGGCCACATCATTGCACGCCACGGCCCCGCCCGTCAGGGCCGTCTCCGTAACCGCGCCGTGGCGGTACGCGCCCCCGGCCGCCGCACTCATTCCATTACCTTCTCTTTACTTTGGCCGGGCATGGATATTACCGGGACACAGGGGAGGGCGATCACGGTGAACAGAACCACGGCGTACGCGACGGGCACCGCCGCCGCGGTGCCGCGGCAGCGCCGCGCCCCGGCCCGCGAGCGCCGCGCCGAGCACCCCGAGCCGGCCGTCCGGGACCTGCGCGACCTCGCCGCGCGCGGCCCGCGGGCCCTGCTCTTCGCCCCCGGTGACGTCGTGGTGGTCGCCGGCCTGCCCGGCGGCGGCAAGTCCACGCTGATGCGCCGCGCGGTCGCGGGCCCCCGCGTGGACTCCCAGGACACCCGCGACCGATTCGCGGCCCGCCTGCCCCGCCGCCTGCCGTACGTTCTCTACCGCCCCCTGGTCCGCGCGGCCCACTACGCCGCCCTGCGCCGCGCCCTGCGCACCGGGGCGGGCGTCGTGGTGCACGACTGCGGCACCCAGGCCTGGGTGCGCGCCTGGCTCGCCCGTGCGGCCCGCCGCCGCGGCGCCACCCTGCACCTGCTGCTGCTCGACGTCCCGCCCGGGACGGCCCGGGAGGGCCAGCGCGAGCGCGGCCGGGGCGTCTCCCGCTACGCGTTCGGCCGCCATCGGCGTACGACGGCCCGTCTGCTCGGCGCGGTGGAGCGGGGCGAGCTGCCCCCGGGCTGCGGCTCGGCGGTGCTGATCGACCGGGCCGCGGCGGACACCCTGCACCGCATAGGCTTCGCCGGGCCCGCCCGGCCGGGGGACGCCGTCACAGCCACCCGCTAGCCTTCAGGTTCCCAGCAGTGGTTCCCAGCAGGCGGTAGGCAGATGGACTTCCCGGCGGACTTTCCCGCGGACTTCCCGGCACAGGCGCACCCCCACCCGCACGGCGGTTGGCCCGGCAACGAGCTGGAGGAGGTGCTGTCGGCCTCCCTAGGCGTCCCCACGGCGGGCGGCCGGATCATCGAGGTCCTCGGCCGGAGCTTCGTCTGGGTCCCGCTGCCGGCCGGCGGCGGCCCGGACAGCGGCCCGCTCGACCTGCCCACGCTGGACATCGACGGTCAGGTGTACGTCCCGGTGTTCAGCTCGGAGGAGCAGTTCCGCCAGGTGGCCGGCTCCCACATGTCGTACACGATCGCGCCCGCCGTGGAGTTCGCCCGCGGCCTGCCCCCGCAGGCCGGCATCGCGGTGAACCCCGGTGGCGTGGTCGGCATCCCCCTGCCGCCGCAGGCCGTCGCGGAACTGTGCCGCGCGGGCCGCACCCCGCTCGACGGCCTCGCCACCGGCGGCCGGGTCCGCCTCTTCGAGCCCGACTGGCAGGACGACCCGGTCGACTTCCTCTCCGCCGCCTCCGCCGAGTTCGACGGGATCGGCGTGGTCCTCACCGCCCGCCGCTGCCTGGCCGCCGTCGAGACGGCCGACCCGGTGATGTTCGTCGGCGTCGAACTCTCCCAGTGGGAGGGCGATCTGCGCGCCCTTCCCCTGGAGGCACTCGGCCGTGCCCTCGGCAGGGTCCCGGTCGCCTGGCCGGTGAACCTCGTCCTGCTGGACGTGGCCGAGGACCCGGTGGGCGACTGGCTGAGGGCGAACGTCCGGCCGTTCTACCAGCACGGCCACTGACCGGCCGAGGGCCGGCGCGAGGAGTGCGGGGCCGTGCCCCGAAATGCGGCCCGGCCGCGGGGCGCGGCGGGCCGGGGCGCACCCGCACCCGCGTACGGGCACGGGGCCCCGGGCCCGTCGGCGCTTAAGCTGTGTCCAAACGTGGGGAAAGAATCGAAGGGGCGGTAAGAAAGGTGAGCGCGAGCCCAAGCGGCAGCGTGGAGCACATGCTGCGCCAGGTCACGCCCGGACGCTACGACGCCTACGAGGCACTGCTGCGCGCCCTCGCCGCCCCGTCCTCCGGCCAGATCTGGATGCTGCTGTGGCACGGCCAGGCCGGCTCCGCGGACGCCCAGTACGGGAACATGGAGGTCGCGGGCTTCCACTACGCCCCGTGCGTGACCTCCGCCCAGGAGCTGTCGGCCAGCGGCTGGAACCGCTCCTACGAGGTGGTCGACGGCCTGGACGTGGCCCGCACCCTCTATCCCGACCACTACGGCCTCTGGCTCAACCCGCACGCCCCGGGCGGCGGCGTGGGCATCCCCTGGCTGGACCTGCGCCGCATCGCGACCGGCCTGGACCGCCAGCCGGCCGGCCCGCTGCGCCTGACGGAACCCGGCATCGAGGTCCCGCAGTTCTACGCCCTGCTCGCGCAGAACGCCCACCGCACCCCCGCGCTGCGCTCCCTGCGCCGCGCCTGGGTGCAGCCCGCCCTCGGGGCGCCCTACCTCGCGCTGGGCCTGGACGTGTACGACACCTCGCCCGCCGCCGTGGACTCGGTGCGCGCGATGATGCAGCAGTCCGTCGGCGCGGTCCCGGAGGGCCTGCCGGTGTCGACGGTCGCGATGACCGACGAGTACGACCCGATCGTGATGTGGATGCGGGCCAACGCCCGCCCCTTCTACGACCGCGAGGCCCACGCCCCCGGTCCCCAGCCCCAGGCCCCCGCGGCGGGGTACGGCTACCCACCGGTGCACGGCGGCTACTGACAGACCGGCCCTCGCGGCCCTCCCGGCCCCGGCCGCACGCCCGGCCAGGGCTGCGCCGACCCACGTCCCGACCCGCCTTCCGGACGCGGCTGCGGAGGGGTGTGACGCAGGTCACGTTTCTCCGGGTCTGTTCTCAACTGCCCCGGATGCCCCCGTCGGTTCGGGGCCCGATGCCCCCAATGTCCGTGTCCGACAGGCAGATCATGCTGTTCGGATAACGGAATCCCCTAGGCGGCATCACGTTTGCGCATACTTTCTCCATCGACCCTGGCGCGTGATCGAGACCGCATTGAAGACTCGCCTCTCAAGACGCGAGGCCGTCGATCCTGTGCTCGAACCAGTCACAGGAACAGCCGGGTCTCTGGGCCGTCACCGACGTGCGGCCGGCGCAGGTAAGTGAACCAAGCCGCCCACAGCGGCGGACAAAGGCCGGTCACCACCGGCGAGAGGGGTCAGGTCAACTGTGACCGCACCGATCGAGACCACCGGGGCGGAGGCGGGAGCGCCTCCCGAGTCCGTGCTCGCCGGGGCCAAGAAGAGCCAGATCGAAGGGCGTTCACTCAGCCAGATCGCCTGGACCCGGTTCAAGCGGGACAAGCTGGCCGTGGCGGGTGGCGTCGTCGTCGTTCTGCTCGTTCTCATGGCGGTGCTCGCCAAGCCGATCGAGTCGATCTTCGGCCTCGACCCGGACAAGTTCCACCAGGACCTCATCGACCCCGCGCTGCTCGCTCCCAAGGGCGCCTGGGGCGGCATGAGTTGGGCCCACCCGCTGGGTGTGGAGCCGCAGTACGGCCGCGACATGCTCGCCCGCATCATCGACGGCTCCTGGGTCTCCCTCCTGGTCGCCGGCGGCGCCACGCTCCTCTCGGTGGTCATCGGCACCGTGCTGGGCGTGATCGCCGGCTACTACGGTGGCTGGGTCGACAGCATCATCAGCAAGCTGATGGACACCTTCCTGGCGTTCCCGCTGCTGCTGTTCGCCATCGCCATCTCGGCCTCGGTGCAGGACGGCTTCTTCGGGCTCAACGGCCTGCCGCTGCGGATCTCGGTGCTGATCTTCGTGATCGGCTTCTTCAGCTGGCCCTACATCGGCCGTATCGTGCGCGCCCAGACGATGACCCTGCGCAGGCGGGAGTTCGTCGAGGCCGCCACCAGCCTGGGAGCCCGTGGACCGTACATCCTGTTCCGCGAGCTGCTCCCGAACCTCGTCGCCCCGATCCTCGTCTACTCGACGCTGATCATCCCGACGAACATCCTCTTCGAGGCCGCGCTGAGCTTCCTCGGAGTCGGCATCGCCCCGCCGCAGGCCTCGTGGGGCGGCATGCTCAGCAACGCCGTGGATCTCTACACCGCAGATCCGCAGTACATGTTCGTGCCCGGACTGGCGATCTTCATCACCGTCCTGGCCTTCAACCTGCTGGGTGACGGGCTGCGTGACGCGCTCGACCCTCGCAGCAAGTGATCCATCGATAGAGGGGGCTTTCCTCAACGTGAAGACGAGAAGGGTTATCGCCGCCGTGGCGTCGGTCACGGTGCTGTCCCTGGGCGCGGCCGCGTGCGGCGGCGGGGGCGGCAAGAGCAGTAGTGGCGGCAACGGAACGAAGGACGCGGCGCTGGACTCCATCGTCAACGCGTCGAGCAAGAAGGGGGGCACGGTCAACCTGGAAGACTCCGACGTGCCCGACTCCCTTGACCCGGGCAACACCTACTACGGCTTCGTGCAGAACTTCTCGCGCCTCTACGCGCGGACGCTCGTCACGTTCAAGCCGGCCGCGGGCAAGGACGGCCTCACGGTCGTCCCCGACCTCGCGGAGTCCCTGGGCACGCCCAGCAAGGACGCCAAGACCTGGACGTACCACCTGCGTTCGGGCCTGAAGTTCGACGACGGCACGCCGATCACGTCCAAGGACGTCAAGTACGCGATCGAGCGCTCCAACTTCGCGCCGGAGGCCCTGTCCAACGGCCCGACGTACTTCAAGGCGTACCTGCAGGGTGGTGACAAGTACAAGGGCCCCTACAAGGACAAGAAGGGCCTGGACTCCATAGCCACCCCGGACGACCGCACGATCGTCTTCCACCTGAACCAGCCGTTCGCCGACTTCGACTACCTGGCGACCTTCTCCCAGACGGCCCCCGTGCCGCAGGCGAAGGACGACGGTGCGAAGTACGTCCAGCACATCGTGTCCTCCGGCCCCTACAAGTTCGCCTCGTACGAGGAGGGCGCCAGCGCCTCCCTCGTCCGCAACCCGAACTGGGACCCGAAGACGGACCCGATCCGCAAGGCGCTGCCGGACAAGATCAACGTCAAGTTCAAGGTCAACCCGGTCTCGATCGACAACGACCTGATGGCTGACAAGATCACGGCCGACATCTCCGGCGCCGGTGTGCAGCCGCAGACCCAGCCGAAGGTCCTGGCCGGCAAGTACGCCAAGCAGACGGACAACTCCTACGCCGGTGCCACGGGCTACATGGCGCTGAACGTGCACGTCGCGCCGTTCGACAACGTCCACTGCCGCAAGGCCGTTCAGTGGGCCGTCGACAAGCAGTCGGTGATCGACGCCATGGGCGGTTCGCCGAAGGGCGACGTGGCCACCACGCTGCTGCCGCCGTCGGTCAACGGCTACACCAAGTTCGACGAGTACCCGTCCGCGGGCCACAAGGGTGACGTGGCCAAGGCCAAGGACGAGCTGAAGCAGTGCGGCAAGCCGAACGGCTTCTCCACCACGCTGACGGCCCGTTCCGACCGCCCCTCCGAGATCGCGGGCGCCACGGCCATCCAGAACTCCCTGAAGGCCGTCGGCATCAACGCCGACATCAAGCAGTTCCCCTCCGGCAAGTACTTCGCCAACTTCGCCGGTGTCCCGAGCTACGTCCACCAGCACAAGCTCGGCATGATGATGATGGCGTGGGGCGCCGACTGGCCGACCGGCTACGGCTTCCTGGACCAGATCATCGACGGCAGCGCCATCAAGCCCTCGGGCGGCAACAACCTGATGGAGCTGAACGACCCGAAGATCAACGCCGCTCTGAAGGCGGCCATCGGCAACACCGACTCCGCGGCCCGCACCAAGGCCTGGGGCGACATCGACAAGATGGTTGCCGACAACGCCTCGGTCGTCCCGCTGGTCTACCGCAAGAACCTGCTGATCAGGCCCACGTCCGCGACCAACGTCACGGTCACGCAGGCGTACCTCGGCATGTATGACTACCTGCTGCTGAGCTCCTCGAAGTAACAGCAGGCCGGATACCCCTGAAAGGCAGGTGAAGGCACCGGGTGGCCGGGGCGGACACACCGTCCCGGCCACCCGGAGCCGCACAGCTGTGGCTGCGTACATCATCCGACGCGTCTTCGGCGCATTGGTACTGCTGCTGGTGGTCAGCGCAGTCACCTTCGCCATCTTCTTCCTGGTCCCCCGCCTCGGCGGCCAGACAGCCACCCAGCTGGCCACCCAGTACGTCGGCAAGGACGCCAACCCCTCGTCCATCGCCGCGATCAAGCACAACCTGGGTCTCGACCAGCCCATCTACATCCAGTACTGGGACTACATCAAGGGCCTGTTCGTGGGCGCCGACTACAAGTTCGGCCCCGACGCGACACACTGCAGCGCCCCCTGCTTCGGGTACTCCTTCAAGAGTCACGTCGAGGTATGGCCCCAGCTCGAGCAGCGCATCCCGGTCTCCTTCTCGCTGGCTGTCGGTGCCGCGGTGATCTGGCTGATCTTCGGTGTGACCACCGGTGTCATCTCGGCCCTGCGCAAGGGCAAGCCGATCGACCGCATCTCGATGTTCATCGCCCTCGCCGGCGTCTCGCTCCCGATCTTCTTCACCGGCCAGGTCATCAACGCGCTGTTCGTCTACCAGTGGCCCATCTGGGACAGCACCGACTACGTGCCGTTCCTGCAGAACCCGGCCGACTGGGCCTGGCACCTGCTGCTGCCCTGGGTCAGCCTCGCGTTCCTCTTCTCCGCCACGTACGCCCGGCTCACCCGGGCGGGCATGCTGGAGACGATGAACGAGGACTACATCCGGACGGCGCGCGCCAAGGGCCTGAAGGAGACCACGGTCGTCACCAAGCACGGGCTGCGGTCCACGCTCACCCCGATCGTGACCATCTTCGGCATGGACTTCGGCACCCTCATCGGTACCGCGGTGCTCACCGAGACCGTCTTCTCCCTGCAGGGCGTCGGCGCCTACTCCATCCAGGCCATCAAGGACAACGACCTGCCCATCGTGATGGGCGTGACCCTGGTCGCCGCGTTCTTCATCGTCTTCTGCAATCTCCTCGTCGACCTGGTGTACGCAGCCATCGACCCCCGCGTGAGGTACTCGTGAGCAAGCTCGAAAAGGCGGCGGTCGGCGAACCGGCCACCACCGCCCCCTCCGACGCCGACGACGCGTTCCTCTCCGTGCGCGATCTGCGTATCCACTTCAACACCGACGACGGTCTCGTCAAGTCGGTGGACGGCGTCAGCTTCGACGTGCGCCGGGGCAGGACGCTGGGCATCGTCGGCGAGTCCGGTTCCGGCAAGTCCGTCACCTCGCTCGGCGTGATGGGCCTGCACCGCTCGGCGAGCAACGCCCGGGTCTCCGGTGAGGTCTGGCTGGACGGCCAGGAACTGATCGGCGCCGGGGCGGACGAGGTCCGGCGGATGCGCGGCCGCAAGATGGCGATGATCTTCCAGGACCCGCTGTCGGCCATGCACCCCTACTACACGGTCGGGGCGCAGATCGTCGAGGCCTACCGGGTGCACCACAACGTCAGCAAGAAGGTCGCCAAGCAGCGGGCGATCGACATGCTGGACCGCGTGGGCATCCCGGAGCCGAACAAGCGCGTCGACGGCTACCCGCACGAGTTCTCCGGCGGTATGCGCCAGCGCGCGATGATCGCGATGGCGCTGGTGAACAACCCCGAGCTGCTCATCGCCGACGAGCCGACCACCGCCCTGGACGTCACCGTCCAGGCGCAGATCCTGGACCTGATCCGGGACCTGCAGAAGGAGTTCGGCTCCGCGGTCATCATGATCACGCACGACCTCGGGGTCGTCGCGGAGATGGCCGACGACCTGCTGGTCATGTACGGCGGCCGCTGCGTGGAACGCGGGCCGGCCGAGCAGGTCTTCTCGGCGCCGCGCCATCCCTACACCTGGGGTCTGCTCGGCTCCATGCCGAGGCTCGACCGCGAGCAGACCGAGCGGCTCACCCCGATCAAGGGCTCCCCGCCCTCCCTCATCAACGTCCCCTCGGGCTGCGCCTTCAACCCGCGCTGCCCGTACGCGGACATCCCCAAGGACAACGTCACCCGCACGGTCCGCCCCGAGCTGACCGAGGTCGGCAGCGAGCACTGGGCGGCCTGCCACATGACGGCGGAGCAGCGGGAGCGTATCTGGACCGAAGAGATTGCGCCGAAGCTGTGAGCGACGAAAAAGTGAGCATCCCCGCGCAGAGTGACGGTGCCGCCACCGACGAGGGCACCGCCGTCTCCGACGGCGAGATCCTGCTGAAGGTGACCGGACTCCAGAAGCACTTCCCGATCCGCAAGGGCCTGCTGCAACGGCAGGTCGGGGCGGTGCGCGCCGTCGACGGCATCGACTTCGAGGTGCGCAAGGGCGAGACCCTGGGCGTCGTGGGCGAGTCCGGCTGCGGCAAGTCGACGATGGGCCGGCTGATCACCCGGCTGCTCGAACCGACCGCGGGATCCGTGGAGTTCGAGGGCAAGGACATCACGCACCTCGGCGTCGGGGGCATGCGCCCCATGCGCCGCGACGTGCAGATGATCTTCCAGGACCCGTACTCCTCGCTGAACCCGCGCCACACCATCGGCACGATCGTCGGCGCCCCCTTCAAGCTGCAGGGCGTCGAGCCCGAGGGCGGCATCAGGAAGGAAGTCCAGCGGCTGCTGTCGGTGGTCGGCCTCAACCCCGAGCACTACAACCGCTATCCGCACGAGTTCTCCGGTGGTCAGCGCCAGCGCATCGGCATCGCCCGGGCGCTCGCGCTGAAGCCGAAGATGGTCGTGGCCGACGAGCCCGTCTCCGCCCTGGACGTGTCGGTCCAGGCCCAGGTCGTGAACCTCATGGACGACCTGCAGGAGGAGCTCGGCCTCACCTACGTGATCATCGCGCACGACCTCTCCGTCGTCCGGCACGTGTCGGACCGGATCGCGGTGATGTACCTGGGCAAGATCGTCGAACTCGCCGACCGGGACCTGCTGTACAAGGCGCCGATGCACCCGTACACCAAGGCGCTGATGTCGGCGGTGCCGATCCCGGACCCGACGCGCAAGAACGTCAAGAGCGAGCGCATCCTGCTCAAGGGTGACGTGCCCTCGCCGATCGCCCCGCCGAGCGGCTGCCGCTTCCACACCCGGTGCTGGAAGGCGACGGAGATCTGCCGGACCATCGAGCCTCCGCTCCTGGAGCTGAAGCCCGGCCAGCGGGTCGCCTGCCACCACCCGGAGAACTTCGAGGACCAGGCTCCGCAGGACACCGTTCTGCTGTCCGCGGCCAAGGAGGCGGCCGAGCTGGTCTCCGACGAGGTGCTCGCGGAGTCGGCGGCGACGTCGGCGGCCGTGGCGGCGGAGCTGGCCGAGGAGACCGCCGCGGCGTCCTCGGAGGAGCCCGCCGAGGAGAACCCGGGAAGCGACGTTGCCGAGGAGGCCTCTGAGGAGCCCGCCGAGGAGACGTCGCAAGAGGCTGCCGAGGAGGCCCCCGCGGCCGCCGCCGAGGAGGCCGGCGCCGACGAGGACTCGCCCGGGGCCGCCGAGCCGGCGCCCAAGTCCCAGGAGTCAACCGACAAGTAGCACATGACGACTGGGTAAAGTCATGTACATGCTTATACGGGAGAGTGCAGAGTCGTCCGTGTCCGACCCATGATCGGTACACGCTCGAAAGGGACGACTCATGGCACTCTCCCGTTCGGCACGTTCAGGGGCCGTCGCCACCGCGGCGGCCTCCTTACTGCTCATCGCAGCCGCCCCCGCCCCCACCCCGGGCGCGCCCGGCGTCGGTGACCCCTACTTCCCGCGGCTCGGCAACGGCGGCTTCGACGCCCTGCACTACGACCTCGACGTCGCCTACGCCCCGGACTCCGGCCGGCTCGACGGCCGTACGACCCTCACCGCCCGCGCCACCCAGAACCTGTCCTCCTTCGACCTCGACCTCCAGCAGCTGCAGATCACCCGGGTCGAGGTGAACGGCAGACGCGCCCACTTCACGCGCGACGGCGACGAGGTCACCATCACCCCGCGCCGGAGCCTCGCGCGGGGGAGGACCTTCCGGGTCTCCGTCACCTACGGCGGCATACCCCAGCCCCTCAGCGGGCCCATCGTGTTCGGCTCCAAGTACGGCTGGATGAAGACCGCCGACGGCGTCTTCGTCGCCTGCGAGCCCAACGCCGCCTCGACCTGGTTCCCGTCCAGCGACCATCCCTCCGACAAGGCCACCTACGACATCCGGATCAAGGCGCCCAAGGGCCTGACCGCGGTGTCCAACGGCCTGCTGGTCTCGGCGCACGACAAGGGCTCCTCGACGTACACCCACTGGCGCGAGTCGAAGCCGATGGCGACCTACCTGGCGACCGCCACCATCGGGAAGTTCGACGTCCGCACCGGGCGCACCCCCGGCGGCATCCCGATCTACGTCGCCGTCGACCCGGTGCTGAAGAACAGCAACAGCGTCGACGTGTACGCCGTCACCGCCGCCGCCACCGACTACTGGTCGAAGGTCTTCGGGCCGTACCCGTTCGAGGAGACCGGCGCGATCGTGGACGACATGCCGGAGGCCGGGTTCTCCCTGGAGGTGCAGAGCAAGCCCGCCTACTCGGCCGTGCGCAGTGAGACGACCATCGTACACGAGCTCTCCCACCAGTGGTTCGGCGACTCGGTGAGCGTGGCCCAGTGGAAGGACATCTGGCTCAACGAGGGCTTCGCCACCTACGCCCAGTGGCTGTGGGCCGAGCACCAGGGCACCAGGTCCGCCCACGACTCCTTCCTCGCCGACTACAACGCCCGTCCCGCCGCCTCCTCGTTCTGGGGGGTGAAGGTGGCCGACCCGCAGCGGGACACGATGTTCGCCTCCGCCGTCTACGACCGCGGCGCGATGACGCTCCAGATGCTCCGGGAGCGGATCGGGGACAAGGCGTTCTTCCGGCTGCTGCCCGCCTGGACGAAGCTCCACCGGTACGGCAACGCGGACACCGCCGACTTCATCCGCCTCGCCGAGCGCGTCAGTGGGCAGGACCTGGGTGACCTCTTCCACACCTGGCTGTTCACCGCAGGGAAACCGGCCCTGTGAGCCTGGCTTTGTAAGGTTCACACCCCGCGCTGGGTGAGAATGGCAGGGTGCAGCTCCAGCAACTCTTCAGTCCCTCCGTCCAGCACACGCTCGACGTGATCGGCATCTTCGTGTTCGCGATCTCCGGCGCGCTGCTGGCCGTCCGCAAGAACTTCGACATCTTCGGCATCGCCGTGCTCGCCGAGGTCACCGCGCTGGGCGGGGGACTGTTCCGCGACGTGGTCATCGGGGCCGTGCCCCCGGCGGCCTTCACGGACCTGGGGTACTTCCTGACCCCGCTGATCGCCGCGCTCGTGGTCTTCTTCCTGCACCCGCACGTGGAGCGGATCCAGTCGGCGGTGCTGGTCTTCGACGCGGCCGGCCTCGGCCTGTTCTGCGTCAGCGGTACGACGAAGGCGTACAGCTACGGCCTCAACCTGACCGCGTCGGCGACGCTGGGCCTCGCCACCGCCGTGGGCGGCGGCGTACTGCGGGACGTGCTCGCCAACGAGGTGCCCTCACTGCTTCGCTGGGACCGCGATCTGTACGCGGTCCCAGCGATCGTCGGCGCGACCATGGTGGTGCTGTGCATTCGCTATGACGCCCTGACCCCCCTCACCAGTGGGCTCGCGGTCGTCACCGCTTTCGTGCTGCGCCTGCTCGCGATGCGGTTCCACTGGCGAGCTCCGCGCGCGTGGAACCGCCGGTCGACGGTGACCGAGGAGTAGTCCCGCTCGCGGTCCCGGTAAGAGGACCGGTGTTTCCGGTAAGAGAGCCGTCCCGGCCCCTCGCGTGGTTCTGGCCCATCTGCAGGGTCAGCCAGCGGAACACCGTCGGCACCTGCGGCCGCCACAGCGCCATGGTGTGACCGCCCGCGCTGCGCGGCAGGAACACCACGTGCACGGTGGTCGGCGCCTTGGCGATGGACTCCAGCGCCATGCCCGCCTGGTAGCCGTCACCGGACTCGCCGGAGAAGTAGAGCGCGATCCGCGGCGGCACCGGCTGCTTCTTCAGGATCAGGTACGGGTTGTTCGCGGCGCGCAGCTGCGGGTCCTGGGCGGCCAGGGAGTTGCGCTCGCCGATCGGGTCGTTGTAGCCCGACATGCTCACCGCGGCCCGGTACCGGTCGGGGTGCGCCACGGCGAGCTTGACCGCGCAGTGGGCGCCCGCCGAGTACCCGGCGACGGCCCAGCCCTGCGGCGCCGGCTGGGCACGGAAGTTGTCCATGACCATCTTCGGCACGTCGATGCTGAGCCAGGTGTCGGCGTTGACCTGCCCCGGGATGTTGGCGCAGCCGGTGTCGACGCCGGCCAGCAGGTTGGTGCGCGGGGCGACCAGGATGAAGGGCGCCACCTGGCCGCTGCGCATCAGCGGCAGCAGCTGCTCGTGCGCCTTCAGCGACCCGAACCAGGCCTTCGCCGAGCCCGGGTAGCCGGGCAGCAGCTCCACCACCGGGAACTTCTTGTTGCGGTAGGCCGGATCGTTGTACTGCGGCGGCAGCCAGACGTAGACCTCGGCGTTCACGCCGGAGACCCGGCCCTTGAGCTGGGTGACGCGCACCCCGCCGGCCTGGCGCATACCGGGACCCGAGGCCGCCGTGAAGGTCTGCTTGACCTTGGGCAACCGTTTCACCGCTATGCCGCCGGTACCGTCCTTGCCGAGGTCGGCGGCCTGCTGGACGTGGTTCCCGGTCCCGAACAGGTCGGCCCAGTTGTCGTACAGGTTGTTCTGGTTGTTCACCAGCACGAAGACCAGCGTGACCGCCGTGCCCTGGGCGAACAGCAGCATCAGCACCCGGGCCGTGATGCGCAGGGGCCGGGGCCAGCGCATCCGCGACCACAGGAAGAGCGGCAGTATGAGGGCGACCACGGACAGCACAATGGTCGTGTAGAGGAACGGAGTCCCGGTGAGGCTCATGCCCCCATAGAGGGGAAACAGGGGTCCGGGGTTACGGACGTGTCAGGACACTTACCTAGAAATTGCCGGAACCTCACCCGGGGGACGGATCCAGAGGCATTCTTTCATCTCCCGGCAACATTAAAAAGCTACCGCTTAGTAGTTTTCCGTTGTACCGTTCACCCATGCCAGAAGCAGCTTCCGCCCCTGCCGCACGGGCCGTGATCGGGGACAGCGAGTTCGACCGCGACACCGCGCTCACCCGGCGCGAGCCCGGTGTCTACGACATCGACCTCTCGGCCGGCTGGACCATCATCAGCGCCGTCAACGGCGGCTATCTGCTGGCCGTGCTCGGCCGGGCCCTCGCGGACACCCTCCCGCACCCGGACCCGTTCACCGTCTCCGCGCACTATCTGACGGCCTCCCGGCCCGGACCGGCCCTCGTGCGCACCGAGACGGTCCGCACCGGCCGCACCCTCTCCACCGGCCAGGCCTCGCTCCTGCAGTACGACGACGAGGGCAACCAGGTCGAACGCATCCGCGTCCTCGCCTCCTACGGCGACCTCTCCGCCCTCCCCGACGACGTCCGCACGACCGCCGCACCGCCCGCGATCCCGCCGCTGGACCAGTGCTTCGGCCCCGAGGACGGACCCGCGCCGATCGACGGCAGCAACGCCATCGCCGACCGGCTGATGCTCAAGCTGGACCCGTCCACCCTCGGCTGGGCGCTCGGCGCGCCGTCGGGCAAGGGCGAGATGCGCGCCTGGTTCGGGCTCGCCGACGGCCGTGACGCCGACCCGCTCTCCCTGCTGCTCGCGGTGGACGCGCTGCCGCCCACCGCCTTCGAGATCGGCCTCAAGGGCTGGGTCCCCACCGTGGAACTCACCGTCCACGTCCGCCACCGTCCGGCCCCTGGCCCGCTGCGGGTGTCGGTCACCACCCGCAACCTGGCCGGCGGCTTCCTGGAGGAGGACGCCGAGGTCTGGGACAGCGAGGACCGCCTGGTCGCCCAGTCCCGGCAGCTGGCCCGGGTCAGGCTCGGCTGAGCGGGGCGCGGCCGAGCCAGGCCGCCAGCTCGCCGTGGGCACCGGCCCCCTCGGGGGCCTCGCGGGGCGCGTCGAAGGGGGTCTCCTCGTCGCGCGGCACGGACCCGGGCAGCACGCGGTGCGCCGTGGCGAGCGCGAACCGGGCCGGCTCCGGGTCGAGTTCGAGCGGGTGACCGAGGGCCTCGGCGAGGTCCCAGGTGTGCGTGACGATCTCCATCACATAGCCCGCGAGGGCGCCGTGCCCCGGTACCTCGCCCCAGGGGACCCGCACCGGCGCCGTCATCCGCTCGTCGCTCTCCCAGGCCTTGAGGGCGCGCACGCGCGCCTCGTCGTAGGCCGCCGCCCAGCCGTCGTCCCCGACGCCCTCGGCGAACGGGTGCACGGCGAGCCCGTCGCCGCCCTCACCGACGACCGCGATCCGCAGGGTGCCGCCGACCATGTGGCTCAGCAGCGTGCGCACGTCGAACTCGGTACAGGGCGTCGGGCCGTCGAGCCGCTCGGGGCGCACGGTCCCGATGAGGGCGGCCGCCTGCTCGGTGGCGCGGGCGTAGACGGGGCGCGGGTCGGTGAAATCGGTGCTGGTCATGACGGGCCTCTCCGTGGGTCGGTACGCAGAGGATGGCCGGATAACCTGACAGGCTCCGTCAACATTTGCGCGGGACTTCGCGGCGGGGCGATCCTTGGCGCGTGAAGTCCGGCCGGCTGCTGTCGATCCTGCTGCTCCTGCAGACCCGGGGCCGCGTCCCCGCCCACGAACTCGCCGACCGCCTCGAGGTGTCGGTCCGCACCATCTACCGGGACGTCGAGGCGCTGTCGGCCTCCGGTGTCCCGGTCTACGCCGAGCGCGGCCGGCACGGCGGCATCGAGCTCCTCGCCGGTTTCCGCACCGACGTCACGGGGCTCACCGCCGACGAGTCCCGCGCCCTGTTCATCCTGGCCGCCCAGGGCGCCCACGCCGCGCTCGGTCTCGACGCGGCCCTCGGCTCGGCGCTGCGCAAGGTGATGGCCGCGCTGCCCGCGCCGCACCGGCCCGCCGCCGAGGTGACCAGCCGCCGCATCCTGGTCGACGCCACCCGCTGGAAGAGCGGCCCCCAGCAGTCCGTGGACCTGGAGGTGCTGCAGGACGCCGTGTTCAGCGACCGCCGGCTGCGGCTGCGCTACCGGCACGGCGGGGAGCGGGAGCCGCGGACGTACACCGTGGACCCGTACGGTCTCGTCGCCAAGGCCGGCGTCTGGTACCTCGTCGCCGACCGGCGCGGCCGGCCGCAGCTGTTCCGGGCCGACCGGGTGCGCTCGTCCCGGCTGCTGGACGAACCCGTACGGCGCCGGCCCGGGGTCGAACTCGCGCACGCCTGGGAGGTGTTGCGCCGCCGGGTGGAGGAGTGGGAGGGCGGTGTCGAGGTCACCGTGCGGCTGCGGAGGGAGGGGCTGGACATGTTCCGGCGGGTGGTCGCCGGGGAGCTGACGGGCCTGGTCGACGACGACGGCGTGAGCGACCGCGTCACCGCCCGGGTCCTGTTCCCGGCGCTGCACGCGGTCCGCCAGCTCCTGTGCCTCGCCGACCGGGTGGAGGTGCTGGACCCGCCCCCGGCACGCGCGGAACTCCTCGCGGCGGCCCGCTCCGTCACGGCTCTGTACGACGGGGACGGTGCCGGGCGCCCGGACTGACGGCGGACCGGCAGGGCGGGCTCGACCGTCGCCCGGGCGGCCGGGGCGTGCCGGGCGGTGGCGGCCGCGGGGGTCTTGGCGGCGGGCGGCGGGGCGGGGGTGACGGGGCCGCGCGGTGTCGCTCGGTCGCTCAGTCCAGCCAGTGGCTGCGGCCGATGCTGATGAGCCGCAGCTGCCGGTCGGCGAGCTGGGTCACCCGCTCCCGCTCCTCCTCGGGAGCCTCCAGCGCCTCCAGGAAGAGGGAGGCCGTGATGAGCATCTGGTCCACGTAGAGGTGCGCGAGCATCAGCAGGTCCTCGTCGCTCCAGCCGGCGGCCTCCGGGTCCTTGGCCAGCTCGGCCTTCACCTCCTGGGCGAACCGGGCCAGTTGGTCCCGGATGGCCTCGCGCACCGGCTGCACCCCGCCGTGCCGCTCGCGGGCGATGAAGCGGACGTGCGCGGGATACGTGTCCACGTGGTGGGCGATCAGCTCGATGGCGCGCGCGATGCGCTCCTCGCTGTCGCCCGCCGTGGACACCGTCGTCCGGACCATCGCGTGCAGGCTGCCCAGGGCCTCGTCGACCAGGGCGACACCGAGGTCGGCGGTCGAGCGGAAGTGCCGGTAGAAGGCGGTCGGCGCGACCCCCACGGCGCGGGTGACCTCGCGCAGGCCCAGGCTGCTCAGGCTCTGCTCCTCCAGCAGCGCGAGCGCCGCGTCGAGGAACGCCTGCCGGGTCTTCTGCTTCTGGACCTGCCGGATGCCGAGGGTGTGACTCATGTCATCCAGTTAACAACTGTTCTCTGGAATTGGAAAGCCGTCGGAGGCGCTAGACTCTAAGTCAGTGAACAACTGTTACTACAACTGTTCACCGAGACTTCACGAAGGCTCGACACGAGGCATCCCGGAGGGGGGATCCGATCCCATGCTGTTCCTCGTCGCCGCACTCATGCTGCTCGGCGTCGTGCTGGGCACCGTTGCCCACGCACCGCTGACCGTCACCGCCGGCCTCGGCGTCGTCATCGCCGTCTGGCTCGGCGTCTTCGCGGTCCGCGAGCGCCACGCGCGCCGTCGCCGCACATCGGCCAACTGACCGTCCGCCAGGACTTCCAGGAGCTGAGCACCATGCAACTCACCGCACCGGCCACGAGCCGCCCCGACACCCGTCCCCGCACCCGTGACGCCGACGGCATGGCCGTCGCGTCCTTCATCCTCGGCCTCCTCGGCCTGCTCGTCCTCAACCTCTTCCTCGGCCCCATCGCCATCGCGCTGGCCGCCGTCTCCCTGTGGCGCGGCACGGCCCGCCGGGGCCGCGCCTACCTGGGACTCGCGCTCGGCGTCGCCGACATCGCCGTCCTGGTGGCCGCCATGCAGATGTCCCACACGGTGTCCTGGAGCCTGTGACCCGCAGGGCCCCGCGACCCCGCCCGCGGCCGGAGTCCCCGAGGACGACGGGGCGTCCGGGCGCCGCACCCGCCGGGTGCGCCGCCGTCCGGCGCGGGTGCGGCCGAGGCGCGGCGCGCGTGCGGCCTGCGTACGGCGCGGCCGCGACCCGCGCCCCCGGCCCGACCGGACCGTGCGCGGCTGAAGCCGGCCGCAAGGGCCCCGTAGAATCGGGGACACCATGGCTTACCTCGACCACGCCGCGACAACCCCGATGCTCCCGGAGGCGGCAGAGGCGTTCACCGCCCAGTTGAGCATCACGGGCAACGCCTCCTCCCTTCACGCGTCCGGCCGGCAGGCACGCCGCACGGTCGAGGAATCCCGCGAGACCCTCGCGGAGGCACTGGGTGCCCGCCCCAGCGAGGTCGTCTTCACCTCGGGCGGTACCGAGGCCGACAACCTCGCGGTGAAGGGCCTGTTCTGGTCCCGGCGCGGTGCCGACCCGGCCCGCACCCGCGTCCTGGCCAGCCCCGTCGAGCACCACGCCGTCCTCGACGCCGTGCACTGGCTCGGCGAGCACGAGGGCGCCACGGTGGAGTACCTCCCCGTCGACTCCTACGGCCGCGTCCACCCCGACGCGCTGCGCGAGGCGATCGCCCGCAATCCCGGGGACGTCGCCCTGGCCACCGTGATGTGGGCCAACAACGAGATCGGCACGGTCATGCCGGTCCGTGAACTCGCCGACGTCACGGCGGAGTTCGGCATCCCGCTGCACGCCGACGCGGTGCAGGCCTTCGGTCAGGTGCCGGTCGACTTCAGCGTCTCCGGCCTCGCCGCGATGACCGTCTCGGGCCACAAGATCGGCGGCCCCTACGGCATCGGTGCCCTGCTGCTCGGCCGCGAGTACACACCCGTGCCGGTCCTGCACGGCGGCGGCCAGGAGCGGCACGTGCGCTCCGGCACCCTGGACGTCCCGGCCGTGGCCTCCTTCGCCGTCGCCGGCCGGCTCGCCAACGAGCGGCGCGAGTGGTTCGCACGCGAGATCGGGGCGCTGCGCGACCAGTTGAGCGACGCCGTGCGCAACGCCGTGCCGGACGCGATCCTCGGCGGGGACCCGGCGGGCGGGGGCCGGCTGCCGGCCAACGCGCACTTCATCTTCCCCGGCTGCGAGGGCGACTCCCTGCTGCTCCTGCTGGACGCCCAGGGGATCGAGTGCTCCACGGGTTCCGCCTGCACCGCGGGCGTGGCCCAGCCCAGCCATGTCCTGCTCGCCACCGGCGCCGACCCGGACCTGGCCCGCGGCACCCTGCGCTTCTCCCTCGGCCACACCTCCACGGCGGCGGACGTCGAGGCGGTCGCCAAGGCGATCGGCCCGGCGGTGGAACGCGCACGGGCCGCGGGGCTCAGCTGACACGCAGGCCGGTACACGGACCCGGCCGGTGCACGGGCCCGGCCGGGACAGGAAAACGACCTACGAGGCGGGTTCCCTTCGCCGGCATTGCCCGGATCAGGTGATTGGGGGTCGCCTTCCGGTCACCACTACCTTCCGTGGTCTCCGTGACCTTCCGGCCTCTCAGCCCGAGCGTAGATGTCGGCACCAGCGGAGACCGTGTACCTCTCGTGCCTCTCGCTGAAGTCGGCTACTCCGCTTGAACTCCCTCACTCGTCTCGTAGGCCTGACATCAGAATAAAACGGTCGCTACCGGACAAAAAGGGGCTAGGTCTTGATTTTTTTCAGGTATCGCTCCCAGTCCCAGTACGGCCCCGGATCGGTGTGGTCCGTGCCCGGCACCTCGACGTGACCGATGATGTGCGCACGGTCCACGGGTATGCCGTACCGCCCGCACACCGCCGCCGTCAGCCGCGCCGAGGCCGTGTACATCGCGTCCGTGAAGGACGACCGCTCCGTCACGAACCCCTCGTGCTCGATGCCGACGCTGTGCTCGTTGTACTCCCGGTTCCCCGCGTGGAAGGCCACGTCCAGCTCCCGTACCAGTTGGGTGATCCGCCCGTCCCGGTGCACGATGTAGTGCGCCGCCGCGCCGTGCGCCGGGTCCTGGAACACCTTCACCGCCGAGGCGTACCCGCCCTGGGTGACATGGACGACTATCCGGTCGACCGGATAGTCGTCGGGCCGGTTCGCCCGGCGGTAGTTGGCCGGTGAGGCCGCCACCCAGCGTGCGCCCCGGAAGTCCACCGCGCCCGCGGTCCGCGGCTTCTCCACCCCCGGCAGCCGCCACCACAGCCGGGACAACTCCTCCCGGGCCAGCACGGCCGTGCCCACGGCGGCCGCGGCCCCGCCGGCCAGCAGCGCCCGGCGGCCCAGCCGCCGGTCCCCGTCCCCGTCGCCCATGAACGCCCCCGCCCGTCCGCCCCCGGTCCGCCCCTCCGGATCGTCAACGGACGTCCGGCCGTCCCGGTTCCCGCGGCCCCGTACCCTGGAAGGGTTATGACTGAGACCCCGCAGCGCCCCCTCCGCGTCCTCGCCGCCATGTCCGGCGGGGTCGACTCCGCCGTCGCCGCCGCGCGCGCCGCGGAAGCCGGCCACGACGTCACCGGCGTCCACCTCGCGCTCTCCGCGAACCCGCAGTCGTTCCGCACCGGCGCCCGGGGCTGTTGCACCATCGAGGACTCGCGCGACGCCCGCCGCGCCGCCGACGTCATCGGCATCCCCTTCTACGTGTGGGACCTCGCCGACCGCTTCCGCGAGGACGTCGTCGAGGACTTCGTCGCCGAGTACGAGGCCGGCCGCACCCCCAACCCGTGCCTGCGCTGCAACGAGAAGATCAAGTTCGCCGCGCTGCTCGACAAGGCGCTGGCCCTCGGCTTCGACGCCGTCTGCACCGGCCACTACGCCAAGGTGATCGTGCGCGAGGACGGCTCCCGCGAGCTGCACCGCGCCTCCGACATGGCCAAGGACCAGTCGTACGTGCTCGGCGTCCTGGACGACCGGCAGCTCGCGCACGCCATGTTCCCGCTCGGCGACACGGTCACCACCAAGGAGGAGATCCGCGCCGAGGCCGAGCGCCGGGGCCTCGCGGTGGCCAAGAAGCCCGACTCGCACGACATCTGCTTCATCGCCGACGGCGACACCCAGGGCTTCCTCGCCCAGCGGCTCGGCAAGGCCGAGGGCGACATCGTGGACGAGTCCGGCGCCCGCCTCGGCACTCACGAGGGCGCGTACGGCTTCACCATCGGCCAGCGCAAGGGCCTGCGCATCGGCACCCCGGCCCCCGACGGCAAGCCGCGCTACGTCCTCGACATCTCTCCGGTCACCAACACCGTCACCGTGGGCCCGGCCGCCGCCCTGGACGTCACCGCCCTCACCGCGATCAAGCCCCGCTGGTGCGGCACCGCCCCCACCGCCGCCGGTACCTACACCGCCCAACTGCGCGCCCACGGCGGCGAGACCGAGGTCACCGCGGCACCGGTCGACGGCGGACTGAGCGTCACCTTCGCCGAGCCGGTCCGCGGGGTCGCCCCGGGCCAGGCGATCGTGCTGTACGACGGCACGCGCGTGGTGGGCTCGGCGACGATCGCGACGACCACGCGCGCGACGGCCGCCGTCTAGCCCCGCGGCCGAAAGGACTGCCGCAGAGCGCCCGGCGTCCGGTGCTGGGGGACCTCCCACGCCCTTCAGGCGGTGGGGGAGCATCGCGCGCGTACCGGCTGTACTCCATGGTGCGACGGCGCGGCGAGGTGCCGTGCCGGCGTCGCGAGCCGGTGGGCCCTTCCGGTCGGAGCACCGGCCGGCCGCTCAGCCCGTGAAGAACCCGGCCAGCAAGGGGGCGAGCACGTCCGGTTCCACCATGTGCGTCTGCCCCTCGAGGACCCGGTACTCCGCCCCCGGCACCGCGTCCGCGATGTCCCGGGACGCCCGGCGCATCCACTCCGGGCTCGCCCCGCCCGCGACCGCGAGCACCGGCACGGAGACCGCGCTCAGCCGGCCTTGGGGCAGCAGGCCGTCGCCCATGACCGCGTCGTCGTGCGCGAGGCTCGGCGCGACGGCCTCCATGCCGGCCCACATCGGGGACTGGCGGGCGCCCTTGATCATCTCCTCGCCGAGGCCCGCGAGGCGCAGGAACAGTTCCACCGCGTCCCCGCGCCGGCCGTCCGCGAGCGCCTTGCCCAGGGCCTCCTTGTAGGCGGCCTCGCGCTCGGCGCCGCCCTCCAGGTGGTCCGCGTAGGGCACCTCGTACACGGCCACGCGGGCGACCGGCAGACCGCTCGCCGCCGCCTGGAGCACCAGCGCGCCGCCCGAGGAGACACCGAACAGGGCCGCGTCCCCTGGGGAGCCGCCCACCGCGTCGATCAGCGCGGCCAGGTCCTCGACCTCACGGGCCACCGCGTACGGCGCCGTGTCACCGCTGCCGCCGCGGCCCCGGCGGTCGTAGACGACGGCCGTGCAGCGGTCCGCGAGCCGCTGGGCCAGGGGCGCCACGGTGCCGCCGGTGGACATCGCGCCGCTCACCAGGATCACCGTGGGCCCCTGGCCGATCACTTCGTACGCGAGGGACGTGCCGTCGCGGGAAGTCGTCTTCTTGTCCATGGCCGTGCAGACTGCCGCACGGCACCGGACTCATCGGTCACGACACGGCGGGACCCCGGCCGCTCATGCCACTTCCGCCTCGTAGAAGCACAGGTGGTCCCTGATCTCGGCCACCGCGGGCTTCGGGTCCGGATACGCCCATACGAGGTCCGGCGCGTGAGGCAGCGACCAGTACGACGCCGTGCCCTTGAAGGGGCAGACGGTGTGCGTGTCGGAGGGAGTCAGCAGGTCGAGGCGTACGTCCTCGGCCGGGATGTAGTAGCGCACCGGGCAGCCCGTCTCGCGCAGCAGGAGGGGGCGGTCGGTCTCCGCGAGCACCTGGTCACCGTGCACCACGCGCACGTGCTGCTCGCTCTTCTCGATCGTGATGGTGTGTCCTTCGGCCATACCGGGAACAGCGCCCCGGGACCCGTGCTTCTTCCCGGCCGCGGTGGGGGCCTTACGGTGGGGGTCATGAACATCTGCGTCTTCCTGTCCGCCGCCGACCTCGACGACCGGTACACCCGCCCCGCGCGAGAGTTCGCGGAACTGATCGGCAAGGGCGGCCACACCCTGGTCTGGGGCGGCTCCGACGCCGGTCTGATGAAGGTCGTCGCCGACGGCGTGCAGGAGGCGGGCGGCCGGCTGCTGGGCGTGTCCGTGGAGTTCCTGGCGAACAAGGCGCGGCCCGGCGCCGACGAGATGGTCGTCGCCGCGGACCTCGCCGAGCGCAAGAGGCTGCTGCTGGAGAAGGCCGACGCCGTGGTGGTCATGGTCGGCGGCACCGGCACCCTGGACGAGGCCACCGAGATCCTGGAGCTGAAGAAGCACGGCCGCACCGAGAAGCCGGTGGTGCTGCTGAACACGGCCGGGTTCTACGACGGCCTGCGCGAGCAGTTCCGCCGCATGGAGGAGGAGGGCTTCCTGCCGCGTCCGCTCGCCGAGCTGGTGTTCTTCGCCGAGGAGCCGGTCGGGGCGCTGGCCTACCTGGAGGAGCAGCTCGGCGTCCACTGATGCGAGCATGGCGGGCATGGCTACTCATGTGATCACCGGGGCCGGTTCCGGCATCGGCGCGGCCGTCGCCCGCCGTCTGCACGCGCGCGGGGACGATCTCGTGCTGCACGCGCGCGACGCCGGCCGGGCGAAGGAACTGGCCGCCGAGTTCCCCGGCGCCCGCACCCTGGTCGGCGACCTCGCGGACCCGGACAGGCTCTCCTGGGCGTTCTCGCACCAGACCCTCCCGGAACGGGTGGACTCTCTGCTGCACATCGCCGGAGTCGTCGACCTCGGGGACGTCGGCGACCTCACCCCGAAGTCCTGGCGCCACCAGCTCAACGTCAACCTGGTCGCCCCCGCGGAGCTGACCCGGCACTTCCTGCCCCAGCTCCGCGCGGCCCGCGGCCAGGTGATCTTCGTCAACTCCGGTGCCGGCCTCAGCGCGAGCGCCGGCTGGTCCGCGTACGCCGCCTCCAAGCACGGCCTGAAGGCCCTCGCCGACTCCCTGCGCCAGGAGGAGCACGCGGCCGGAGTCCGCGTCACCACGGTCTACCCCGGCCGCACCGCGAGCCCCATGCAGGCCAAGGTCCACCAGCAGGAGGGCAAGGAGTACGACCCCTCGAAGTGGATCGACCCCGAGTCGGTCGCCACGACGATCGTGATGGCCCTGGACCTGCCGAGGGACGCCGAGGTCAACGACCTGACGGTACGCCCCGGTCGATGACCTCAGGAGCCGCGGGCGACGCCCCGGTCCGGCCCCGGACCGGGGCCGGCGGCCTCCACGGCCCCGGCGTCCCGTGGTCCCGGCACGGCATACCCTGCCGGAGTGAGTGAGAGCACCCAGTTGAGGTTCCCCCCGGCCACCGGGATCGGGTCCATGCCCGGCGGCGACGCGCGCGAGGCGGCCAGGACGGTCACCGGCAGCTTCGAGGACTTCCCGTTCCTGCCCGAGCTGCCCGCCCGCGGCCCCGGCGCCGACATGATCGGCCGGACCGCCGGAATGCTCGTCGAGCTGTACGCGCGCGTGGAGCCCAGCGGATGGCGGATCGGGGACCGGCCGGGCCGCGACACCCAGCGGGCGCGGTCCTGGCTGGGGGAGGACCTGGACGCGCTGGAGGAGTTCACCCAGGGGTACGAGGGCGACCTCAAGGTGCAGGCGGTCGGGCCCTGGACGCTCGCCGCCGGGCTGGAGCTGAGGAACGGCGAGGCCGCCCTCTCCGACGCCGGCGCCTGCCGCGACCTCGCCGCGTCGCTGACCGAGGGGCTGCGGCTCCACCTGGCCGAGGTGGGGCGCAGGATCCCGGGCGCCCGGATCGTGCTCCAGCTCGACGAGCCCTCGCTCACCGCCGTGCTGCGCGGACAGGTCCGCACCGCCAGCGGCTACCGCACGCACCGGGCCGTGGACCGGCAGGTCGTGGAGGCGGCGCTCCGGGACGTCGTCGGCGTGCACCAGGACGGGCCCGTGGTCGTCCACTCCTGCGCCCCCGACGTGCCGTTCGCCCTGCTGCGCCGTACCGGCGCGGCCGGCGTCTCCTTCGACTTCGCACTCCTCACCGAGCGTGACGACGACGCGATCGGCGAGGCCGTGGAGGGCGGCACCCGGCTGTTCGCCGGTGTCGTGCCGGGCACGGACGGCCCATTGTCGGACCCTGCCGGTAGCGTCATGGGTGTCAGGACGCTGTGGCGCAGGCTGGGGCTGCGACCGGGGCTGCTCGCGGAGGCGGTCACGGTGACCCCGGCGTGCGGTCTGGCGGGCGCATCCCCCGCCTGGGCACGCCAGGCGCTCGCCCACTGCGTCCGGGCGGCGAGATCCCTCGCGGACAACCCAGAGTAACGGGAGGACCACACGGTGGCCGGCGACAAGCAAGCGGAGACGACGGCGGTGCCCGCCGAGGCCCGCGACAGGCACGCGCAGCTGGCGGAGCAGGTCGAGGAGCACCGCTTCCGGTACTACGTGAAGGACGCTCCCGTCGTCAGCGACGCGGAGTTCGACCAGCTCCTGAAGTCCCTGGAGGCCCTGGAGGAGCAGTACCCGGAGCTGCGCACCCCGGACTCGCCGACCCAGAAGGTCGCGGGGTCCTACGCGACGGAGTTCACGGCCGTCGAGCACCGCCAGCGCATGCTCTCGCTCGACAACACCTTCAACGACGAGGAACTGGCCGCCTGGGTCGACCGCATCGCGCGCGAACTGGGCGACCAGGAGTACCACTTCCTGTGCGAGCTGAAGGTCGACGGCCTCGCGGTCAACCTGACGTACGAGAACGGCCGCCTCACGCGCGCGGCCACCCGCGGCGACGGCCGCACCGGCGAGGACATCACCCCGAACGTCCGCACGATCGCGGATATCCCGGAACGCCTCGGGGGCGACGAGGTGCCCGCGGTCGTGGAGATCCGCGGCGAGGTCTACTTCCCGATGGAGAAGTTCCTCGAACTCAACGAGCGCCTGGTCGCGGCCGGTGACAAGCCGTTCGCCAACCCCCGCAACGCGGCCGCCGGTTCGCTGCGCCAGAAGGACCCGCGGGTCACCGCCAGCCGCCCGCTGCACATGGTGGTCCACGGCATCGGCGCCCTGGAGGGCTTCTCGGGCATGGCCCGCCTCTCCCAGGCCTACGACCTGCTGAAGAGCTGGGGCCTGCCCACCTCCCCGCACAACCGCGTGGTCGACGGCCTCGACGGCGTGAAGGAGTTCATCGCCTACTACGGCGAGAACCGCCACTCCGTGGAGCACGAGATCGACGGCGTGGTCGTCAAGCTGGACGAGATCCGCCTCCAGGGCCGGCTCGGCTCCACCGCGCGGGCGCCCCGCTGGGCCATCGCCTACAAGTACGCGCCGGAAGAGGTCAACACCAAGCTCATCGACATCAAGGTGGGCGTCGGCCGCACCGGCCGCGTCACGCCGTACGCCCAGGTCGAACCGGTCACGGTCGCGGGCAGCGAGGTGGAGTTCGCCACCCTGCACAACCAGGAGGTCGTCAAGGCCAAGGGCGTGCTCATCGGCGACACGGTCGTCATCCGCAAGGCCGGTGACGTCATCCCGGAGATCCTGGGCCCGGTGGTCGACCTGCGGGACGGCGGCGAGCGGGAGTTCGTGATGCCGGGCGAGTGCCCCGAGTGCGGCACCCCGCTGCGTCCCATGAAGGAGGGCGACATCGACCTCCGCTGCCCGAACGCGCGCACCTGCCCGGCCCAGTTGCGCGAGCGCGTCTCCTACCTGGCGGGCCGGGACTGCCTGGACATCGAGCACTTCGGCGGTGTGGCCGCCGCCGCGCTCACCCGTCCGCTGGAGCCCGCCGACCCGCCGCTGGTGGACGAGGGCGACCTGTTCGACCTGACGGTGGAGAAGCTGCTGCCCATCAAGGCCTACGTCCTCGACCCCGACAGCGGGCTGCCCAAGCGCGACCCCAAGACCGGCGAGGAGAAGGTCGTCACGGTCTTCGCCAACCAGAAGGGCGAGCCGAAGAAGAACACCCTCGCCCTGCTGGAGAACATCGAGGCGGCCAAGCGGCGTCCGCTGGCGCGGTTCCTCAACGGTCTGTCGATCCGGCACGTGGGACCGGTGGCGGCCCAGGCCCTCGCCCGCGAGTTCCGCTCCGTCGACCGCATCGAACAGGCCACCGAGCAGGAGCTGGCGGCCACCGACGGGGTCGGCCCGATCATCGCGGCCGCGCTCAAGGAGTGGTTCGCCGAGGACTGGCACCGCGAGATCGTGCGCAAGTGGAAGGCCGCCGGAGTCCCGCTGGAGGACCAGGCGTCCGGCGAGGACGAGGGGCCGCGCCCGCTGGAGGGGCTCACCGTCGTCGTCACCGGCACCCTGGAGAACTTCACCCGGGACGGCGCCAAGGAGGCTTTGCAGAGCCGGGGTGCGAAGGTGACCGGTTCGGTCTCGAAGAAGACGTCGTTCGTCGTGGTGGGCGACAACCCCGGATCGAAGTACGACAAGGCCATGCAACTGAAGGTTCCCGTCCTGGACGAGGACGGTTTCGGAGTCCTTCTGGAGCAGGGCCCCGAAGCGGCGGCCGAAGTCGCGCTTCCGACCGGGGAGTAGGCGGTTGAAGGCCCCTCGATCGGCGCATATCAGATGCATACGGGTGGCTCGGGCGCATTCGGGCAACCGTCGACGACCGGTGCCCGTGAAAGCCTTCTGCGGCCTACTGTTGACGTGTGCGCCTGCCGTGCCCAGCTGCGGTCGGGGCATCCCCGTGCCCTTCGGGGGCGCGGGGAAGGGTTCTTCGACGCGGAGCTGCTGATGGGTGTCGGGCATCGGGCCGCGTGGCGTGGGCACCGCCGGCAGTGAGAGGGACGGGAATGGAACCGACCGAGAGCGCCGCCCCGGACTCACGGCTGCGCCTGTGCCGCCGTGCCGCCGCGTGGCGGGGAAACCGGTGGCGGGGACCGGGCGCCGCGCGTGCGCGCGAGCACGCGCGCACGGCCGGGCCCGGCACCGCCGCCGAAGCGCGCACCCCCCTACCCCTGGCCCTCGATCCCGCCCCCGGCCTGACCGGCGCCGACGCCGAGGCCGAACGGCACCTGTCCTGGCCCGCGCTGCCCGCGGTCGTCGTGGCCGCCGCCGGGCTCGTCATCGGAGCCGGTTTCTACCGCGCCTTCACCGGCCACCACCCCCTCTTCCCGTGCGGCACGGTCGGCTGGGCGCTGGCCCTGCTCACCGGTGTCATCGTCGGGCACCTCGTGATGCTGGGCCGCGCCCGCTGGTGGGGCGGCACCGGCTCCGGCGCCGCCCTCACCCTCGCCGTGCTCCTGCTGTACGGCTGGGTGCCCGCGGGCATGGTCAGCCTCACCGTCGTCGTCCTGGTCGGCATCGCCAGGCGGCACCGCTGGCGCCAGGGCGTACTGCACGGCGCGGTGGACATCCTCGGCATCGCCGCCGGCGCCCTGCTGCTCGGCGCGTTCGGCCGGGTGCCCAGTGTCGAGGCCCCCTGGCGTCCGCACACCTGGAGCGTCACCACCGCACCCGAGGTCGTCCTCGTGGCGGTCGCCTATCTCGCCGTCAGCCGGGGCCTGTTGTGGTACCTGCACGCCCCGCGCGGCGGCGGACTGCCCACCGTGGCCCGCACCGCCCTGGTCAGACAGGGCCTGGTCGCCGTCGCGCTGCTCGGCATAGCGCCCCTGCTGTGCGTGGTGGCCGACGCCCAGCCGGTGCTGCTCCCGCTGTTCGCCATCCCGCTCGTCGCCCTCGACTCCACCCTGTGGATGGCCCGCGCCCGCGCCGAGGAGCAGCTGCGCGACCCGCTGACCGGACTGCCCAACCGGCAGTGGCTGCTGGACCGGATCTGGACCGCCCTCGACGACGCCGAGCGCATCGACGCCCGGGCCGCCCTGATGCTGATCGACCTCGACCGCTTCCGGTCGGTGAACGACACGCTCGGCCATCTCGCCGGTGACCGGCTGCTGCTCCAGATCGCCGACCGGCTCCGGCTCGCGCTGCCGCGCGGCGCGGAGGCGGCCCGGCTCGGCGGCGACGAGTTCGCCGTGTTACTGCCCGTCGCGGACTCCACCACGTCGGCCACCCGCGTCGCCCGTGGCCTCGTCTCCGCCCTCAGCTCCCCGCTCGACCTCGACGGACTCACCCTGGTGCTGGAGGCCAGCGCCGGCGTCGCCGTCTTCCCCGACCACGCCCTGGACGCCGAAGGGCTGCTGCGCCGGGCGGATGTGGCGATGTACCAGGCGAAGCGGGACCGCACGGGCGTGGAGGTCTACGAGTCCAAGCGGGACTCCAACACGCCGGACCGCCTCGGTCTCCTCGGCGACCTGCGCCGGGCGCTGGACGCGCACGAGGTGCAGGTGCACTACCAGCCGAAGGTCCGCTTCGACGGACAGGTCGCCGGTCTGGAGGCGCTGGTCCGCTGGGTGCACCCCGAGCGTGGCAAGGTCCCGCCGGACGAGTTCATAGCGATAGCGGAGTCTTCGGGGCTGATGCCCCATCTGACGGAGTACGTGCTGGAGACCGCGCTCGCCCAGGTGGCCTGGTGGCGGGCCCAGGGGCTCAGGGTTCCGGTCGCGGTGAACGTCTCGCCGCGCGACGTGCACACGCCCGGCTTCGCCGGTTCCGTCGCCGCGCGCCTGGCCCGGCACGGGGTCCCCGCCGGGGCGCTCCAGCTGGAGATCACCGAGCACGTCCTGCTGGAGGACCCGCAGCGGGCCGCCGACACCCTCGCGGGGCTGACCGGGCACGGCGTGAAGATGTCCCTCGACGACTTCGGCACGGGGTACTCCTCGCTGGTCCATCTGCGCCGGCTGCCGGTGAGCGAGCTGAAGATCGACCGTTCGTTCGTGGCCCGGCTGGCCGTGGACACCGAGGACGCGGAGATCGTGCGCTGCACCGTCGACCTCGCGCACTCGCTGGGGCTGCTCGTCGTCGCCGAGGGCGTGGAGGACGACGAGACGTGGGAGCGGCTGCGGGACCTCGGCTGCGACGCCGTACAGGGATGGCTCGTCGCCGCGGCCATGCCGCCCGAGGAGACCACGGCCTGGCTCCTCGCGCGGGGGTCGCGCGGCTGGCAGCGGCCGCGCGCGGCTCTGCCGGCCGCCGAGTAGCTCCCGCCCGCCGCTCGCGGACCCCGGGGCTCCCGGAGGCGTCCCGCGCCGGTCAGGTGCCGGTGAAGCGCTTCAGCAGGATGGCCAGGCGCTTCTCGTGGCCCTCCTCCGGCAGCCGGCTGCTCCTCATGAGGGTGGCCAGCCCGTGCAGGGCCGCCCAGACGGTCTCGGTCAGCAGGCCCGGGTCGTCGCCGTCGCCGGCCAGCGGCTCGACGACCAGCCGCAGCTCGCCGAACGCCTCGCGCAGGGCGGCCGGGGCCTCTGCCGTGGCGAACGGCAGATCCACCAGATGGGTGAACATGGCGTCGTAGAGGGCGGGCCGGCGCCGCGCGAAGGACGTGTACGTCTCCGCGACCGCCGCCAGCGCCTCCCGCGGGCCGGGCGCCGCCGTCCGCGCGGCCCGCAGCTCCGCCGCGATGTCGGCGAAACCCTGCACCGCGACCGCCGCCATGATCGCGTCCTTGCCCTTGAAGTGGCTGTAGAGGACCGGCTGGCTGTACTCGATCTCGGCGGCCAGCCTGCGCGTGGTCACCGCGTCCCAGCCTTCCGACTCGGCCAGCTCCCGCGCGGCCGTCACGATCAGCCGCTCCCGTTCCGCTCGTTCGCGCTCGCGGCGCGTCTGGATCGACATGAACAGGATTCTAGCAGCGCTAGCCAAGCTGTCCACGCTCTGATAGCTTCGCTCTTGTTCCTAGCGTTGCTAGATCACGGGATCAGGGAGCTTCCGCATGACCGTCACCGCCTACTCGCTCGCCGTCCTGCTCGACCTGTTCGTCCTGCTGATCGGGGGCCGGTTCGTGTTCCAGCCCGGAGCCGCCGCCACCGGCTACGGCGCCCCGGCGGACCCCGCCGGGGACGCCGGCCCGTACCTCGCCGTCAAGGGCCTGCGGGATGCCGCCTCCGGCACAGTGGGCCTCGCCCTGCTCGCCTTCGCCGGAGCCCGGGCCGAGGCCTGGTTCATGCTCTGCATGGCGCTCGTGCCGCTCTTCGACACGCTGATCGTGCTGCGCGGCGGCGGGCCGAAGGCCGTGGCCTTCGGGATCCACTTCGCCACCGCGGTCGTTGTACTCGTCAGTGCCGGACTGCTCTTCGCGGTCTGACCACATCTGCCAGGGGGAGACACACCATGTCGCTGTTCGTACCGAAGTTCGACGAGACGGTTCTGGTGCGCGAGGCCGGGTCGGAGGTGGTCGGCGGGGATCCCGTCGCCGTCCGCCTGCTGGCCGACAGCAGCGCCACCGGCGGCGCACTGAGCACCGTGCGCGTGACCCTCGCGGAGGGCGCCGACGGGGCCCACCCGCATGTGCACCACAACTCCGCGGAGATGTTCTACCTGCTCGACGGCGCCGCCGAGGTGCTCTCCGGCGACGACGTGGTCACCGCCGAACGCGGCGACCTGATCGTCGTCCCGCCGGACCGGCCGCACGCCTTCGCCGCCGCCCCGGGCGCCACGGCCGACCTCCTGATCGTCATCACACCGGGCGTCGAGCGCTTCGGGTACTTCCGCCACCTCCAGCGCATCCGCCTCGGTGAGGCCTCCCTGGAGAGCCTGCTGGAGGTCCAGGAGCGGTACGACAACCACTTCCTGAACAGCGCCGCATGGGACGGCCGGCACGGCTGAGCGAGGACGCGGGGCGGGGGCCCCGGCAAACCGTTTCACGGCCACGGTGCCCCGCCCCATAGGATTGGCTCCAAACCACACACACTCACCCCAGAGGATCGCTGCATGCCTGGCATCACGCGCGAGGAGGTCGCCCACCTCGCCCGGCTGGCGCGTCTGGAGCTGAAGCCCGAAGAACTCGACCACTTCGCGGGACAGCTGGACGACATCATCGGCGCGGTCGCCCGCGTCAGCGAGGTCGCCGACCAAGACGTACCGCCGACCTCGCACCCGCTCCCGCTGACGAACGTCATGCGCGCGGACGAGGTCCGTCCCTCGCTCACCCCCGAGCAGGCGCTCTCCGGCGCCCCCGCCCAGGAGCAGCAGCGTTTCAAGGTGCCGCAGATCCTGGGGGAGGAGTGACCACCATGACGGACAGCAACATCATCAAGCTCACGGCCGCGCAGATCGCCGAGAGAATCGCCTCCGGCGAGCTGACGGCCGTCGAGGTCACCGAGGCGCACCTCGCCCGGATCGAGGCCGTCGACGAGAAGGTGCACGCCTTCCTGCACGTCGACCGCGACGGCGCCCTCGCCCAGGCCCGCGCCGTGGACGAGAAGCGCGCCCGCGGCGAGAAGCTCGGCCCGCTGGCCGGCGTCCCGCTCGCACTCAAGGACATCTTCACCACCGAGGGCGTGCCCACGACGGTCGGCTCGAAGATCCTCGAGGGCTGGATCCCGCCGTACGACGCGACGCTCACCAAGCGGCTGAAGGCCGCCGACGTCGTCATCCTCGGCAAGACCAACATGGACGAGTTCGCCATGGGGTCCTCCACCGAGAACAGCGCCTACGGTCCGACCGGCAACCCGTGGGACCTCACGAAGATCCCTGGCGGCTCCGGCGGCGGTTCCTCCGCCGCGCTCGCCGCCTACGAGGCCCCGCTCGCCATCGGCACCGACACCGGCGGCTCCATCCGCCAGCCGGCCTCCGTCACCGGCACGGTCGGCGTGAAGCCGACGTACGGCGCGGTGTCCCGCTTCGGCATGGTCGCCTTCTCCTCCTCCCTCGACCAGGGCGGCCCCTGTGCCCGCACGGTCCTCGACGCGGCCCTGCTGCACGAGGTCATCGCCGGGCACGACCCGATGGACTCCACGTCGATCGACGCCCCGGTCCCGCCGGTCGTCGAGGCCGCCCGCAACGGCAGCGTCGCCGGCATGCGCGTCGGCGTGGTCAGGCAGTTCCGCGGCGAGGGCTACCAGGCCGGTGTCATCCAGCGCTTCGACGAGTCCGTCGAGCTCCTGAAGGAGCTGGGCGCCGAGATCGTCGAGCTGGACTGCCCGTCCTTCGACCTGGCCCTGTCGGCGTACTACCTGATCGCGCCGTCCGAGTGCTCGTCCAACCTCGCCCGCTTCGACGGCCTGCGCTACGGCCTGCGGACCGGCGACGACGGCGGCCACTCGGCCGAGGAGGTCACCTCCCTGACCCGCGAGGCCGGCTTCGGCCCCGAGGTCAAGCGGCGCATCATGCTCGGCACGTACGCGCTGAGCTCCGGCTACTACGACGCCTACTACGGCTCCGCGCAGAAGGTCCGCACGCTCATCACGCGTGACTTCGAGAAGGCCTTCGAGCAGGTCGACGTGATCGTCTCCCCGACGACCCCGACCACGGCCTTCGCGATCGGCGAGCGCGCCGACGACCCGATGGCGATGTACCTGGCGGACCTGTGCACCATCCCGACCAACCTGGCGGGCAACGCGGCCATGTCCCTGCCCTGCGGCCTCGCCCCGGAGGACAACCTTCCGGTCGGCCTGCAGATCATCGCCCCCGCGATGAAGGACGAGCGCCTGTACAAGGTGGGCGCCGCCGTCGAGGCCGCCTTCGTGGAAAAGTGGGGACACCCGCTGCTTGAGGAGGCACCGTCGCTGTGAGCAAGCTGTCCAAGGCCAAGGACTTCAAGAGGTCCAAGTCCGGTACGTACCTGTCCATGGCCACCACCGCGTTCGGCGCGATCGGTGTCTCCAAGCAGATCAAGAAGGCCCGCGCCGAGCACGACACGCTGCGGCTGATCGACGCCACGGTCTCCGCCGTCGCGATCGTGACCGGCCTCGCGATCCTGTACCGCGAGCTGAAGCGGCTGGGCGACGACGACGTCCTGCTGGGCTGAGAGGGAAGTTTTCACCGTGACCACCACGACCGACCTGGTGCCGTACGAGGACGCGCTGGCGTCGTACGACCCCGTCATGGGCCTCGAGGTCCATGTCGAACTCGGCACCAACACCAAGATGTTCTGCGGCTGCTCGACCGCGCTCGGCGCGGAGCCGAACACGCAGACCTGCCCGGTCTGCCTCGGCATGCCCGGCGCGCTCCCGGTCGTCAACGCGACCGGCGTCGAGTCCGCGATCAAGATCGGTCTCGCGCTGAACTGCGAGATCGCCGAGTGGTGCCGCTTCGCCCGGAAGAACTACTTCTATCCGGACATGCCGAAGAACTTCCAGACCTCCCAGTACGACGAGCCGATCGCCTTCAACGGCTACCTCGACGTGCAGCTGGAGGACGGCGAGAGCTTCCGCGTGGAGATCGAGCGCGCCCACATGGAGGAGGACACCGGCAAGTCGACGCACGTCGGCGGCGCCACGGGCCGTATCCACGGCGCGTCCCACTCCCTGCTCGACTACAACCGCGCGGGCATCCCGCTCATCGAGATCGTCACCAAGCCGATCGTGGGCGCCGGCGAGCGCGCCCCCGAGGTGGCGCGCGCGTACGTCCGTGAGCTGCGCGAGGTCATCCGTGCCCTCGGCGTGTCCGAGGCCCGCATGGAGATGGGCCAGATGCGCTGCGACGTGAACCTCTCGCTGATGCCCAAGGGCGCCGACAAGTTCGGCACGCGCTCGGAGACGAAGAACGTCAACTCGCTGCGCTCCGTGGAGCGCGCGGCCCGCTTCGAGGTCATGCGGCACGCGGCCGTGCTGTCGTCCGGCGGCACGATCGTCCAGGAGACCCGGCACTTCCACGAGGACACCGGTTCCACGACGTCCGGCCGTGTGAAGGAGGAGGCGGAGGACTACCGGTACTTCCCGGAGCCCGACCTCGTCCCGGTGGCCCCGTCGCGTGAGTGGGTCGAGGAGATCCGCGCCGCGCTGCCGGAGATGCCGCTGGTCCGCCGCACCCGGCTGCTCGCCGAGTGGGGCATCTCCGCCACCGACATGCAGGCGATCCTCAACGCCGGTGCGCTGGACCTGATCGTCGCCACGATCGACGCCGGTGCCGACGCGGCCTCCGCCCGCAAGTGGTGGATGGGCGAGCTGGCGCGCAGCGCCAACGAGTCCGGCACCGCGCTGGACGAACTGGCGATCACGCCGGAGCAGGTGGCCCGGGTGACCGCGCTGGTCGCCGAGGGTTCCCTGAACGACAAGCTGGCCCGCCAGGTCATCGAGGGCGTTCTCGCGGGCGAGGGCACCCCGGACGAGGTCGTCGACAAGCGCGGCCTGAAGGTCGTCTCCGACGAGGGCGCGCTGACGACCGCCGTCGAGGAGGCCATCGCCGGCAACCCGGGCATCGCCGACAAGATCCGGGGCGGCAAGGTGGCCGCGGCCGGCGCCCTGGTCGGCGCGGTCATGAAGGCAACCAGGGGTCAGGCCGACGCGGCCCGCGTCAAGGAGCTGATCCTTCAGCAGCTGGGCGTCAGCGAGGGCTGAGCCGCCGACAGCGGAGTGGGGGGATGTGCCGGGTCCGGCACATCCCCCCACGTCGTCGCGGGGCCGGGCGGAGGCACTACGCTCGCCCGCCATGAGTGGACGTACCGATTCCGGCAGCGAGCCCCCGATATCCGGGGCCGACGACGTGGAGGAGTACGCCGGGGACGCCCGGCGGGCCCGCTGGACCGCCACCGTCACGGGGGCCCTGCTGACCCTCGCCGGACTGGGCGCGGCGCTGCTCCGGCTCGCCAGGTCCGCGCCGGCCACCGTGCCCGCCGCCTTCGCGCTCGGCGCCGTCGTCTGCGCGGGTGCCGCGGTCCTCGGCTTCCGGGGCCGTACCCGCTGGGCGCTGTGGCTGCTGGTCCTCGGGGTGATGGTGATGGCACTCGGGGACCAGTGCGACTGAAGCGCCCGAAGTGGCGCCGGACGACAGAGGTCGCGGAATTGTCCTGTGATGTCGCTCCCAGTGCTGTGAATAAGCCCACGAATGCGGCAATCGATCACTTTCGCCTGCGACAGTGGCGTTGATTGCTCATGCGTTCTTTGCGGGCTGTTCAGTCTATGGACGATCGTTCCCGGCCAAAGATCCACAAATCACCCCTGGGAGCACGTCCGTGGCAGCCCTTGCGCGTTGGTGTGTCCGGCATCGCCTGATCGCCGTTCTGCTGTGGCTCTGCGCCTTCGGCGGCGTCACCGCGGCCGCCGCCGTCGCCGGGTCGTCCTACTCGAACAACTACGACGTCCCCGGCACCGAGGCCGGCAACGCCAGCCAGCTGCTCAAGGAGGGCTTCCCCGGCCTGAGCGGGGACAGCGACACCGTCGTCTGGCACACCACCAGCGGCACCGTACGCGCGGCCGACGTCGAACAGACCATGACCCGCACCCTGGACCGGATCGCCTCACTGCCCGGCGTGGCCTCGGTGTCCGGTCCGTACGGCAGCGAGGGCGCCGCCCAGATCAGCGCCGACGGCCACACGGCGTACGCCGCCGTCACCTTCACGCAGCAGGCCGAGGACATCGGCAAGCCCGAGGCCGAGGCCGTGGTGCACACCGCGAAGGCGGCCGAGGCCGACGGACTCCAGGTGGAGCTGGGCGGCGGCGCGATAGGACTCACCGAGTCCCCGCAGGGACACATCGCCGAGATCGTCGGCGTGCTCGTCGCGGCCGTCGTGCTGTTCCTCGCCTTCGGCTCGCTCGCCGCCTCACTGCTGCCGATCGGCACGGCCCTGGTCGGCGTGGGCACCGCCTACGCGGGCATCGGGCTGCTCGGCCACGCCATGACCGTCGCCGACTTCGCGCCCATGCTCGGCATGCTCATCGGCCTCGGCGTCGGCATCGACTACGCGTTGTTCATAGTGACCCGGCACCGGCGCGGTCTGAAACGCGGCCTGAGTGTCACCGAGGCCACCGTGAACGCCGTGTCCACCACGGGACGCGCGGTCGTCTTCGCGGGTGCGACCGTGTGCATCGCCCTGCTGGGCATGCTGATACTGCGGCTGAGCTTCCTGAACGGGGTTGCCGTCGCCGCGTGCCTGACGGTCGTGCTCACCGTCGCGGCCTCCGTCACCCTGCTGCCCGCCCTGCTGTCCTGGATCGGCCCACGCGCCCTCAGCCGCCGCGAGCGGCGCCGGCTCGCCGAGCACGGCCCCCGGCCCGAGCTGCCCACCGGGCTGGCCGCCCGCTGGTCCGCGCTGGTCGAACGGCGTCCCAAGCTCCTCGGCTCGCTCGCCCTCGGCGTCATCGCCCTGCTCGCGCTGCCGACGCTCTCCCTCCACCTCGGCACCTCCGACCAGGGCAACGACCCGAGCACCTCCACCACCCGCAAGGCGTACGACCTGATCGCCGACGGCTTCGGCCACGGCGTGAACGGGCCGCTGACCCTGGTGACGCGGGTGGAAGGCGGCGGCGACAGGCTCGCCCTGGACAATCTCGACACCACCCTGCGCGCCACCCCGGGCGTCGCCTCCGTGACCCCGGCCACCTACGACACCGGCGGCGGCGTCGCCTACCTCACCGTCGTCCCCAAATCGGCGCCCCAGTCCCAGGCCACGAGCAACCTGGTGGACCGGCTCAGGCAGGAGGTGCTGCCGCGCGCGGAGAGCGGCACTTCCCTCGACATCCACGTCGGCGGGGTGACGGCGGCCTACGACGACTTCGCCGGCGTGATCGTCGGCAAGCTGCCGCTGTTCGTCGGCACGGTCATCGCGCTCGGCTGTCTGCTGCTCCTGGTCGCCTTCCGGTCGCTCGGCATCCCGCTGAAGGCCGCCGTCATGAACATCGCCGCCGTCGCCGGCGCCTTCGGCGTCGTCGTCGCCGTCTTCCAGTGGGGCTGGGGCAGCGAGCTGCTCGGCCTCGGCCGCGCGGGCCCCATCGAGCCGTTCCTGCCCGTGATCATGGTCTCGGTGCTCTTCGGACTCTCCATGGACTACCAGGTCTTCCTGGTCAGCCGGATGTACGAGGAGTGGCTGGAGACCGGTGACAACCGGCGCGCGGTCCGGGTGGGCCTCGCCGAGACCAGCCGGGTCATCAACTCCGCCGCGGTCATCATGATCTCGGTCTTCCTCGCCTTCGTGCTCAGCGGTGACCGCGTGATCGCCATGTTCGGCATCGCGCTGGCCGCCGCCGTCGCCCTCGACGCGTTCGTCCTGCGCACCCTGCTCGTGCCCGCCCTGATGCACCTGCTCGGCGCCGCCAACTGGTGGCTGCCCCCGTGGCTGGAGCGCAGGCTGCCGCGCATCAGCATCGAGCCGCCCGAGTGCCGGGCCGCCCATGAGAGGCTCGACCGCGTTCCGGTGGACGAACTGCGGAAGGAAGAGCAGCACGATGTACGCGATATCCCTGGGTGACGACGGCGCCGAGCTGCGGCCCCTGGAGGTGTGGCACGCCGAGGAGGTCCTCGCCAACGTCGACCGCGGGCGCGAGTTCATCGGCCGGCACATCGGGCTGCCGGACGTGGTGTCCGACCTGGCGGGCGCGCACGCCTGGCTGAAGTCCTACGCCGACAAGCGCGCCGTGGACGGCGGCGGCCTGCACGGCATCTGGCTGGACGGCAGGCTCGTCGGCGGCCTGCTGTTCCGCGTCTGGGACACGCCCAGCGGGGTCTGCGAGGCCGGCTGCTGGCTGGAGCCGGCGGCGGCCGGCCGCGGGCTGGTCACCCGGGGCATGCGGGTGCTGCTGGACTGGGCCTTCGAGGAACGCGGCATGCACCGGGTGGAGTGGTACGTGTCCTCGGCCAACGGGCCCAGCATCGAGGTGGCCCGGCGGCTCGGCATGACCCGCGAGGGCGCGCTCCGCGAGAACTACCCGCACCGGGGCGTGCGCACGAGCACCGAGATCTGGTCGGTGCTGGCTCCCGAGTGGCGGGCGGCACACGCGTAGCGACCGCTGACGATCATTAAGAGACCTCTCAGACAGCGTCCGTACGGTGCCGGGCATGGCAACGAAGACAGAGGAAGGCGCCACGGCCGGTACCGGGGCGCGCACGGACGACGAGAACACGGCGGGCGTCGGCACCGCCGACGAGCAGGCACCCCGGGCCGAGGCCGCAGCCGGGGCCACGGCGGCGGACGAGGCCGCCGGGACGGAGAGCGGCGACGAGGCCCCGGCCGGGGCCGGGGCCGGCGATGCGGAGGACGCGGCGCAGGACGAGGCCGGGGCCGCCGGCGAGGGAGACAAGGTTCCCTCCGATGTCGGCCTGGGCGCGGGGGCGGTCGTCTCCGCCGTACTCGGCCTGGTCTCGCTCAGCGGGGGCTGGATCGGCACCGTCGCCGGCGCCCGCCAGCAACTGGTCGGACAGCTGCGCACCTCCTCCACGGCGGGGGTCGCCACGCAGATCAAGGCCGTCTACGGCGACTCGTGGCACACCACCGCGCTGTGGGCGGGCCTGTTCGCGCTGGCCGCTCTGCTCACCGGCGTGGTCGTGCTCGCCCGACCCGCGTTCGGCACCCCCGGCCGCCCGCAGGCGCCGTGGATCAGGTCGGTCGCCTGGGCGGGTGTCTCGCTCGGCGTCATCGGCCTGCTCCTGGCCGTCCTGAAGTACTCCGACGCGCTGCTCGCCCTGCCCTCGACCGGCTGAGAACCCGCAGCTCACAGGGGCCTTAGGGAATCCGTCACCACCTTACGGACTCCCTGGGGCCCCTTATCCGTGCGCGCGGCCGGCGGGCTGCCCGAAGATGCGGAACTCTCCCGATGTGGCGCACCCCCCTGGGGGACGAAGGTGGAGTCATCGCAGAAAGCGACGCCACACACCGCCTCTTCGAAGGACACACCGTGATCGAGATCGAGTACCACCGGATGCGCGCCGCCCAGCTGATCCTCGAGGCCGACCGGCAGCGCCTGGCCCGCGAGGTGATACGGGCCCGCCGCGCCGCCCGCCGCGAGCAGCAGGCCGGCCACGCCGGCACGGCCGCCGAGCCGCATACCGGCAGCCCCCGCCGGCACCGGCAGCCGCGCACCGCATGACCGCCGCGGACGGGGGGACGGGCGGCCGCACGGGGGTCGGCCGCCTTCCCGACCAGGGTCGTACGACTCCCCCTCGGAGTCGTACGACCCTTCCGTCCGTCGGTACGACCTGCCCGTCCGTCACTACGACCCGCCCAGTCCCCGGTACGACGATCGCACCGGACCTGTGGAAAAACGCTGCCCTGCCATCCGCACCTCGTGCGATGCTCGCACCCGTGGAGAACAGGTCCGTCAGTCCCGTGTTCGTCGGCCGCACCGACGAGTTGGCCACCCTGAACGACGCGCTCGCGCGTGCCGCCGGTGGCGCCTCCCACGCGCCCGGCCCCGGGGGAGAGCCGCAGGCGCTGCTGCTCGGCGGCGAGGCGGGCGTCGGCAAGACGCGCCTCGTCGAGGAGTTCGCCGCGGCCGCCGCGCGCCGGGGCGCGGTCGTCGCCGTCGGCGGCTGTGTCGAGATCGGCGCCGACGGGCTGCCCTTCGCCCCGTTCTCCACCGCTCTGCGCGCCCTGCGCGCCGCCCTGCCCGAGGAGTTCGCCGCCGCGGCGACCGGCCAGGAGGAGGAACTGGCCCGGCTGCTGCCCGAGCTGGGGGAGACCACCGGCGGCCGCCACGACGAACAGGGCATGGCCCGCCTGTTCGAACTCACCGCCCGACTGCTGGAGCGGGTCGCCGCCGAGCACACCGTCGTCCTCGTCCTGGAGGACCTGCACTGGGCCGACGCCTCCACCCGGCACCTGCTCGCCTACCTCTTCCGCACCCTGCGCGCCGGCCGGCTCCTCGTCCTCGCCTCCTACCGCTCCGACGACATCCACCGCCGCCACCCGCTGCGCCCGCTGCTCGCCGAACTCGACCGGCTGCGCACCGTCCGCCGCATCGAACTCGACCGCTTCACCCGCGAGGAGGTCGGCCGTCAGATCGCCGGCATCCTCGCCGCGGAACCCGACCCCGCCCAGGTCGACGACATCTTCGAACGCTCCGACGGCAACGCCTTCTTCGTCGAGGAACTCGCCGTCGCCGCCTGCGAGGGCTGCTGCACCGGCCTCACCGACTCCCTGCGCGACCTGCTCCTGGTCCGCGTCGAGACCCTGCCCGAGTCCGCCCAGCGGGTCGCCCGGATCGTCGCCGAGGGCGGCTCCACCGTGGAGTACGGACTGATCGCGGCCGTCGCCCGGCTCCCGGAGGACGACCTCATCGAGGCGCTGCGGGCCGCCGTCGGCGCCAACATCCTCACCGTCACCCCGGCCGGCGACGGCTACCGCTTCCGGCACTCCCTGGTCCGCGAGGCCGTCGCCGACGACCTGCTGCCCGGCGAACGCTCCCGCCTCAACCGCCGCTACGCCGAGGCCCTGGAGGCCGACCCCACGCTCGTGCCGGCCGACGCGCGCGTGATGCGCCTGGGCAGCTACTGGTACCACGCGCACGACCCGGCCAAGGCGCTGCCCGCCGTCCTAGACGCCTCGGTCGTGGCCCGCCGCCGGCACGCCTACACCGAGCAACTCGGGCTCCTGGAGCGGGCGATGGAGCTGTGGGACGGCACCCCGCAGGAGGTCCGCTCCGCCCTGCGCCCGGTGGACTACACCGAGGTCTACCCCCCGTGCGGCTGCGACCCGGCCACCACCCCGCTGCGCTACCTCGACCTGATGGCCGAGGCCGCCGTCGCCGGCCGCTTCGGCGGCGAACGCGAACGCGCGCTGAAGATCACCAAGCGCGCCCTGCGGCTGCTGGAGGACGACCCGGATCCCCTGCGTGCCGCCTGGTTCTGGGTGCAGCGCTCCCGGCTGGTCCAGGCCCAGGCCCGCGGCGACGGCTGGCATGAACTGGCCACCGCCCAGGACCTGGTGCGCGGCCTGCCGCCGTCCGAGGTGCACGCGGAGGTTCTGGCCCTGGCCGCCAACTGGTCCATGCTGCACCGGCCCGGACCCGAGGCGTTCGCCGCCGCCGAGCGGGCCGTGGAGTACGCGCGCATGGTCGGCGCCCGCCACATCGAGCTGCACGCCCGGCTCACCCTGGGCGGCCTCATGGTGGACGCCGGCGACCCCGGGACCGGACTGGCCGAGATGCGGCAGGTCCTCGACGACACCCTCGCCGAGGGCGTGCGCCAGGTAGCGAGCCGCGCCTATGTGAACCTGCCGTCCGAGATGCTGTCCGTCGGCCGCGACCGGGAGGCCGTCCCCGTGCTGCGCGAGGGCATCGCGTTCTCCCACCGGTACGGCCTGCTGGACTCCGAGGCCTGGGCGTGGAGCAACCTGTCCGACGCGCTGTACTCGCTCGGCCAGTGGCAGGAGGCCGCCGAGGCCGCCGCACAGGCCAGCCGGGTCGGCCACAGCGCCAAGCCCCGGGGCGCGGGCGCCCTGCGCCTCGCCCGCCTCGCCCTGGCCCGCGGCGAACTCACCGAGGCCGGCCGGCAGCTCGCCGCCGCCCGCACGCACTACGGCACCCACGACCCCATGCCCCAGCAGTCCCTGCCCCTGGCCCGCATAGGCATCGGGGTAGCCGCCGGGGAGGGCCGTCTCGCCGACGTCCGCACCGAACTGCTGGGGGCCCTGGACGCCGGCTTCCCGCCCGGCACCCACCGCTACGGCTGGCCGCTGCTGCTGGCCGCCGCCACCGCCGAGGCCGACGCCCGCCTGCTGCCCGCCGCCGAGCCCGGCCGCGGCGAGGTGCTCGACCGGCTCACGCGGGAAGCGCGGACCCTCGTCACCGGAGCGCCGCTCTGGGGGGCCTACGAGCACTGGACCCGCGCCGAACTGCTGCGGGCGCACGGCCGGGACACCGTCGCCACCTGGGCACCGGTGGTGGCCGCCTTCGAGTGCCTCGACCGTCCCTACGACCTCGCCCGGGTCCGCCACCGTCTCGCCGGGGCGCTGCTGTCCGACGGCGGAGGCGACGAGCGCGACCGGGCGCTGGAACTGCTGCGGCTGGCCGCGGCGGTCGCCGCCCACCTCGACGCCCGCCCGCTCGCCGACGCCGTGGCCCGGCTCGCCCAGCGCGCCCGCCTCACCCTGACCGGCGGCTCCCGAGGGGCCCCCGCGCCCGCCGACCCGGCCGCGGAGCTCGGCCTCACCAGCCGGGAGCGGGACGTACTGCGTCTGGTCTCGGCGGGCCGCACCAATCGCCAGATAGCCGAGGAGCTGTTCATCTCCCCGAAGACCGCGAGCGTCCACGTCTCCAACATCCTGGGCAAGCTCGGCGTCTCGGGCCGCGGCGAGGCGGCGGCGGTGGCCCACCGGCTCGGGCTGTTCCCCGTCGAGACGCTCACCGCCACGACCACGGGCTGAGACCTGCGCCGACGGGGACCGACACAGAGGAGAGCCCGTGTTCGACGCCTTCGACGGACTGTTCGCGCCCGGGCGGAGACACACCCGGGAGGAGCAGAACCGTCTGGAGCTGACCCGAGAGGACGTCGGGGACGCCGACCCCGCGCGCGGCCCCATCGACCTCACGTCCGGCAAGGCGCTCATACGGCTGCCCGCCCCGCCGGCCGCCGCCGCGGAGCCGGACGAGGAACCGGGGGAGGAGCCGGACGAGGAGTGAGCGCGGCTGCACCGGCTCCGGCACCCGGGGCTACTTCACCTCCAGCTCCAGGATCCGGTCGTCGCCCTTCTTCGGCGTGCCGCGGCCGTCCGTGTTGCTCGTGACCAGCCACACCTTGTCGCCGCCCGCCGGAGCCACCGTGCGCAGGCGGCCGTAGGTCCCGGTGAGGAAGGCCTGCGGGGCCGCCGCGGCCGCGGTGCCGCGCAGCGGGACGCGCCACAGGCGCCGCCCCTTCAGGGCCGCCATCCAGATCACGCCGTGCACATGGGCGATGCCGCTGGGGGAGGCCTGATCGGTGTGCCACTGGGCCAGCGGGTTGCGGAAACGGGGGTCGGACGACCTCCCCTCGGCGACCGGCCAGCCGTAGTCGCCGCCGGGCACGATGGCGTTCAGCTCGTCCCAGGTGTCCTGGCCGAACTCCGAGGCGAACAGCCGCTGCCGGTCGTCCCAGGCCAGCCCCTGCACATTGCGGTGGCCGTACGAGTACACCGGCGAGTCGGGGAACGGGTTGCCCGGCGCCGGCTCGCCCTCCGGGGTCATGCGCAGGATCTTGCCGCCGAGGGACTTCCTGTCCTGCGAGAGCCCCCGCCGGCCGCTCTCGCCGGTGCCCGCGTAGAGCATCCCGTCCGGTCCGAAGGCGATCCGGCCGCCGTTGTGGATGGGCCCCTTGGGGATGCCCTTGAACACGGTGTCCGGGGCGCCCAGTTGCTCACCGGCCGGCTTCCGCTCGTCGTACAGCATGCGCACGATGCGGTTGTCGGAGGCCGAGGTGAAGTAGGCGTAGACCATGTGGTCCGAGGCGTAGCCCGGGGAGAGGGCGATGCCCAGCAGGCCGCCCTCGCCGGCCGGGGAGACCCCGGAGACCGTGCCCAGTACGGTCTTGCGGCCCGTCCTCGGGTCGATCCGGGTGATCGTCCCGTCGTCGCGGGAGGAGACCAGCAGGTCGCCGCCGGGCAGCGAGGCCAGCCCCCACGGCGTCTTCAGGCCCTGGGCCACCGTGCGCAGCACCCGCACCGAGCCCGTGGCCGGCGCGGCCGACTCGGTGGCGCGGCCGGACGGGGCGGTGGACGGGGCGGTCGTACCGCTGCCGCCGCCCGGGGAACTGCCCCCGCCGGACGAGCAGCCGGCCGTCAGCAGGAGGGCGGCCGCCAGCACGGCCGTCACAGCTCGACGTCGCACGATCATGGTCCCTTCGGGCGGTGGGCCGGCACCGGATCTCTCTCCCTCTCATACACCGGTTGCCCCGCCGACGTGCCCGATTCACGGCAGACGGACCAGCGAACGGCCCCTCCGGTCCCTCGGCCCTTCCGGTCCCTCGGCCCTTCCGGTCCCGCGGCCCCTCCGGTCCCTCGGGCCCCGGGCCGCCGGCGGGGCGGGACACCTCAGTCCCACGACCCCTGGGCCGCCGGCAGGCGGGACACCTCCGCCAGGTCCTCGCCGGACAGCCGCAGCCCGGCCGCTGCCGCGTTCTGCGCGGCCCAGCGCTCCTGCTTGGTGCCCGGCACGGCGATCACATGGCGGCCCTGGGCCAGCACCCAGGCCAGGGCCACCTGCGCCGGGGTGACCTCGGCGCCGTACCGCCGGGCTATTCGGCGCAGGCCGGCGACGATCGGCTGGTTGGCCGCCATCATCTCGGCGGTGAACCGGGGGTGCCGGGCGCGCACGTCGTCCGGCTCGAAGCCCTGGCCCGGGGTCAGCGTGCCGGTCAGGAAGCCGTTGCCCAGCGGCATCGCCGCGAGGAAGCCCACGCCCCGCGCCTCGCACCACGGCAGCAGCGTCCGCAGCGCCTCCGGCGACCACACCGACAGCTCCGCCTGCACCGCGGCCACCGGGAACACCTGCTGCACCCGCTGCAACTGGCGCAGCGTGGTGTCGTACAGACCCGCACCCGGGCGGCGCCCGCCGCGCGCCCCCACCGCGCACAGGCCCAGCGCCCGCACCTTCCCGGCCCGCACCAGCTCGGCCATGGCGCCCCAGGTCTCCTCGACGGGCACCTCCGGGTCGGCGCGGTGCAGCTGGTAGAGGTCGATCACGTCCGTCTGCAGCCGGCGCAGCGAGGCGTCGCAGGCCCGCTTCACATAACCCGGACGGCCGTTGGCCACGATGTGCTGCTCGCCCACCAGCAGCCCCGCCTTCGTCGACACGAAGGCGTCCCGGCGCCGCTCCCTGAGCACCCGGCCCAGCAGCAGTTCGTTGGTGAACGGCCCGTACATGTCCGCGGTGTCCAGCAGGGTCGAGCCCAGGTCCAGTGCCCGGTGCACGCATCTCACCGACTCGTCCCCGCGCTGCCGCGATCCGCTGTACGCCCAGCTCATCGGCATGCATCCGAGTCCGACGGCCCCCACCGCGAGTGCCCCCGCGCCGATCGTCCTGCGCTCCACCTGCTCGTGACCCTCCCTCTGCCCGGACCCCAACCTAACCTCTGCACCAGCGCGTTCCTGACATAGCCTCCTGACCATGAGCGCTGATGTGTGGCTTCCCATTCGGCCGGAGGAGATCGAGGGCCTTCCCGAGGGGCCGCGGTACCTCTTCTGGGACGGCGGAGACGACGGCGAGCAGGGCTTTCCGGGCGATCCCGCGCGGTGCGCGGTGTACGTGGTGCCCTACATGAAGCCGTGGCGGGTCAGGGTGCGCCCGCTGGAGCAGCTGACCAACGTGCGCGTCATCCAGACGCTCACCGCCGGGGTCGACGACGTCACCGCGCGGCTGTCGTCGATCGTGCCGGGCGTGCAGCTGTGCAACGCGCGCGGGGTGCACGAGGCGAGCACCGCCGAACTCGCGCTCACCCTGACCCTCGCCGCGCTGCGCGGCGTCCCCGGCTTCGTCCGGGCCCAGCAGGAGGAGCGCTGGGAGAGCGCGTTCCACCCGGCGCTCGCCGACAAGAACGTCCTCATCGTCGGCTACGGCGCCATCGGGGCCGCCATCGAGGACCGGCTCGTGCCCTTCGAGGTTGCGCGGGTGGCGCGCGTCGCGCGCTCCAGGCGCACCACGGCGCGCGGTCTCGTGCATCCGATCACCGATGTGCTCTCACTGCTTCCGGACGCGGACGTCGTGATCTTGTCGATCCCGCTCACGGACGTCACGCGAGGACTCGTCGACGGCGAGTTCCTGGCCCGGATGAAGGACGGGGCGCTGCTCGTGAACGTCGCGCGCGGGCCCGTCGTCGACACGAAGGCCCTGCTCGCGGAGCTGGACACGGGGCGGATCACCGCCGCCCTGGACGTCACGGACCCCGAGCCGCTGCCGCCGGGGCACCCCCTGTGGCAGGCGCCCGGCGTGCTGATCAGCCCGCACGTGGGCGGCCCGTCCTCGGCCTTCCTGCCGCGCGCCAAGCGGCTGCTCGTCGACCAATTGACCCGGTTCGTGAACCGGGAGCCGCTGCGGAACGTGATCCTCACGACGGGCGCGGACGTGTAGGCCGGCGGGCGGCACGCCGCCTTCGGCACCCTCCGCAACCTCCCGGACGCGGCCCGTGTACGCATCCCCGCTGGTCGTCACGGAGCGTAGAGAAGCTATGTCCCTGAGTGACGATACTGGTGTATCGTCCCGACAGGGGCTGCGCCGCCGAACGTTCGGCGCCGGGGATGGACATTCAGATCTGTGAGGGGGGCGACGGGCGATGCACGGCCTATGGACGAACGATCCGACGCGGCGGAGCCGCCGACGGCGGCCCTGGCGGACGGCCGCGCGCAGACGCGGCCACCACATGAGCCACCACTGCCATCACCAGCGCCGGCACAGCGGCCGCAGGAGGCATGCGCACCCAGCACACCGGGGTCGGGATGCGGGAGCGGCGCGGAGCGGGAGGCCCCGGTGAGCGCGTCCCCCGCTGTGACGACCACGTTCGACGGAGCGGTGCGCGCACCGCACCCGCAGGAGGCGCCGCCGCCGCGGGGGCCGGCCACCGGGGAGCGCACGCGCACCTCGGAGCAACTCGTTCTCGCGCTGGTCTGCGCGGCCTACGCCCTGGGCGCCGCGTGCGACTGGGGCGCCGAGGAAGTCGCGCTGGTCATGGGCGACTTCGGGCTGAGCGCCGCGGCCGGCACCGCCGCCGTCTCCTGCTTCCTGTACGCCCGCAGCCCGCGCGTGCGCTTCCGCTCGGCCTGGCTGCTGTTCGCCCTCTCCTCGGCGATGGCGGCCCTCGGCAACGCGGTCTGGGGGTGGTACGAGGTCGTGCTGGGACAGACCGTCCCCAGCCCCAGCTACGCCGACCTGTTCTTCCTGTGCTTCGCCCCGCCCGCCATCGTGGGCCTGCTGGTGCTCGCCAAACGGCCGGTGACCAAGGCGGGCTGGATCTGTCTCGGGCTCGACGCCTGGCTGATCGGCGGCTCGCTGCTCACCCTGTCCTGGAGCCTCGCGCTCGCCCAGGCGGCCCGGTTCGACGGGCCCAGCGTGGCCCACACCGCGCTGTCGCTGGCGTACCCCCTGCTCGACATCGCGCTCGTCAGCATGGTGCTCGCGCTGCACTTCCGCCGCGCCCCGGGCAACCGCACGGCGGTGAACACCGCGATCGGCGCGCTCGCCCTGACCGTCATGTGCGACGCGCTGTTCACCTCGCCGCTGCTGCACAGCAGCTACCGCTCCGGGCAGCTGCTGGACGCGGGCTGGTTCGCCGGCTCGCTGCTGCTCGCCTACGCCCCCTGGGCCACACCCCGGCACGGGCGGCAGGAGCCCCGGACGCCGGACGGACACACCCGTGTGGTCCACGAGCACCTGCCCGGACAGCGCGGCGCGGGCCACCACCCCGTGCCCGCGCCCCCCGCGGGCGCCGACCACGGCCGGTACCCCGCCGGACGGCCGATCACCGGCTCCCTCGCCGCGCTCACTCCCTACCTCGCCGCGGCCGTGTGCACCCTGGGCATCCTGTACAACGTCCTCAACGGCCGCAGACCCGACCACGTCGTGCTGATCACCGCGGGTGCCGTCGTGCTCGCGCTCGTCATCCGCCAGGGCATCATGCTGCTGGACAACATCACCCTCACCCAGGAGCTGGCGCAGAAGGAGAACCACTTCCGCTCCCTGGTGCAGGGCTCCAGCGACGTCATCATGATCGCCGCGCCCAACGGCATCCTGCGGTACGTCTCCCCGGCCGCCGCCGGGGTCTACGGCCGCCCCGCCGAGGAACTGGTGGGCACCGAGCTGGCCGCGCTCATCCACCCGGAGGACCTGGGCTGCGTGGTGCACGAGGTGCGCCGCTTCCTCGCCGCCAGCCCGCTGGAGGAGGCCACCACACGCATCGAGTGCCGGTTCCGCTCCGGGGAGGGCGGCTGGCTCAACGTCGAGTCCACCGTCAACCGCCACCACGGCGGCCTGATCTTCAACAGCCGGGACGTGACCGAACGGGTGCGGCTGCAGGCACAGCTGCAGCACAACGCCGAGCACGACCCGCTGACCGACCTGCCCAACCGCGCGCTGTTCACCAAGCGCGTCCAGCAGGCCCTATCCGGCCGCCGGGCCACCGACCGGGGGGCCGCCCTGCGCGGCACGGCCGTGCTCTTCATCGACCTGGACGGCTTCAAGGCCGTCAACGACACGATCGGGCACCAGGCCGGGGACGAACTGCTCGTCCAGGCCGCCCGCAGACTCCAGGACGCGGTCCGGCAGGGAGACACGGCGTCCCGGCTGGGCGGCGACGAGTTCGCGGCCCTGATCGTCGGGGACGGCACCCGGGACCGTGCCGCCCGGGAGCGGAACATCCTGGAACTCGCGGACCGCCTCAGGACCACCCTCTCCCAGCCCTACTCCATCGACGGCAACGATGTCCGCGTCAACGCCTCCATCGGCGTCGCCTTCGCCGAACCCGGCCTCGGTGCGGGGGAGTTGCTGCGCAACGCCGACCTCGCGATGTACCGTGCGAAATCGGCGGGCAAGGGGCGGGTCGAGTTGTACAAGCCGCAGATGCAGCAGGACGTCGTGCGCAAGGCGGAGCTGGCCACCCGGCTGCGCGCCGCGCTGCACGACGGAGAGTTCGCGCTGCTGCACCAGCCGGTGGTGTGCCTGGAGAACGGCCGGATCACGGCCGTCTCCGCGCAGGCGCGCTGGCGCTCCTCCCAGGGGGTGCTGTTCACCCCGGCCGAGTTCCTGCGGATGGCCGAGGACAGCGACAAGACCGCCGAACTGGACCGCTGGATCCTGCAGGAGGCCGTGGAGCAGGCCGCCGACCGCGCGGCGACCGGACTGGTCGTACCGGTGGCGGTGCGGATGAGCGCCCGGCGGATGCTGGACCGCTCGGTACCGCTCGGCTCGGTGGAGGCGCTGCTGACCCGGCACGGGCTGCCGCCCGGGGCGCTGGTCGTGGAGCTGTCCGACACCGATCCACGGCTGCCCCTGGACGAGCTGGAGCGGCGGCTGGCCGCGCTCAGCCGGCTCGGGGTGCGGATCGCGCTGGACGGCCTCGGCAGCGGTCACGCGGCGATCACGGCCCTGCGGCGGCTGCCCGTGGACGTCCTCAAGCTCGACCGGGGCCTGGTCGAGGGCGTGGTGGAGTCGGCGCGGCTGCACAAGATCACCAGCGGTCTGCTGCGGATCGCCGGCGATCTCGGGCTCCAGTCCGTCGCCGAGGGAGTGGACCTGCCCGAGCAGGTGGTCGCGCTGCGCGCGATGGGCTGCACCCACGGACAGGGCATGGCGTTCGCCGGGTCGCTGGACGAGTACCGGCTGCGCCGGGCGCTCGGATCCGGCCACTATCCGGTGCCGCACGCCCCGGCCGAACCGGCGTTCGCGGGCAAGGGCGCGGGGGTGTACACAGGGGGTGTGTCCGCTGTCATCGGAGGCGGCAGTGCCCTTCGTTCACATTCTGAGACGCCCGTCCCACCCACTTGACACGTGGTGCGTGCCGGGGGGAGGGTCAGTCCCATGCGCACCCGAATTCTCGTACTTGGAAAGCGCGTCGGCTGAGCTGGGACCCACCGGAGAACGATCCGGAATCCCCAGCGACCTCACCGGCGCGCTCCCCTCGCTTGCCTTGCGGCACGAGGGGTTTTTTGTTGCACGAGTGCCTTTCGTGCAGCGTCCGAACTCCGCCCGAACCTCGCAAAAACCCTCAGCATCGAGAAGAGAATGCCGATGACCGAGCAGGCCACCGGGGCCCACCATCCGCAGCCGCGGCCCCGATCCGGAGGACACTCCACCCCCGTCGAGCACGTCACGGGTGCGCAGTCCCTCATTCGCTCCCTCGAGGAGGTCGGCGCGGACACGGTATTCGGCATTCCCGGCGGCGCGATCCTGCCGGCGTACGACCCGCTGATGGACTCCACCCGGGTGCGGCACGTCCTGGTCCGCCACGAGCAGGGCGCCGGTCACGCGGCCACCGGATACGCGCAGGCCACCGCCAAGGTCGGGGTGTGCATGGCGACGAGCGGCCCCGGCGCGACCAACCTGGTCACCCCGATCGCCGACGCGCACATGGACTCGGTGCCGCTGGTCGCGATCACCGGCCAGGTCGCCTCCTCCTCGATCGGCACGGACGCCTTCCAGGAGGCGGACATCGTCGGCATCACCATGCCGATCACCAAGCACAACTTCCTCGTCACCAAGGCCGAGGACATCCCCCGGGTCATCGCGCAGGCGTTCCACATCGCCTCCACCGGCCGCCCGGGCCCGGTTCTGGTGGACATCTCCAAGGACGCCCTCCAGGCGAGGACCACCTTCTCCTGGCCGCCCACCATGGACCTGCCCGGCTACCGCCCGGTGACCAAGCCGCACGCCAAGCAGATCCGCGAGGCCGCCAAGCTGATCACCTCCGCCCGCCGCCCCGTCCTCTACGTCGGCGGCGGCGTCCTCAAGGCGCAGGCCACCGCCGAGCTGAAGGTCCTCGCCGAACTCACCGGAGCGCCCGTCACCACCACCCTGATGGCGCTCGGCGCGTTCCCCGACAGCCACCCGCTGCACGTGGGAATGCCGGGCATGCACGGTGCGGTCACCGCCGTCACCGCGCTGCAGAAGGCCGACCTGATCGTCGCCCTCGGAGCCCGCTTCGACGACCGTGTCACCGGCAAGCTGGACAGCTTCGCCCCGTACGCCAAGATCGTCCACGCCGACATCGACCCGGCCGAGATCGGCAAGAACCGCGAGGCCGACGTGCCGATCGTCGGTGACGCCCGCGAGGTCATCGCCGACCTGGTCCAGGCCGTGCAGAAGGAGCACAGCGAGGGCCACCGCGGCGACTACACCGCCTGGTGGAGCGACCTGAACCGCTGGCGCGACACCTACCCGCTCGGCTACGACCAGCCCGAGGACGGCTCCCTGTCCCCGCAGCAGGTCATCGAGCGTGTCGGGCAGCTCGCGCCCGAGGGCACGATCTTCGCGGCGGGCGTCGGCCAGCACCAGATGTGGGCCGCGCACTTCGTCCAGTACGAGAGGCCCGCGACCTGGCTCAACTCCGGCGGCGCCGGAACGATGGGCTACGCGGTCCCGGCCGCGATGGGCGCCAAGGCCGGACAGCCGGACCACACGGTCTGGGCGATCGACGGCGACGGCTGCTTCCAGATGACCAATCAGGAGCTGACCACCTGCGCCCTGAACAACATCCCGATCAAGGTCGCCATCATCAACAACGGCGCCCTCGGGATGGTCCGCCAGTGGCAGACCCTCTTCTACAACCAGCGTTACTCCAACACCGTGCTGCACAGCGGTCCCGACGACGTCAACCCCGAGGCCCGGGGCACGCGCGTGCCGGACTTCGTCAAGCTGTCCGAGGCGATGGGCTGCGTGGGCCTGCGCTGCGAGCGCCCGGAGGACCTGGACAAGGTCATCCAGGAGGCGAACTCCATCAACGACCGTCCTGTCGTCGTGGACTTCGTCGTCCACGAGGACGCGATGGTGTGGCCGATGGTCGCCGCCGGCACCTCCAACGACGAGATCATGGCCGCCCGGGACGTCCGCCCCGACTTCGGCGACAACGAAGACGACTGACCCCGACAGGCAAGGAAGAGCAGAACACCATGTCCAAGCACACGCTCTCCGTCCTGGTGGAGAACACGCCGGGCATCCTCGCCCGGATCGCAGCCCTCTTCTCCCGCCGCGGCTTCAACATCGACTCGCTCGCGGTGGGCGTCACCGAGCACCCCGACATCTCCCGCATCACCATCGTGGTGGGCGTCGAGGAACTGCCGCTGGAACAGGTCACCAAGCAGCTCAACAAGCTCGTCAACGTGCTGAAGATCGTCGAGCTGGAGCCCGGTCAGGCCGTGCAGCGCGAACTCGTCCTGGTGAAGGTCCGCGCCGACAACGAGACCCGCTCCCAGATCGTGGAGATCGTCCAGCTGTTCCGCGCCAAGACCGTGGACGTCTCCCCGGAGGCCGTGACCATCGAGGCCACCGGGTCCAGCGAGAAGCTGTCCGCCATGCTCAAGATGCTGGAGCCGTTCGGCATCAAGGAACTGGTCCAGTCGGGCACGATCGCGATCGGCCGTGGCGCCCGTTCGATCACGGACCGCTCGCTGCGCGCTCTCGACCGATCTGCGTAAGGCTGAGAACGGGCGGCCGGCGATCGTCGTCCGCCCGTATGCCGAGACCCCGAAACTTCCTTCCCGCCCACCGTCATACGGTGGGACGCACCACCTGCACACAAGGAGAGAACCCAAAGTGGCCGAGCTGTTCTACGACGCTGACGCCGACCTGTCCATCATCCAGGGCCGCAAGGTCGCGGTCATCGGCTACGGCAGCCAGGGCCACGCCCACGCGCTGTCGCTGCGTGATTCCGGCGTCGACGTGCGTGTCGGTCTGCACGAGGGCTCCAAGTCCAAGGCCAAGGCCGAGGAGCAGGGCCTGCGCGTGGTCACCCCGGCCGAGGCGGCCGCCGAGGCCGACGTCATCATGATCCTGGTCCCGGACCCGATCCAGGGCCAGGTCTACGAGGAGTCGATCGCCCCGAACCTGAAGGACGGCGACGCACTGTTCTTCGGCCACGGCTTCAACATCCGCTTCGGCTTCATCAAGCCCCCGGCCGGCGTGGACGTCTGCATGGTCGCCCCGAAGGGCCCGGGCCACCTGGTCCGCCGTCAGTACGAGGAGGGCCGCGGCGTCCCGTGCATCGCCGCCGTCGAGCAGGACGCCTCCGGCGACGCCTTCGCGCTGGCCCTGTCGTACGCCAAGGGCATCGGCGGCACCCGCGCCGGCGTCATCAAGACCACCTTCACCGAGGAGACCGAGACCGACCTGTTCGGCGAGCAGGCCGTCCTCTGCGGTGGCACCGCCGCCCTGGTCAAGGCGGGCTTCGAGACCCTGACCGAGGCCGGCTACCAGCCGGAGATCGCCTACTTCGAGTGCCTGCACGAGCTGAAGCTGATCGTGGACCTCATGTACGAGGGCGGCCTGGAGAAGATGCGCTGGTCCATCTCCGAGACCGCCGAGTGGGGCGACTACGTCACCGGCCCGCGCATCATCACCGACGCCACCAAGGCCGAGATGAAGAAGGTCCTCGCCGAGATCCAGGACGGCTCCTTCGCCCAGAACTGGATGGACGAGTACCACGGCGGTCTGAAGAAGTACAACGAGTACAAGCAGCAGGACTCCGAGCACCTGCTGGAGACCACCGGCAAGCAGCTGCGCAAGCTGATGAGCTGGGTGAACGAGGAGGCGTAAGCCTCACGTCAGGGGGCCGGGGCATGCTGCTCCGGCCCCCGTTCCACAACCGCCGGCAGGGCTACACAATGTAGTTCCTCGTCCGGGTGATACTTCCGCAGCGGCACAAACCGACGGCCGCAGCGCCACTAGACTGCTGCACAACATACGCGTCAGGCCCACAGCGTCGTGCGTCTTCCACGCGGCTAGCACCCCTCCACCGCCAGCGGCCGTCGGGACGGCCGTCCGCATTGGACTTGTGAGGACTCACGTGAGCTCGAAACCCGTCGTACTCATCGCCGAAGAGCTTTCGCCCGCGACCGTCGACGCACTCGGCCCGGACTTCGAGATCCGGCACTGCAACGGAGCCGACCGAGCCGAACTGCTCCCCGCCGTCGCCGACGTCGACGCCATCCTGATCCGTTCCGCCACCAAGGTCGACGCCGAGGCCGTGGCCGCGGCGAAGAAGCTCAAGGTCGTCGCGCGCGCCGGCGTCGGCCTCGACAACGTGGACGTCTCCGCCGCCACCAAGGCCGGCGTGATGGTCGTCAACGCCCCGACCTCCAACATCGTGACCGCCGCCGAACTGGCCTGCGGTCTGATCCTCGCCTCCGCCCGCAACATCCCGCAGGCCAACGCCGCGCTGAAGAACGGCGAGTGGAAGCGCAGCAAGTACACGGGCGTCGAGCTGGCCGAGAAGACGCTCGGCGTCGTGGGCCTCGGCCGCATCGGCGCCCTGGTCGCGCAGCGCATGTCCGCCTTCGGCATGAAGGTCGTCGCCTACGACCCCTACGTGCAGCCCGCCCGGGCCGCGCAGATGGGCGTCAAGGTGCTCTCCCTGGACGAGCTGCTGGAGGTCTCCGACTTCATCACCGTCCACCTGCCGAAGACCCCCGAGACCCTCGGCCTCATCGGCGACGAGGCGCTGCGCAAGGTCAAGCCGAGCGTGCGCATCGTCAACGCCGCGCGCGGCGGCATCGTCGACGAGGCGGCGCTGTACGCGGCACTGAAGGAGGGCCGGGTCGCCGGCGCCGGCCTCGACGTGTACGCCAAGGAGCCGTGCACCGACTCGCCGCTGTTCGAGCTGGACCAGGTCGTCTGCACCCCGCACCTCGGCGCCTCCACCGACGAGGCCCAGGAGAAGGCCGGTATCGCCGTCGCCCGGTCGGTGCGCCTCGCGCTCGCCGGTGAGCTGGTGCCGGACGCGGTCAACGTCCAGGGCGGTGTCATCGCCGAGGACGTCAAGCCCGGTCTGCCGCTCGCCGAGCGCCTCGGCCGCATCTTCACCGCGCTGGCCGGCGAGGTCGCGGTCCGCCTCGACGTCGAGGTCTACGGCGAGATCACCCAGCACGACGTCAAGGTGCTGGAGCTGTCCGCGCTCAAGGGCGTCTTCGAGGACGTCGTCGACGAGACGGTGTCGTACGTCAACGCCCCGCTGTTCGCGCAGGAGCGCGGTGTCGAGGTCCGCCTGACCACCAGCTCCGAGTCGTCCGACCACCGCAACGTGGTGACGGTGCGCGGCACGCTGGGCACCGGCGAGGAGGTGTCGGTCTCCGGCACGCTGGCCGGCCCCAAGCACCTGCAGAAGATCGTGGCGGTCGGCGAGTACGACGTCGACCTCGCGCTCGCCGATCACATGGTCGTCCTGCGCTACGAGGACCGCCCGGGTGTCGTCGGCACCGTCGGCCGCATCCTCGGCGAGGCCGGCATCAACATCGCCGGCATGCAGGTCGCCCGCGCGGCGGTGGGCGGGGAGGCGCTGGCCGTCCTGACCGTCGACGACACGGTGGCCCCCGGTGTGCTGGCCGAGGTCGCCGAGGAGATCGGGGCGACGTCCGCCCGCTCGGTGAACCTGGTCTGAGTGTCCTGAAGAACGCCGGACGGGCCGAGGCGACCGCCTCGGCCCGTCCGGCGTTCCGCCGTCCCGCTACTCACCGGTCTCCCGGACCCTGATCCCCCGCAGGGTCGTCGCCGCGCCCACCGCGGCCAGCGCGAGCAGCACCGCACCGGCGATCGCCGCGCCGTGCATCCCGCCGGTGAACGCCTCCCGGGCCGTGGCGAGCAGGGAGGCGCCGGTCCGGCCGGGCAGACGAGCGGCCGTGGCGAGGGCGCCGCCCAGCGTCTCGCGGGCCCCGGCGGGAGCCGTGGCCGGCATCCGGTGGCGGTAGACGGCCGCGCCGATCGAACCGAGGACCGCCATGCCGAGCGCCCCGCCGAACTCGGCGCTGGTCTCCAGCAGAGAGGAGGCCGTGCCCGCCCGCTCCACCGGCGCTCCGCTCATCGCCAGGTCGGTCAGCTGGGACATGATCGCGACCACCCCGCAGGCCAGGACCCCGGCCCCGGTCAGCGCCAGCCACAGCGAGTCGGTCCCGGTACAGGCGAGGAGCGCGTAACCGGCCGCCATCGTCGCGAAGCCGCCCGCGACGACGTACCCCCGGTCGGCACCCCGCTGGACGAGCCACGCGGTGAGCGGACCGGCGACGCCGATGAACACCGAGGGCACGAGGCTCCACAGCGCGGCCTCCAGCGGGCTCTTGCCGAGGACCGACTGCAGGTACTGCGTGGTGAAGATGGCCGAGCCCATCATGCCGAGTGACGAGACGAGGTTCAGGACCAGCGCCGGGGTGAAGCCGTGGCCCCTCAGCAGGGCCGGCGGGATCAGCGGGGAGGCCTGGGTGCGCTGGCGGCGGACGAACAGGGCCGCGAAGAGCAGGCCGACGGTGATCGAGACGACGTACAGCGGGTGCCAGCCCTCGGAGGCGATCTCCTTCAGGCCGTAGACCACGGGGAAGACGGCCGCCATCGACAGCGGGACGCTCGGCCGGTCGAACCGGCCCGGTTCCGGGTTCCTCGACTCGGGCAGCAGAACCGGGCCGAGGAGCAGCAGCAGTGCCATCGCGGGCAGGTTGACCAGGAAGACCGAGCCCCACCAGAAGTGCTCGACCAGGATGCCGCTCATCACCGAGCCGAGGGCGATGCCTCCGGTCATCACCCCGGACCACATCCCGATCGCCTTCGCCCGCTCGGCCGGGTCGGTGAACATCGTGCGCAGCAGGGCCATGGTCGAGGGCATCAGCGTCGCGCCGCCGACGCCGAGGAGCGCGCGGGCCGCGATCAGTGTTCCGGCGCTGTCCGCGTAGGCGGCGAGGAGCGAGGCGGCGCCGAAGGCCGCGGCGCCGGCCAGCAGGAGCCTGCGGCGGCCGATGCGGTCACCGAGCGAGCCCATCGTCATCAGCAGGCCGGCCAGGACGAAGCCGTAGACGTCGAAGATCCACAGCTGCTGGGTGCCGCTGGGGTGCAGGTCGGCGCTGATCGCGGGGGTCGCGAAGTACAGGACCGAGACGTCCATGGACACCAGCAGCAGCGGCAGCATCAGCACGCCGAGAGCGGTCCACTCGCGGCGTCCGGCGCGGGCGGGGGAGGGCGGGGACGAGATCGGGGTGGTGCTCGTCGGGTTCGTCATGCCAGGAAATGTACGCACGTCTTAAACGCTTGTCTAGAACGCTTGTATAGGTCATCCGTCTAGGACGGTTGTATGGATCGCGCGGTAGGGTGAGGTGCATGGGACACCGTGAGGACTTGCTGGAAGGCGCCAAGCGCTGCCTGCTGGAGAAGGGCTTCCTGCGCACGACCGCGCGGGACGTCGTCAAGGAGTCGGGCACCAACCTGGCGTCGATCGGCTACCACTACGGCTCCAAGGCCGAGCTGCTGGTGCAGGCCTACGTCTCGCTGATCGAGGAGGTGGGGGAGCGGTTCGACCCGGGACTCGGCGGGACGGTGACCGAGTCCCCGGGGTCGCTGGCCCGCTTCCAGGAGGTGTGGACGAACATCATCCGCACGGTGCCCGAGTCGCGGGCGATCTGGCTGCTCAGCTTCGAGCTGATGTTCCAGGACGAGCGGCTGGAGGAGGTGCGCAAGCTCCTGGCCGAGGCGCAGAAGGAGGGCCGTGCGGGGCTCGCGGCCATGTTCAGCGGTGTTCCGGAGGCCGAGATCGGCCAGGAGGTGGTCGAATCGGAGGGCCGCGTCTACCAGACGCTGCTCAACGGCCTCATGGTCCAGTGGCTCTTCGACCCGGACTCGGCGACCACCGCGCGGCAGCTGACCGACGGCCTGCGGCGGATCATGGAGGCCGCCGGCGAGGCGGGGTGGAACTAGGGCCTGCCGTTTGGATCATGCCGCGCGGCGCGGGCCGTCTGACAACGCACCTAGAGCCGGGCCCGCTTCAGCGTCATGTGGAGCAGCAGGCGGTCCTCGCCGTCGTCGAGGTCCAGACCGGTCAGCCGCTCCACGCGGGAGAGGCGGTAGTACAGGGTCTGCCGGTGGACGCCCAGCTCGGCGGCCGTGCGGCCGGCCTGGCCCGCGCAGTCGAGGTAGACCTCCGCGGTGCGGGCCAGCTCCCGGTGGGCGGGGGCGAGCAGGAGGCCCGCGACGGGATCGTGCGCGGACTCCGGCGGCAGCGCGGTCAGCAGCCGGTACGGCCCGATGCCCCGCCACTCGGCGACGGGCCCTAGCCGTGGCTCGGCCAGTGCGGCCCGGGCGGCGGCGGAGGCCTCCTGCCACACCGCGCCCAGCTCGGTGAGACCCGTGCGGGGCTCGCCGACCCCGGCGGCGCATCCCGCACCCCCGAAGGCTCCGGCCGCGACCCCCGCTGCGGCCGCGGCCGCCACCCGGGCCCCCGCCCCGCGCGCCGCCGCGAGCCCCCGCCCCCCGTGGGCCCCCTCGGCGTCCTTCAGCAGCCGGGCCGCCGCGGCCAGCGCGGGGGTGTTCACCTCCGTGGTCCGCAGCCGCACCAGCAGCGCGAGGCTCTGTCCCGTCGCCCCCCAGGGCAGCGTGCACAGCGCCGTGGCATGGGGGATCGTGCGGGCGGCGGGGGCGTCGTCCGGGTCCGCCGACGGCCAGGGCGCCACGCACACCAGCGTGAGCGGCCCGTCGGCGCGGCTGCCGAGGGCGGTACGGAGTTCGGCCACCGCCATGTCCCGCTGCCAGCCGCGCTCGGCGGTGAGTACGGCGCGCAGCTCCCGGCTCAGCCCGGCCCCGGCCTCCGCCTCGTCCGCGAGCAGCGCGCCGATCCGGCCCGCCACCCGCATGGCCGCGGACAGCTGCGCGTCCGACGGCCCGGGATCGCCCTCCAGGAGCCAGACGTAGCCGAGGACCACGCCCCGATGGCGCGCCGGCAGGCAGATGCGGCCGCGGTACACCCCGGCCTCGGGGGTGGGCGGGATCCGCACCGGCCCCGTCGCCCGGGTGATGCCGAAGCCCTCGAACCAGGCGCGCACGGTCGCGGTGGAGCGCCGGGTCAGGATCGAGCGGGTGCGCACCGGGTCCAGCGCGGAGGGATCCAGCTCGTCCTCGCTGTCGTAGGCACCGAAGGCGATCAGCTCGAAGTCGCGGTTCTCCAGGGTCGCCGGGACGCCCAGCAGCTCCGAGATCTCGTCCACCAGCTCCTGGAAGTCACCCTGGTAGTCGGCCGTCACCCCGGTATTCTCCCGCATTCCCCGGCACCCTTCATACATCTGTCTGAGATCTGGTGCGCGGATGCGTGACAGCTGTCCGTGGCCCAGGATCGGAGAGATCCCTAGGTTTCACGGTGGTTCTCCGTGCCGTACCCGAATGGTCGGGTGACGGCCGTTCTGGTGCTTGTCTGTGGAGGTGCCCCGTGCTGGGTCCCGTGATTCTCGCCGCGTCGCGCAGCGACCGGATGCGTCGTCTGATCTCGGCGGCCCCGGTGACCAAGCAGGTCGTCGACCGCTTCATCCCGGGCGAGACCGTGACCGACATCGTCCCGATCATCCGGGACCTGACGGACCGCGGCCTGGAGCTGACGATGGACGTCGTCGGCGAGGACATCACCACGCCGGAGCAGGCCGCCGCCGCCCGGGACGCCTACCTGGAGCTGGTCGACCGGCTCAGGCAGCTGGAGCTGGGCGAGCGGGTCGAGATGTCGGTGAAGCTGTCGATGTTCGGCCAGGCGCTGGAGGGCGGCCACGAGCTGGCCCTCGCGAACGTCCGCCCGGTCGTCGAGGCCGCCGCGGCCATCGGCACCACGGTCACCCTCGACGCCGAGGACCACACCACCCTCGACTCGATGTTCGCCATCCACGAGGAGCTGCGGAAGGACTTCCCGCAGACCGGCTGCGTCATCCAGGCCTACCTCTTCCGCACCGAGGCCGACGCCCGCCGTCTCGCCGAGTCCGGCAGCCGCGTCCGCCTGGTCAAGGGCGCCTACAAGGAGCCCGCCGAGGTCGCCTACCAGCAGAAGCACGAGATCGACAAGGCCTACGTGCGTATCCTGAAGACGCTGATGGAGGGCGAGGGCTATCCGATGGTCGGGTCCCACGACCCGCGCCTGATCTCCATAGCCCAGGAGCTGGCCCACCAGGCCGGCCGCAAGCTGGACGAGTACGAGTTCCAGATGCTGTACGGCATCCGCAGTGACGAGCACCTGCGGCTGGCCGCCGAGGGCCACCGCATGCGCGTGTACACCGCCTACGGCACCGACTGGTACGGCTACTTCATGCGCCGTCTGGCGGAGAAGCCGGCCAACCTGCGCTTCTTCCTCCGCTCGATGGTCAGCAAGGGCTGAGCCCGAACACCCGCTCACGTACAAGGAGTCAAGGATCTCATGGACGCTGTGACCCAGGTCCCCGCCCCGGTCAACGAGCCGGTGCACGGCTACGCCCCCGGTTCGCCCGAGCGCGCCCGCCTGGAGGCCAAGCTCAAGGAGCTGGCCGAGAACCCCATCGACCTGCCCATGACCATCGGCGGCGAGAAGCGGATGGGCGGCGGCGAGCCGTTCCAGGTGGTCCAGCCGCACAACCACAAGGCCGTCATCGGCACCCTGCGCAACGCCACCCGGCAGGACGCGCAGGACGCCGTCGACGCGGCCCTGGCCGCCGCGCCGGCCTGGCGCGCCATGTCCTTCGACGACCGCGCCGCGATCATCCTGCGCGCCGCCGAGCTGCTGTCCGGCCCGTGGCGCGAGACGATCGCCGCGTCCACCATGCTCGGCCAGTCCAAGACCGCCCAGCAGGCGGAGATCGACAGCCCGTGCGAGCTGGTCGACTTCTGGCGCTTCAACGTCCACTACGCCCGCCAGATCCTCGCCGAGCAGCCCCCGGCGAACTCCCCGGGCGTGTGGAACCGCATGGACCACCGCCCGCTGGAGGGCTTCGTCTACGCGATCACGCCGTTCAACTTCTCGGCGATCGCGGCGAACCTGCCCACCGCCCCCGCCCTCATGGGCAACGTGGTGGTCTGGAAGCCGTCCCCGACCCAGACGCACGCGGCCGTCCTGCTGATGCGGCTGCTGGAGGAGGCGGGCCTGCCCAAGGGCGTCATCAACCTCGTCACCGGCGACGGCATCGAGGTCTCCAACGTCGTCCTGGAGCACCGTGACCTCGCGGGCATCCACTTCACCGGCTCGACCAAGACCTTCCAGTACCTGTGGAAGACGGTCGGCAACAACATCGAGAAGTACCGCGCCTACCCGCGTCTGGTCGGCGAGACCGGCGGCAAGGACTTCCTGGTCGCCCACCCCAGCGCCGACCGCGCGATCCTCAAGACGGCCCTCACCCGTGGTGCCTTCGAGTACCAGGGCCAGAAGTGCAGCGCCACCTCCCGCGCGTACATCCCGGCCTCCATCTGGAACTCGGGCTTCAAGGAGGAGTTCGCGGCCGAGGTCGACTACCTGACCATGGGTGACGTCACCGACCTGTCGAACTTCATCGGCGCCGTGATCGACGACCGTGCCTTCGCCAAGAACAAGGCCGCGATCGACCGCGCCAAGGAGGACCCGACCTGCACGATCGTCGCGGGCGGCTCCTACGACGACTCGGTCGGCTACTTCGTGCGCCCGACCGTCATCGAGTGCACCGACCCGGAGAACGAGGTCTTCCGCACCGAGTACTTCGGCCCGGTCCTCGGCGTGTACGTCTACGAGGACGACAAGTACGACGAGATGCTGACCCAGATGGAGTCGGTGTCCGACTACGCGCTCACCGGCTCGGTCGTCTCCAACGACCGCGCGGCGGCGGCGTACACGATGGAGAAGCTCCGCTACGCCGCGGGCAACTTCTACATCAACGACAAGTCGACCGGCGCCGTCGTCGGCCAGCAGCCCTTCGGCGGCGGCCGCTCCTCCGGCACCAACGACAAGGCCGGCGCCCCGCAGAACCTGCTGCGCTGGACCCTGACCCGGGCCATCAAGGAGACCCTGGTCCCGCCGACCGACTACACCTACCCGCACATGGGCTGATCAGCCCCCGCGAACCCGGGCCGGGAAGCCTGACACCTGAGCAGGCTTCCCGGCCCGTAGCCATGTCCGGGCCCACTCGGATCACGGCCGCACCGTCGCCCTCGAACGCACGAAGGGCCAGCTCAGGGCGGTGTGGGCCGGTTCGCCGTCTCAGATAGTAGGAAGTCCGAGTAACTGTGCAGACAGAAGCGGCCGGCTCCCTTAGTTTTGTAGGAGCCGAACGTCTCGCTCGATCAAGCGAATGGCGGTCGTGAGCCGGGCCCTGTGCAGGCAACCCCTGTGGCCGTCGCTCCCCGCCCCATCCGGCGTCTCGAATCCCCTCATCGCCGTACTCCAGCTTGCCGAAGGAGTCGATTTCCATGGCCGAGACGACCGTCCGCCGCCGAGTCCGCCACGTGTCCCGCGCGAGCGAGTCCGACCGCAAGAACGCAGCCGACGCGCTCCAGCGCGCCCTCGACCGCCGGGACAACGGCGGCGAGACCGGCCACTGAGCCGCCACCGATCCGGGAGCCGCACCGTCCGGGGTGCGGTGCGGCCCTGCCCGCCGCGCCGCGCCCCGGGGTCACCCGTGCGCACCCCCTTCGGGTGTCCGTATCGCGGACATGGCGTGTCATCACCTGGGACGAGGAGTAGGGTGCCGACATGTCTCGCAGCATCAATCTCGCAGTGATCCCCGGTGACGGCATCGGGCAGGAAGTCGTGGCCGAAGGCCTCAAGGTCCTCTCCGCCGTCCTCCCGCAGGATGTGAAGCTGGAGACCCAGGAGTACGACTTCGGCGCCAAGCGCTACCACGCCACCGGTGAGACCCTCACCGACGCCGACCTCGACGCGCTGAAGCGGCACGACGTCATCCTGCTCGGCGCCATCGGCGACCCGTCGGTGCCGTCCGGCGTCCTGGAGCGCGGTTTCCTGCTCAAGCTCCGCTTCGCCTTCGACCACCACGTCAACCTGCGTCCGTCGAAGCTGCTCCCCGGTGTCGCCACCCCGCTCGCCGGCCAGCCGGAGATCGACTTCGTCGTCGTCCGCGAGGGCACCGAGGGTCCCTACACCGGCAACGGCGGCACCATCCGCAAGGGCACCGAGCACGAGGTCGCGACCGAGGTGTCCGTCAACACGGCCTTCGGTGTCGAGCGCGTCGTCCGGGACGCCTTCGCCCGCGCCCAGGCCCGCCCGCGCAAGAAGCTCACGCTGGTCCACAAGAACAACGTGCTGACCTTCGCCGGGCACCTGTGGACGAACGTCTTCAACAAGGTGGCCAAGGAGTTCCCCGAGGTCACCACGGACTACATCCACGTCGACGCGGCGACGATCTACCTCGTCACCGACCCGGGCCGCTTCGACGTCATCGTCACCGACAACCTCTTCGGCGACATCATCACCGACCTCGCCGCGGCCGTCTCCGGCGGCATCGGCGTCGCCGCCTCCGGCAACATCAACCCCGGCCGCGAGTTCCCGTCCATGTTCGAGCCGGTCCACGGCTCGGCCCCGGACATCGCGGGCCAGGGCAAGGCCGACCCGACCGCCACGGTCCTGTCCGTCGCCCTCCTGCTGCGTCACCTCGGCTACGAGGCCGAGGCCGACCGCATCGACGCGGCGGTCTCCGTCGACCTCACCGAGCGCGCCGGCCGGCCCGCCCGCAGCACCTCCGAGATCGGCGACGCCCTCGCCTCCCGAGTAGCCGGCTGACCCGGCGCTCCATCGCAAGAGAAGCCGCCGGGCCGCACGACCGCCCGGCGGCTTCCCCCTGTCCCCGCCGGGTGCCACCATCGACCCCTGGGTCGCCTTCACCCCGATTCCGTCCGCCGGGGGCCCCGCGCGATAATCGAACGCGGAGCCGCGGTATGAGGGAAAGCTCGGACGTCCTAGCACCAGCCGGACGGCCGGTGTTCGGGCGTGAGCGCGGCCCGTCACAACAACCGGTGAAGGACAATCACTCATGACGACGCCCACGATCGAGCTCAAGCCCTCCGCCAGTCCCCTCGCCGCCGCCGAGCGCGAGGCGATGCTGGCCAACCCCGGGTTCGGCCGCCACTTCACCGACCACATGGTGACGATCAGGTGGACCGAGGGCCGCGGCTGGCACGACGCGCAGCTCGTTCCGTACGGCCCGATCTCCCTCGACCCCTCCACCCACGTGCTCCACTACGGCCAGGAGATCTTCGAGGGGCTGAAGGCCTACCGGCAGCCCGACGGCTCGGTCGCGCTGTTCCGCCCCGAGGCGAACGCCCGCCGCTTCCGCAACTCCGCCCGCCGCATGGCCATGGCCGAGCTGCCCGAGGAGCTGTTCCTCGCCGCCCTGGACGCGCTGCTCACCCAGGACGCCGACTGGGTCCCGCCGCACGGCGGTGAGGCGTCCCTCTACCTGCGGCCGTTCATGTTCGCCAGCGAGGCCGCGCTCGGCGTGCACCCGGCGAACGAGTACATGTTCATGCTGATCGCCTCCCCGTCCGGCGCCTACTTCGCCGGTGGCGTGAAGCCGGTCACCATCTGGGTCTCCGAGGACCACGTCCGCGCCGTCCCCGGCGGCACCGGCGACGCCAAGACCGGCGGCAACTACGCCGCCTCCCTGCTGCCGCAGGCCGAGGCCGCCGCGCACGGCTGCGACCAGGTCGTCTACCTCGACGCGGTCACCCGCACCAAGGTCGAGGAGAGCGGCAGCATGAACGTCGCCTACGTCTACGGCGACCGGATCGTCACCCCGGAGCTGACCGGCTCGATCCTGGAGGGCATCACCCGCGACTCCCTGCTCCAGGTCGCCCGCGACCTCGGCTACACCGCGGAGGAGGGTGTGATCACCCTGGAGCAGTGGCGCAAGGACGCGGCCTCCGGCGCCCTCACCGAGGTCTTCGCCTGCGGAACCGCCGCCGTGGTCACCCCGATCGGTCACGTCAAGACCAGGACCGACGAGTGGACCCACGGCGACGGCACCCCGGGCGAGGTGACCCTCCGGCTGCGCGAGGCCCTGCTCGGCGTCCAGCGCGGCATGACCGAGGACAAGCACGGCTGGATGCACCGCGTCGGCTGACGGTCGGGCAGGACGAACCGCTGCCGCGAGAGGGCGCCGCGTGTCCGTGGCGCCCTCTCGCGTCCGGGTGGACGGTGCAGACGGTTCTCCCTTTCCGGTGAGTCGCAGCTTCTCGGTGCGTTACAGGCTGAGGGCCGCTTCGGACTCGTGGACGTCCTCGGCGGCCCCCGGGCGCTCCCCGCCGCGCGTCAGCAGCAGGTAGACGGCTCCCCCGACCGCGCCCGACAGCAGGAAGCTGCAGTCCACCCCGCCGGTCAGGTGCAGCAGGGGGCCCTGGTACGACGGCAGTGACACGGCCAGCAGGCCGACCCCCGCGCCGACCGCCCAGGAGACGGTGGCCTGCACGTTCCAGCCCGCCCGGTACCAGTAGATCCCGCCCCGCGAACGGCGGTTGAAGACCTGGAGCGCGTCGGCGTCGTAGACGCCGCGGCAGCGGGCGAAGCCGATGAGGGTGATGACCGCCCACGGGGTGCCGATGGCGGTGAGCAGCAGCACGAACGAGGTCATCGCCGACTGCGCGTTCCAGGCGTAGTGGCCGACGAACACACAGACGGTGGCGACCACGGCGACCGTGCAGGTGGCGCGGGCGCGGGAGGCCCTGGGCAGGATGGCGTCCAGGTCCAGGCCCATCGAGTAGAGCATCAGACCCGCGTTGCCGACCGAGCCGGCGGAGGCGGACAGCAGCAGCGGCAGCAGGTACCAGGCGGGGGAGGCCGCGACCAGCGGACCGGCGTAGTCGAGCGCCGCGTGCGCGCCGAACGCCGTGAACGTGCCGAACAGCTGCGGCACCAGCAGGCCGAGGATCAGGCCGAGCCAGGTGGCGTGCAGGACACGGCGGTTGGCGTGGCGGGCCGGGGAGATGTAGCGGGTGTAGTCGCCGAGCAGCGTGATGAAGGCGATCGGGCCGGACAGGCCCGCGGCCACGGCCGACAGGAACCAGGTCGGCCAGAAGGAGCCGAGCAGATAGCCGCCCGCCTGCGGCAGCGCCGCGGTGGTGAAGTGCGGGGCGTAGGCGATGACGCCGAGCACCAGCAGGAGGGTCATGCCGACGGACAGGACCTTGGACATGTTCAGCAGCACCCGGTAGCCGTAGACCGCGCCCGCGACCGTCGCCGCGGCGAGCAGCGCGTAGACGACGCCGTACGACACCCCGTCCGCCGGGAGCCCGAACATCCGGCCGAGCACGCCGATCATCACGTCGCCGCCGATCCACACCGTCAGCGCGGTGTAGCCGAGGGCGAGCAGCAGGCCGACGACCGACCCCACCAGCCTGCCCCGGACGCCGAACTGGGCGCCGGAGGAGGTGGAGAGGTTGGTCGCGGTGCGCAGCGAGATCAGGGCCAGCGGCGCCGTCACCGCCGTGCCGACCAGCGTCCCCGCCACGACCGAGCTGACCGACGCCCACCAGCCGAGCCCGAAGGACGGCGGCAGCCAGCCGAAAATGATCACTCCGAGGCAGAGGTTGGAGCCGAGCAGGATCGAGACGAGGTCGCGCGGACCGCTGGTCCGCTCCTCGTCCGGGATGGTGTCGACTCCACGCTGTTCTATCGGCATGGCTGGGTCTCCTTCGACTGCCGCCTGGTGTTAGAGCGACGTTCAATGTGACGTGTAGCCTCGCCCGCGGTCAATGCTTCTGTTTCATGAATTCCGCGTTTAGAGTGATGCTCTAATTCATGGAAGGCAAGGAGGTGCCGCGTCGTGAGACTGACCCCCACGGAACGTGACCGGCTGCTGCTCTTCGGGGCCGCCGAGCTGGCCCGGGCCCGCCGTGCCCGCGGCCTCAGGCTCAACGTGCCGGAGGCGACCGCGCTGATCGCGGACACCGTCTGCGAGGCGGCCCGGGACGGCAGGCGGCTCGCCGAGGCCATCGAGGCGGCCCGCTCCGTGCTCGGTCCCGAGGACGTGCTGCCGGGCGTCGCCGACGTGGTCACCGAGGTGATGGTCGAGGCCGTCTTCGACGACGGCTCCCGGCTCGCGGTCGTCTCCGACCCCATCGGCGGCACCCTGGGCGAGGACGCTCCGGGCGCGCTGCTGCCCGGGCCCCAGCACGCCGACCCGGCGCCGGTCGTGCGGCTCACGGTCACCAACACCGCGACCGTGCCGGTCTCCGTCACCTCCCACTTCCACTTCTTCGAGGGCAACCCGCGCCTCGACTTCGACCGCGCGCGGGCCTACGGCATGCGGCTCGCCGTACCCGCCGGCTCGTCCGTCCGCTTCGGGCCGGGCGAGAGCGAGGAGGTCGGTCTCGTGCCGATCGGCGGGGAGCGCGTCGCGATCGGCTTCGCCGGTCTCGTCGACGGCCCGCTGGACGCGCCGGGGGCCAGGGAAGAGGCCCTGCGCAGGGCCGCCGCCTGCGGATATCTGGGAGTCGCGCCGGAAGGAGGCGAGGAGCGATGAGCCGCTCGAAGGGACGCGAGGTGAGCCGGGCGATCCACGTCGACCCGCACGCCTACGCGGCCACCCACGGCCCCCGGGCCGGCGACCGCGTCCGGCTCGGCGACTCGGGCCTGACCGTCCGGGTGGAGTCCGACTCCCAGCACTACGGCGACGAGTTCCTGGCCGGCTTCGGCAAGACGGCCCGCGACGGACTGCATCTGAAGGCCGCCGCCGTCCGGGAGACCTGCGACGTCGTGATCAGCAACGTCGTGGTGATCGACGCGGCGCAGGGGATCCGGAAGGTCTCCATCGGCATCCGGGAAGGCCGCATCTGCGGCATCGGCCGGGCCGGCAACCCCGACACCCTCGACGGCGTGGACGTCGTCGTCGGCACCGGCACCTCCATCGTCTCCGGCGAGGGGCTGATCGCCACCGCCGGTGCCGTGGACACCCACGTCCACCTGCTGTCGCCGCGGATCATGGAGGCCTCGCTCGCCTCCGGCGTGACCACGATCATCGGGCAGGAGTTCGGCCCGGTGTGGGGCGTCGGCGTCAACTCCCCCTGGGCGCTGCGCCACGCCTTCAACGCCTTCGACGCCTGGCCGGTCAACATCGGCTTCCTCGGCCGGGGTTCGTCCTCCCACGAGGCGCCCCTGATCGAGGCGCTGGCCGAGGGCGGGGCGTCCGGCTTCAAGGTGCACGAGGACATGGGCGCCCACACGCGTGCCCTGGACACGGCCCTGCGGGTCGCCGAGGAGCACGACGTCCAGGTCGCCCTGCACAGCGACGGCCTGAACGAGTGCCTGTCGGTCGAGGACACCCTGCGCGTCCTCGAAGGCCGCACGATCCACGCCTTCCACATCGAGGGCTGCGGCGGCGGACACGTGCCCAACGTGCTGAAGATGGCCGGCGTGCCCCACGTCATCGGCTCCTCCACCAACCCGACCCTGCCCTTCGGCCGGGACGCGGTCGCCGAGCACTACGGCATGATCGTCTCCGTCCACGACCTCAAGCCCGACCTGCCCGGCGACGCCGCCATGGCCCGCGACCGCATCCGTGCGGGCACGATGGGCGCCGAGGACGTGCTGCACGACCTGGGCGCGATCGGGATCACCTCCTCCGACGCCCAGGGCATGGGCCGCGCGGGCGAGACCGTCCGGCGCACCTTCGCCATGGCCGGCAAGATGAAGGCCGAGCTGGGCCCGATGGAGGGCGACGGCGAGGGCGACGACAACGCCCGCGTCCTGCGTTACATCGCCAAGCTGACCATCAACCCGGCCATCGCGCACGGGCTTTCCCACGAGGTCGGCTCCCTGGAGGCCGGCAAGCTCGCCGACATCGTGCTGTGGCGGCCCGACCACTTCGGGGCCAAGCCGCAGCTCGTGCTGAAGTCCGGCTTCCCGGCGTACGGCGTGGTCGGCGACCCCAACGCGGCCACCGACACCTGCGAACCCCTCGTCCTCGGGCCGCAGTTCGGCTCGTACGGCGCCACGGCCGCGGACATCTCCGTCGCGTTCGTCGCCCGGGCGGCCGTCGACCAGGGCAACGACGCCATGCCCACCCGGCGCCGCCGGGTCGCGGTGCGCGGCACCCGCGGGATCGGCCCCGCCGACCTGCGGCTCAACGCCCGGGTCGGCGCGGTCGACGTCGACCAGCGCACCGGTCTGGTCACCCTCGACGGCGACCCGCTCAGCTCCGAGCCCGCCGACTCCGTCTCCCTCAACCGCCTCTACTTCCTCTGACCCGCCGGACACAAGGACCCCGAGAGATGACCACTCCCGCCGCCGACGGCTTCCGCATGCCGGCCGAATGGACCCCGCACGAGCGCACCTGGATGGCGTGGCCGGGCCCCAACCCCACCTTCGACGACCCGGACGACCTCCGCCTGTCCCGCATGGCCTGGGCCTCGGTCGCCCGGGCCGTCCTCCGCTTCGAGCCGGTGACGGTCGTCTGCGGCCCCGGCCAGTCGGCGCAGGCGCAGGCCCTGCTCGGCCCCGGCGTCGAGACGGTCGAGCGCGATCTCGACGACGCCTGGATGCGGGACATCGGCCCCACGTTCCTCACCGACGGGCGGGGTGAACTGGCCGCCGTGGACTGGACGTTCAACGGCTGGGGCGCCCAGGACTGGGCCCGCTGGGAGCACGACTCCAAGATCGCCGCGTATGTGTCCGACCTCGCGGGCGCGAAGACGTACGCCTCGAAGCTGGTCAACGAGGGCGGGGCGATCCACGTCGACGGCGAGGGCACCGTGCTGCTCACCGAGACCGTGCAGCTCGGCCCGGAGCGCAACCCGCACTGGTCGAAGGAGGAGGTCGAGGCCGAGATCCACGCCCACCTCGGCACGCGGAAGGCGATCTGGCTGCCGCGCGGCCTGACCGGCGACTACCCGCCCTATGGCTTCGGCACCCTCGGCCACGTCGACATCGTCGCCGCGTTCGCCGGTCCCGGTGTCGTCGTCGCCCACCACCAGCCGGACCCGGCCCATCCCGACCACGAGGTCACCAAGGAGGCCATCGGCATCCTGAGGTCGGCGACCGACGCGCGGGGCCGCCGCCTCGAGGTCGTGGAGGTGCCCGCCCCGACGGTCCTGGAGGCCGACGGGCACTGGGCCGACTACTCCTACATCAACCACTACCTCTGCAACGGCGGCGTCGTGCTCTGCGGCTTCGACGACCCGCGCGACGAGATCGCCGCCGGGATCTTCCGCCGCCTCTTCCCCGAGCGGACCGTGACCCTCGTGGACGCCCGCACGATCTTCGCGGGCGGCGGCGGCATCCACTGCATCACCCAGCAGCAGCCGAAGGCCGGGTGACACCCGCGGTCCGGTAGAACATACGCGTGGATCTACTGCTGTGTGCCGCGTGCGGCCCCGAGGCCGTCCGGGTGACGACGGCGCCCGGCCCGGAGGGCGCCGCATGAGCACGAACCCGTCCCCCCGCCGCCGCACCCCCGCCCCGCCCCGCGAGGAGGTGCTCGCCGCCGCCATGGGCATGATCGCCGAGAGCGGACTGGAGAAGCTCACCATGGCGGGGCTGGGCCGGGAGGTCGGGATGAGCAGCGGCCACCTGCTGTACTACTTCCGCTCCAAGGACGAGCTGCTGCTCCAGGCCCTGGAGTGGAGCGAGGGCCGGCTCGGCGCGGAACGAGGCCGGCTCCTCACCCGCGCCGCACCCGCCCGGGACCGCCTGGCCGCGTACATCGACCTGTACGTCCCCGACGGGCACCGCGACCCGCACTGGACGCTGTGGCTGGAGGTCTGGAACCGTTCGCAGAACGCCGACGACGACGCCCGGGTGCGGCAGGCCGCGATCGAGGGCGCCTGGCACCGCGACCTGGTCGCGCTGATCGCCGAGGGGATCTCGCGCGGGGAGTTCCGGGCGGTGGACGCGGACCGCTTCGCGGCGCGGCTGCGTGCGCTGCTCGACGGGTTCTCGATCCATGTCGCCATCGGCCTGCGCGGCACGGACCGGGAGCAGGTGATGGCGCACGTGCGCGAGTTCATCGAGGACACGCTCCTGGTCCCGTAGCCGGGCGCCGGCGTGGACACACCCCGGGCGACCCCGGGAAGTCCACACCGGCGACCGCATCCTGAGACGGGCGGTGAGCCGCGGGCCGTGCTGTGCCAGACTTCCTCCGTGCTCTCGTTCGCCATGATTATTGGCAGCAGGCGCGCCGGTCCGCAGTGACCACCTCGTACGACCAGATGCGGGTGGCCACCGTCGTCCTCGACCCGCGCGCAGACCTCTCGCACCCGCGAGGGGTTTTTTCGTTTTCCGGCCCACCACCAGCCGGCGGCGAAGCGCGAGGGACCATTGGGGGGACGGTGGAGCCGGTCATTCCGGTAAGACCGAAGATCCACAACAGGAGCCTTGAGACCATGACCGAGACGGCACACAGCGAGCTCGACGACTCGTTCCACGTCTTCGACACCACGCTGCGCGACGGCGCGCAGCGGGAGGGCATCAACCTCACCGTCGCGGACAAGCTCGCCATCGCACGGCACCTGGACGACTTCGGCGTGGGCTTCATCGAGGGCGGCTGGCCCGGCGCGAACCCCCGGGACACCGAGTTCTTCGCCCGCGCGCAGGCGGAGATCGACTTCCGCCACGCCCAGCTCGTCGCCTTCGGCGCCACCCGCCGCTCCGGCGCGAAGGCGGCCGAGGACCCCCAGGTCAACGCCCTGCTGGAGTCGGGCGCGCCGGTGATCACCCTGGTCGCCAAGTCGCACGACCGGCACGTGGAACTGGCGCTGCGCACCACCCTGGACGAGAACCTGGAGATGGTCCGCGACACGGTGTCGTACCTGACGGAGCGGGGCCGCCGGGTCTTCGTCGACTGCGAGCACTTCTTCGACGGCTACCGCGCCAACCCCGAGTACGCCAAGGCCGTCGTCCGCGCGGCCTCCGAGGCCGGCGCCGACGTCGTCGTCCTCTGCGACACCAACGGCGGCATGCTCCCCGCGCAGGTCCACGCGGTCGTCTCCACGGTCCTCGCCGACACCGGCGCCCGGCTCGGCATCCACGCCCAGGACGACACCGGCTGCGCGGTCGCCAACACCCTGGCCGCCGTCGACGCGGGCGCCACCCACGTCCAGTGCACCGCCAACGGCTACGGCGAGCGCGTCGGCAACGCCAACCTCTTCCCGGTCGTCGCGGCCCTGGAGCTGAAGTACGGCAAGAAGGTGCTGCCCGACGGCCGGCTGCGCGAGATGACCCGGATCTCGCACGCCATCGCCGAGGTCGTCAACCTGACCCCGTCCACCCACCAGCCGTACGTGGGCGTCTCCGCGTTCGCCCACAAGGCCGGCCTGCACGCCTCCGCGATCAAGGTCGACCCGGACCTCTACCAGCACATCGCCCCCGAGCTGGTCGGCAACACCATGCGCATGCTGGTCTCCGACATGGCCGGCCGCGCCTCGATCGAGCTGAAGGGCAAGGAGCTCGGCATCGACCTCGGCGGCGACCGCGAGCTGGTGGGCCGCGTGGTCGAGCGCGTGAAGGAACGCGAGCTCAAGGGCTACACGTACGAGGCCGCCGACGCCTCCTTCGAGCTGCTGCTGCGCGCCGAGGCCGAGGGCAGGCCGCTGAAGTACTTCGACGTCGAGTCCTGGCGGGCCATCGTCGAGGACCGCCCCGACGGCACCCACGCCAACGAGGCCACCGTCAAACTGTGGGCCAAGAGCGAGCGGATCGTCGCCACCGCGGAGGGCAACGGCCCGGTCAACGCCCTCGACCGAGCCCTGCGCGTCGCCCTGGAGAAGATCTACCCGCAGCTCGCCAAGCTGGAGCTGGTCGACTACAAGGTCCGCATCCTGGAGGGCAAGCACGGCACCTCCTCCACCACCCGCGTGCTGATCTCCACCTCCGACGGCACCGGCGAGTGGTCCACGGTCGGCGTGGCGGACAACGTCATCGCCGCCTCCTGGCAGTCCCTGGAGGACGCGTACACCTACGGCCTGCTCCGCGCGGGCGTGGAACCGGCCGAGTAGGCCACAGTGGGGGCATGACCACCGACGGCACTGCCCCGCTCGCCCGGGCCCGCGTGGCGACCCGGCTGCCCGCCCTGGACCTGGACCGGGCCCGGCGCTTCTACGCGCAGAAGCTGGGCCTGGAGCCCGTGGACGAGCGGCCCGGCGGACTGCTCTACCGGTGCGGCGGCGTGGACTTCGTCGTGTTCCGCTCGACGGGGTCCTCGCCCGGCACCTTCACCCAGATGGCCTTCGAGGTGGACGACATCGAGGCGGCCGTCGCGGAGCTGCGCCGCCGCGGTGTGACCTTCGAGGAGGTCGACGCGCCCGGCCTGCACACCCGGGACGGCATCGCCGAGGTCGAGGGCAACTACCCGAGCAAGGGGGCCCGCGGTGAGCGCGGCGCCTGGTTCCGGGACAGCGAGGGGAACCTGCTGGCGGTCGGCGCGCCGGTCCGCTAGGGGGCCCGCCAGATGTTGTCGAAGGCGACGTTCTCGATGCGGCGCCGCTCGCGCACGGCCTCCAGTTCGGTGACCGCGTCGCCGACCGCGACCAGCACGGTGACCACCGCCTCGTCGCCGGGCTCCTCCTCCACCGGCCGCTCGGCCTGGATGCCGAGGGTGGCGGCGAGCCCGGCCAGGACCGGCTCGCGGGACCACCAGCGGTCGGCCGCGTGCCGCCGGGCCGGGGTGTCGGCCGCGGCCGCCTTCGCGGCCCGGTGGGGCCAGCGGTGTCGCTTCCCGGAGAGCTGCCCCTCGGCGTCCAGGACGTCGCCGTAGGCCGTGGCGAGCCCCTGCCCCCGGCGCCACAGCCAGTCCTCGACCTTCTCGTACGGCTCCTGCCGCACCAGCTCCGCACCGGCCTCGTCCAGCATCCGGTCACCCGTGGTCAGCACGGGACCGGGCACGATGCGCTCGTCCGCCAGGGTGAGCGCCCGCGCCCCGAGCAGGTCGACCAGCTCGGCCCCGGCGAGCGCCAGCGAAAGATCGCCCGGCTCCACGGGACGCTCCCCGGGCACGTCCAGACTGACGAGGAACAGATCCTGCGGTGTGGTCATGGGGACTCCAGGTCGACAGGCGTCAGGCGCGGCCCGGGTCGTTCGGGTGGGACTCCAGCGGGGTGACGGTGAGGCTCATCCAGGGCCGCAGCGGAAGGGTACCCAGCACCTTCTCGTACAGCTCCGCCTCGTCGTCGGCGCGCCACACGCCGATGCTGCGCGACTCGCCGACCGGGCGCCACAGCCGCGCCAGACGGCCGGTGGCGGCCAGTTCCCGGGCCCGCACGGCCTCGGCGGCCCGCCGTTCGGCGACCTCCTCCTCACCGGTGCCCTCGGGCACCGTGGTGGTGATCTCCACGAGGAACTCCCGCATGCTCCCACTCCCTCGGCGAGGCGTGTCCGGCTGGGGGACGCCGCTTTCCCTCATCGTCCCCCAGCCGACGGGCCGCCGCCGCTCAGGACCGCGCTACCGCAGCTTCCACTTCTGGTTCGCGGGCCCCGTGCGGGACCAGATCTGCGCCCGTGCCCCGTTCGTGGAGGAGTTGTCCGTGACGTCGAGGCACTTGTTCGCGGCAAGGTTCACCACGTCCCCGGCGGAGGCGTTGTACGACCACCGCTGGGCGCCCGTCCCGTTGCAGTCGTAGAGCTGGACCGCCGTGTCGTTGGCGGTGGCGGCTCCGGCCACGTCCAGGCACTTGCCGGCCAGGCCCACGAACGCGCCGGTGGTGGTGCCGCCGCCGGACTGGGTGCCGGAGCAGGTGAAGGTGGCCGAGGTCCTGCCCGGCAGCGAGTAAGTGGCGTGCTGCGCGCCCCAGTCGATGGTGACCGTCTGCGCCGAGCTTGCTGCCGTCCGGGTTGCGCCAGGCCACGCTGGGCACCGCGGTGGAGGCCGTGGAGGCGCTCCGCTGGGCGCCGGGACGGACGAACTTGGTCAGCTGGCCCATGTCGTAGTACTCGACGGTGTAGTCGACGGTCCCGCTCCTGTTCTGGTCCACGGCCAGCGACCACTTGGTCACCGACTTCGCCCCCCTTCCTCTCGGGTCGACAGAGCGGGGGTTGCGGCAAAGCTGACGTGCCGTCTTGACGGGCCTGTGCGGCCTTAGTTAACTCACGGCGTGATCTAAGACATGAGTGAACCATGAGAGCCAAGGGAAGGTCCATGCCAAGAACCGCCCTGCTCGTCTCCGGGGCCCTGCTCGCCGCCCTGCTGCCCCTGTCCGCCGCCGCCCACGCCGCCGCCGACCCCCCGCCCGTCCCCGTCGACCGCTTCGAGGGCGAGGTCCCCTTCGCCGGCCAGCCCGCCGACGGCATCTTCACCTGGGGGAGCGACGCCGACGACCCGCCCGCCCTCCGGCTGGCCGAGCGCGCCGACGCCCCCGAGGGCGCGAAGGTCCTCACCGGCACCTACGACATCAGCGGCTACGGCGGCTTCACCCACGACTTCGCCGCGGGCGAGCCGGCCCACGACTGGTCCGCCCACAAGGGCATCCGCTTCTGGTGGGACGGCCGGGACAACGGCAGGAAGATCGCCTTCGAGATCAAGGACGGCGGCGCGAACGGCGAGGCCTCCGAACTCTGGACGACCTCCTTCACCGACGACTTCACCGGCTGGAAGCAGGTCGAGCTCCCGTTCACCGACTTCGCCTACCGCACCGACTACCAGCCCGTGGGCGGCATCGACCACGTCCTCGGCCTCAGCCGGATGTGGGGTTACGCCGTCACGCTCCCCGTCGGCGTGAAGGGCGACTTCGCCATGGACGACGTGGAGCTGTACGGCAGCGCCGACCAGGCGCTGCGCGCCTCCGTCAGCACGGACGCGCCCGTCTACCCGGTCAGGGAGGGCGGCACCGCGAAGGTGCGGGTCACCCTGGCCACGACCGGGGAGCGGCCCGTCGACGACCCGGTGACCGTCGCCTACCGCACGGAGGGCGGCACCGCCACCGCGGGCAAGGACTACACCCCGGTCTCCGGCACCCTCACCTTCCCGGCCGGCACCCCCTCCGGCACCGTCCGCACCATCGAGGTCCGCACCCGCGCGGACCGTGCGGCCGGGCCCGCCGAGACCGTCCCGCTCAGGCTCACGGTCACCGGCGCCAGGGCCCCCGCCGAGGACCCGCAGATCGTCCTCGACGCGCACGGACTGCCGTACCTGGACCCGAAGCTGCCCGTGAAGAAGCGCGTGGCGGACCTGCTGTCCCGGATGTCACCGGCGGAGAAGGCCGGCCAGATGACCCAGGCCGAGCGCGGCGGCCTCACCACCCCCGGCGACATCGCCGGCTACAACCTCGGCTCGCTGCTGTCCGGCGGCGGCTCCACGCCCACCCCCGACACCCCCGAGGGCTGGGCGAAGATGATCGACGCCTTCCAGCTCCGGACCCGGGCCACACGGTTCCAGATCCCGCTGGTCTACGGCGTGGACGCGGTGCACGGCCACAACAACCTCTACGGCGCCACGATCATGCCGCACAACATCGGCATCGGCGCGACCAGGGACCCCCGGCTCGCCGAGCGGACGGGCGCGGTGACGGCCGCCGAGGTCCGCGCCACCGGCGTCCCCTGGGACTTCGCGCCCTGCCTGTGCGTCAGCCGCGACGAACGCTGGGGCCGCTCCTACGAGTCCTTCGGCGAGGACCCCGCCCTCGTGCAGTTCATGGAGACCGTCGTCCAGGGACTCCAGGGCCGGGCGGACGGCCGTGACCTGAGCCGCGACGACAAGGTCCTGGCCACCGCCAAGCACTTCGTCGGCGACGGCGGCACCGCGTACGGCTCCTCGACCACCGGCACCTACACGATCGACCAGGGCGTCACCACGGTCACCCGTGAGCAGCTGGAGGACATCCACCTGGCGCCGTTCCGCACGGCCGTACGACGGGGCATCGGCACGGTCATGCCGTCGTACTCCTCGCTCGACATCGCCGGCGACGGCAAGGGCGCGGTGAAGATGCACGCCCGCGGCGACATGATCAACGGCGAGCTGAAGGGCCGGATGGGCTTCGACGGCTTCGTCATCAGCGACTGGAACGCCATCGACCAGCTCCCCGGCGACTACGCGAACCACGTCCGCACTGCCGTGAACGCGGGCGTCGACATGATGATGGTGCCGTACACCTACAAGGACTTCAGCACCACGCTCGCCGACGAGGTGAAGGCGGGCCGGATCAGTGAGGCCCGGATCGACGACGCCGTCTCCCGCATCCTCACCCAGAAGTTCCGGCTCGGCCTCTTCGAGCACCCCTACGCCGACACGAGCGGCGCGTCCGCCATAGGCTCCCCGGCCCACCGCGCGGTCGCCCGCGAGGCAGCCGCCGAGTCGCAGGTGCTGCTGAAGAACAGCGGTGGGCTGCTGCCGCTGAGGAAGAGCGAGAAGGTGTACGTCGCCGGCTCCAACGCCGACGACATCGGCAACCAGACCGGCGGCTGGACCCTCACCTGGCAGGGCTCCTCCGGGGACACCACGCCCGGCACGACCGTTCTGCAGGGCATGCGCGCGGCGGGCGGCGACGTCACGTACTCCAAGGACGCCTCGGCCCCGACCGACGGCTACGACGTCGGCGTGGTCGTCGTCGGTGAGACGCCGTACGCCGAGGGCGTCGGCGACGTGGGCAACGGTCACTCCCTGTCCCTGTCCGCCGCGGACCAGGCGGCCGTGGACAAGGTGTGCTCGGCCATGAAGTGCGCGGTGCTGATCGTCTCCGGCCGGCCGCAGCTCATCGGCGACCGGCTCGGGAAGATCGACGCCCTGGTGGCCTCCTGGCTGCCCGGCACCGAGGGCGAGGGCGTCGCCGACGTCCTCTACGGCAAGCGGCCCTTCACCGGACAGCTCCCCGTCACCTGGCCCAGGTCCGAGTCCCAGCTGCCGATCAACGTGGGCGACCCGTCGTACGACCCGCAGTTCCCCTACGGCTGGGGCCTGACCACCCTGACCGAGGTGCCCGGGGGCGGGGCGACCGAACTGCGGACGCTCGCCGTGCGGGCGGCGGCGGCCGAGCGGGCCCGCGACGCCCGGACCGGACGCGCACTGGTCACCGAGGCCCGGCTGCTCGTCCAGCGGAAGGCGGGGGAGCGGATCACCGAGGCGCTGGCGAAGCCCTTCGCCGACGCCGACCACCTGCTGCTGACCGGACGGTACGGGAAGGCGCTGGAGAAGCTGACGGAGGCGTACCGGGCGGCATGACGGCCGCGCGATCCGAATGACCGGTTCTGGGGGGCTTCGGGTAGCTTCGAAGCATGAAGGCCGTTCCGCGGACCCGAAGCCTCCCGGCGCTGCTCGTGGCCGCCCTCGTCCTGGTCCTGGCGTCCGCGCTCACTCCCCGGGCGAGCGCGGACACCGGCATCTCCACCATCGCGCAGGCCCTGCGCAAGAGCCCGGTCTACGTCGACCCGGCCGCCTCCGGTCAGCTGTCGAAGGCGGACGCCGACACGCTCGCGAAACGGATCAGGGCGGCGGACAAGCCGCTGTTCGTCGCCGTGCTCCCGGCCGGCTACCCCACCGGACGGCTGTTCGCGAACCTGCGGGCCGCGACCGGCATCACCGGCCTGTACGGCGTGCGGCTCGGCGACCGCTTCGACGCGCGGGCCGACGCCTCCGTGATGTCCCCGACGGCCCGGCAGAACCTGGTGAACAGCGTCCAGGGTGAGAACGCCAGGACCCAGCTCACCGACTTCACCGACCGGGCTGTGGCCGACATGGGCGGCCACGCCCCGAAGAGCTGGGGCGCCACGGGCGGCCCGGGCGGCGCGTCGAGCACGGGCCTGATCGCCGTCGCCGCCGTGCTGGTGGCCGGCGGGGCCGGTGCCTACGTCCTGGTCCGCCGCAACCGCCGGCGCCGCGACGAGGAGCAGCGGGCCGCGCTGGAGCGGCTGCGGGTGGTCGTGGACGAGGACATCACCGCCTTCGGCGAGGAACTGGACCGCCTGGACTTCCACCCGGCGGAGGCGGGTGCCGACGACGCGATGCGCGCCGACTACGAGCGCGCCCTCGACGCCTACGAGACCGCCAAGCAGCGCATGGCCGAGGCGACGAGACCGGAGGACGTCCGCACGGTGACCCAGGCCCTGGAGGACGGCCGCTTCTCCCTCACCCAGCTGGCCGCCCGCCGGACGGGCCGTCCGCTCCCGGAACGCCGCCCGCCGTGCTTCTTCGACCCCCGCCACGGGCCCTCGGTCGTCGACGCCGCCTGGACCCCGCCGGGCGGCGCCCCGCGCGAGGTCCCGGTCTGCGCCGCCGACGCCACCCGCCTGGCCGACGGCCGCGATCCCGTGATCCGCGAGGTCGACACGGACCAGGGCCGCCGCCCCTACTGGGACGCGGGCCCGGCCTACGGCCCCTGGGCGGGCGGCTACTTCGGCGGCGGCATCCTCCCCGGCCTGCTCGTCGGCACCCTGCTCGGCAACATGATGGCCACCCCCTCCTACGCGGCCGACTACGGCACCGGGTACGGCGACTTCGGCGGGTACGGCGGCGACTTCGGCGGCGGCCACCAGGGCGGCGACGTCTCCGGCACGGACTTCGACCCCGGCGACTTCGGCGGCGGCTTCGACGGGGGCGGCGGCTTCGGCGGCGGAGACGGAGGGGACTTCGGCGGCGGCTTCGGCAACTGAGCCGCACGGGTGCCCTCGTCCGCCGCCGGGGGTGCCGCCGGGTCACCCCGGGGACGGCTCGTCCGGCCAGGCGGCGGGGCGGCGGACCAGGTCCGCCTCGCGCAGGACCGACCAGGCGTCCGCCACCGGGCCGATGTGGGCGAGCTTGTCGGGGTTGATGACCGTGTGGATCGTCCGGACCCGCCCGTCCTCGATGCCGAGCGCCCAGGTGTTGACGACCCTGCCGTCCCGGGTCCGGAAGACCGCGCCCGGCGCGCCGTTCACCTGCCGCGGCTCCACCACGCCCCCGATCCGCGTGAACGCGGGCAGCAGCACGGCGAGCAGCCGGGCCACGTTCTCGGCGCCGGTGATGCCCGTGCCCCACCGCGGTGCCTTGCCGCCGCTGTCGCCGGCCATGTGCACGTCGGCGGCGAGCAGTTCGCGCAGCCCGTCGACGTCGCCCTCCCGGAAGGCGTCGAAGAAGCGGCCGGCGAGTTCCTCGCGTTCCTCGGGCGCGGCCTCGAACCGGGGCCGGCCCGCGTCCATGTGGCGGCGCGCCCGCACCGCCAGCTGACGGCACGCGGCCGGGGAGCGCCCCACCGCCGACGCGACCTCCGGGAACCCGAACCCGAACACCTCGCGCAGCACGAACACCGCCCGCTCCAGCGGGCTGAGCCGCTCCAGCAGCAGGAGCGCCGCCGTCGACACCGAGTCGGCCAGCTCCGCCGACCGCTCCGGGTCCTCGTAGGGGTCGCTCAGCAGCGGCTCGGGGAACCAGGGCCCCACGTACGCCTCCCGCCGTACCCGGGCCGAGCGCAGCACGTCGATCGAGATCCGGGTCACCACGGCCGAGAGGAACGCCTTCGCCGAGGTGGGCCCGGCGGCTGAGCCCTGGTGGCGCAGCCAGGTCTCCTGGACCGCGTCCTCCGCCTCGCTCACGCTGCCGAGGATGCGGTAGGCGATCGAGAACAGCAGCGGGCGCAGCTCCTCGAACTCCTCGGTCCGCGTCACGCCAGCTCCGTCTCGAAGCCCTGCCGCCACGACGGGTGGCGCAGCTCCCAGCCGAGCTCCCGCTTGGCCTTGGCGTTGGAGAAGCCACGGCCCTCGGTCATGATCACCACTGCCTGCTCCCCGGCCGCGAGCCGGGCCAGCCACCGGGGGATCCGCATCGGCCGCTTGGCACCCGCGCAGGCCGCCAGATGCGGCAACCACTCGCTCGCCGGGGCCGGTTCGTCGTCGACGATGTTGAACACGCCCCGCGCCTTCTGCTCCAGCGCCAGGACGGTGGCGCCCGCCGCGTCGTCGAGATGCACCCAGGAGCTGTAGCCGGTGGCGCGACCGACTAGCGGGTACTGCCGCTTGCGCACCAGCTCGACCTGGTCGTCGATGGCGCCCGGCCCGTAGAACGCGCCGTACCGCAGGGCCGCGCCGCCGCTGCCGAGGACCGCGTCCTCCAGATGGCGCAGCGCCGTCATCCCCACGTGCGCGGCCGTCCCCTCCAACAGGTCGAGCGGGTCGTCCTCGGTCTTCACCCAGCCGCCCTCGCGGATGCCGTTCCAGCTCGCATGGCTCTGCGCGACGACGTGGGAGACACCGGTCGCCTCGGCGGCTGCCAGCAGATGGTCGGTCCCCTCGGTGCGCAGCCGGTTGGTGAGGGCGAACCAGCGGTCCGGATGCCTCAGATCGGGCTTGCCGGCGTGCGCCCGGGAGATCGCGGTCATCTGGTGCACGATCGCGTCGGGCCGCGCCTTCGCCACCGCCTCACCGACCGAGGCCGCGTCCAGCCCGTCCATCACGACCGCGTCCGCGCCGAGGCGCCGCAGCAGGCCGAGCCGCTGCGCGTTCGTCGTCGTCGCCGTGACCCGATGTCCACGGGCCACGAGCTGGGGAACCAGCCGCTGCCCCAGCACCCCGGCCCCGCCTGCCACGAACACCCGCATGACCATCACCCTCCCGATCGCTGTGGCTCTCCTCGCGATCTGAGACGAGACAGCGCGGCCGGATGTGACACGGGCGGGGCGGCAGGGCGGGTGCGGCAGGCGCCCGGATCAGTCGCTCAGTGCCAGTTTCAGCGCGAAGGCCGCGATGACCGTGCCGGTGACGCGGTCGAGGAGCCTGTGGGCTCCCGGCCTGCGCAGCCAGGCGCCGACGGCGGTGGCCGAGGCGATGAGGACCGTCGACCACACGAGGCCCATGACGATGTGGACGCAGGTCAGCAGGACGCCGGTGGAGAAGTGGGGCGCGCCGGGCGGGACGAACTGGGGGAGTACGGCGACGTAGAAGACGCCCACCTTGGGGTTGAGGAGGTTGGTCAGCGTGCCCTGGCGCCAGCCGGCGGACAGGGTGCCGGCGCCGGCCAGGGACTCGGGCGCGGGGGTGTCCGGCCGCTCGCCGCGGAAGGTGGCGCGGATCATGCGGGCGGCCATCCACAGCAGGTAGGCGGCACCGGCCCAGCGGAGCGTCTCGTAGGCGAGGTGGGAAGCGGTGAGCAGGGCGGTGACGCCGAGCGAGGTGAGCGTTCCCCACAGGAGGGTGCCGGTCTGGATGCCGAGGACCACGCCCCAGGCGCGGGTGCGTCGGCCGAGCGCGGCGGTGCGGAGTACGAGGGCCGTGTCCAGGCCGGGGGTGAGGGTGAGCAGCCCTACGACGAGGGCGAAGGACCACAACGCGGTGCTCATTGCCATGGAAGGTCATCTTCGCACGGACATGCGAGTGCCCGCTCTCCCGTTCTCCGGGTCGGCGGGCACGTCCACACCGCGGGCGCCGGGCGGCCTGCCCGGCCGCCGGGGGCTCACGCGTTCTTGATCGCGGAGATGTCGAAGTTCAGCTTGATCTTGTCGGAGACGAGGACGCCGCCGGTCTCCAGCGCCGCGTTCCAGGTCAGGCCCCACTCGGAGCGCAGGATCTCGGTCTTGCCCTCGAAGCCGACGCGCTCGTTGCCGAAGGGGTCCTTCGCGACGCCGTTGAACTCCAGGTCGATGCTGATCGGCCTGGTGACACCGAGGAGGGAGAGCTCGCCGGTGATGCGGTAGTCGTCGCCGCCCAGGGCCTCCGCCTTGGTGGAGCGGAAGGTCATGGTCGGGAACTCCTCGGTCTTGAAGAAGTCGGAGGACTTCAGGTGACCGTCACGGTCGGCGTTGCCCGTGTCGATGCTGTCCATCCTGATGTCCAGCGAGGCGGTGGAGGCGGTGGGGTCCGCGCCGTCCAGATGAAGGGTGCCGGTGAAGTCCTGGAAGCCGCCCCGCACGTTGGTGACCATCGCGTGGCGGGCCACGAACTCGATCGTGGTGTGCGCGGGGTCGATCGTGTAGTCGCCGGTCACCGCGGTCAGGTCGGGGCCGGCGGCGGCCGGCGCCGGGGTGGTCCCGGGGGTGCTGTCCTTGCGGCCGAAGATGCCCATGAGGTCCTCCTGGAAGTTTCTGTTTAACGTTCAACGAACCCAACGGAGACGACCGTAGACCTATTCCGTTCGATTTTCAACATCATCCGCAGGGTGTCTTCGTGATGACCTAAAGTCACCACATGTGGGGGCCGCGGGCCACCGGGGTGTTCCGGGAGGCCGGTCCGGCGCGGATTGGCCATGCTGGGCGAGGGGCCCCTTCCACGCGACAAGGAGCACGGTATGCCGACGGATCCGGTCGGACGATTCCTCACTGCCCTGGACCCGGATCACCGGGAGGCGGTCGGTGCCAGGCCCCGCGAGGAGCAGGAGAAGCTCGCGGCTGCCTGGGAACGGGAACTGGAGGCCGACACCGACCTCGACACCCTCGACGAGCTGTCCCCCGAGGCGGCGGAGGCGGAGGCGGCCCGCCGCGTCATGAACCGCACCTCCGGCTAGCCGGGGACGAAGGAGCCGGGCGGGAACGGTCCCTCGGCCGACCCGCCGGGCCGGGCCGCTCCGTGCCGCGTTCACCCGGACGGGTCAATCCCCGCGGCGTGTCGGGGGCTTGGCGCATGACCGGCCCCCAGGTGGTGAGAAATCCGGCATGGACGAACCGACATCGGGCGCCCCGCTGCCGGCCCCCCGCCGCCCGACCGTGTCCGACGTCGTGTTCACGGCGGACTTCACCTCCACGGCACAGTGGGTCGCGGGCCGCTCGTGGGCCTATCCGGACGGCGGCCCGGTCAACCCGGACGACGACAAGCTGGACTACCTGGTGTCCGACGCCGGCCACAGTCGCTCGGGGGTCTTCCGGGCCACACGCCGGCCGGACGGCAGATGGAACACCGGCCTGCTGACCACCGAGGGCAGCCCGCAGGGGTTCATGGTCCGGCCGGGGGACGTGCTGGAGGCGCGCGTACGGCTGCCCCGGGAGACCGGCGCCTGGCCGGCCATCTGGACCTGGCGGGACGGCGACCAGGAGATCGACGTCTTCGAGTACCACCCGGACAACCCCGACCTGCTGGAACTCACCAATCACGTGCACGACGCCGGTCACGACCTCCGTGACGACGCCGTGCGCCCGGGCGCCTGGGTGGACCTGCGCACCGAGTTCGGGACCCGCTCCGTGGCCTGGTGGCTGAACGGCACGCGGGTCTTCGCCGACGGTCGGGGCGTGGGGCGCGCCTGGCGGGCCTACCTCATCATCAACCTCTCCGTGTCGGCCGGGCGTTACCACCCGCCGCCCGCGCACGGGACGACCGAGATGTCGTTCGAGGTGAGCAGTCTCGTCGTGCGGCGTCCGTCCGCGCACGGGGGACGGCCCAGCGAGGCGGCCACGAGTGGGGGCGGGGAACCGGGGGTGTGACCTCGGCCCTGCCGTCGCCGTACCGCGCGCGGGCGTCACCGGCGTCACCGGCGAGCCGGTACGGTGGGGCGCGTGCTCCTGGCCGCCGGGTCCGGGGCCGTCCGCGCGCGGGCCGGTGAGGGTGCCGTTCTCCGGTCGGCGGACCGCCGTCCGAGGGGCCCCGTCACTCCGGGGATGGCATGTGCGCCCCGTTAATGTGAGGCGGTTCTCAGGTGACGGCTTTGTGGCACCCCCACAACACCGGCGCCCCCTGAGCAGTCGGAACGCCTGCACGCGGCCTTGGTTCTGTTCACTGGCACCAGGAAAACGGGCCGGAGACTGTACGGAGTCGACGGCTCGCTTTCCTTGGTGTCCTTCGTAAGGTCGCTACATGACCGTTTTGGAAGAGACGACGGGTGAGCCGACCGGCGAGCCGACGGACGCGCGCGGGCGGGTCGCCGAGCTGCACGAGATTCGTGCGCACGCCGTGGCGGGCCCCAGCGAGAAGGCGACCGCGGCGCAGCACGCCAAGGGCAAGCTGACGGCCCGGGAGCGGATCGAGCTGCTCCTGGACCCGGGTTCCTTCCAGGAGGTCGAGCAGCTGCGCCGGCACCGGGCGACCGGCTTCGGTCTGGAGGCCAAGAAGCCGTACACCGACGGTGTCATCACCGGCTGGGGCCAGGTCGAGGGCCGTACGGTCTTCGTCTACGCCCATGACTTCCGGATCTTCGGAGGCGCGCTGGGCGAGGCCCACGCCACCAAGATCCACAAGATCATGGACATGGCCATCGCGGCCGGCGCGCCCCTGGTCTCCCTGAACGACGGCGCGGGCGCTCGCATCCAGGAGGGCGTCAGCGCCCTCGCGGGCTACGGTGGCATCTTCCAGCGCAACACGAAGGCCTCGGGTGTCATCCCGCAGATCTCCGTGATGCTGGGCCCGTGCGCGGGCGGCGCGGCCTACAGCCCCGCCCTGACGGACTTCGTGTTCATGGTCCGCGAGACCTCGCAGATGTTCATCACCGGCCCGGACGTGGTCAAGGCGGTGACGGGCGAGGAGATCACCCAGAACGGGCTCGGCGGCGCCGACGTCCACGCGGAGACCTCCGGCGTCTGCCACTTCGCGTACGACGACGAGGAGACCTGCATCGCGGAGGTGCGCTACCTCCTGTCGCTGCTCCCGCAGAACAACCGCGAGAACCCCCCGTCGGCGGACTCGTCCGACCCGGTGGACCGCCGCAGCGACGTCCTCCTCGACCTCGTCCCGGCCGACGGCAACCGGCCGTACGACATGACCAAGGTCATCGAGGAGATCGTCGACGACGGCGAGTACCTGGAGGTCCACGAGCGCTGGGCCCGCAACATCATCTGCGCCCTCGCCCGGCTGGACGGTCAGGTCGTGGGCATCATCGCCAACCAGCCGCAGGTGCTGGCGGGTGTCCTGGACATCGAGGCGAGCGAAAAAGCTGCGCGCTTTGTCCAGATGTGTGACGCTTTCAATATCCCGATCGTCACCTTCCTGGACGTGCCGGGGTTCCTCCCCGGTGTCGACCAGGAGCACGGCGGAATCATCCGTCACGGCGCGAAGCTGCTGTACGCCTACTGCAACGCGACCGTGCCGAGGATCTCGCTGATCCTGCGCAAGGCGTACGGAGGTGCCTACATCGTCATGGACAGCCAGTCCATCGGCGCGGACCTCACCTACGCCTGGCCGACGAACGAGATCGCCGTGATGGGTGCGGAAGGCGCCGCGAACGTCATCTTCCGCCGCCAGATCGCCGAGGCCGAGGACCCCGAGGCCATGCGTCAGAAGATGGTCAAGGAGTACAAGGCCGAGCTGATGCACCCCTACTACGCGGCCGAGCGCGGCCTGGTCGACGACGTCATCGCCCCGGCCGAGACCCGCGAGGTCCTGGTGAAGTCCCTGGCGATGCTGCAGACCAAGCACGCCGACCTCCCGTCCCGGAAGCACGGCAACCCCCCGCAGTAACCGAGCGGACCCGCCGCGGCAACCCCGCGGACCTCTCTCTCACGGAGACTGACACCCATGAGCAACGCTGACATCCGCGTCGAGAAGGGCCATGCCGAGCCCGAGGAGGTCGCCGCCATCACGGCCGTCCTCCTGGCCCGCGCCGCCGCCCAGCCGGCGTCTTCGGCCCCCACCCACCGAGGCCGTGCGAAGGCCGGCTGGCGTCGTCTGGAGCGCGAGGGCGGCTTCCGCGCCCCGCACAGCTGGCACGGCTAGTCCGCGCCGATTCCGCCGGTTCCCGAAGGGCCCCTCCACCACGGAGGGGCCCTTCGGCGTCGCGGCCGGACCCGCGTGGCCGCTCAGCCGGTGTGGAGGACCCGGAAGCGACCGGGGTCCGCCGGGTCCCCGTCGACGACCTGGACCGGCGCCCAGGCCCACTGCCGCACGCCGATGTCCGGCGTACGGGTGAACCGGATCCGCCCGCGGGTGCCCTCGACCGCGACATGCGGCCAGGCCCGGGCGATGCCCACCCGGTCCGCTCCCTGGGAGCGCAGCACGTCTGCGAGGACGGCGATCGTGTCGTAGCCCTCGAAGGCGACGAAGGAGGGCGCCTGGCCGAGCCGCTCACCGAGGGCCGTACGGACGCGTGCGCCGAGCGGGGTGAGGCGCTCGGGCAGGTAGCGCAGGAACGGGATCGCTGCGCCGTCGCCGCCCAGCAGCCCCGTCCACTCGGCGAACTCCGGCTGCCCGGCCGGAGCACCGATCAAGATGCCGGCGAGGCGCCGGTCGCCGCGGACGGACCTGACGACCGGCACCGCCGGCTCGGGGTGGCCGACGAGGAGGATGAGGGCCGTCGCGCGCTGGCCGGCGAGCGCGTCGCACACGGCGGTGGGGGTGAGCGCGCGCATGTCGAGTTCGCTGACCGTGCCACCGCGTGGCGCGAGGTGGTCCCGCAGGATGCGGGTCCCGGCCGCCCAGTAGACACTCGGCTCGGCCGCCACGGCGATGCGGCTGTGCCCGGCGCCGAGAAGGAAGTCCGCGTAGATCCCCCAGCCGTGGGACTGGGCCGGGGCGAGGCGCGCGACCCACTCGGTCGGCTGTTCGATGAGCGCGTCGAGAACCGCCGACGAGCAGAGGAACGGCAGGCCCAGGGCGTCGGCCCTGGCGGCGGCCGCACGAGCCACCACGCTGTGGTACTCACCCGCCAGGGCGGCCACGCCGAGGCCGGCCAGTTCGTCGACGGCCGCCTCCGCCCTCCGCGGATCGGCCGCGGTGTCCCGGACCACCAGTTCGAGTGGCCTGCCGGCGATCCCGCCGGCGTCGTTGACCTCGCCGGCGGCCAGTTCGAGTCCGGCGAGCAGATGCCGGCCGGCCTCGGCCCAGCCGGGCCGGGTCAGCGGAACGAGGGCACCGATCCGCACGGACGACATGCCGGACATCGCCTCCACCATCCTCACCGGCGGGTCACCGGTACGAAAAATCCCCGCGCCCCAGGAGGGACGCGGGGAACTGCGCGAGTGGCTACCGCAGGCGGGCCATCAGGGCGTGCTCGACCAGCGTGATGAGCGCCGACTTGGCGTCGGCCCGGTGGCGGGCGTCGGTCGTGATGATCGGGGTGTCGGGCCCGATCTGCAGCGCCTCGCGTACCTCGTCGGGGTTGTACGGCTGGTTGCCGTCGAAGCCGTTGAGGGCGATGACGAACGGCAGGCCGCTGTTCTCGAAGTAGTCGACCGCCGGGAAGCAGTCGGCCAGGCGCCGGGTGTCGACCAGCACGATCGCGCCGATGGCGCCGCGCACCAGGTCGTCCCACATGAACCAGAAGCGGTCCTGGCCGGGCGTGCCGAACAGGTACAGGATCAGGTCCTGGTCGAGGGTGATGCGGCCGAAGTCCATGGCCACCGTGGTGGTGGTCTTGTCCCCGGTGTGGGTGAGGTCGTCGATCCCGGCCGACGCGGACGTCATGACGGCCTCGGTGCGCAGCGGGTTGATCTCCGAGACGGCACCGACGAACGTGGTCTTACCCACGCCGAAGCCGCCCGCCACCACGATCTTCGCGGAGGTGGTGGAGCGGGAAGGACCGCCGCTAGAGCTTGCGAAGTCCACTGAGCACCCTTTCGAGCAGTGTCACGTCTGGCTGGCCACCGGCGTTCTCGTCGCCGCCGGGCTGATGGATGGCGACCAGGCCCGCCTCCGCCAAGTCGGCGACGAGAATCCTGGCCACGCCGAGGGGGATCGTCAGCAGGGCCGAGATCTCGGCCACCGATTTGATCTCCCGGCACAGGTTGCAGATCCGCTGATGCTCGGGCAGCTGGCCCTGCATCTGGTGCGGAGCGGCGGTGGTGTGCACCAGTGCCTCGATGGCGAGCTGGTAGCGCGGGCGGGTCCGGCCGCCGGTCATGGCGTACGGACGCACCAGGGGGTTGTTCGATGCGGTCGCGGGCGCCGGCTCGGGGCGGCGCTGCGGCTGCACCGGCTGGATGCGGGGGGCCGGCGGCTGGTCGTACGGAGAGGGACCGGGACCCTGCGGCGCGTACGGCTGCCGGTGGCTGGGGGCGGAGGGGAAGTTGTACCGGTTCGCCGAACCGTCGCCCTGGCCCTGGGCAGGGCCGTACGACCAGTTACCCGAATGCGAACCGCCTGGGGGTGTTGCCACTTTCTCCTCCTCCGACTGTGCCGGGCACCCATCCGTGTGGAGCCGCGTCCCGAAACCTTACGGCCCCGGGACACGAATACGCACCGTCCGATTACTAGTTGAGAAGGCTTCCCTGGAGCTCCGCACGGAGATCCGGGGTCAGGACCGTGCCCGCTCGGTCCACCAGAAGGGCCATCTCGTACCCGATGAGGCCGATGTCCGCCTCCGGGTGGGCCAGAACTGCGAGGGAAGACCCGTCGGAGACGGACATGATGAAGAGAAATCCCCTCTCCATCTCCACAACCGTCTGGTTCACGCTGCCGCCCTCGAAGATGCGCGAGGCACCGGCGGTCAGCGAGGTCAGGCCGGATGCGACGGCCGCGAGCTGGTCGGCGCGGTCGCGGGGGAAGCCTTCGGACATCGCCAGAAGGAGTCCGTCGGCGGAGACCACCACCGTGTGGGACACCCCCGGGGTGTTGTCCACGAAGTTGGTGATCAACCAGTTCAGGTTCTGTGCCGCCTGGCTCATCGGGCTCACACTAACGCTCCTGGTTGTAGGTGCTGTCAGGACCGAAGCCCTGGCCGTTCGTTTCACTGCCTGCGTTGCGTCCGCGCTGGACGCCTCGACGCAGGTTGCTCAGCCTGCCCCGGACGTCCTCCGGGGCGCGGGAGACCTGGGGGCCTCCCTGGGGGGTGGTTTCCGCCGCGCCCTCGACCAGGTTGGCCTTGGGCACCCGCCGCGGCAGGCCCGAGGCGGTGACCCCGCCTGCCTTCGGCTTCCGGAGCTGGGCGGCCTGCTGCCAGCGCTCGTCGTTCGCCGAACGCCAGTCGTCGCCGTTGCTCCCGGGCGCGTTCCCCGGTGCGGGAGCCGGCGCTTCCTGCTGCACGCGTGCCGTGCCGTTCGCACCACCGGTGCCCTGGGAACCGTTCGCGGTGGAACCGCGGCGGGGCAGCCCGGCGTCGGTCAGCGCGTGTGGGGCGGGAGAAGCCGTTCCCGGACGGTCGAAGCCTACGCGGTTGTGCTCACTCGCGTCAGCGGCCCGTGTGGATTCCGTTTCCGGAGCGTAATGAGCCGGGTAGCCGTTCTGGTAGCCGTTCGCCGGCTGCCAGTCGTCCTGGTAGGACGGGCTCTGCGCGGGCTCCGCGTACGCGGGATCCGGGTAACCGGCGTTGGGGGAGAAGCCGTCGTTCTGCGGCAGCTCGCCACCCTGCGGGTAGTACTGCTCCTCGTACGGCTTCTCGTACGGCGCCGAGTGCGTCTCGGAGTAGGTCTCCTGGTACGGCTCCTGGTACGCGGCCTGCGGCTGCTCCTCGTACGAGGTCTCCTCGTACGGCTGCCGAGGCTGCTCCGGGTAGCCCGTGGACTGCCGGTCGAAGACCGGGTCCGCGTAGCCGGCGGTCTCCGCGCCCTCGTGCTGCGGCTCGGCGGGCTGGCCGTTGCTCTGGGCCTCCAGGGCGGCGCGCCGCCCCTCGCGCATCAGCGAGCGGCCGACCGGGTCGAGCCCGCGGATGTCGTCGGGGACCTCCGTGTACTGGCTGTCGTCGAAGCCGAGTTCGGCGGCGGTGCGCATCGGCTGCACCTGGTGGAAGCTCTCACCCTGGAACTGCTGCTCCGGGATGATCTGCGAGACCGTGAACTCGTCGCGGTCCAGCGGCGTCTCGCCGCCACCGCCGTGCGTGATCGCGTCCGGCAGCATGACCAGGGAGGTCGTGCCGGCCTGCTCGCCGGAGGGGCGCAGCTGGACGCGGATGCCGTGCCGGTCGGACAGCCGGCCGACCACGAACAGGCCCATGCGCTGGGAGATCGCGGCGTCCACGGTCGGCGGGTTGGCCAGCTTGTGGTTGATGTCCGCGAAGTCCTCGGCGGTCAGGCCGATGCCCTTGTCGTGGATCTCGATCATGACGCGGCCGTCGGGGAGTCGGGTCGCGGTGACCCGGACCTTGGTCTGCGGGGAGGAGAACGTGGTGGCGTTCTCCAGCAGCTCGGCCAGCAGGTGCACGAGGTCGGTGACGGCGCGGCCGTGGATCTCGGCCTCCGGTACGCCCGACAGCTCGATGCGCTCGTACTGCTCCACCTCGGAGGAGGCGGCGCGCAGGACGTCGACCAGCGGGACCGGCTGGTCCCAGCGGCGGCCGGGCTCCTCGCCGGCGAGAACGAGGAGGTTCTCGCCGTTGCGGCGCATACGGGTGGCCAGGTGGTCCAGCTTGAAGAGGTTCTCCAGCTGGTCCGGGTCGGCCTCGTTGTTCTCCAGGTCGGTGATCAGGGTCAGCTGGCCCTCGATCAGCGACTGGTTGCGGCGCGACAGGTTGGTGAAGATCGCGTTGATGTTGCCACGGAGCAGGGCCTGCTCGGAGGCGAGCCGCACCGCCTCGCGGTGGACCTGGTCGAACGCGCGGGCGACCTCGCCGATCTCGTCCTTGCTGTGGATCGGGATCGGGGCGACCCGGGTGTCGACCCGGCCGGGGTCGGTGCGGGAGAGCTGGTCGACCAGCATCGGCAGCCGCTGCTCGGCGATGCCGAAGGCGGCGTTGCGCAGCTGGCGCATCGAGCGGCTCATCTGGCGGGCCACCAGACCGGCCAGGAGGAACGCGGCGAGCAGGGCGATGACGACCACGGCACCGGTGATGAAGGCGGAGGTCTTGGCGTCGTCGGCGATGCCGGAGGCCTCGTTCACCGCCTTGTCGGCCATGTCCGACTCGATCTTGCGGTAGGCCTTGTACTTCAGCGTGTTGACCGCCCACCAGTTGTCGGCGGTGATGCCGGTGGTGGCGAGCTCCTCACGGGTGAGGGTGCTCGTGTCCTTCAGCGTGGCCAGCGCCGAGACCATCGTGTTCGGGTTGGACGGCGGCGGAACGTAGTTCGGGTGCTCCTGCTTGGTCTGCGCGGCAGCGGCGGCACCGTCCGTCTTGATCTTCTTCTGCGCGTCGGCGAGCTTCTGCGCGTCGGCCTCGGTGCCACCGCCCAGGTACTCCTCCAGGGCGATGCGCTCCAGGTAGGCGTACGAGGAGAGGGAGACCCGCTGGGTCGCGAGGTTCGGGGCGTCCGGGCCGGGCTTGACCAGGAGGTGCATGCCGATCGACCGCTCCAGCGACAGCGCCGCCTTGGTCAGCGAGATCGCGTAGACGGTACGGCCGTAGGAGGTGATGTTGCCGGTGCCCAGACCGAGCTCGTTGGCGAACTCCATCAGGGGGTGGGCGACGGTGACGTAGCCCTCCTCCGTCTGCACGCCGGTCAGCCTGGAGGTGTACGCGAGCTGCCGCAGCTGCACCAGCTTCGGCTCGTCCTCGCGGAACAGCTTCAGCCGGCGCTCCAGGCCCGACTTGTGCGGCATGTTCTGCGCGGCCTGGTCGAAGGCGTTGGCGGCGTCGTCGGTGTTCTTGCGGGCCGCGTCGATGACCGCCTTGGAACCGGCGTCCTTCTTGTTCAGCAGCAGCGGTTTCGCGGTGACGTCGCGCTCGTTCTCCAGAGCGTCCGCGTAGCCCAGGGCGGCACGCACCAGGCGGGCGGTGTTCTCGGCGTCACGGGCCTGCTGCCAGGTGTCGATGGAACTCTTCACCTGGAACCCGCCCATGACGAGACCGACCATCACGGGTATCAGCAGGATCGCGTTCAGACGGGTGGGCACCCGCCAGTTCCGCGGGGAGAAGCGGCCGCCGCTCGGTGCGGGAGTGGCCACCGGCTCCGAACCGGGCACAGGGGTGGGCGCCGCAGCGCGCGGCGGCGGGGTGAAGTTGCCCCGCGCCGACGGCTCGGGACCGTTCTTGCTTCGCCTCACTCGACCAACAACCTCTCGGCGGTCGGCACCTTCGTCGTGCCGCAGTCTCTCAGAGCCCGGTTCGTCAACGACCACTGAGTACGTCTTTGACCATTGGGCAGTTCAGGCATTCCAGCACGTGGACCAGCGCACTTCCAAACAGTGGAAACCTTGTGACGGCACCGTTGTAAGCCGTAGATAAAACGGTCATAAAGAGCGAGCCCCGCCAAAAGGCGGGGCTTTTGTGAGCACAGCGGCACCGCACGACCGCGTCGCGTGGTGATACCCGGCGATTCCTCTGCCGAACTGTTATGAACACCGGAGCCGACCGTGTCAAAGGCCACAGTCGGCTCCGAACCCCTTACGGCAACTGCCGTACGGCACGTCGTATTTGAGTGCTACCTCAGCCGCGCCATCAGGGCGTGCTCCACCAGCGTGATCAGCGCGCTCTTGGCGTCGGCCCGGTGGCGGGCGTCGGTCGTGATGATCGGGGCGTCGGGCCCGATCTGCAGCGCCTCGCGCACCTCGTCGGGGTTGTACGGCTGGTGACCGTCGAAGCCGTTGAGGGCGATGACGAACGGCAGGCCGCTGTTCTCGAAGTAGTCGACCGCCGGGAAGCAGTCGGCCAGGCGCCGGGTGTCCACGAGCACCACCGCGCCGATGGCGCCGCGCACCAGGTCGTCCCACATGAACCAGAAGCGGTCCTGGCCGGGCGTGCCGAACAGGTACAGGATCAGGTCCTGGTCGAGGGTGATGCGGCCGAAGTCCATGGCCACCGTGGTGGTGGTCTTGTCCCCGGTGTGGGTGAGGTCGTCGATCCCGGCCGACGCCGACGTCATGACGGCCTCGGTACGCAGCGGGTTGATCTCCGAGACGGCACCGACGAACGTGGTCTTGCCCACGCCGAAGCCGCCCGCCACCACGATCTTCGCCGAGGTGGTGGCCCGGCCCGCGTCAGAGCTTGCGAAGTCCACTGAGCACCCTTTCGAGCAGCGTCACGTCCGGTGCGCCGCCGTTGTTCTCGTCGCCACCCGGCTGGTGGATGGCGACCAGGCCGGCCTCGGCGAGGTCGGCCACCAGGATCCGGGCCACCCCGAGCGGCATGGCCAGCAGCGCGGAGACCTCCGCGACCGACTTGACCTCCCGGCACAGGTGGCAGATGCGCTGGTGCTCAGGGAGCAGTCCCATGAGCGCTGCCGGATCGGCCGTCGTGCTGATCAGGGCCTCTATCGCGAGCTGGTACCGCGGCCGGGTCCGGCCGCCGGTCATCGCGTACGGCCGTACCAGCGGCTGGTCGCCCTCGTCCCCGTACGGCTCCGCGTACGGATCATGATGGGCGGTGGGCGGGGTCATGAATCCTCCGGGCGGGACAGCAAGTCGGTCAGTCAAGCCGTCTGACGGGGCCGGTGGGGGGATTGTGGCGGCCGGACGGTGGTTTGGTGAGGTGGGTGGTGCCGGGGCCGGTCAGTGGAGCAGACTGCCTTGGAGTTCGGCGCGCAGGTCAGGTGTGAGGACCGCCCCTGCGCGGTCGACGAGCAGTGCCATCTCGTAGCCGACGAGACCGATGTCGCACTCCGGGTGGGCCAGGACCGCGAGGGACGACCCGTCCGAGACCGACATCAGGAAGAGGAACCCGCGCTCCATCTCGACGACCGTCTGCGCCACGCTGCCGCCCTCGAAGATCCGGGAAGCCCCGGCCGTCAGAGAGGTCAGACCGGACGCGACGGCCGCCAGCTGGTCGGCGCGGTCTCGCGGGAAGCCTTCGGACATCGCCAGCAGAAGGCCGTCGGCGGAGACCACCACGGTGTGGGACACCCCGGGGGTGTTGTCCACGAAGTTGGTGATCAACCAGTTCAGGTTCTGTGCCGCCTGGCTCATCGGACTCAACTAACGCTCCTGCTGGTGAGTGGGGCTCGGGAAGCTGCCGGTCTGGCCGCTGCCGGCCTGACGGCCCTGAGCGATGCCCCGACGAAGATTGGTCAGCCGTCCGCGTACGTCGTCAGGCGCACGCGAGACCTGCGGACCGGCTTGGTGCTGTTGCTGCTGCGCCGTGCCCGGAACGAGGTTCGCCCGAGGGACCCGACGCGGCAGGCCGGAGGTGGTGACCCCGCCGGCGGCGGGCTGGCGGACTCGCTCGGCCTGCCGGACGAGTTCGTCGTTCGGCGAGGTACGCCACGAGCCTGTGGGGGAGGCGGCACGCTGCGGAGCCTGCGGCTGCTGCTGAGGCTGCTGCGGGGCGGGCCGGGTCTCCTGCTGCTGCTGACCGCCACCGTGGAACCAGTTGGTCTCCAGTGTGTCGTACAGCGGGGTACGGCCGTCACCCGGGCCGCTGGCCGGCGGCAGCGCCTCCGGCTCCTGGCGGACCGGACGCTGGGCCGGCGGGCGCGGGGCACCGAAGTCCTCACGGGCGGCCGGCTGGGGCCGCTCGAACTGACCGGTGTGCGCCGGGTTCTGCCGGCCGGGCAGTGCGTGCTGCCCCGTGGAGCCGGCGTCGAAGCCGGTGTCGTACGCCTGCGGAGCCGCGAACTGGCCCGTGTTCTGGGCGCTGTCGTCCTGCCGCCCGGGCGCCGGGGTGCCGAAGATGTCGGAGCGGACGAACGACCCCATGCCCTGCTGGCCGCCGGAGCGGTCGAACGCGCCCGGCGCCTGCGCCGGGTCGGGCTGGGCGAACTGCCCGGTCTGCTGCGGGTCTTCGGGCTGCGCGTACTGGCCGCCGCCGTGCCGGCCCGCGCCGGGAAGCTGGTACTGACCGGTCTGCTGGGCGTCGGGACGGGCGAACTGGCCCGTGTCCTGGGCGCCGTTGATCCCGTTCAGCTCCGGGCGCGGGAACTCGCCCGTGGCGGACGGGCCGTGCGCGTCGATCCGGGGCATCTCCGCGGTCGCGCCCGGCCCCTGCCGGTCGTCCACCCGCGGCATGCGCGCGGTGCCCGACGGGTCCTGCTCGTCGTGGCCGCGCGGGGTGTCCAGCGAGGCACGTGACAGCGGGGCCTGGTTGTCGCTCCAGCCCGAGGTGCGCTGCTGCTGGTCGCCGCCGGGCAGCTCGGCCCGCGCGCCGCCGCGCGGCGGCAGCTGGGGCTGGCGTCCCTGCTCGGCGGGGCGCTGCGGACCGCGGCCGCCGAAGGCGTCCTGCTGCGGACCGCCCTGGTTCGCGGCCTGCAGACCTCCCGGCGCGGCCGGCGCCTGCGAGCCGAACCCGGCCGCGGGGCGCTGCGGGGCACCGGGACCGCCCTGCGGTCCACGCGCGCCACCCGGACGGCCCGCCTGGCCCGCGCCGGGCAGCGCGGCCCGGGGACCCTGGCCGGCGCCCACCTGGCCGCGCGTACCGGGGCCGGCACCGAGCAGGCCACCGCCCGCCGGGGCGGCGCCGAGGGCACCGCCCTGGCCGTTGCCGCCGTTCGCGCGCCGGGCCGCGGCCACACCGGCGGCGGCCTGCGCGGCGGCGGGGCCACCGCCGACACCGGGCGCGCCCGGCTTGCCCGGAGCGGGCTTCTTGCCGCCCTGGGCCACGTCCACGGGCAGCATGACCAGCGCGGTCGTACCGCCGGAGTCGGAGGGGCGCAGCTGGATGCGGATGCCGTGCCGCTGCGACAGACGACCGACCACGAAGAGGCCCATGCGCCGGGAGACGGAGACGTCCACGGTGGGCGGGGAGGCCAGCCGCTCGTTGATCGCCGCGAGGTCCTCGGGGGAGAGGCCGATACCGGTGTCGTGGATCTCGATCAGCACGCGGCCGTCGGGCAGCGCGTGACCGGTGACCTTGACCTTGGTCTGCGGGGAGGAGAACGAGGTGGCGTTCTCGAGCAGCTCGGCGAGCAGGTGCACGAGGTCGTTGACGACCCGGCCGGCGACCTGCGTCGTCGGCACGGCGGCCAGTTCGATGCGCTCGTACTGCTCCACCTCGGACGCGGCGGCGCGGAGCACGTCGACCAGCGGGACCGGGCGGGTCCAGCGGCGGCCGGGCTCTTCACCGGCGAGGACGAGGAGGTTCTCACCGTTACGGCGCATACGGGTGGCGAGGTGGTCGAGCTTGAACAGCGAGGACAGCTGGTCCGGGTCGGCCTCGCGGGACTCCAGCTCGGAGATCAGCGACAGCTGGCGCTGGATCAGACCCTGGGAGCGGCGCGAGAGGTTGGTGAACATCGCGTTGACGTTGCCCCGCAGCAGGGCCTGCTCGGCGGCGAGGCGGACCGCCTCGCGGTGCACGTCGTCGAAGGCCGCGGCCACCTGGCCGATCTCGTCCCGGGAGTGCACACCGACCGACTCCACGGACGTGTCGACGTCCTGCGGGTCGGACTCGGACAGCTGCTTGACCAGCTCGGGCAGGCGGTCCTGGGCGACCTTGGTCGCGGTCTCCTGCAGCCGGCGCAGCGAGCGGATCATGGACCGGGCCACGACGAACGCGCCGACCAGCGACACACCGAGCACGAGCAGGATCAGCGCACCGGAGATGATGGCGTCCTGCTGGGTGGCGCTCTTCAGCTCGCGCGCCTTCTGCTCCATGTCCTCGAGCAGCGTGTGCTCGATCTTCTTCATCTGCTCGATCTTGGTCGAGCTGTCGTCCACCCAGTCGCGGTAGGACCGCGGCGGCAGGTCGGCGAGGCCGCCGCGCTGCTCGAAGGCACGCTTGGCGTAGGTGTCCGCCGACTGGATCGTCGGGTTGCCCTCGTCGATCGGCTTGAGGAGTTCCTCGGCGTTCTCGTTGGCGTAGATCTTGCGGAAGATCGCGAGCTCGGAGTTCTCGCTCTGGTACGCCGAGTCGCCGTAGAGGCGGTCGTTCTCGGAGAGGCTGCCCTTGGTCGTGTTCGTCGAGGGCAGCGCGGCCGCGATCGTGGCGCGCTGGATGGAGGCGTACTCCTTGGCGGTGGAGAACGCCGCCAGGGCGCGGGTGCGGGAGATCATCTCCGGGTTGCTGGACGCCTCGGCCATGTCCTGGGACAGGTCGATCAGCTGCGTGATGAGCCGGTGGTACGACTCGATCGTCTGGGTCGAGTTGCCCTGCGACGCGTAGGCGCCCTGGCGGATCTTGGCCAGGTCGTCCAGCTGGTTGGCGAGACCGACGAGCGCGTCGCGCACGCCCTGCAGCTGGCCGTTCTTGCTGGCCTGGTCGATCTGCTCGGAGGCGTCGAGGAAGTTGGTGCGCGCCCGGTCGGTCTTCTGCTCGTAGCCCTTGACCGTGTAGTCGTTCACGCTCAGGCCGTGCGAGAGGGGACCGGCGGACTGGTCGCGCTCCTCCTGGAGCGCGGCAGCCAGCTCGGTGGCCTGCTTGGTCATGTCCGTCAGCAGCTTCATGTTGTCGAGCTGCTGGATGTCGTTCATGTTGTCGTTGATGCGCAGCGCGCCCAGCGAGGTGGCCGCGACCACCGGCAGCGCGAGCAGCGACACCAGGCGCGTGGAGATGCGCCAGTTGCGCAGGGCCATGCGCGAACCGGTGCTGGTCGGGCCCTGCGCCGACTTCACGGCCGGCGTGGGGGTCGCCGAGTTCGCGGGTCCCGCGGCTGCCGACGAGACCGACGATGCCTGCGCGCCGGGGCGTCCGCCGCGCTCACCGCCGTCTCCGGACGGGGCCGGGCCCGGGTTCTGGGCGTGCTGGGGCGAGGAGCTGCCCTTCATGGGGCCAGTCCCGTCGTGCGACTCCGGCTCCGCCGAAGCGCTGCCATCCCTCTTGAAACGTCCCTGCACTAGCGTCGCAACCTCTGGACCAGGCGCCCCTCCGCGCGAACGGAGGGACACGGTGTCGGCGTTGTGGGGAGCGCCCTGAATACGCCCCCCGGGTGGTCTTGAGTGACCGGCGCAGGTTCCCCCCTATCCGGCCGCCACTCGGCGCTGCGTTGCGCCCCCTGCGCGCCGGCTCGATCCCGCGGCGGTCCGTGGAATTCCAGCACAGTGCAGGATCTCCAACAAGGGCCGTGTCCCGAGCTGTGACCTAGGTGACGGGCCGTGAGCGCCGGATTACCTGCCGTGGAAGCTGATCCCGGTCATAACGGACGTTTCCCGGCGAGTTCCCGGCCGGTGTCACGTGTCCCAGTCGCCATGATCAGGAGCGGAATGATGGCTTCAGGGGTCCAATGTCCGTTTCGATGGGGCGGGTTGTCAGCCGGAATTGACCGGTTTGCGCCACGAGCCGTGAGCAAACTCACATGAACATCGAGGCTGGTTGGCGAGTTCGGCAGGGAATCAGATGTTTAGCCTGGCGCTTTACATGAGGGACGTATCTGTCAGCCCGCCGACACACGACTAGGACCAGTAAAACCGTGAAGACGACGATGATGTTCCGCAACATAGCCAACCCGCGCCGCACGACCCTCGCGCACCTGGAGGACGCCGGCGATCTGCAGACGCCCGCGCTGCCGGAACAGTCCGTCGAGCTTCCCGCCCAGACGGCCAACCCCAGGCGCACCATCCTGGTCGACGTCCCCGAGGGCGTGACGGTCGCGGCGGGCCGGTAGCCCACGGTCCCGCGGAGTGCGGCCGGGAGGATCACGACGACCCTCCCGGCCGCACTCGTCTTTTACCGGTACGGCCCATTCACGCGAGCGTGTTTTCCCCGGCCGCCTTTGCCGGCCGCCCAGAATGACCGTGGCTTTTTCCACCGCCGGGCCCCACACCCGCCCTGACCTGCGGGCATGCCTCCGGGGGCGAATTCGGCCCCCTCTGATTCCGGCACCGGAAAACACCTGCCCGGCTGCCGTCCCGGCCGAACACCGGGCCGCCCGACCGGTTAACCTGGGGCGTCAGTACGCCGGTTCTAGTTGAGGGGCGCAAGGATCCCGTGCGCATCGCCAGGTTCTCCATCGACGGGAACGTAGCCTTCGGCGCGGTCGAGGGCGACAAGCAGGACGAACTCGTCCTCGACATCATCAAGGGCATCCCCTTCGCGGACCACGAGCTGTCCGGGACGAAGGTGCCGCTGAGCAAGGTCAGGCTGCTCCCCCCGGTCCTCCCCAACAAGGTCGTGGCGTTCGGCCGCAACTACGCCGAGCACGCGCGTGAGCTGGGCAACGAGGTGCCCGACGCCCCGTTCGCCTTCTTCAAGCCGTCCACCTCGGTGATCGGCTCCGGCGACGGCATCCAGTACCCGCCGTTCTCCGAGGAACTGCACCACGAGGCCGAGCTGGCCGTGGTCATCGGCCGCATGTGCCGCGAGGTCCCGCGTGACCGCGTCAAGGACGTGATCTTCGGCTACACCTGCGCCAACGACGTCACCGCCCGCGACGTGCAGCGCCGCGAGAAGCAGTGGGCGCGGGCCAAGGGCTTCGACACCTCCTGCCCGCTGGGCCCCTGGGTGGAGACGGACCTCGACCTCGACCGGGCGAACGACCTGACCGTCCAGCTCACCGTCAACGGCGAGCAGCGCCAGCTGGGCCGCACGAGCGAGATGATCCACCCCATCGAGGACCTGATCGTCAACATCTCCGAGGCCATGACCCTGCTCCCCGGCGACGTCATCCTCACCGGCACCCCCGCGGGGGTCGGCCCCCTGCACGTCGGCGACGAGGTCGCCGTCACCATCGAAGGCATCGGCACTCTCACCAACAAGGTTGTCAAGCGTGGCTAGCGCATCCGGCTCCCCCGTACGCGTCCGTTTCTGCCCCTCGCCCACCGGTAACCCCCACGTGGGCCTGGTCCGCACCGCCCTGTTCAACTGGGCGTTCGCCCGGCACCACCAGGGCACCCTGGTCTTCCGCATCGAGGACACCGACGCCGCCCGCGACTCCGAGGAGTCGTACGACCAGCTGCTCGACGCGATGCGCTGGCTCGGCTTCGACTGGGACGAGGGCCCCGAGGTCGGCGGCCCGCACGCGCCGTACCGGCAGTCGCAGCGCATGGACCTCTACAAGGAGGTCGCCCAGAAGCTGCTCGACGCCGGTCACGCGTACCACTGCTACTGCTCCCAGGAGGAGCTGGACACCCGCCGCGAGGCCGCCCGCGCCGAGGGCAGGCCGTCCGGCTACGACGGCCACTGCCGCGAGCTGAGCGCCGAGCAGGTCGCGGAGTACCAGGCCCAGGGCCGCGCCCCGATCGTGCGCTTCCGGATGCCGGACGAGACGATCACCTTCACCGACCTGGTCCGCGGCGAGCTGACCTTCACCCCGGAGAACGTGCCGGACTACGGCATCGTCCGCGCGAACGGCGCCCCGCTGTACACGCTGGTCAACCCGGTCGACGACGCCCTGATGGAGATCACCCACGTCCTGCGCGGCGAGGACCTGCTCTCCTCCACCCCGCGTCAGATCGCGCTCTACAAGGCGCTGACCGAGCTGGGCATCGCCAAGCGGACCCCGGCCTTCGGCCACCTGCCGTACGTGATGGGCGAGGGCAACAAGAAGCTCTCCAAGCGCGACCCGGAGTCGTCCCTCAACCTCTACCGCGACCGCGGCTTCCTCCCCGAGGGCCTGCTCAACTACCTCTCGTTGCTCGGCTGGTCGCTCTCGGCCGACCAGGACATCTTCACGATCGACGAGATGGTCGCGGCCTTCGACATCTCCGACGTGAACCCCAACCCGGCGCGCTTCGACCTGAAGAAGTGCGAGGCGATCAACGCCGACCACATCCGCATGCTGGACGTGAAGGAGTTCACCGAGCGCTGCCGCCCGTGGCTGAAGGCCCCGTTCGCCCCGTGGGCGCCGGAGGCCTTCGACGAGGCCAAGTGGGAGGCGATCGCCCCGCACGCCCAGACCCGGCTGAAGGTCCTCTCCGAGATCACCGACAACGTCGACTTCCTGTTCCTGGCGGAGCCGGCCACCGACGAGGCCTCGTGGGCCAAGGCGATGAAGGAGGGCTCCGACGCCCTGCTCCGCACCGCCCGCGAGAAGCTGGAGTCCGCCGACTGGACCTCCGCCGAGTCCCTGAAGGAGGCCGTCCTGGCCGCCGGTGAGGCCCACGGCCTCAAGCTCGGCAAGGCCCAGGCCCCGGTGCGCGTCGCCGTCACCGGCCGCACCGTCGGCCTGCCGCTCTTCGAGTCCCTGCAGGTCCTGGGCAAGGAGAAGACCCTGGCCCGCATCGACGCGGCTCTCGCGCGACTGGGCGCGTAACCGGCACGTCCCCGAAGGGGCGGCACCCGGAACCTCGGGTGCCGCCCCTTCGGCGCCCCCGGGGCGCACACACTCCGTGTGACATCGCTCACCCACCGCGACCGGGGGTGCGCCGCCGTTCCCCGGACGGGCCCGGCGCCCGGGGGTTACCGTCGGACCGTGAGCATCAAAGCCGTGGTCTGGGACGTGGACGACACCCTCTTCGACTACACCTCCGCCGACCGGGAGGGCATGCGGGCCCACCTGGTGGCCGAAGGGCTGCTCGCCGGCTACCGCACCCCGGAGGAGGCCCTCGCGCGCTGGCGGCGGACCACCGAGCAGCAGTGGGCGCGGTACGCGGCGGGGGAGTGCTCCTTCCTGGGCCAGCGGCGCGACCGCGTCCGGGTGTTCCTCGGCACGGAACTGACCGACGCCGAGGCCGACGCCTGGTTCCGGCGCTACCTCCGGCACTACGAGGCGGCCTGGGGCCTCTTCCCGGACGTCCTGCCCGTCCTGGAGGCCCTTTCCGCCAGCCACCGGCAGGCGGTGCTGTCGAACTCCAGCATCACCGTCCAGGAGCACAAACTGCGCACCCTCGGTGTGCTCGACCGCTTCGAAAGCGTGCTGTGCGCCGCCGAGCTGGGCGTGTCGAAGCCGCAGGCCGGCGCGTTCCTCGCGGCCTGCGAGGCGCTGGGCCTGCCGCCGCACGAAGTGGCGTACGTCGGCGACCACCCGGAGATCGACGGCCGGGGCGCCGCCGAGGCCGGACTGCTGTCCGTGTGGATCGACCGGGGGGCGGCCTACGCGCAGGCCGCGGGAGAGGTCGTGGCGCACCGGATCGGCACCCTCGCCGAACTCCCCGCGCTAGTCCGCGCGCATACCCGTTTTGGAGCCCCGTCCACCTTCGGGTAATGTTCTTCCTGCGCCGAGGGAAGCGGGCCGGAAGGCCGGAACCCCGAGGCGCACGCTAGAACGAGAACCCCGCAGGGGCTTGAGTTCCAGTGGCCTATGGTGTAATTGGCAGCACGACTGATTCTGGTTCAGTTAGTCTTGGTTCGAGTCCAGGTAGGCCAGCTCGCAGAGCTTATCTGCAAAGCCCCCGTTGTGTAGCGGCCTAGCACGCTGCCCTCTCAAGGCAGTAGCGCCGGTTCGAATCCGGTCGGGGGTACTGATCCTGATCATGTCGGGATCGCTAGGGCCCCCGTTGTGTAGCGGCCTAGCACGCCGCCCTCTCAAGGCGGTAGCGCCGGTTCGAATCCGGTCGGGGGTACTGTCTGGTCTAAACCATCATTGGTCTATGGTGTAATTGGCAGCACGACTGATTCTGGTTCAGTTAGTCTTGGTTCGAGTCCAGGTAGACCAGCTCGGATCTGCGGAAACGTAAGATCCTCGCCCCCGTTGTGTAGCGGCCTAGCACGCCGCCCTCTCAAGGCGGTAGCGCCGGTTCGAATCCGGTCGGGGGTACGTCGTTCGAAGGCCCTCCACCTCGGTGGAGGGCCTTCGGCGTTACTCGAAGCCGTAGCGCCGCGCCGACTCCTCCTCCTGGGCGAGCCGGTGCAGCGCCCGGAGCATCGGCTCCACCAGCACCGCGCCGAGCACCGCGGTCTCCGCCTTCTCGGCCTCCGACGGGTGCGTCTCCACCACGTCCAGGTCGAGCTTCGCCACCTCGTGCATCAACCTCGCGTACGAGGCGAGGAGTTCGGTGCTCCAGTCGTGGCCGAGCCGGCGCAGCGCGGCCACCGACACCACCAGGGAGCGGTAGGCGGGGGAGAGGGACGTCAGCCGCCCGGCGTTCGACCAGCCCAGGGCCCGCAGGAGTTCGTCCGCCTCCTGGTGCGCCGCCCGCACGAACGCGTCGTCCTCGTCCGGCTCCGGCACCTGCGGCAGCGCCCACAGGGCCGCGCCCAGCCGGACGGTGCGGCCCAGGGACTCGTCGTCCACGTGCCCCAGCACCTCCCGGACCGTCGCCACCGGCAGCCGGCCGACCTGGATCATCGAGCGCACCAGCCGCAGCCGGCGCAGGTGTTCCTCGTCGTACTCGGCCGTGGTGGTGTTGAGCCGGCGGCCCGGCGGCAACAGCCCCTCGCGCAGGTAGTACTTGATCGTCGCGGTGGCCACACCGCTGCGTCTGCTCAGCTCGGCTAGCCGCATCCCTTGCGCTCCTTCTTGGACACCGGCACTATCCAAGCATGCGTTGATTGGATAGCGCCGCTCACCGATGAGGAGAGTCCCGATGCCGAGTCCGATCGTCCCTGGCCGCACCACCGCCGACGCCGAGGGCGAGGTGGTGGTCCTGCTGATCGGCATGCGCGTCAACCGCTTCCGGGCCGTGCACGTGTGGCTGCCCGTGATGCTGGCGATGCTCCGCATGCTGCGGGAACTGGAGAGAGACCCCGCGCGGGGCCTGCGCGGCCGCGTCCTGCTGACGGCGTCGCCGCGCACGTACTACGTCGTGCAGTACTGGGAGTCCAAGGAGAAGCTCTACGCCTACGCCTCCGCGCCCGACGCCCTCCACCACAGGTTCTGGGCGCTGTTCAACCGGAAGGAGCGGTCCGGGAAGTCGCGCGGGCGGGTCGGCATCTGGCACGAGGCGTACGTCGTGCCGGAGGGGTCGTACGAGGCGATCTACGCGGACATGCCGGCGTTCGGGCTCGCGGGCGCGCACGGGCAGGTGCCGCTGGAGCGGCGGGGCCGGTACGCCCGGGACCGGTTCGCGCACCGGTCGGCGCGGACGGCGGCGGAGCGGACCGGCTGAGGGGGAACGAGGGCTCGGGGGAGCGAGGAGGGCCTGCCGCGGCGTTGGGGAGGGCCCTCCTCGGCGTGGTCGCGGCGCGGTTCAGCCCGAGCGGCGCAGGGCCTCGGAAAGGCGGCCGGCGGCGTCGATGACCGCCTGGGCGTGCATACGGCCCGGGTGGCGCGTCAGGCGCTCGATCGGGCCCGACACCGACACGGCGGCCACCACGCGGTTGGAGGGGCCGCGCACGGGCGCCGAGACGGACGCGACGCCCGGCTCGCGCTCGCCGATGGACTGGGCCCAGCCGCGCCGCCGCACGCCGGACAGCGCCGTGGCCGTGAAGCGCGCGCCCTGCAGGCCCCGGTGCAGGCGCTCGGGCTCCTCCCAGGCCATCAGGATCTGCGCCGAGGAGCCGGCCTTCATGGTCAGCGTGGAGCCGACCGGGACCGTGTCCCGCAGGCCGGACAGGCGTTCCGCCGCTGCCACACAGATGCGCATGTCACCCTGGCGCCGGTAGAGCTGTGCACTCTCGCCGGTGACATCGCGGAGGTGGGTGAGCACGGGGCCCGCCGTCGCGAGCAGGCGGTCCTCGCCGGCCGCCGCCGCGAGCTCCGCGAGGCGCGGGCCGAGGATGAAACGGCCCTGCATGTCGCGTGCCACCATGCGGTGGTGTTCCAAGGCCACGGCCAGGCGGTGAGCCGTGGGTCGTGCCAGTCCGGTGGCCCCGACCAGACCCGCGAGGGTGGCCGGACCGGACTCCAGAGCGCTCAGGACGAGGGCCGCCTTGTCCAGAACGCCGACGCCGCTACTGTTGTCCATGCAACGATATTCACGTCTCACTCTGTGAAACGCAAGTTCAATTTTCGCTGGAACGCGCCACCCTGGAATCACACAGCGGCCCGTGGACCACAAGGGCCTGGCGGCGGACGCCCGAAAACACCGGGGCGCGGGCGCCGCCTCCTCAAGATCTCTAGTTGGGCCGGTGCACGTCTTGCCGGCCGGAGGGAAAGCGATGGGTAGGACACTCGCGGAGAAGGTCTGGGACGACCACGTCGTCCGGCGCGCCGAGGGCGAGCCCGACCTCCTCTACATCGATCTGCACCTGCTGCACGAGGTGACCAGCCCGCAGGCCTTCGACGGGCTGCGCCAGAACGGCCGCCAGGTGCGCCGCCTCGACCTCACCATCGCGACCGAGGACCACAACACCCCGACCCTCGACATCGACAAGCCCATCGCCGACCCGGTCTCCCGTGCCCAGCTGGAGACGCTGCGCAAGAACTGCGCCGAGTTCGGCGTGCGTCTGCACCCGCTCGGCGACGTCGAGCAGGGCGTCGTCCATGTCGTGGGCCCGCAGCTGGGCCTGACCCAGCCGGGCACCACGGTGGTCTGCGGCGACTCGCACACCTCCACGCACGGCGCCTTCGGCGCGCTGGCGTTCGGCATCGGCACCTCGCAGGTCGAGCACGTGCTGGCCACCCAGACGCTGCCGCTGGCCCGCCCGAAGACCATGGCGATCACCGTCGAGGGTGAGCTGCCCGAGGGCGTCACCGCCAAGGACCTGATCCTGGCGATCATCGCGAGGATCGGCACGGGCGGCGGCCAAGGCTACATCCTGGAGTACCGCGGCCCCGCCGTCGAGAAGCTCTCGATGGAGGCCCGGATGACCATCTGCAACATGTCGATCGAGGCCGGCGCCCGCGCGGGAATGATCGCCCCGGACGAGACGACCTTCGAGTACCTCAAGGGCCGCCCGCACGCCCCCGAGGGCGCCGACTGGGACGCCGCCGTCGAGTACTGGAAGACCCTGCGGACCGACGAGGACGCGGTCTTCGACGCCGAGGTCGTCATCGACGCCGACGCGCTGTCCCCGTTCGTCACCTGGGGCACCAACCCCGGCCAGGGCGCGCCGCTTTCGGCGTCCGTCCCCGACCCGGCTTCGTACGAAGACGCTTCGGAGCGCCTCGCCGCCGAAAAGGCCCTGGAGTACATGGGGTTGGCGGCCGGGCAGCCGCTGCGCTCCATCGACGTGGACACCGTCTTCGTAGGCTCCTGCACCAACGGCCGCATCGAGGACCTGCGCGCCGCCGCGGACCTGCTGCGGGGCCGCAAAGTCGCCGACGGCGTACGGATGCTGGTCGTCCCGGGCTCCGCACGGGTCGGTCTGCAGGCCGTCTCCGAGGGCCTGGACGTGGTCTTCAAGGAGGCCGGCGCCGAATGGCGGCACGCGGGCTGCTCGATGTGCCTCGGCATGAACCCCGACCAGCTGGCCCCGGGTGAGCGCTCCGCGTCCACCTCCAACCGCAACTTCGAGGGCCGGCAGGGCAAGGGCGGACGTACGCACCTGGTGTCGCCGCAGGTCGCGGCCGCCACCGCCGTCCTGGGCCACCTGGCCTCCCCGGCCGACCTGACCGACGACCGTACGCCCGCTGGAGTCTGAGAACCATGGAAGCCTTCACCACCCACACCGGCCGGGCGGTGCCGCTGCGCCGCAGCAACGTCGACACCGACCAGATCATCCCTGCTCACTGGCTCAAGAAGGTGACCCGGGACGGCTTCGAGGACGGGCTGTTCGAGGCCTGGCGCAAGGACCCCGCCTTCGTCCTCAACCGCCCCGAGCGGCAGGGCGCCACGGTCCTGGTCGCCGGCCCCGACTTCGGCACCGGCTCCTCCCGCGAGCACGCCGTCTGGGCGCTGCAGAACTACGGCTTCAAGGCCGTGATCTCCTCCCGCTTCGCCGACATCTTCCGGGGCAACTCGCTGAAGAACGGCCTGCTCACCGTGGTCCTGGACCAGAAGATCGTGGACGCGCTGTGGGAGCTGGTCGAGAAGGACGCGACTGCTGAGGTCACTGTTGACCTTGAGGCGCGTGAGGTGCGCGCCGAGGGCATCACCGCCTCCTTCGAGCTGGACGAGAACTCCCGCTGGCGGCTGCTGAACGGCCTGGACGACATCTCCCTCACGCTCCGGGACGAGGGCGACATCGCCGCGTACGAGGCCGGGCGGCCCGCGTACAAGCCGCAGACCCTCAAGGCCTGACCCGGACCCCCTGAGCGGGTCGGGTTTCGGCCACCCCAACACCCCCCTCCGTACCCCCGATCACCACGATCGGGGGTACAGCCATGTCTGCACCCGAACGGAGCTGCGCATCCCCTGCGCGGCGGACAACTTCCCACGTTAACAAGGCGGTTGGCAGGGTACGTGAGTGCTGTGATCGTCTCCTTGGCAAGTGCCTGGAAGGCCATTCGAGGCGGCAGTTGCCCCCTGCGGGGGCGACAACTCGCCCCAGATGGCACAATCTGTGCATGGACCACGACGGCCAACTCCAGCTCTATACGGCGGTCGCGAGCCAGCTCAAGGAAGCGCACGCAAGAGTGCGCGCACTGCAAGTCCCGGAGGGCGTACGGATGGCGCTGACCCGGAAGCTGCTGGTCATTACGGCCGCGGCCAAGCACGATCTCGCCGGTGCGGCAAGGCGGCTCGAGCGGTTCACGGCGGACCTCGACGAGGGTCGGATCCCCGACGAGGACTCCTGAACGGCCCGATACAACCGAATCCGTTGCGGCACAAGGGTGATAAGCCCGTTTCGTGTTTGATTTGCGGTATATATCTGCCTAACGTGCGAAAAAGCTTGAACACTTTCGTTCTGGCGATGTCTCCGAAGGGGAAGACGTGAACAAGGCGCAGCTCGTAGAAGCGATTGCCGACAAGATGGGTGGCCGCCAGCAGGCCGCCGAGGCTGTCGATCATGTCCTGGACGCCATCGTCCGCGCGGTCGTCGCGGGTGAGCGGGTCTCGGTCACCGGCTTCGGCTCCTTCGAGAAGGTGGACCGCCCCGCCCGCTACGCCCGCAACCCCCAGACGGGCGAGCGGGTTCGGGTCAAGAAGACCTCGGTGCCGCGCTTCCGCGCCGGCCAGGGCTTCAAGGACCTGGTGAGCGGCTCCAAGAAGCTCCCGCGAGGCGGCGAGGTCTCCGTGAAGAAGGCGCCCAAGGGCAGCCTGACCGGCGCCGCTTCCGCGACGGTCAAGAAGGCCGCGGCGAAGAAGACCACCAAGGCGGCCGCGAAGAAGGTCACCGCCAAGAAGGCGACGCCGGCGAAGAAGACCACGGCCGCCGCGAAGAAGACCGCCGCGAAGAAGGCGCCCGCCAAGAAGACCACGGCGACCGCCAAGGCCACGACGACGAAGGCCGCGGCGAAGAAGACCACGGCCAAGAAGGCCCCGGCGAAGAAGGTCACCGCCAAGAAGGCCCCGGCCAAGAAGTCGTCGGCCCGCAAGACCACCGCCAAGAAGGCCACCGCCCGCAAGGCGTCGTAAGGCCACCGACCAGGGCACTCACGCGCCGGGCCGGACTCCCCTGGGGAGCCCGGCCCGCGGCGTGTGTAAGGGCAGTTACAGGGTTTGAAGGGTTACGAGGGTGATCCGCTGGGCCTCGCCCGCGCCCTCCGTCTCGATCCGCACCCGCTGCCCGGGCCGCAGCAGCAGCAACGAGCCCCGGTCGAACGCCGCCGCGTCGAAGGGCAGGGGCGTGCCGTCGTCTAGAAGTACCTGGCCGCTGCGGGTGTCTGGGTCGTAGGTGTACGCGGTCGCCTGCATGACGGTCAGCCTAGTGCCCCGCCCGCGCCCCTCAGCGGGCCTCCGGGTCCGGAATCAGCAACCCCGCCGACACCTTCGCCGTGTGTGGCCCCACCCCGAGCGCCAGCGCCGCGCGCAGGTCGTCACCGGTGTCCACGTCCTGCCGTACCGAATCGACATCCGCGAGCCCGAGTTCCGCCGCTCCCGAGGCCCGGTGCCGGGAACGGGATTCGACGCCGAACGCGGGCCGCAAATCCCGGTTGGGAGCGGCGGCCAGCAAAGTCGTGCCGAGCCCCGCCGCGTCGGCGAGAAATGCCCGGGGGAATTCCGCCGCCGCGGCCAGTACGCGGTCGAGTTCCGCCGGCCGCAGCGCGGGCAGATCGGCGTTCAGGGCCGCCACCGGCGCGCTGGGGCGCATTTCCCGTACGGCGCCGGCGCCGTGCTCCAGGGCGGCGTTCAGGCCCCGTGCCGGGGCGTCCGGGACGATCCGCGCGCCCAGCGCCGCCAGTTCCCGGGCGGCCAGGCCGTCGTCCGTGACGACCGCCACATCCGCCACCGCGGTACACGCCAGCGCGGCGGCCACCGTGTCCTGGGCGAACGCGAGGGCCAGTCCAGGGCGCACCCCGTCGGCGGCCGTGTCCGCGAGCCTGCTCTTGGCCCGTGCCAGGGGCTTCAGGGGGATGACCAACGTCCACTGCACCGGCGTACCGCCCCTCTCTTGTCGCGCTCATTGTCACCCGTGGCAGCCGACGCCGCGGGTGGCGGGGCGTACGGTGTTCTCGACAGACCGGCGGCCCCGGGCGACACTTGTGCGGCCCCCGCCGGGGTGGCAGCCCCCTAGAGGAAGGTGTCCTTGTGCCCCGCCGCAGAATCGGCTTCTGGTACCGCTTCGCCGCGGTGATCTGCAAACCGCCGCTGGTGGTTCTGATCAAGCGGGACTGGCGTGGAATGGAGCACATTCCGGCCGAGGGCGGATTTATCACCGCGGTGAACCACAATTCCCACGTGGACCCCTTCGCCTACGCGCACTATCAGTACAACACCGGGCGGGTTCCGCGATTCCTGGCGAAGAGCGGGCTTTTCAAGAAGGGATTCGTGGGCGCCGCCATGCGCGGCACCGGGCAGATCCCCGTCTACCGCGAGAGCACGGACGCGCTCAGCGCCTTCCGCGCCGCGATCGACGCCGTGGAACGCGGCGAGTGCGTCGCCTTCTACCCCGAGGGCACCCTCACCCGCGACCCGAACGGCTGGCCCATGACCGGCAAGACCGGCGCCGCCCGCGTGGCCCTGCAGACCAAGTGCCCGGTCGTCCCGGTCGCCCAGTGGGGCGCCAACGAACTGCTGCCGCCCTACGCGAAGAAGCCGAACCTCCTCCCGCGCAAGACCCACCACGTCCTCGCGGGCCCGCCCGTGGACCTGTCGCGCTTCTACGACAGGGAGATGACCCCGGAGCTGCTCAAGGAGGCCACCGAGGTCATCATGGCCGCCATCACCCGCCTGCTGGAGGAGCTCCGCGGCGAGAAGGCGCCCGAGACGGCCTACGACCCCCGCCGCGAACGGATCGAGCAGCGCCGCCGCACCCAGGCGCAGACCCACGGCAGGCAGGAAGAGGAGCAGAGCAAGTGAGCAAGCCTGTGCGGGCCGCCGTCATGGGCACCGGCTCCTGGGGCACCGCCTTCGGCATGGTCCTCGCCGACGCCGGCTGCGAGGTGACCCTGTGGGCCCGCCGCCCGGAGCTGGCCGAGGCGGTCAACTCCACCCGGACCAACCCGGACTACCTGCCCGGCGTGGAGCTCCCGGAGAACCTGCACGCCACCGCGGACGCGGCCGAGGCCCTGCGGGACGCGGACTTCACCGTGCTCGCCGTCCCCTCCCAGACCCTGCGCGCCAACCTCGCCGAGTGGACCCCGCAGCTCGCCCCCGGCACCGTGCTCGTCTCCCTGATGAAGGGCGTCGAACTCGGCTCCACCATGCGGATGAGCGAGGTGATCGAGGACGTCGCCAAGGTGGGCGCCGACCGGATCGCCGTCGTCACGGGACCCAACCTGGCCCGGGAGATCGCCGCCCGCATGCCCGCCGCCGCGGTCGTCGCCTGCACCGACGAGCAGGTCGCCCGGCGCCTCCAGGGCGCCTGCCACACGCCCTACTTCCGGCCGTACACCAACACCGACGTGGCCGGCTGCGAACTCGGCGGCGCGGTCAAGAACGTCATCGGCCTCGCGGTCGGCATCGCCGACGGCATGGGGCTCGGCGACAACGCCAAGGGCTCGCTCATCACCCGCGGCCTCGCCGAGACCACCCGGCTCGGCATGGCGCTCGGCGCCGACCCGCTGACCTTCTCCGGGCTCGCGGGCCTCGGCGACCTGGTGGCCACCTGCTCCTCGCCGCTGTCCCGCAACCACACCTTCGGCACCAACCTCGGCAAGGGCATGACCCTCCAGGAGACCATCGCGGTCACCAGGCAGACCGCCGAGGGCGTCAAGTCCTGCGAGTCCGTGCTGGATCTGGCCCGCCGGCACGGCGTCGACATGCCGATCACCGAGACGGTCGTCGGCATCGTGCACGAGGGCAAGCCTCCGGTGGTCGCCCTCAAGGAGCTGATGTCGCGCAGCGCGAAGCCCGAGCGACGCTGAGCGAACCCCCTGAGTCGACGCTGTATCCGGGCTCTACCATTGGGTACTCTCATCGCGATATGAGCACCGAGAACCTCCCCCAGAGCCCTGAGCAGCCGTCCCGCAAGCCCCGCGTGGCCGTCGTGTTCGGCGGGCGCAGCTCCGAACACGGGATCTCCATGGTCACCGCGGGCGCCGTCCTGAACGCCATCGACCGGACCAAGTACGACGTCCTGCCGATCGGCATCACCAGGGAGGGCCGTTGGGTGCTGACGGCCGACGACCCGCAGCGGATGGCCATCACGGACCGGCGTCTGCCCGTCGTCGAGGAGCTGGCGGAGTCCCACGAGGGCGGAGTGGTGCTCCCCGTCGACCCCGCCAGCCGTGAGGTCGTCTACAGCGAGCCCGGCTCCGTGCCCAAGGCGCTCGGCGAGGTCGACGTCGTCTTCCCGGTGCTGCACGGCCCCTACGGCGAGGACGGCACCCTCCAGGGCCTCCTGGAGCTGTCCGGAGTCCCCTACGTGGGCGCCGGCGTGCTCGCCTCGGCCGTCGGCCAGGACAAGGAGTACATGAAGCGGGTCTTCACCTCCTTCGGGCTCAAGGTCGGCCCGTACGTGGTGATCCGGCCCCGCGAGTGGGCGCAGGACGAGTCCGCCGCCCGCAAGAAGATCATCGACTTCGCCGGCGAGCACGGCTGGCCGCTGTTCGTGAAGCCCGCGCGCGCGGGCTCGTCGATCGGCATCACCAAGGTCGACGACCTGTCCGGCCTGGACGAGGCGATCGCCGAGGCCCAGTCCCACGACCCGAAGATCCTCGTCGAGGCCGCCGTGCGCGGCCGTGAGATCGAGTGCGGCGTCCTGGAGTTCGAGGACGGGCCGCGCGCCTCCGTCCCGGCCGAGATCCCGCCGCCGGACGCGCACGCGTACTACGACTTCGACGCCAAGTACATCGACTCCACGCCCGGCATCGTCCCCGCGCCGCTCACCGACGAGGAGACCGCCGAGGTGCGGCGGCTCGCGGTCGAGGCGTTCGACGCGGCCTCTTGCGAGGGTCTGGTCCGCGCGGACTTCTTCCTCACCGAGGACGGCGAGTTCGTCATCAACGAGATCAACACCATGCCCGGCTTCACGCCGATCTCGATGTACCCGCAGATGTGGCAGGCCACCGGCATCAGCTACCCGGAGCTCGTGGACCGGCTGGTGCAGGCCGCGCTGCGCCGCTCCACCGGGCTGCGCTGAACCCTTACGCTCACTTCATGGAGGCGATCCCCGAGGGGATCGTCTTCTTGACGTAGGCCGCGAGGCCGGTGAGCACCGAGGTGCCCTCGTCCTGCGCCGACATCCCCTTGGGCAGGCTGATCTGCACATAGGCCACGCGGTTGGCGGTGGTGAACCGCCAGCTGCCGTCACCCTGCCGCTCCATCAGCCAGTCGACCCCGTCCACCCCGCCGGCCATGGCGTCCGGGTCGTCGCCCTGGGCCACCTCGGGGTCGATCATCTTCGGCGGTCGTACGACACCGCAGCGCAGTATGATCGCCGGGTTTCCCCAGCCCGCCGTGTAGGCGGACCGGGGTCCGGGGTCGTTGCGGCTTCGCCCGTCGAGCTTGCGCGGCAGCACCCGGTGCAGGTCCCGGCACACCGTCGCCGTCTTCGCGTCGGGACTGGGAACCGCCACCGTGGCGCTGTCGTCTGCCGAGGAGCAGCCCGCGACCGCGATCAGCAGCGCGGGCGCGAGCAGGCCGAGGGGCCGGTGACGGAAGAAGTTCACCGGCCAAGGGTAGACGGGGGCTACAGATGCACGACCGGGCAGGTCAGTGTGCGGGTGATGCCGTCCACTTGCTGGACCTTCGCTACCACCATGCGCCCCAGGTCGTCGACGGTGTCGGCCTGGGCGCGCACGATGACGTCATAGGGACCCGTCACGTCCTCCGCCTGGATCACTCCAGGGATCTTGCTGATCGTCTCGGCGACGGTCGACGCCTTGCCGACCTCCGTCTGGATCAGGATGTACGCCTGTACCACGGAACCTCCAGGGCGGCCACGAGGATCATGTGGGGAAAAGGAACGCCACGGTATCGCGTTGCCGCTCCCCGCGGGGAGACCTGCGGGAACCGGGCTTGCGCGCCAGGGTGCGGGCACGACGGAAGCTGACGGTCATCCGGACCGTTCCGACGGTCATCCGGACCGTATCTGCGTCACCTCGACGGTATCGGGGACACTGATGACGCGCGAGTGGGCACGGCAAGGCAGAGAAGGGGAGCAAGGGACATGAAGGGCACTGTTGGTGAGCTCGGGGAGTTCGGGCTCATCAGGGAGCTCACCTCCCGTCTCACCACCACCCCGGCGGTCCGGATCGGCCCCGGCGACGACGCCGCGGTGGTGGCCGCGCCCGACCGCCGGGTGGTGGCGAGCACCGACATCCTGCTCGAGGGACGGCACTTCCGCCGCGACTGGTCCACGGCCTACGACGTCGGGCGCAAGGCGGCCGCGCAGAACCTCGCGGACATCGCCGCCATGGGCGCCGTACCGACCGCGCTGCTGCTCGGCCTGGTCGTCCCGGCCGAACTCCCGGTCACCTGGCCCAGCGAGCTGATGGACGGGCTGCGCGACGAGTGCCAGGTCGCGGGCGCCTCCGTGGTCGGCGGGGACGTCGTACGCGGTGACACGATCACGGTGTCGATCACCGCGCTCGGCGATCTGCGCAACCAGGAGCCGGTGACCCGGGCCGGCGCCCAGCCCGGCGACCTCGTGGCCGTCACGGGCTGGCTGGGCTGGTCCGCGGCCGGCTACGCGGTGCTCTCCCGCGGCTTCCGCTCGCCGCGCGCCTTCGTGGAGGCCCACCGCAGACCCGAACCGCCTTACCACGCGGGCCCGGCCGCCGCGGCGCTCGGCGCGACCGCGATGTGCGACGTGAGCGACGGCCTGATCGCCGACCTCGGGCACATCGCCGAGTCCAGCAAGGTCCGCATCGACATCCGCTCCGGGGCGATCGACATCCCGACCCAGATGAACGACATCGGGCAGGCCGTCGGCGTCGATCCGCTGCAGTGGGTGCTGACCGGGGGAGAGGACCACGCGATCGTGGCGACCTTCCCGTCCGACACCAAGCTCCCGGCCCGCTGGAAGGTCATCGGCGAGGTCCTCAACCCCTCCGCGCTGCCCCAGGTGACCGTCGACGGGGCGCCCTGGACCAGCAAGGGCGGCTGGGACCACTTCGGGGACATCGAGTCATGATCCCGCGCGTGCTGACCGTGGCGGGCTCGGACTCCGGCGGCGGCGCCGGCATCCAGGCCGACCTGAAGACGATGCTGGCGCTCGGCGTGCACGGGATGAGCGTGATCACGGCGGTGACCGCGCAGAACTCCGTGGGCGTGCAGGGCGCCTGGGAGCTGCCCGTGGAGGCCGTACGGGCCCAGTACCGCAGTGTCGTCGACGACATCGGCGTGCAGGCCGTGAAGACCGGCATGCTGGCCTCGGCGGAACTGGTGGAGGCGGTCGCCGAGTTGATCTCCGGCACCGACGTGCCCGCCGTGGTGGACCCGGTGGGCGTCTCCAAGCACGGCGATCCGCTGCTCGCCGCGTCCGCGCTGGACTCCGTGCGGACCCGGCTGCTCCCGGCGGCCACGGTGGCCACCCCCAACCTCGACGAGGTGGGCCAACTCACAGGGGTGTGGGTCGAGTCCGAGGAGGATCTGCGGCGGGCGGCGGCGGCCGTGCTGGCGTACGGGCCGCGGTGGGTGCTGATCAAGGGCGGCCACCTGTCCGGGGACGCCGTCGACCTGCTCACGGACGGCTCCGAGGAGCACTGGCTGCGGGCCCCGCGCCAGGACAACCGGCACACCCACGGCACGGGCTGCACGCTGGCGTCCGCGATCGCGTCGGGGCTGGCCAAGGGCATGAGCGTGCCGGAGGCGGTCACCGAGGCCAAGGAGTACGTCACGGGCGCGATCGCCGCCGGGTTCGCCCTGGGCGCGGGGATCGGGCCGGTGGATCACGGCTGGCGCTCACGCGCCTGAGGCGCCCCGGCGCCCGGGCACGGCAAAAAGCCGGTCCACCGTGAGGTGGACCGGCTCAGTGCAGCGAACCAGCAGTGGCCGCGCGCTCAGCTGTTGGCGTCAGCGCGAGACCTTGCCGGCCTTGATGCACGAGGTGCAGGCGTTCACGCGCTTCGGCGTCCCGCCGACCACGGTACGCACACGCTGGATGTTCGGGTTCCAGCGGCGGGACGTACGGCGGTGCGAGTGCGAGATGTTGTTGCCGAAGCCCGGCCCCTTGCCGCAGACGTCGCAGTTGGCAGCCACGGGTCACTCCAAAGACTTCAGATGCACTTACGGTTGATCCCGGCATGCCGGGATCGAGATCATAAGTCCTGAGATCTTGAGTGGCGTTGCCAGGGGGAATGGCCCGATCGGGATCGGGCAACCGGAGCAGCATACAACGACTGCGTCCGTACAGCGAAACTACCATGGCAGCGCACGGCCCCGCTCCCGGCCCTCTTCCGGCGCACACCGCTGCGGGGTCTACGCTGCGTCCCACGTCCAGCCGGCTCAGGGAGGCGCAGGTGCCGCAGGTGCCGCAGACATTCTTCGATGCTCTCGCGGTGCGCACCTGGTGCGGTCTTGCGCTGCGCGCGCTGGGGAGCGCGCGCGAGGAGATCGACGCGATCAACGTCTATCCGGTCGCGGACGGGGACACCGGGACGAACCTGTACCTGACCCTGGAGTCCGCCGCGACGGCCGTGGAGGCCGTGTTCGCCGGGTACGGGACGGGGCCCGCGGAGCCGTCCCTCGCGGACGCGGTGCGCGCGATGGCCCACGGGGCGCTCATCGGCGCCCGGGGCAACTCCGGGACGATCCTGGCGCAGCTGCTGCGCGGCATGGCACAGGTGCTCGCCGACGGCGGCGACGGCCTCCGCGGCGACGGCACGGGACTGCGGCTCGCCCTGCGGCGGGCCGCCGACTCCGCCCGGCAGGCGGTGGCCCACCCCGTCGAGGGCACGGTGCTGACGGTCGCCTCGGCCGCCGCGGACGCCGCCGAGCGGGCCGAGGGCGACTGCGGGACGGTCGCGCGGGCCGCCTACGAGGGCGCCCGCGCGGCCCTGGCGGCGACCCCCGCCCAGCTGGCCGTCCTGGAGCGGGCCGGGGTGGTCGACGCGGGCGGCTGCGGCCTGGTCGCGGTCCTGGGGGCCCTGGTGGAGACGTGCACGGGGGAAGCGGCGTCCGGCGGGCCGGCGGTCGCCGGCGAGCAGGTGGCTCCCGGCGGATACGCGGTTTCCGGCGGGCACGCGCGCGAGGACGGCGCCCTTGGTGCGGAGGCCTGTGCCGAGGGCGCCGGGGCGGGGGGTCCTGCCTTCGAGGTGATCTACCTCCTGGAGGCCGGCGACGCGGCCGTGGCCCGGCTGCGCGCCCGGCTCGACGCCCTGGGCGACTCCCTGGTCGTCGTCGGCGGCGACGGGCTGTGGAACGTGCACGTGCACGTCGACGACGCGGGCGCCGCCGTGGAGGCGGGCGTGGAGGCCGGGCGGCCCTACCGGATTCGGATCACGCACTTCGGGCTCGGCGACGTGCACACCGGGGGCGAGCGGCCGCCGCGCGAGCGCGCGCAGCGGGCGGTCGTCGCCGTCGTGCCCGGCGAGGGCCTGGCCGGGCTGTACACCGAGGCGGGCGCGACGACCGTTCTCGCGCGCCCGGGGGAGCCGCCGGCCAGCGGGGAGCTGGTGCAGGCGCTCCGGCGCGCTCACGCGCGCGAGGTCGTCCTGCTGCCCAACGACGCCGAACTGCGCCACACCGCCGCCGCCGCGGCCGAGCAGGCCCGTGCGGAGGGCATCCGCGTGGCCCTGATCCCGACCCGCTCGGCCGTGCAGGGCATCGCCGCGCTCGCGGTGCACGAGCCCCAGCGCCGGTTCGACGAGGACGTGGTCCAGATGACCTCGGCGGCGGGCGCCACCCGGTACGCCGAGGTGGTCGTCGCCGAGCACGAGTCCTGGACCACGGCCGGCATCTGCCAGGCCGGCGACGTCCTGGGGCTGATCGACGGCGACGTCGCGGTGATCGGCCCGGACGTCACCGCCACCGCCGAGAACGTCCTTGACCGCATGCTCCAGGCCGGCGGTGAGCTGGTCACGCTCGTCGTCGGCGACGAGGCGCCCGCGACCGTCGCCGAGCGCCTGGAGGCGCGCGTACGGGAGTCCTACCTCGCCGTGGACACGGTCGTGTACCGGGGCGGCAGGCAGGGGGCGCTGCTGCTCATCGGAGTGGAGTGAGCGGGCGCCGGCTCAGCCCTCGACCCCCAGGATCCCTCCGGCCTCCGCCCGCCGTGCCCGGACGGTCTCGTCCTCGTCGCCGGCGTCCTCGTAGGCCGCGAGCACGGCACGCGCGCGTGCCGCCGCCTCGGCGTCACGCCCGAGTCCGGCCGCGATCCGGCCCGCCGCGAGTTCGGCACCGGTACGGCTGTGCAGCCCGTCCGCCCCGAGCGTGCCGAACACCTCGACCGCCCGGTCCAACTGCACCAGCGCGGCCTCGAAGACCCCCTGGCCACCACCCCTGCCGGCACCGTCGACCGCCCCGGCACGCGCTGCCCACCCGACACGCTCCGCCTCCGCGACGCGCTCCGCCTCCCCGGCAGGCTCTGCCCATCCGGCGTGTGCTGCCCGCCCGGAGTGTTCCGTGTCCGCAGCGCGCCCCGCCTGCCTGGCGTGTGCTGCTCCGACGCTCTCCACCTGCCCCCGCGGGGTCTGTCCGGTCTCCTCGGCAGGCTCTGCCGCTTCGGTACTTGCTGTCTCTCCGGCATGCCCCGCCTGCCCGGCGTGTGCTGCAGCTTCCCCGGGCTGTTCGTCCTCCGCCTCGGCGGACCGTTCCGCCTCCTCGGTCGCCGCGTGGGTCAGGAGGTCGCCGAACTGGCGGTGGGTGTTGCCGAGTTCCGCGGTGAGCCGGTCGCGCTCCGCGGGGTCGGCCGTGGCCTCCAGCGCGCGCTCGCACGCGTCCACCGCCTCCGCCATCAGCAGCCGCGCGCCGTCCGCCCCCGCCGGTGCCCGCAGCGCCAGCCAGGCGCGGGCGCGCAGGGACCGTACGAGGAAGTACGGGTTGCCGAGGCCCCGCCACAGTTCGCCCGCGCGCGCGTAGGCCCGGTCGGCCTCCTCCGGGAGGCCGGCGTTGCCGAGGGACTCGGCGGCGAGGTGGGCGAGCGTGGCGTGGTCCTGCTGCTCGGGCCAGTGCCGGGCGATGTCGGCGGCCCGCAGCCGGTGTTCGGCCGCCGCCCGGTGCTCGCCCAGCTCGCCCAGGCAGTCCCCGAGCCACCAGCGCGCCTGGACGACGGCCCCGTCGCCGTGCGTCTCCGCCCGCAGGTCGGCCAGCGCCGACTCCAGCACCTCGGCGGCCTCCGCGTACCGCCCCTGGCCCAGCAGGCAGCCGCCCAGCTGCTGGCGCGCCCAGGCGCCCAGCGTGCCGCTCTCACCGGCCTCGTCGGCCCAGTGAGCGGCCTCCAGGGCGTGCTCGGCTCCCTCCACGGCGTCGCCGCTTGCGGCGGCCACCTCGGCGAGCTGAAGATGCAGCTGGGCCCGCCCGGCCGGCTCCAGGTACGGCCCGCCGTGCTCCAGGGCCGAGCGCAGCGCCCGCTCGGTCCCGGCGGGGTCACCGGCCTCGTGGGCCAGGGCGGCGACCCGCACCTCGTGCTCCACCGCGAACCACGGCAGCCCGGCGGCCACGTACTCCTCGGCGGCCCGCCCGAGGAGCCGCGCCGCCCGCCCGGTGTCCCCGGCGGCCCCGGCGAGCTCGGCGAGCATGGCCCGCGCCTCGGCGACCCGCCCCCCGAGCCGTACGTCCTCCTCGCAGCGTCCCTCGACGAGCGCCAGCACCTCGCGGACCGCGGCCTCGGCGTCCGCGGCGGTGCCCTCCGCGCCCCGCTCGTGCACCCGGCGCACGAGGATCCGCGCCCGGCTCATCAGCACCGAGGCCGTCTGCCGCAGGCCGGTGCCCTCGTCGGCGTAGAGCGCGAGGACCTCGTCGTACAGGGCGGAGACGGCCGTCAGGGCCGCGTCCGCGTCGCCTCCGAGGGCGCGGAAGTGGGCCCCGCGCGCGCGTGCCGCCAGGGCCTCCCCGGGGTCGCCCGCCTCCGCGTACAGCGCGGCCGCCCGCTCGAACAGGGGGGCGCCCTCGGGGCCGCGGGCCATGGCCTCGTGGTCGGCGATCCGGGCGCGGTCGCCCGGCTCCAGCTCGGGGTCCCGCCCGGTGCGGGCGACGGCGGCCCACGCCTCCAGGGCCCCGGGCCGCAGGGTGTCCGACAGCCGCCGGGCCTCGGCGAGCAGGTCGTCCAGGCCGCGCTCGGCGGGCGGGTCCGCGGCCGGGGGAGCGGCCGCCGGCGCGGGGCGAGGCGCCGTCCGCACGCCCAGCGGCAGCCGTTCCACCTGCGGACGCTGCGCCATGCGCGCGCGTACCCGCTCCCCGACGTACGACGTGCCGTTGCGCGCGTCGAAGCGCTCCGCCAGTTCCAGCGCCTGCGCACGCGCGTGGGCGGCGAGTTCCCCCGCGGTCCAGCTCCGCCCGGCGGGGCCCGGCACCCGCTGCCGGCCCAGGCCCAGCTCGGTGAGCCGGTCCGTCAGCAGGGCCACCACGGCCAGGAAGTCGAGGCGGCTGCGCGGCTGCCCGGTGTCCGTGAAGTACGCGGGCCGCTCGGCGAGCAGTTCGAGGCCGCGCGCCTCGTTGCCGGTCAGCGCGCAGAACTCCACGTGGTCCGCGTAGGCGCCGCGCATGCTCTCCATGGGGCGTACGAGCCGCAGGCCCCGCAGATGGTGCGCGCGGGCCTCCTCGGCACGGCCCAGCCGCAGCAGCGGGGCCAGCGAGGAGGCGAGGACCGCGTGCGGCTCGTGCGCACAGGCGTACTCGCCCTCCAGCACCGGCCGCCACAGGTCCAGCGCCTCCGCGTCCCGGCCGCGCTCGGCCTGCCAGACGCCCTGCCCGTGCAGCTCGCAGGCGTGGCAGTCGGCCATCTCGTCCCGGTCGGCGGCGAGCCACGCGGCGTACGCCCGCTCCGCCCGCGCCAGGTCGCCGACGTGCGCGGCCACACTGAACTCGGCGGCGCGCACCGCCCGTTCGGAGTGACCGGCGAGCCGGTAGCGGTGCTCCATCTCGGTCAGCCAGCGCTCGACCGAGGCGAGCGGGATGTGCGGCTGGTCCAGCATCCCGGCCGACATCCACTTGAAGACCCAGTGCAGCGAGTGCGTCTCGTACGCGTCGAAGTCCTCGGGCCTCTCGTCCCACATGCGCAGCAGCCGCGCGAACGGGACGAACATCTTGTCCTTCTCGGAGCTGTAGTTGTAGACCTTCAGCTGGTGTCCGAGCGCCTCGACGACGGCCAGGGGGATGCCGAGTCCCTCCGCCTCGCCGAGCAGCTGCTCGGCGCGCGCGTTGCGGGCCGGGCCCTCCGGCTGCTCGGAGTTGTCCGCCATGGCCCGGCGCAGGTCGTCGAAGTCCGTGATCCCACCCATCAGTGACCGTTCTCCCCGTGTGCGGAGTCCCCGTGTGTGGCCCACTCCAGCAGGCCGATGAACGCCCGGTTGAGCAGCGCCGAGTCGGCCGGCCGCAGCGGGCGCTGCGCCATCAGCAGCGCCTGCCCGTACAGCGACTCGGTCGCGGTACCGGCCAGTTCGGGGTCGCCCAGCGAACTGATCCTGCGCACCAGCGGGTTGAGGTGGTTGAGTACCAGCCGCGCACGCGGGGCGCCGCCGCGCAGCGAGCCCAGGATGCCCGCCCACAGCTCGTCGGCCCGCTCCTCGGCCTCCGCCCGGGCCTGCTCGTGCCGGGCGGCCCGGTCGTCCAGCAGCAGCGCGGGCACGGACAGCGGGTGGAAGGCGCGCAGGACCACGTCACAGCCCAGCGGGTCGAGCTTCGCCCGCGCGGTCGCCAGGAAGCCCGACAGGGCCAGTTCCGCGGCCGGGTCGACCGTGTCCAGGTGCGCGGTCACGGTGTCCGCGTCCAGCTCGGCGACCACCGTGCCGGGCCGCACCGACGGCAGCGCCTCGACCAGCTCGCTGTCGTACGTGTAGCCGCCGTTGACCACCCCGACGCCCTGCGCGGAGGCGATCGGCGCGACCTGCCGGTACTCCTCGACGGTCCGGGTGAAGTGCACCACGGGGTGCCGCTGCGCGAACTCCTCCAGGGACAGCTGCCCGTCCGTGGTCTCGAACGGCAGCCACGGCAGCATCGTGCGCAGCATGGCGTGGTCGTGCCGCGCCAGCGACTTCACGCCCAGGTGGTGCACGGCCAGGAAGGCCGCCAGCCGGTCCGGCTCACCGGCGGCGAGCCCGGTGAGCCAGGAGCGAATCCTTTCCCCGAGGGCGTCCCGCACGGCGGCGAGCGTCTCGTCCTCGTACAGCGACTCACGCGAGGCGGTGGGCCGCAGACTGTCGGTGTCCAGCACGCAGCGCACGAAGAACGCCCAGTCCGGCAGGAGCTGTTCGGCCCGCTCGGTCAGCAGCATGCCCTTCAGGTGCACCCGGTGGGTGGCCCGCTGGGCGGGGCTGACCGCCGACGGCAGCACGTACGCCACCCCGCGGATCCCGGCCAGCGGCACGTCCAGGTCGATCGAGTCCAGCGGCGTGAACCCGAACAGCTCCCGGCAGTGCCGGGCCAGCGCGACCCGGCGCGTGGCGGGGCTCGGGTAGGGGCGGCTCCAGGGCGCGGGCAGGTCCGTGACCGGCTCCTCGTCCACCCGGACGTCGTACGGCAGCAGTGAGCCGAAGTCCCGGGCCAGGGCGAGGACGCGCTCGGGCGTGAGCCACTCGGCCGCGCCGGGCCGTGCCGTCAGGTGCACGGTCGTGCCGGGCTCGGGCCGCGCCGAGCCGGGCAGGGTCCGCACGGTGTACGAGCCGTCGTCACGCGCCGTCCACTCCACGGGTGGCGCGTCCGGCGTACGGGCGCTGCGGCTGACCACCCGGATCCGCTCGGCGACGACGAAGCAGGCGAGCAGCCCGATGCCGAACTGGCCGAGGAAGTCGGACCGGGCCTCCTGCAGGCCCTCGGCCCGCTTGGAGCTGCGGCCGATGGTGGCCAGCAGGTCGTGCACGTCCGACTCGGTGAGCCCGACGCCGCTGTCCTCCACGCGCAGGCCGCCGTCCGCCGTGTGCAGCCGGACCAGGGCCGGGGCGTTCGGCTGCTCGGCCCGCCGCGCGGTGACGGCGTCCACCGCGTTCTGCAGCAGCTCGCGGAGATAGACCTTGGGGCTGGAGTAGAGGTGATGGGAGAGCAGGTCCACCAGACCGCGCAGGTCGACCTGGAACGTGTGAGGTGGTTGGGGTGACCGGGGTGCCTGGGATGACTGTGAGGTCTGGGAGTCCATCGTCACTGCGCCGGTGGGGGACTGCGTACGGCGCGGGGTCGGGCGGCCCCGCTGTGGAGACGGTGACCGCGAAGGATGGCCGGAGCGCGCCATCCTAGGGCCGGAACAGCCCACCTGACCAGGGGTTTCCCGGAGGAATACGGCACCTTGGGACGAATCCGCAGGGCAGCGTCTACGGCATTGTCGGTGGTGTGGTGTGCAATGGATCTCGTGCCCGCACTGGAAGAACCACTGAAACAGCCACTGAAGTCAGTGCTCGGCCCCGCCACCGCGAAGGTGATGGCCGAGCACCTCGGCCTGCACACCGTCGGCGACCTCCTGCACCACTACCCGCGCAGATACGAGGAGCGCGGCCAGCTCACCCACCTCGCCGACCTCCCCATGGACGAGCACGTCACGGTGGTCGCCCAGGTCGCCGACGCCCGCCTGCACAGCTTCGCCTCGGCCAAGGCGCCCCGGGGCAAGGGCCAGCGCCTCGAGGTCACGATCACCGACGGCAGCGGCCGGCTCCAGCTGGTCTTCTTCGGCAACGGCGTGCACAAGCCGCACAAGGACCTGCTGCCGGGCACGCGCGCGATGTTCGCCGGCAGGGTCTCCGTCTTCAACCGCCGCCTCCAACTGGCCCATCCCGCGTACGAGTTGCTGCGCGGCGACGGCGACGAGGCGGTCGAGACCTGGGCCGGCGCCCTGATCCCCATCTACCCGGCCACCGCCAAGCTGGAGTCCTGGAAGATCGGCAAGGCGGTCCAGACGGTCCTCCCCACCGCCCAGGAGGCGCTCGACCCCCTGCCGCCCGCCCTGCGCGAGGGCCGCGGCCTGCTCCCCCTCCCCGAGGCCCTGCTCAAGATCCACCGTCCGCACACCAAGGCGGACATCGCCGACGCCCGCGCCCGCCTGAAGTGGGACGAGGCGTTCGTCCTCCAGGTGGCCCTGGCCCGCCGCCGGCACGCCGACACCGAGCTCCCGGCGGTCCCCCGCGCCCCGAGGCCCGATGGCCTCCTCACGGCGTTCGACGACCGGCTGCCCTTCACCCTCACCGAGGGCCAGCGGAAGGTCTCCAGGGAGATCTTCGACGACCTGGCCGAGGAGCACCCGATGCACCGCCTCCTGCAGGGCGAGGTCGGCAGCGGAAAGACGATGGTGGCCCTGCGCGCCATGCTCGCCGTCGTGGACGCCGGCGGGCAGGCGGCCATGCTCGCGCCCACCGAGGTCCTCGCCCAGCAGCACCACCGCTCGGTCACCGAGATGATGGGCGAGCTGGCCGAAGGCGGCATGCTGGGCGGCACCGAGCACGCCACCAAGGTGGTCCTGCTCACCGGCTCGATGGGCGCGGCGGCCCGCCGCCGGGCCCTGCTCGACCTGGCCACCGGCGAGGCCGGCATCGTCATCGGCACACACGCCCTGATCGAGGACAAGGTCCAGTTCCACGACCTCGGCCTGGTCGTGGTCGACGAACAGCACCGCTTCGGCGTCGAACAGCGCGACGCCCTGCGCGGCAAGGGCAAACAGCCCCCGCACCTCCTCGTCATGACGGCCACCCCGATCCCGCGCACGGTCGCGATGACCGTCTTCGGCGACCTGGAGACCTCGGTCCTCGACCAGCTCCCCGCCGGCCGCTCCCCGATCGCCAGCCATGTCGTCCCGGCCGCCGACAAGCCCCACTTCCTCGCCCGCGCCTGGGAGCGCGTGCGCGAGGAGGTCTCGAACGGCCACCAGGCGTACGTCGTCTGCCCCCGCATCGGGGACGAGGAGGACGACCCCAAGAAGGCCGGCCGCAAGGGGTCCCCCGAGGACGAGGCCGAGAAGCGGCCCCCGCTCGCGGTCCTCGACGTGGCCGAGCAGCTGGGCCGGGGCCCCCTCACGGGTCTGCGGGTCGAGGTCCTGCACGGCAGGATGCACCCGGACGACAAGGACGCGGTGATGCGCCGCTTCGCGGCGGGCGAGACCGACGTGCTGGTCGCCACCACGGTCATCGAGGTCGGCGTCAACGTCCCCAACGCCACGGCCATGGTCATCATGGACGCCGACCGCTTCGGCGTCTCCCAGCTCCACCAGCTGCGCGGCCGGGTCGGCCGCGGCTCGGCCCCCGGACTCTGCCTCCTGGTCACGGAGATGCCCGAGGCGAGCCCCGCCCGCCAGCGCCTGAACGCGGTCGCCGCCACCCTGGACGGCTTCGAGCTCTCCCGCATCGACCTCGAACAGCGGCGCGAGGGCGACGTCCTCGGCCAGGCCCAGTCCGGCGCCCGCTCCAGCCTCCGGGTCCTCGCGGTCATCGAGGACGAGGAGGTCATCGCGGAGGCGCGCGAGGAGGCGGCGGCCCTGGTGGCGGCCGACCCCGGTCTCACCGGCCTCCCGGGCCTGCAGACGGCCCTGGACGCCCTTCTGGACGAGGAGAGGGAGCAGTACCTGGAGAAGGGATGAGGGGCCCCTGCCGGGGGCCCGGGGCCGTATGGACCACGCGGCTACCGCCGCGCGGCCGCGGCCAGCCACAATGAACGGGAAAGCGCCCACGAAGAAGGACTCCACACATGACCCGCGTGATCGCCGGCCGGGCCGGCGGACGGCGCCTCGCAGTACCCCCGGGCACCGGAACCCGGCCCACCTCCGACCGCGCGCGCGAAGGCCTCTTCTCCACCTGGCAGTCGCTGTTGGGCGGCCCCCTCGACGGCGAACGCGTCCTCGACCTCTACGCCGGCTCGGGAGCCGTGGGCCTGGAGGCCCTCTCCCGCGGCGCCGGCCACACCCTCCTGGTCGAGGCGGACGCCCGCGCGGCGAGGATCGTCCGGGAGAACGTGAAGAACCTCGGCCTCCCCGGTGCCGAGGTGAGAGCGGGCAAAGCGGAACAAGTCATCAGGACGGCGCCCCCCGAGGAGCCGTACGACCTCGTCTTCCTCGACCCGCCCTACGCCGTCACGGACGACGATCTTCGCGAGATTCTCCTCACACTCCGCTCGTTGGGCTGGCTCGCGAAGGACGCCCTCGTCACCGTGGAGCGCAGCACCAGAGGCGGCGAATTCCACTGGCCGGACGGCTTCGAGGCGATCCGGTCCCGTCGTTACGGCGAGGGAACGTTTTGGTACGGTCGCGCCGCCTCTACGTGCGAAGACGCACGATGACCGGACCGGAGAGCGAGGGATCACTAGTGCGCCGCGCCGTCTGTCCCGGGTCGTTCGACCCGATCACCAACGGACATCTCGACATCATCGCCAGGGCCTCCCGTCTGTACGACGAGGTCTACGTCGCGGTGATGATCAACAAGGCCAAGAAGGGCCTGTTCGAGATCGAGGAGCGGATCGAGCTGATCCGCGAGGTCACCTCCGACTACGCCAACGTCCGGGTCGAGGCCTTCCACGGCCTCCTCGTCGACTTCTGCAAGCAGCGCGACATCCCCGCGATCGTCAAGGGCCTGCGCGCCGTCAGCGACTTCGACTACGAGCTGCAGATGGCCCAGATGAACATCGGCCTCACCGGCGTCGAGACGCTGTTCGTGCCGACCAACCCCACGTACAGCTTCCTGTCCTCCTCGCTCGTCAAGGAGGTCGCGGCCTGGGGCGGCGACGTCTCGCACCTCGTGCCGCCGGCGGTCCTGGACGTCCTGAACGAACGCCTCCGCAAGGGCTGATGGGACTACAGTCGTCCCGTCCGTCTCCATCCCGGCTGTAGAGAGTGGCGAGCACAGGTGGACGTGCAGAAGAAGCTCGACGAGATCGTCTCCTCGGTCTCCGGCGCCCGGGGCATGCCCATGTCGGCCTCGTGCGTGATCAACCGCGCCGAGCTGCTCGCGATGCTGGAGGAGGTGCGCCAGGCCCTGCCCGGCTCCCTCGCGCAGGCGCAGGAGCTGATCGGTGACCGCGAGCAGATGGTGGAGCAGGCCCGGCTGGAGGCCGAGCGGATCATCGACCACGCGCACGCCCAGCGCGGCTCGCTGATCTCCGACACCGAGATCGCCCGCCGCTCCCAGGCCGAGGCGGACCGGATCCTCGCCGAGGCGGGCAAGGAGGCCGAGGAGGTCCGCGCCGAGGCCGACGACTACGTCGACTCCAAGCTCGCCAACTTCGAGGTCGTCCTCACCAAGACCCTCGGCTCCGTCGGCCGCGGCCGCGAGAAGCTGCTCGGCACGGGCCCCGGCCTGGACGAGAACGGCTACGAGGACGAGGACGCCCCGGAGCGCAGCCAGGACCCGGAGACCCTGCGCCACAACGCCGACGCGTACGTGGACGCCAAGCTGGGCGCCTTCGAGGCGGTGCTCGCCAAGACCCTGGAGGCCGTCGGCCGCGGCCGGCAGAAGCTGCACGGCCGTATCGCCACCGACGACCTCGGCGCCCTCGCCGACGACGCCACGACCTTCCAGCACTCCAGCGACGCCGACTACCTCGCCGACCTCGCGGCCCTCGCGGAGCAGGACGCCCCGGCCGAGCAGCCGCAGGCACCGTCGTACGACCCGCGGACGGCCTACGCGCCCACCGCCGGCTACGCCCCGGCGCAAGGCGCCCCCGTCGACCCGCAGCAGGACCCGTACGGCGCGTTCCCGCAGCAGCCCGCCTACGGCCAGCAGCAGGACCCGTACGGCTACCAGCAGGCCGACCCGTACGCCACGGCCTCCGGCTTCGCGCAGGCGGACGGCGCCCACTACCAGGGCTCGTACGACCCCCAGCAGGCCGTCTACGACCCGCACCAGGCCCACCAGGCGGCCCAGCAGCCCCAGCAGGGGTACGCCCTGGACGAGACCAGCCTCTTCGACACCGGCATGATCAGTGCGGAGCAGCTGCGGGCCTACGAGCAGGGCCGCGGTCTGTAGCGAGGGGCCCGATTGGGTCCTGAGCGAAAGGTCCAGTATCCTGGCTCTTCGGTCGCGCGTACGTCCGCGATCGACGCTGCCCGGGGACACCGTCGGGTGGCGTCCCTCCGAGTTCGTGGATCGAAAGCAGGAATGGCTCCCAACGCCCGCCTTGACCACCGCAACCCCCTCGTGATCGACACGCACGAGCTGGGTCGGCGTCCTGGTGCGCTGCAGCGCCTGACCCGCGAGATCGACGCCCCCGGGGATCTAGGGATCCAGGGAGTCGTCGGAGTGCCGCAAGGCGCCCCGATGGAGCTCGAACTCCGGCTCGAGTCGGTCATGGACGGGGTGCTTGTCACAGGTACCGCCCGTGCCGCCGCCGAGGGGGAGTGCGTAAGGTGTCTGGAGCCGGTCGAGCTCGAGCTCGATGCGGACTTCCAGGAGATGTTCTCGTACCCTGACGCCGACGACCGGGGCCGCGTGATCGCGGAACCGGGCGACGACGCCGAGGACGACGAGGACAGGCTCCTTGTCGAGGACGGTCTGATCGACCTCGAGCCCGTGCTGCGCGATGCGGTGGTGCTCGCACTGCCGATGCAGCCGGTGTGCCAGGAAGACTGCCCGGGTCTGTGCTCCGAATGCGGAGTGCGGCTCGCGGACGACCCGGACCACCACCACGACGCCGTCGACATTCGTTGGGCGGCTTTGCAGGGACTCGCCGGATCCACGACGGACGGCGAGAAGGACGAGATGAGCGGCGGCGCGCCTCAGTCAGCACGCGCCGACGAGAAGCAGGAGAAGTAGCCGTGGCTGTTCCGAAGCGGAAGATGTCGCGCAGCAACACGCGCCACCGCCGGTCGCAGTGGAAGGCTGCGGTCCCCACCCTGGTTGCGTGCGAGCGCTGCCACGAGCCCAAGCAGCAGCACATCGCGTGCCCGTCTTGCGGCACCTACAACAAGCGCCAGGTCCTCGAAGTCTGAGCGGGCTGGTGAGAGGCACTGTGTCCAGTCCCAAGAAGGCGGAAGACGCCGCGGACGCACCCGCCAAGAAGAAGGCGGACCATCAGGCCTCGTCCCACACGCTTCTGGAAGGGCGGCTCGGCTATCACGTCGAGTCCGCCCTTCTGGTGCGCGCGCTGACCCACCGTTCCTACGCGTACGAGAACGGCGGTCTGCCGACGAACGAGCGGCTGGAGTTCCTCGGGGACTCCGTGCTCGGCCTCGTCGTCACGGACACGCTGTACCGCACCCACCCCGACCTGCCCGAAGGCCAACTGGCCAAGCTGCGGGCCGCGGTGGTCAACTCTCGTGCGCTGGCGGAGGTGGGCCGCGGCCTCGACCTGGGCGCCTTCATCCGGCTCGGCCGTGGTGAAGAGGGCACGGGCGGCCGGGACAAGGCGTCCATTCTCGCCGACACCCTCGAAGCGGTGATCGGCGCGGTCTATCTCGACCAGGGCCTCGACGCGGCCTCCGAACTGGTGCACCGCCTGTTCGACCCGCTGATCGAGAAGTCCTCCAATCTGGGCGCGGGCCTGGACTGGAAGACGTCCCTGCAGGAGCTGACCGCGATCGAGGGACTCGGCGTGCCCGAGTACCTGGTCACGGAGACCGGCCCCGACCACGAGAAGACCTTCACTGCTGCCGCCCGCGTCGGAGGCGTCTCGTACGGCACCGGCACCGGCCGCAGCAAGAAAGAGGCGGAGCAGCAGGCCGCCGAGTCCGCCTGGCGGTCCATCCGGGCCGCCGCGGACGAGCGCGCCAAGGCGGCCGAGGCGGCCGCCGAGGAAGCCGCGCGGAACGACGACACGTCGTCCGCCACCGCCTGACGAAGCACGACCGAAGCGCCCGCCCGGAGTCCGTACTCCGGGCGGGCGTTCGGCTCCTCCACCGGACCGTACGGGGGTCGCGATGCCCGAGTTGCCCGAGGTCGAGGTCGTCCGGCGCGGCCTCGCACGGTGGGTCGCCCACCGCACCGTCGCCGAGACCGAGGTGCTGCACCCGCGCGCCGTGCGCCGGCACGTGGCCGGCCCCGACGACTTCGCGCACCGGCTCAAGGGCCACCACATCGGCACCCCCAGCCGGCGCGGCAAGTACCTGTGGCTGCCGCTGGAGGAGACCAACCAGTCGGTCCTCGCGCACCTCGGCATGAGCGGGCAGCTGCTGGTGCAGCCGCACGAGGCGCCGGACGAGAAGCACCTGCGCATCCGGATCCGGTTCGCCGACGGCCTCGGCACCGAACTCCGCTTCGTCGACCAGCGCACCTTCGGCGGGCTGTCGTTGCACGACAACACCCCCGACGGCCTGCCCGACGTCATCGCGCACATCGCCCGCGACCCGCTCGATCCGCTGTTCGACGACGACGCCTTCCACCAGGCGCTGCGCCGCAAGCGCACCACCATCAAACGGGCCCTGCTGGACCAGTCGCTGATCAGCGGGGTCGGCAACATCTACGCGGACGAGGCGCTCTGGCGCGCCCGCATCCACTACGAGCGCCCGACCGCCGGCTTCACCCGCCCGGTCACCGCCGGGCTCCTCGGCCATGTGCGGGACGTGATGAACGCGGCCCTGTCCGTCGGCGGCACCAGCTTCGACAGCCTGTACGTCAACGTCAACGGCGAGTCGGGCTACTTCGACCGCTCGCTCGACGCCTACGGTCGGGAGGGCGAGCCCTGCCGCCGCTGCGGCACCCCCGTTCGCCGCCGTCCCTGGATGAACCGTTCCAGCTACTTCTGCCCGACGTGCCAGCGCCCGCCGCGGCTCCGCGTCACCGGCCAGAGCTGAGAGGAACACCCGTATGGCGCTGCCCGGACAGGACGAGTTCTCGCTCGTCCTGCGCACCGACTTCTCCGACGACTCGGTCTGGGAGCGGCTGTGCACGCAGATCGAGTCGTCGGAGGAGTACTCCACGGCGATCCTCCTGAGCGATCCCCGGTTCGCCGGGGTGAGCGTCCAGGCGCTGGTCGACGAGGACGCCGCCGCGGACGACGACGAGAAGGTCTTCTACGTGTTCCTCGCGGACGAGGCCACCATGGCGGACGCCGAGCACCGGCTCCTGGCCGTCGACCTCGCCGACGAGCCCGGCCGGAGCTTCCGGGTCCCGCCCCGGTGGTTCTCCGACATCTCCGTCAACCTCGGCATAGCGAACATGGACTTCGCCGAGTTCGCGGACTCCGTCGACGCCTCCGGCACCTACCGGGGCTTCGGCGACGACTGACGGCCGCCCGGCCTAGGCCGGTTCCCTGGTGTCGTACGCCTCGCGGGCCGCCAGCACCTCGTCCATCGACCCTTCCACGCAGTGGATGAGCGCCAGCAGCCGTCCGGCGACCTCGCGGCCGAGCGGGGTCAGTTCGTAGTCCACGCGGGGCGGGTTCGTCGGCTGTGCCTCGCGGTGCACCAGGCCGTCCCGCTCCAGGGACTGCAGGGTCTGGGAGAGCATCTTCTCGCTCACCCCGTCCACGCGGCGGCGCAGCTCGTTGAAGCGCAGCGAGCCCTCGTGCAGCGCGCCCAGCGTCAGTCCGCCCCAGCGGCCCGTGACGTGCTCCAGCGTCCCCCGTGACGGGCAGGCCTTGGCGAAGACGTCGTAGGCGAGGTCCTCGTGGGCCTCGGTGTGGTCCTCAGTGCGGGCGCTCATGACCGCAAGAGTACGCGTGCACAGCGCTAACCACCAGGTTGCACTAACCAGAAGTTAGTGCTTTCCTGTGGTTATTGCTTCCGAGCTGCCCTTCCGGGTTCCGAGCCGCCTTTCCGAGGAGTACCCATGACTTCCCCCGTCGTTTCCATCGCCTACCACTCCGGATACGGCCACACCGCCGTCCTCGCCGAGGCCGTCCGTGCCGGTGCCGCGGAGGCGGGTGCCGAGGTGCACCTGGTCAAGGTCGACGAGATCACCGAGGAGCAGTGGGAGACGCTGGACCGCTCCGACGCGATCGTCTTCGGTTCGCCCACCTACATGGGCACCGCCTCCGGCGCCTTCCACGTCTTCGCCGAGGCCACCTCCAAGCGCTGGTTCGGCCTGGACTGGCAGGACAAGCTGGCCGCCGGCTTCACCAACTCCGGCTCCAAGAGCGGTGACAAGCTGCACACCCTGCAGTTCTTCCAGATCCTCGCCGCCCAGCACGGCATGCACTGGGTCAACCTCGGCCTGCACCCGGGCTGGAACACCACCGCCGCCTCGGAGTACGACCTCAACCGGCTCGGCTTCTTCGCCGGCGCCGCCGCCCAGACCCACAACGACCAGGGTCCCGAGGGCGTGCACAAGGCGGACGTCGCCACGGCCGAGCACCTGGGCCGCCGGGTGACCGAGACGGCGAGGACGTTCGCCCGGGGCCGCGCCGCGGCGTAGGGTCCGGCCGTGCCCGGCGCCGCCCGAGATCGACATGGCCGATCCTCTACGTCTCGTAGTAGTTTGAGCGTCCGTGGGCGACCTGGCCGGAGCAGCGAGGGAGGTGCCAGGTGGTGGACGGCAAGGACGGCCGGCGGCGTGCGCGGGGCGAGCTGGAAGCCGAGGTGCTGGCCGCGCTGTGGGCGGCCGGCGCCCCGGTGGCCGCGGCCGTGGTCCAGGAACGGGTCGACGGTGCGGCGTACACGACGGTGCTGACGATCCTGACGCGGCTGTGCGACAAGGGGATGGTGACCCGGCGGCGGCAGGGGCGCAGCCATGTGTACGCCCCGGTGGACGATCAGGCCGGAGTCGCGGCGGCGGGGATGCACTCGCTGCTCGACGAGGGCGGGGACCGCGCGGCCGTGCTGGCCCGGTTCGTCTCGGACCTGTCGGCGGAGGACGAGCGGCTGCTGGAGCGGCTGCTGCACGCAGACGCTCCCGACCGGGGATGAGACCTGCCCCGGCCGCCGCCGGCGCGCGCCCGGACGCCGTCGGCCCGTCCGGCACCTCGTCTCCGTCCCCGCCCGTCGTGCGGAGCCGGCGGCCCGCCGGACACCGGCAGCGGGGCCGCCGCACCCTGGCGTGACCGCTCGGCCGACGGCCCTGCCGTCCGGGGGGCCGGCTCCCGGTCAGGCGAGGGTGAAGTAGGCCAGGCTGCCGAGTCCGGCCAGGGTGCAGTAGACGGCGAACGGGATCAGGGTTCGGTTCTCGAAGTACCGGACGAGGTAGCGGGTGGCGAGGTAGGCCGCGATGAAGGCGGCGACGCTGCCCGCCAGCAGGGGTCCGCGCAGGCCGTTGCCCTCGGAGCCGAGGAGCGGCGGCAGCTTGAGCAGCGCGGCCCCGCCGATCACCGGGGTGGCGAGCAGGAACGCGAACCGGGCGGAGTCCTCGTGGTTGAGGCCCTTGAAGATGCCGGCGCTGATGGTCGAGCCGGAGCGGCTGATGCCCGGGAGCAGGGCGAGGATCTGCGCCGCCCCGATCGTCGCGGCCTGGCGCATGGTCATCCGAGTGATCCGCAGGTCGGACAGCTCGTCCGGGCTCAGTTGCTCCTCGTCCGGGGTGACGGCGTCCTCCGCGCGCCTGCGGCCGGTGCCGCCGCGCCGCAGCTGTTCGGTGACGAAGAGGACGATGCCGTTGAGGGCCAGGAAGATCGCGGTCGGAACGGGCCGCCCGAGCGTCGTGCGGAAGACCTTGTCGAGCGCTACACCGGCGACGCCGACGGGGATGCAGGCCGTGACGATCAGCCAGGCGAGCCGCTGGTCCACGGTCTGGATGCGGCGCTGCGTGATGGACGTGCCCAGTCCGCGGACCACCCTGACCCAGTCGCGCCAGAAGAAGACGACCAGTGCCAGTGCGGTGGCCAGGTGGAGGCCCACCAGTTCGTTGAGGTAGAGGGATCCGTCGGCCGAGACGTCCAGGTCGTGCTTCCAGTGTCCGCCCAGGAGGGCGGGTATCAGGATGCTGTGCCCGAGGCTGGAGACCGGGAACAGCTCGGTGACGCCTTGCAGCAGGCCGACGCCTATGGCTTCGGGGTAGGTCAGGACGGACATGGATGGCCTTTGGCTCGGGATGCAGAAGTGAGGCTGCCAAGAAGCTACTACATCTTGTAAAAGATGATGGGCCGCGTCCGAGGTGTTCACCCCGCAGCCCCGCGGACTTCACCGGGCAAGGACATCCGCCGGCGGCCCCGAAGTGCTGCGCGGCCGCCGTGCGGAGCGCGTCCACGGTGAAGTCCGGCCGAACCGGCATGTGGCGACGCGGTGTTGGCGGACCGCGCCGAACGGACCGGCAAGTGGGCCGGGCGCCACGGCCGTTGTCAACCGGACGAACCAAGTCCCCTCCTGGGCGGCGGACTTCGCCGAAGGGGTCCAGGACACCGAGGAGGAGGATCGGCCCGCGCCGGCCGCGGCCCGCCACTTCAGCACGTACAAGGCGGTGGGGGCGGTCCTGGTACGACGGCCTGCCGACTTCGTACGATGGCCTGCCGACTTCTTAGTGCTCCCTGCCGATGGTCGGCGTTTCGCCCCGGCCGGGGCCGGGGCCGGGGCCGGGGCCGGACGGCACGGCGAACGGGACGGGGTGTGACATGACCCGCCCCGATCGGGCGCGGACCGAGGCCCCCGGCGGAAAGCCGCTGCTCCCAGGCCCCTCGCGCAGACATGCCCGGGCCCCGCGGCCGGTGTACGGTCGCCTTACGGCGTAGGTGTGTGGACTTCGCGGCCGACGGACGGGCCGGTGCCCTGCGCCCGGGGAGTGCCCATGTCTCAGAAGACGAACATCGCCGCTCAGACCGCTTTCGGAGAGGCCGTCGTCACGGGCGACCTCGATGCCCTCGACACGATCGTCGCCCCCGACTCCGTCGACCACGATCCCGCCCCGGGACAGGGGCCCGGGCCCGACGGGTTCAAGGCCATGTTCGGGGAGTACCGGGAGGCCTTTCCCGACCTCAACATCGAGGTCGAGCATCTGGTGGCGACCGACGACGAGTTGGCCTTCGCCTACACCATCACCGGGACGCATCTCGGACCGCTGATGGGGCAGCCGGCGACCGGCAAGAGGGTGAGCTACCGGGGCATGCAGATCAGCCGCTTCGACGGCGACGGCAAACTCGTCGAACGCTGGGGCAGCAGCGACGAACTCGGCATGTTGCGCCAGCTCGGCCTCGCCGACGGCTGACCCGGGCACGGGGCGCAGGGGCGCGCTGACCCGGGGGCGCCTCAGTTGCCGAGCAGGTGAAGGACCGGCCCGTCCCCCTGCTACCGCCGATGTCCCCATGCGTACGGTTCCGTTGCCGTCGTCTTCCGCCGTCAGGATCCGCCACTCATGAGCCCCCGCATTCCCTCTCCTCGGCCGATCGGCTGGGTTGTCGTCGAGTGTTCGACCTGGTCAGGCGAGGAGGAAGAGGAGGGGACGCTGCCCGGATTCGGCGATCCTCGCACCATACGGCGGTCCGCCCGTCTGGGCTGAAGATCGATCGGGCTACGCTGCGCGGATGGCATGGACGAGGCCGACGTATCGCTTGGTGGACGGGGAACGGATCGACGGGGCGTGGTGCCACGTGTGGACCAAGTCGTACGCGGGCTACTGCCTGGCTGATCTCTTCGTCTATGCCGACGGCGCGATTCACTGCGTGGACGAGATGGATCTGCGGGGGCTCCGGGAGAGGCTGACGTCCGGATCGATCGCCCTCAGGGACCCTGAACGCCCGGCCCCGGCGCCGACCAGGGAGGGCCCCCGGTGGTCCGCCCGCTATCCGGAACCGTTGACGGACGAGGGCTTCGTAGGGGAGGTACAGGACGAGATCGAGTCACTGAACGGGCGGCCGACCAGTTCCGACCGGTGCTGGGAGGCGATTCGGCGCTACCTGCGGGAGCCCACCGAGGACAACCGGCAAGGTGTCCGGGCGGCGTATCTGACCATTCCGGCGCATCGGCGGGTCTATGTACTGGGCGACATGGACCTGCAGGACGTCCCCCTGCGAAAGCTGGTCACCGATCTCGGCGAGCCCGTGGGCGGCGACGGCCCGATCGCCACGGCGGAGATGTACCGCGAGGTGAGGGAGTACTTCCAGGCCGGCGACCGGGGCGTGGAACGAAGCCGTGAGCTGTACGGAATGCTGTATGCCGATGATTCGCGAGAGACGGGGATCCCCGCGATCACGTCGAATGAACGGCTCAACCCACCGAACGAACCGCCGGAGCGACTGGACCTGTTCGTCTTGCGCAACGAGTTCCCGGCGCCGTTCTTCCACCGAGGCCAGCGATATCCAACGGTGCTGCACGGCTACTGGGCCTTGGCGGCGGCCGACCGCTCCGACCACGATCACATCCGCGACGCGACCACGGTTCGCGAAGCCCATGAGGCCGGCGGTCGCGTCCCGCTGCGGCCCGAGTGGGTCCTCGTCCGCACCGCCGTCATGGCCGCGCTGTTGCGCGCGAAGTTCACCCAGCACCCCGAGCTCGCCGAGGTGCTGCTGTCCACGGGCGACGCCAGAATCAGCTACACCGGGATCTCGGAGTCACCGCACTGGACCGACCGCGGTCCGCGGGAAGGCCGGAACTGGGTGGGTCGCCTGCTCGAACTCACCCGCGCTGAACTCCTGGCAGACCGGGTTGTCCCCGAGGGAGGGTAGCCACGCCCCAGGAACCATCTGCCCCCCGGATCGCCATGCCCATGGGCCACCACGGCATCACTGTCCGTATGACCATGCTCGGGCCTCGACCACAAAGAGACCCACGCAGACGCCCCTCCCACCAGAACAGCGGCACGCACGCGCTACGACACCGCCACGCGACCGATGACCGCCCCGTTGACGGCCCAAGCGGCCTCATAGGGCGCTGACCTGCGGGATGCTCAGTACCCGAAGTCCTGTGTCCACCAAGGTCCGCCCGGGCCGAAGTGGACGCCGACGCCCAGGGTCTTGAAGTCGCAGTTCAGGATGTTGGCGCGGTGGCCGGGGCTGTTCATCCAGGCGTCCATCACGGCCGCCGGGTCCGCCTGGCCGCGGGCTATGTTCTCGCCGCCGAGGCCGATGACGCCGGCCGCCGCGGCCCGGTCCCACGGCGTTCTGCCGTCCGGGTCGGTGTGGTCGAAGAAGTCCCGCGCGGCCATGTCGTCGCTGAACGCCTCGGCCAGCCTGGTCAGCGAGGAGCTCGCCGACAGCGCGCTGCAGCCGGCCTTCGCCCGCTCCTCGTTCACCAGCTTGAGCACCTCGGCCTCGGCGGCGACCTGCGTCGACACCGTCGCCGGTGCGGAGGTGGCCGACGGCGCCCTGGTCGCCGCGCTGTGTGACGGGCCGGGCTTCGCGGCGGCGGACGGGGTGGTCTCCGGCTTGGACGGGGTGGTCTTCGGCGCGGTGTGCTTCCGGGCCGTCTTGGAGGGGGCCGGCGTGGGCGAGGCCGACTCGGACTCGGACGCCGGTGCCGAGGAGGACGCCGACGGGGCGGCGGGGGCCGTGGTGCGCTCGGCGCCGCGGCTGGTCGAGGCGCCGCCGGTGTGGGACTCGGCGCTGCCCGAGGTGCCGCCCTGCTCGGTGGCGGTGTTGCTGGGCAGGATCCCCGCCTGCACCTGGTCGCCGCCGGTGGTGTGCGTGCCGCCGCCGAGCCGGTAGTTCTGCAGGCCCGGTATCGCGCCGGTCGCCACCGCGGCGGTGCCCAGGGCGACCGCCGCGGACACTCCCAGCAGGCCCGTGCGCACCGGCTTCGCGGGCTTCCTCCGGCGCCGGCGGCCGTGAGAGGGGCCGTCGTCCGGTGCGAAACCGCCCCCGGGGCCGCCTCGGCCGTCCTCCGCGGCAAAAAGATAGGCCCGCGCCTTGGCGTTCGCCTCGGCATAGGCCTCGGGGTTCAGGTAGGGCGCGATGCCCATGGGTATCTGCCTGCCGGTGGACCAGCGCTCCGGCTCGTGACCGCCGGAGGCGGAGCGGTGCGTGGGCGTGCCCCCCGTGTCGTGGTCCGTGGCGGCGTGGCCGGCGTCGGAGCGTCGGTGGCGTCCCATCTCCCTGCCCTCTCCCTCGTCGTCGAGACGGACCCGGCGACCCGCGGGCGATGACTCCCTCTGGCCAACCCGGCTCACTCGATCGAGTGAGTTTCATCTGAGATTCAGTGGGTGCGGACGCTACCGCATGCCGCCGCGGGCGGAAGTGAAGCGAGCGACATCGTCCGGTTAGGTTGCATCCATGAGCGAGGATGTTCGACTGGTCGCCTGGGTACGCGGACGCGTCCAAGGTGTGGGTTTCCGCTGGTTCACACGCGCCAAGGCGCTGGAGATCGGCGGCCTGAGTGGTTTTGCTCTCAATTTGGCGGACGGCCGGGTCCAGGTGGTCGCGGAGGGAGCGCGCGACGGGTGCGAGGGGCTGCTCGACTGGCTCCAGGGCGACGACACGCCCGGACACGTGGACGGTGTCACGGAGATCTGGGACACACCCCGCGGGGGGTACGACGGCTTCGCCATCCGGTGAGCCGGTTTCTGTAAAGTCCCGCAGGCCGGCGCGCGGGCGGCTGCCAAGGGCACATGCGGAAAGCAGAAACGACCTGGTGGTTGCCAAGAACGACGTGGCGTGGCAGGCTCCGCTGGTACAGCTGATCGCCACGCCCCGAGGGCCACCGGACGACTCGCAGCGCCGCCGCTTCTCCGGCCGCGCGCCCCGGTTCGGCCGCCAATACAGGGCGTGATCGTGTTGACCGTCAAACTTTTTGGTGAGACGCTGAAAGCCCCGCGCACCTTAGCTGTTTGGCATGGAGCAAGAGCAGAGCAACACTCGGATGTGCCAAGCACCGCGGGTGCGAATCCCTCACGACCCACACCGCATCGGTCGGTCACTCAGTGTGGAGGACCATCCATCATGGCAAAGGCGCTTCTCGGTTACGTCGGCGGCTCCGACCCTCGACTCCTCGCCGAGATGCGACGGCTGCAGCAGCGCGTACAGGACCTGGAGTCCGAGCTCGGACGGATCCAGGCGGAGAACGACGCGCTGACGGCTGCCGCCTCTCAGGACAGGATCATGGAGAGCATCGACGCACACCAGGCGGAGCCTGCGCTCACCTGATCGACGCACACCAGGCGGAGCCTGCGCTCACCTGATCGCTGCATCATCGCTCCACGACAGCAGAAGCAGCGTTTGGGCTGCCCGTATCAACCCGCTCAGTTGATCGGACGGCTGGAACCCAGTCGTCAGAGTTGCAAGGGACGCTTCGGCGTCCCTTCTTTCTTTCCCCCGCGCATCCTTTCACTTTCTTTAACGTCTGGTGTGCCCTGCATGTTCAATGGCGAAACCGTGGGGTTGCGAGTGTTCGTGGAGTGAGATAGCGGCGCCCGGTAGAGTCCACCGGCGTGCACCTCAAGGCCCTGACCCTGCGCGGCTTCAAGTCGTTCGCCTCCGCGACCACGCTCCGGTTCGAACCGGGCATCACGTGTGTCGTCGGACCGAACGGCTCGGGCAAGTCCAATGTCGTGGACGCGCTCAGCTGGGTCATGGGCGAGCAGGGCGCCAAGTCGCTGCGCGGCGGCAAGATGGAGGACGTCATCTTCGCCGGCACCACGGGGCGTCCGCCGCTGGGCCGCGCCGAGGTGTCCCTGACCATCGACAACTCCGACGGCGCACTGCCCATCGAGTACGCCGAGGTCACCATCACGCGGATCATGTTCCGCAACGGCGGCAGCGAGTACCAGATCAACGGCGACACCTGCCGCCTCCTGGACATCCAGGACCTCCTCTCCGACTCCGGCATCGGCCGCGAGATGCACGTCATCGTCGGGCAGGGCCAGCTCGACTCCGTCCTGCACGCCGACCCGATGGGCCGCCGCGCCTTCATCGAGGAGGCGGCCGGTGTCCTCAAGCACCGCAAGCGCAAGGAGAAGGCGCTCAGGAAACTGGATGCGATGCAGGCCAACCTCGCGCGCGTGCAGGACCTGACCGACGAGCTGCGCCGCCAGCTGAAGCCGCTGGGCCGCCAGGCGGCGGTGGCGAGAAGGGCCGCCGTCATCCAGGCGGACCTGCGCGACGCCCGCCTGCGACTGCTCGCCGACGACCTCGTACGCATGCGCGAGGCACTGAAGACCGAGATCGCCGACGAGGCCGCTCTGAAGGAGCGCAAGGAGACCGCCGAGCAGGAGCTGAAGAAGGCGCTCCAGCGCGAGGGCCTGCTGGAGGACGAGGTCCGGCGGCTCACCCCGCGCCTCCAGCGCGCCCAGCAGACCTGGTACGAGCTGTCCCAGCTCGCCGAGCGGGTGCGCGGCACCGTCTCGCTGGCCGACGCCCGGGTGAAGAGCGCTACCTCCGCGCCGCCCGAGGAACGCCGGGGCCGCGACCCCGAGGACCTGGAGCGCGAGGCCGCCCGGGTCCGCGAGCAGGAGGCCGAGCTGGAGGCCGCGCTGGAGGCGGCCCAGCACGCCCTGGACGACACCGTCGCCCACCGCGCCGAACTGGAGCGGGAGCTGGCCGCCGAGGAACGCCGGCTCAAGGACGTGGCCCGCGCCATCGCCGACCGCCGCGAGGGGCTGGCCCGTCTCTCCGGGCAGGTCAACGCGGCCCGCTCGCGCGCCGCCTCCGCCCAGGCCGAGATCGACCGGCTCGCCACGGCCCGGGACGAGGCCCAGGAGCGCGCGGTGTGCGCCCAGGAGGAGTACCAGACCCTGCAGGCCGAGGTCGACGGCCTCGACGCCGGCGACGCCGAGCTCGCCGAGCAGCACGAGGCCGCCAAGCGCCGGCTCGCGGAGGCGGAGGCCGCGCTGTCCGCCGCCCGGGAGGCCCTCACGTCGGCCGAGCGCAAGCGCGCCGCGACCCAGGCCCGCCGGGAGGCGCTGGCGCTGGGCCTCAGGCGCAAGGACGGCACCGGAATACTCCTGGGTGCACGGGATCGGCTGGCCGGAGTGCTGGGTCCCGCGGCGGAACTGCTCACGGTGGCACCCGGGTACGAGGTCCCCCTCGCCGCGGCCTTCGGCGCGGCGGCGGACGCCGTCGCCGTCTCCACCCCGGCCGCCGCCGCCGACGCCCTCCGCCTCCTGCGCAAACAGGACGGCGGCCGAGCGGCCCTCCTCCTGGCGCACACCTTCGCCCCCACGCAAGCCGACCTCGCAGAGGCACCCCAAGAGGCCGCGGGGAACGGTGCGCCCGGCCACGATGCACCGGCAGACGACCGCCGGCCCGTCCCGGCCCCTGACGCGACGGCCACCGCGACGGCGCCCCAAGGGGGCGCGGGGAACGGCGCGACCAGCCACGACGCACCGGCAGACGACCGCCAACCCCCCACGGCCCCCGAGGCGACCGCCCCCGCGACGGCGCCCCGAGCGACCGCAGGGAACGGCGACCCCGAAGGCACCCCCCTCCCCGCGGAGCGCCTCGTCCGGGCCCCCGCCGAGCTGATGCCCGCCGTGCGCCGGCTGCTGCGCGGGATCGTCGTCGTCGGCACGCTGGAGGACGCCGAGGACCTGGTCGACGCGCACCCGGAGCTGACGGCGGTGACCGCCGAGGGCGACCTGCTCGGTGCCCACTTCGCACAGGGCGGCTCCGCCGGGGCGCCCAGCCTGCTGGAGGTGCAGGCCTCCGTGGACGAGGCCGCCGCCGAGCTCGCGGAGCTGGCGGTGCGCTGCGAGGAGCTGGCCGAGGAGCAGCGGACCGCGGCCGGGCGGCGCACGGAGACGGCCGCGCTCGTGGAGGAACTGGGGGAGCGGCGCCGGGCCGCCGACCGGGAGAAGTCGGCCGTGGCCCAGCAGCTCGGGCGGCTCGCCGGCCAGGCCCGCGGGGCCGCGGGCGAGGCCGAGCGCTCCGCCGCCGCTGCCGCCCGCGCCCAGGAGGCGCTGGAGAAGGCCGTGCGGGAGGCCGAGGAGCTGGCGGAACGGCTGGCCGTCGCCGAGGAGATGCCGGTGGAGGAGGAGCCGGACACCTCGGTGCGGGACCGGCTCGCCGCCGACGGCGCCAACGCCCGCCAGACCGAGATGGAGGCCCGGCTCCAGGTCCGTACCCACGAGGAGCGGGTCAAGGGCCTGGCCGGACGCGCCGACTCGCTCGACCGGGCCGCCCGCGCGGAACGCGAGGCACGCGCGCGTGCCGAGCAGCGCCGGGCCCGGCTGCGGCACGAGGCGGCCGTCGCGGAGGCCGTCGCCTCCGGCGCCCGGCAGCTGCTCGCCCACGTGGAGGTCTCCCTCACCCGCGCCGAGCGGGAGCGGGCCGCCGCGGAGGCCGCCAAGGCACGGCGCGAGCAGGAACTGGCCGCCGCGCGCGGCACCGGACGCGAACTGAAGTCCGAGCTCGACAAGTTGACGGATTCGGTTCATCGTGGCGAGGTACTCGGCGCCGAGAAACGGCTGCGGATCGAGCAGCTGGAGACCAAGGCGCTGGAGGAGCTGGGTGTCGAGCCGGCGGGACTGGTGGCGGAGTACGGCCCGCACCAGCCCGTGCCGCCCTCGCCCCCCGCCGACGGCGAGGTGCTGCCGGAGGATCCCGAGCACCCCCGGAACCAGCCGCGGCCGTTCGGGCGGGCGGAGCAGGAGAAGCGGCTCAAGGCCGCCGAGCGGGCGTACCAGCAGCTGGGCAAGGTCAATCCGCTGGCGCTGGAGGAGTTCGCGGCGCTGGAGGAGCGGCACAAGTTCCTCAGCGAGCAGCTGGAGGACCTGAAGAAGACGCGCGCCGACCTGCTGCAGGTGGTGAAGGAGGTCGACGAGCGTGTCGAGCAGGTCTTCACCGAGGCCTACCGGGACACGGCCCGGGAGTTCGAGGGTGTCTTCAGCCGCCTGTTCCCGGGCGGCGAGGGACGGCTCGTCCTCACCGACCCCGACAACATGCTCACCACGGGCGTGGACGTCGAGGCGCGCCCGCCGGGCAAGAAGGTCAAGCGGCTCTCCCTGCTCTCCGGCGGCGAGCGCTCGCTGACCGCGGTGGCGCTGCTGGTGTCGATCTTCAAGGCGAGGCCGAGCCCCTTCTACGTCATGGACGAGGTCGAGGCGGCGCTGGACGACACCAACCTCCAGCGGCTGATCAGGATCATGCAGGAGTTGCAGGAGGCTTCCCAGCTGATCGTGATCACGCACCAGAAGCGCACAATGGAGGTCGCCGACGCGCTGTACGGCGTCTCGATGCAGGGCGACGGTGTGTCGAAGGTCATCTCGCAGCGCCTTCGTTGAGGCCATTGAAGATCCACTAGGAGGTTCCCTCACTCGGTGTTCACTTCTTGAACACGGGGGAGGCTGTCCTATCTCCAAACTCACAGCTGTTGACCTATTGACTTCGAAACTTGAAGGCATAGTCTCTGCAACGTTGCTTTTACCTTCAGGTGTAAGTGGCGTGTACGTATGCGCCACTGGAGACCTGGAAGGGCTTACCCCCCACCCGGCAGCGTTGCCGTGGCCCGAGGAGATTCACGTGACCAGCACAGCGCAGGCGCCCCAGCCAGGAGCCAGTACGGCTCATCCCGAACATCTCGGGCACGTCATCTTCATCGCGGCGGCTGCCGCCATGGGCGGCTTCCTCTTCGGCTACGACAGCTCCGTCATCAACGGCGCCGTCGAGGCCATCCGCAGCCGGTACGACATCGGCCCCGCGGCCCTCGCCCAGGTCATCGCCATCGCCCTGATCGGCTGTGCCATCGGCGCCGCGACGGCCGGCCGCATAGCCGACCGCATCGGCCGCATCCGGTGCATGCAGATCGCCTCCGTCCTCTTCACCATCAGCGCCGTCGGCTCCGCGCTGCCCTTCGCGCTGTGGGACCTCGCCTTCTGGCGCATCATCGGCGGCTTCGCCATCGGCATGGCGTCGGTCATCGGCCCGGCGTACATCGCCGAGGTCGCCCCGCCCGCCTACCGCGGCCGCCTCGGCTCCTTCCAGCAGGCCGCGATCGTCATCGGCATCGCCATCTCCCAGCTGGTCAACTGGGGCCTGCTCAACGCGGCCGGCGGCAACCAGCGCGGGCAGCTGATGGGCCTCGAGGCCTGGCAGGTCATGCTCGGCGTCATGGTGATCCCGGCCGTCCTGTACGGCATGCTCTCCTTCGCGATCCCGGAGTCCCCGCGCTTCCTGCTCTCCGTCGGCAAGCGGGACCGCGCCAAGGAGATCCTCGCCGAGGTCGAGGGCAAGGGCGTCGACCTGGACGCGCGCGTCACCGAGATCGAGCACGCGATGAAGCGCGAGCACAAGTCCACGTTCAAGGACCTGCTCGGCGGCAGCTTCTTCTTCAAGCCGATCGTCTGGATCGGTATCGGCCTGTCGGTCTTCCAGCAGTTCGTCGGCATCAACGTCGCGTTCTACTACTCCTCGACGCTGTGGCAGTCGGTCGGTGTCGACCCGACGCAGTCGTTCTTCTACTCCTTCACGACGTCGATCATCAACATCATCGGCACCGTGATCGCGATGATCTTCGTGGACCGCATCGGCCGCAAGCCGCTCGCCCTCATCGGCTCGGTCGGCATGGCCGTCGGCCTGGCCCTGGAGGCCTGGGCGTTCTCGTACCACCTGGTCGACGGCAAGCTCCCCGCCACGCAGGGCTGGGTCGCCCTGGTCGCCGCCCACGTGTTCGTCCTCTTCTTCGCCCTGTCGTGGGGCGTGGTGGTCTGGGTCTTCCTCGGCGAGATGTTCCCGAACAGGATCCGCGCCGCCGCCCTGGGCGTGGCCGCCTCCGCGCAGTGGATCGCCAACTGGGCCATCACCGCGAGCTTCCCGTCGCTGGCCAGCTGGAACCTGTCCGGCACGTACATCATCTACACCTTCTTCGCGGTGCTCTCCATCCCGTTCGTCCTGAAGTTCGTCAAGGAGACGAAGGGCAAGGCGCTGGAGGAGATGGGCTGATCCGGCCCCCGGACTCGGGGAGAAGGGCCAAGTCCCCGCTGCCCCTCTCCTCGTACCTCCCCGCCCCCCGGCCCGGCCACTGCCCGGCCCGGGGGGCGGGTCTGTCGTACCGCGCCGGTCACCCGAGGCGGGGGAGCACCTCCTCGGCGAACAGCCGCAGGCTGCGCCAGCCCTCCTCCACGGGCATGCCGCCCGCCAGCGGGTGCAGGACCAGCGTGGCGGGCTCCTGCGCCAGGCACTCCTGCGGCGTCAGGATCCGGTACACACCCTCCGCGCGCAGCTCCTCGACCGTCGTGGCCGCCGACCTCACCGCCGAGCGGATCTGCCCCGACTGCCAGGAGGCGTACGTCCGCGCCTCGTGCAGGAAGTGCTCGCCGTACACCGCCCAGGCCCGGTCCGGGTCCTCGGCGAGGTGCAGCAGGGGCGTCTCCGCCTCCGGCATCATCGCCCAGCCCTCGGTGCCGTACTCGGTGAGCTTCTCCTTGTAGTACGCCTCCAGCTCCGGCAGGTGCGCGCTCGGGAAGAACGGCAGCCCGAGCCGGGCGGCCCGCCGGGCGGCCGCCCTGGAGGACCCGCCGACCAGCAGCAGGGGGTGCGGGTCGGTGTACGGACGCGGGGTCAGCCGTACCCTGCGGCCCCGGTAGCTGAACTCCTCGCCGGTCCACGCCTGGAGCAGCGTCTCCAGCAGTTCGTCCTGGAGCCGGCCGCGGCGCTTGAAGTCCACGCCGAACAGCGCGTACTCCTCGGGCCGGTAACCGATGCCGGCCACCGTCACCAGCCGCCCGCCGCTGAGCAGGTCCAGCACGGCGATCTCCTCGGCCAGCCGGAGCGGATCGTGCAGCGGGCCGATCACCGCCGACACGGTCACGGCGATCCGGGTGGTCGCGCCGAACACCGCGCCCGCGAAGGCGAACGGCGAGGGCAGCCAGTTGTTCTCCGCGCCGTGGTGCTCCTCGGTCTGCACGGTGCCGATCCCGTGCCGGTCCGCGTACGCGGCCATCTCCAGGGCGGCCCGGTAGCGGGCGGAGAGGGCGGCGGGGGCGGCGCCGGGCGCGACGAGGTTGAAACGTACGACCGTGACGGGCATGGGAAGTCCCCCTCCGGTGCGATGCGGTGGAGGGGGACGATAGCTGACGGAGCGTCAGATGGCCATGAGGTGGCGGTGGGCTCGCCGGACGGCGGAACCCGTGCCCGCGGACCCGGTCAGACGGCGGCGGTCGCCCGCTCCTTCGCCGGCTCCCCGGCGGACTCCTCGGCCCGCGCCGGGGCGGCCACCGCCGGCTTCGGCAGGACCAGGTACAGCACGCCGGAGATCACGATCGTGGCGACCCAGCCGAGGCCGTACTCGCCGACGACGTTGTTCTTCGCGAGCGGGCCGGTGAACCAGTCCGAGGTGGTGAACATCAGGCCCGACAGCAGACCGATCGCCCAGGCGGCCACGGCCGCGGGGGAGAAGCCGCCCTTGTACCAGTAGGCGCTGGTGCGCGTGGTGTCGGCCATGGCCCGGCCGTCGTACTCGGTGCGGCGCAGCATGTCCGCGCCGAACACGCCGACCCACGCGGAGAAGGCGACCGCCAGCAGGGAGAGGAAGGCGATGAACGAGCCCATGAAGCTCGTCGCCACCAGCATCAGCACGCCGCCGAAGGCCAGTGAGATCACGGCGTTGACGGACACCGCCCAGTGCCGCGGCACCTTGAAGCCGAGGGTCTGCGCGGTGAAGCCCGCCGAGTACATCGACATCGAGTTGATCAGCAGCATGCCGATCAGCGCGATGAACAGGTACGGCACCGCGATCCACGTCGGCAGGATCTCGCCGAGGAAGGAGACCGGGTCGGTGGCCGAGGCCAGGTCCGGCGTGGACACCGCCATCACCGCGCCCATGAGCACCATCGGCAGTACGACGACGCCGGCACCGCCCACCGCCGTGCCCACGATCGCCTTCGACGAGGCCGTGCGCGGCAGGTAGCGGGTGAAGTCCGGCGCGGTCGGGATCCAGCTGACACCGCCGGCCGCGATCATGCCGATACCGGTGATCACCGCGGCGGTGGAGCCGGCGCTGTGGTGCATCACCCTGGACCAGTCGGTGTTCGCCACCAGGTAGCCGAGCACCAGCACGGAGAAGACGCCGAAGAGGTAGGTCGCGTACTTGTTGCACTTCTGCACGGCGTTGATGCCGAGCCCGGAGATCGCGAAGGTCGCCACGACGAACACCAGCAGCGTCACGATGTCCAGCACGCTGTTGGCCTTGATGCCGCACACGATGTCCAGGATGGTGAGCATCGCGTAGGCGCCGGTGACCGCGTTGATCGTCTCCCAGCCCCAGCGGGCCACCCAGATCAGCGAGCCGGGCAGCAGGTTGCCGCGCTGCCCGAAGACCGCGCGGGACAGCGCCATGCCGGGCGCCCCGCCCCGCTTGCCCGCGATGCCGATCAGCCCGACCAGTCCGTACGACACGACCGGAGCCGCCACCGCGACGACGAGCGCCTGCCAGATGTTCAGGTGGTACGCCACGACGAGGCTCGCGCCCATGGTCAGCAGCAGCACGCTGATGTTGGCGCCGACCCAGGTGGGGAACAGCTCACGGGTCTTGCCGGTGCGCTCGTGGTCCGGGACCTGCTCGATGCCGCGGGTCTCGAGAGCGCCTTCGGTCTCGACGGTTTTGCTCATGGAGGAAGGTGCCTAGAGGTGGGGGGAAGGGGGACGGTCGGACTCTACGCGCGTTGACGGAGCCCCCACCATCGTACTTTGCTCCGACTCCTTGCTTTAAGTGGCGTTTGTCTCTCAGAGGAAGCCACAAGTCGGGTTACGGCGCACCCCATGGCCGATACTGGACGCGTTATGGAAACCGTCATCCTTGCTGTAGTCATCGCCGTGGTCGTGCTCGCGGCGCTCGGCGGGCTGGTGGTCGGCACCCGGCGCAAGAAGCCGCTGCCCCCGCCCCCGCCCAAGGCGCCCGACATCACCGCGCCCCCGGCCGAGCCGCATGTCGGCGACGAGGCCGAGACGCCGCGCGACGAACCGCGCCGGACGATCGAGGAGGTGGATCTCCCGGGCGGCCCCGCGCCGGTCGCCGTCGAGGAGCCCCCCGCTGTCGAGGCTCCCGAGATCGAGATCCCGGAGCCCACCGCAGGCCGGCTGGTCCGCCTGCGCGCCCGCCTGTCCCGCTCGCAGACCGCCCTCGGCAAGGGGCTGCTCACGCTGCTCTCGCGCGAGCACCTCGACGAGGACACCTGGGAGGAGATCGAGGACACGCTGCTCACCGCCGACGTCGGTGTGCAGCCCACCCAGGAGCTGGTCGAGCAGCTCCGGGAGCGCGTCAAGGTGCTCGGCACCCGCACCCCGGAGGAACTGCGCGGCCTGCTGCGCGAGGAACTGCTCAAGCTGATCGGCACCGACTTCGACCGCACGGTCAGGACCGAGCCCGAGGACCGCAAGCCGGGGATCGTGATGGTCGTCGGCGTCAACGGCACGGGCAAGACCACCACCACCGGCAAGCTCGCGCGGGTGCTCGTGGCCGACGGCCGCAGCGTCGTGCTCGGCGCCGCCGACACCTTCCGTGCCGCGGCCGCCGACCAGCTCCAGACCTGGGGCGAGCGCGTCGGTGCCTACACCGTGCGCGGCCCCGAGGCCGGAGATCCCGCCTCGGTGGCCTTCGACGCGGTCAAGGAGGGCAAGGAGATGGGGGTCGACGTCGTCCTCATCGACACCGCCGGCCGCCTGCACACCAAGACCGGCCTCATGGACGAGCTGGGCAAGGTCAAGCGAGTCGTCGAGAAGCACGCGCCGCTGGACGAGGTGCTGCTGGTCCTGGACGCCACCACCGGCCAGAACGGTCTGGTGCAGGCCCGGGTGTTCGCCGAGGTCGTGGACATCACGGGCATCGTGCTGACCAAGCTGGACGGTACGGCCAAGGGCGGCATCGTCGTCGCGGTCCAGCGCGAGCTGGGCGTTCCCGTCAAGCTGATCGGGCTCGGCGAGGGCGCCGACGACCTGGCGCCGTTCGAGCCGGAAGCGTTCGTGGACGCCCTGATCGGTGACTGAGGGTAGTCAATCCATCGGCCGACAGGCCGCGAGAAGCGCCCGCCCCCAAGGTGCAGTTGGGGACGGGCGCTTCGGCTTTCCCGGGGCGGCTACGCCCGCGCCCGCGACCGGTGCGCCACGTACGCCAGCGTCCCCAGCAGCAGCCGGGCCGCCGGAGGGCGGGTCGCGCGGTCCAGGGCGGGCGGGCGCAGCCAGCGCACCGGGCCGAGGCCGCCGCGGTCGGAGGGCGGCGCGGTGATGTGCGCACCCGGGCCCAGTCCCCGCAGGTCGAGCGCGCGGGCGTCGTCCCAGCCCAGGCGGTAGAGCAGCCGGGGCAGCTCGGCGGCGGCGCCGGGCGCGACGAAGAAGTGGGCGCGGCCCTCGGGGGTCGCGGTCACCGGACCGAGCGGGAGACCCATGCGCTCCAGGCGGACCAGGGCGCGGCGGCCGGCCGGCTCGGAGACCTCGATGACGTCGAACGCGCGGCCGACCGGCAGCATCGCCGAGGCTCCCGGGAACTCCGCCCAGGCCTTGGACACCTCGTCCAGCGTGGCCCCGGCCGGCACCTCGGGGGCGAAGTCCAGCGGGTGCGCGCCCGGCTCGGGGCACTCCGCGGAGCCGCAGGAGCAGACGCCCGCCGCGGCCCGTGCGCCGGGCACCACGTCCCAGCCCCACAGCCCGGTGAACTCGGCGACGGCGGTGCTGTCCGAGGACCGGCCACGCCGACGCGTGCCGGAACGAATCTCTCGAATGCCGCCGATCGTGAAGCCCATGCCCCCTCCAACGGGTTCAGCGCGCCGGTGGTTACGACGCGGAACGAGACGGAAGCGGAACGTAACGCTACGGCTCCGCCTTCCCGCGCTGCCGCGAGGCAAAGGCGGCACCCAGAAGCACACCGGGTGGTGAGTCGAGGATCATGCGCCCCCTGCGTGCATCACTCCGCCCACTTCCAATCGTCCTATGTCAAGTGAATCGCGCCTGGCCGATCGTGAGTTCATTCGAAGGGGTGGCGAATGGTGGCGTTTCAGGGATCCTCGTGGCCGGGCCGGTGATCGTAGGATTACTGTGAGTGTGCGGGGCCTGGGGGCACATGCACTTGTGGGTATGCCGGAGGCAAGCCGTCAACTCGTTCGAAGGGTGAGAACCGGGGGACGGGAGGCCGTATTTACCGGCATTCTGATAGGGCTTGGCGCACTCGGCGACAAGTGGTCTCAGGGATGGGGGCGTTCCAGTGGGCGGCAACGGCGGTAGCGAGGCGAACGCTGACAAGCGCCCCAACGAGCTGCTCGGCTCGTGGTTCGTGCGCAGTGGCTGGTCCAAGGGTGAGCTGGCCCGCCAAGTGAACCGCCGGGCACGCCAGTTGGGTGCCAACCACATCTCCACCGACACCTCGCGGGTGCGCCGCTGGCTGGACGGGGAGAACCCGCGCGAACCGATCCCGCGGATCCTCTCCGAGCTGTTCTCCGAGCGCTTCGGGTGCGTGGTCGCCATCGAGGACCTCGGGCTGCGCGCCGCCCGGCAGTCACCCTCCGCGTCCGGCGTCGACCTGCCCTGGACGGGCCCGCAGACGGTCGCCCTGCTCAGCGAGTTCTCGCGCAGCGACCTGATGCTCGCCCGGCGCGGCTTCCTCGGGGCCTCCCTCGCGCTGTCCGCCGGTCCCTCCCTGATCGAGCCCATGCAGCGCTGGCTGGTGCCGTCCCCGGGCGGCCCGGCCGCGCCCGAGCCCGAGCCGGCCCTCGACTCCCGCAGGCCCGGCCGGCTCTCCAAGCCCGAGCTGGACCTGCTGGAGTCGACCACCCGGATGTTCCGCCAGTGGGACGCCCAGTGCGGCGGCGGCCTGCGCCGCAAGGCGGTCGTCGGCCAGCTGCACGAGGTCACCGACCTGCTCCAGGAACCCCAGCCCGAGGCCACCACCCGCAAGCTCTTCAAGGTCGCCGCCGAGCTCGCCGAGCTGGCCGGCTGGATGTCGTACGACGTCGGTCTCCAGCCCACCGCGCAGAAGTACTTCGTCCTCGCCCTGCACGCCGCCAAGGAGGCAGGTGACCGGCCGCTCGGCTCCTACGTCCTCTCCAGCATGAGCCGCCAGATGATCCACCTCGGCCGGCCCGACGACGCCCTGGAGCTGATCCACCTCGCCCAGTACGGCAGTCGTGACTGCGCCAGCCCGCGGACCCAGGCCATGCTGTATGCGATGGAGGCCCGCGCGTACGCCAACATGGGCCAGCCCGGCAAGACCAAGCGCGCGGTCCGCATGGCCGAGGACACCTTCGCCGAGGCCGACGAGTGGGACGAGCCGGACCCCGACTGGATCCGCTTCTTCTCCGAGGCCGAGCTGTACGGCGAGAACTCCCACTCCTTCCGCGACCTCGCCTACGTCGCCGGCCGCAGCCCCACCTACGCCTCGCTGGCCGAGCCGCTCATGCAGCGGGCGGTGGAGCTGTTCGCCAAGGACGCCGAGCACCAGCGGTCGTACGCGCTGAACCTGATCGGCATGGCCACCGTGCACCTGCTCCAGCGCGAGCCCGAGCGCGGCACCGAGTACGCCTCGCAGGCCATGGGCATCGCCAAGAAGGTCCGCTCCGAGCGGGTGAACACCCGTATCCGAAAGACGGTCGACACGGCCGGGCGCGACTACAGCGGCCTCGCCGCCGTGGTCGACCTCACCGACCAGCTCGCCGTCGACCTGCCGGAGAGCGCCGAGGCCGTCTGACCGGCGACCGCCACCCATGCCCCGGCCGCGGCCGGGCCTCCCGAACTGCCCGACTCGGCTCCCCCACGCCACGGTCATCGAGAGGCCCGCCGCGGTCGGCCCCTGTCTCCGGGGACTCCCCGGAGAGACCGCGCACCGGGGCCCGCGCCGCGACGGCGGCCGCGCGGCCGGACCACCCGCGCTTCACCCAGGCGTAACACGCAGGGCGCCTTCGTCACCCCGGCGAAACAACGAGGGGCTTCCACCGAAACCGCGCTGCGCCAATCTCATGGCGCATAACCGGCCCACCCCTCACCCGCCCGGACCGCTCAGGCACCGCCCGCACGGGGCCGTACCAACGACGAGGAGACGCCGATGGCACCAGCCATCATGCTTGCGGCGGACGCACCCAAGCTGTCGTCCGCCAACACAGGCTTCATGCTCATTGCTTCCGCCCTGGTGCTGGTCATGACCCCGGGTCTCGCCTTCTTCTACGGGGGCATGGTCCGGGTCAAGAGCACCCTGAACATGCTGATGATGAGCTTCATCAGCATGGGAATCGTCACCATCCTGTGGGTGCTGTACGGCTTCTCCATGAGCTTCGGCACGGACCACGGCTCCCTGATCGGCTGGACCTCCGGCTACGTCGGCTGGACCGGCATCGGAAAGACGGACCTGTGGCCCGGCTACACCATCCCGGTGTTCGTCTTCGCCGTCTTCCAGATGATGTTCGCGATCATCACACCGGCCCTGATAAGCGGCGCCCTCGCCGACCGGGTGAAGTTCAGCGCCTGGGCGATCTTCCTGGTGCTCTGGGCCACGATCGTGTACTTCCCGGTCGCCCACTGGGTCTGGGGCACGGGCGGCTGGGCCTACAAGCTCGGCGTGATCGACTTCGCGGGCGGAACCGCGGTCCACATCAACGCGGGTGCGGCGGCGCTCGGCGTCATCCTCGTCATCGGCAAGCGCGTCGGCTTCAAGAAGGACCCGATGCGCCCGCACAGCCTCCCGCTGGTCATGCTCGGCGCCGGTCTGCTCTGGTTCGGCTGGTTCGGCTTCAACGCCGGCTCGTGGCTCGGCAACGACGACGGCGTCGGCCCGCTGATGTTCGTCAACACCCAGATCGCCACCGCCGCGGCCATGCTCGCCTGGCTCGCCTACGAGAAGATCCGCCACGGCGCGTTCACCACCCTCGGTGCCGCCTCCGGCGCGGTCGCGGGGCTCGTCGCCATCACCCCGTCCGGCGGTGCGGTCACCCCGCTCGGCGCGATCGCCGTCGGCGCCATCGCCGGCGTCGCCTGCGCCGCGGCCGTGGGCCTGAAGTTCAGGTTCGGCTTCGACGACTCCCTCGACGTCGTCGGCGTCCACATGGTCGGCGGCATCATCGGCTCCCTGCTGATCGGCTTCTTCGCCAGCGGCAAGGGCCAGTCGGCCGCGACCGGCGTCTTCTACGGCGACCACTCCTTCACCCAGCTGTGGAAGCAGTGCGCCGGCGTCGGCGCGGTCCTCGCCTACTCCCTGGTCGTCTCCGCGGTCCTCGCCTTCCTGCTGGACAGGACCATCGGGATGAGGGTCACCCAGGACGAGGAGATCTCCGGCATCGACCGGGCCGAGCACGCCGAGACCGCGTACGACTTCAGCGGCGCCGGCGGCGGGGTCATCGGGTCCGCCGCCTCCGCCCCGACCTCCGCCGCGCAGACCAAGAAGGTGGACGCATGAAGCTCATCACGGCCGTAGTGAAGCCGCACCGGCTCGACGAGATCAAGGAGGCCCTTCAGGCGTTCGGCGTCCACGGGCTGACGGTCACCGAGGCCAGCGGCTACGGTCGGCAGCGGGGCCACACCGAGGTGTACCGCGGTGCCGAGTACACCGTCGACCTGGTCCCCAAGATCCGGATAGAGGTCCTGGCCGAGGACGACGACGCCGATCAGCTCGTCGAGGTCATCGTCAAGGCCGCCCGCACCGGCAAGATCGGTGACGGCAAGGTCTGGTCCCTCCCGGTCGAGACGGCCGTACGGGTCCGCACCGGCGAGCGCGGCCCGGACGCGCTCTGACGCAGGAACCGACGCGCTCCTACGCAGGAGCCACGCAGACAGGAGTCGCCGGGTGACGGGTACGGATGTGCGGACGGAATCGGAAGACCCGGGATCCGGCGGCTACGCGGCGGCCCGGCTGCGCCTCCTCACGGAGGGGGCGCGGTCCGGGCCGCCGCGCCGCGCCGCCCTCGCCGGACTGACCGACGACTGGCTCGCCGGGCTCCTCACCGCGGCGGCCGGGCAGGCGCACGGCCTCTCCCTCGTCGCCGTCGGCGGCTACGGCCGCGGCGAGCTGTCCCCGCGCAGCGACCTCGACCTCCTGCTGCTGCACGACGGCTCCGACCCCACCGCCGTCGCGGCGGTCGCCGACCGCCTCTGGTACCCCGTCTGGGACCTCGGCATCGCCCTCGACCACTCCGTGCGCACCCTCGCCGAGGCCCGCAGGACCGCCGGGGAGGACCTGAAGGTCCAGCTCGGTCTGCTCGACGCCCGGCACCTGGCCGGCGACCTCGGCCTCACCGCCGCACTGCGCACCGCCGTCCTCGCCGACTGGCGCAACCAGGCCCCCAAACGCCTGCCCGAACTCCAGGAACTGTGCGCCGAGCGCGCCACGCGCCAGGGGGAGCTGCAGTACCTCCTGGAACCCGACCTCAAGGAGGCCCGCGGCGGTCTGCGCGACGCCACCGCCCTGCGGGCCGTGGCCGCCTCCTGGCTCGCCGACGCACCGCGCGAGGGCCTCGCCGACGCCCGCCGCCGGCTGCTCGACGTACGCGACGCCCTCCATCTCGCGACCGGCCGCGCCACCGACCGCCTCGCCCTGCAGGAGCAGGACCAGGTGGCGGCCGAGCTGGGCCTGCTGGACGCCGACACGCTGCTGCGGCAGGTCTACGAGGCGGCGCGCGTCATCTCGTACGCCAGCGACGTCACCTGGCGCGAGGTCGGGCGGGTGCTGCGCTCGCGGGCCGTGCGCCCCCGGCTGCGCGCCATGCTGGGCGGCGCGAAGCCGGTCGCCGAGCGCTCCCCGCTCGCCGAGGGCGTCGTGGAACAGGAAGGCGAGGTGGTGCTCGCCCGCGCCGCCCGCCCCGAACGCGACCCCGTGCTGCCGCTGCGCGCCGCGGCAGCCGCCGCGCAGGCCGGACTGCCGCTCTCCCTGCACGCCGTACGGCGCATGGCCGCGACCGCCCGCCCCCTGCCCACCCCCTGGCCCGCCGAGGCCCGAGAGCAGCTGGTGACCCTGCTCGGCTCCGGCCGCCCGACCGTCGAGGTCTGGGAGGCCCTGGAGGCCGAAGGCCTGATCAGTCGCCTGCTGCCGGACTGGGAGCGGGTCCGCTGCCGTCCCCAGCGCAACGCGGTCCACATCTGGACCGTCGACCGGCACCTGATCGAGACGGCCGTCCGCGCCTCCGAACTCACCCGCCGGGTCAGCCGCCCCGACCTGCTCCTGGTCGCCGCCCTGCTGCACGACATCGGCAAGGGCTGGCCCGGCGACCACTCCCTGGCCGGCGAGATCATCGCCAGGGACGTGGCCACGCGGATCGGCTTCGACCGCACGGACGTGCGCGTCCTGTCGGCGCTGGTCCGCCACCATCTGCTGCTGATCGAGACGGCCACGCGCCGCGATCTGGAGGACCCCGCCACCGTCCGCTCGGTCGCCGAGGCGGTCGGCACGCAGAGCACGCTGGAGCTGCTGCACGCCCTCACCGAGGCGGACGCCCACGCCACCGGCCCGGCCGCCTGGTCCTCCTGGCGTGGCTCCCTCGTCGCCGACCTGGTCCGGCGCGTCTCGGCCGTCCTCGCCGGGGACGCCCCGGACGAGCCCGAGCCGGCCGCGCCCTCGGCCGAACAGGAGCGCCTGGCCATCGAGGCCTACCGCACCGGCGGCCCGGTCCTCGCCCTGCGCGCGCAGCCCGAACCGGTCCCCGACGAGGAACCCCCGGGGGGGCCGGAACCCCTCGGCGTCGAACTCGTCATCGCCGTGCCCGACCAGCCGGCCGTGCTCCCGGCGGTCGCCGGTGTCCTCGCCGTGCACCGCCTGACCGTCCGCACCGCCGAACTGCGCACCCTGCGGCTGCCGGACGACGTCGACGACGGCTCGGTGCTGCTCCTGAACTGGCGGGTGGCCGCCGAGTACGGCTCCCTGCCCCAGGCGGCCCGGCTGCGCGCCGACCTGGTCCGCGCGCTGGACGGCTCCCTGGACATCGCGGGCCGCCTGGCCGAGCGGGACGCGGCCTATCCCCGCCGCCGCGGCGTCGCGGCCCCGCCGCCCCGGGTGACCGTGGCCCCGGCGGCCTCCCACCACGCCGCCGTGATCGAGGTCCGCGCCCAGGACGCCCCGGGCCTGCTCCACCGGATCGGCATGGCCCTGGAGAAGGCGGGCGTACGCGTGCGGAGCATGCACGTGAGCACGCTGGGCTCCAACGCGGTCGACGCCTTCTACGTCACGACCGGCACGGGGGCCCCGCTGCCCGGGGAGGACGCCGCCTCGACGGCGAGGGTGCTGGAGGAGACGCTCCGGGCGTGACCTAGCGGCCCACCGGATCGGTGGGCCGGGACGAATGGGTTGCGCGGCCGGATACCCTGGAGGGCAGCCCGAACCGACTCCGACATCGAGGACCGACGCCACCGTGTTCGATACCCTCTCCGACCGCCTCAGCGCGACTTTCAAAAATCTCCGCGGCAAGGGGCGCCTCAGCGAGGCGGACATCGACGCCACGGCGCGCGAGATCCGTATCGCGCTCCTCGAAGCCGACGTGGCGCTGCCCGTCGTGCGCACGTTCATCAAGAACGTCAAGGAGCGCGCGCTCGGGTCCGAGGTCTCCCGTGCGCTGAACCCCGCCCAGCAGGTCCTGAAGATCGTCAACGACGAGCTCGTGACGATCCTCGGCGGCGAGACCCGCCGGCTCCGCTTCGCCAAGCAGCCCCCCACCGTGATCATGCTGGCGGGTCTGCAGGGTGCCGGTAAGACGACCCTCGCGGGCAAGCTCGCCAAGTGGCTCGGCGAGCAGGGCCACTCCCCGCTGCTGGTCGCCTGTGACCTCCAGCGCCCCAACGCCGTGAACCAGCTCAGCGTCGTCGCCGAGCGCGCGGGCGTCGCCGTGTACGCGCCGGAGCCCGGCAACGGCGTCGGCGACCCGGTCAAGGTCGCCAAGGACTCCATCGAGTTCGCCAAGTCCAAGGTCCACGACATCGTGATCGTGGACACCGCCGGCCGTCTCGGCATCGACCAGGAGATGATGCAGCAGGCCGCGGACATCCGCGACGCCGTCTCCCCGGACGAGATCCTGTTCGTCGTCGACGCGATGATCGGTCAGGACGCCGTCAACACCGCCGAGGCCTTCCGCGACGGCGTCGGCTTCGACGGCGTGGTCCTCTCCAAGCTCGACGGTGACGCCCGCGGTGGTGCCGCGCTCTCCATCCGGCAGATCACCGGCAAGCCGATCATGTTCGCGTCGAACGGCGAGAAGCTCGACGACTTCGACGCGTTCCACCCGGACCGGATGGCCTCCCGCATCCTCGACATGGGTGACCTGCTCACCCTGATCGAGCAGGCGGAGAAGACCTTCAGCCAGGAAGAGGCCGCCAAGATGGCCTCGAAGCTGGCGTCCAAGAAGGGCCAGGACTTCACCCTGGACGACTTCCTGGCCCAGATGGAGCAGGTCCGCAAGATGGGCTCCATCTCCAAGCTGCTCGGCATGCTCCCGGGCATGGGCCAGATCAAGGACCAGATCCAGAACATCGACGAGCGCGACGTCGACCGCACCGCCGCGATCATCAAGTCGATGACCCCGGTCGAGCGCCAGGACCCGACGATCATCAACGGCTCCCGCCGCGCCCGTATCGCCAAGGGTTCCGGTGTCGAGGTCAGCGCGGTCAAGAACCTGGTCGAGCGGTTCTTCGAGGCCCGCAAGATGATGTCCCGCATGGCCCAGGGCGGCGGCATGCCGGGCATGCCGGGGATCCCGGGCATGGGCGGCGGCCCCGGCCGGCAGAAGAAGCAGCAGAAGAAGGCCAAGGGCAAGCAGCGCTCCGGCAACCCGATGAAGCGCAAGCAGCAGGAGCTGGAGGAGGCCCAGCGCCGCGAGGCCGCCGCCCAGGGCGGCAACGCGCTCGGGCTGCCGCAGCAGGGCGCCCAGGACTTCGAGCTCCCGGACGAGTTCAAGAAGTTCATGGGCTGAGGTCCCCGACGGGAGGCCGGGGGCCGGCCGGTGCCGTGACGACCGCGGACGACCGGCCCCGCGCCGCCCCTTCCGCCGTCCGGCACCGTTTCCCGCCAACCTGCCGGCCGCGCGGGCGCCCCCCCCGCGAGCGGGGCGCCGGCGCTAGGGCCGCCGAGAGCACGCACCTGACGCCGCGCGGCCGCCCTTCGGGCGACGACGCGCATTGTCAGACAGGCCCTAGGACACGCGCGCGATCAGGTACCGGAAGACGTTCGGCATCCACACGGTGCCGTCCGCCCGCCGGTGCGGGTGCAGCGCCTCCGTCAGCTCCTTGTCCACCTGCTTGGCGTCGGTCGCGGCCACCGCCGGGTCGAACAGCCCGGTCGACAGCAGCCCGCGTACGGCGCTGTCGAGGTCGGCGTACCCGAACGGGCAGGACACCCGCCCCGAGCCGTCCGGCCGCAGCCCCGCCCGCTGGGCGACCTCCTCCAGGTCGTCCCGCAGGGCCGGCCGCCAGCTGCGCGCGCTGCGCAGCGGATCGGCCAGTTTCGTCGCCACCCGCAGCACCGAGGAGGTGGCGCAGCGCTCCGGCGGGCCCCAGCCGGCCAGCACCACGGCGGCCCCGCGCCCGGTCAGCGGCAGCGCGGCCGCCAGCAGCTCGCCGAGCCCCTCGGAGTCCCCCGCGAGGCAGCCGATCGGCTCGAAGACGGTCACCAGTGTGTACGCGGCCCCCTGCGTGTCGGCCGCGTCCGCGGGCGAGCCCTCCACGAGCCGTGTGCCCGCACGCGTACGCGCCGCGCGGCGGCCGCCGCTCCTGCCGCGGGCGGCGTCCGGCAGCAGCCGCTCGCGCGCGAGGGCGAGCCGCTCGGGGGAGGAGTCGACACCGGTGACCGCGGCCCCTCGGGAGGCCGCCATCAGCAGGGCGAGCCCGGAGCCGCAGCGCAGGCCCAGCAGCCGGGTGGCGGGGCCCACTTCAAGTCGCTCGAAGACGGACTCGTAGAGCGGGACCAGCATCCGCTCCTGGATCTCGGACCAGTCACGCGCACGTGCGCTCGGGTCCACGCGGGACGCGGAGTCCGCGCGGGACACGTGCGGCCGCACGAGCGTAGGTGTCATAGGTAAGCGCCCCAATCCGCCGACAGTTCACCGCTGTGCCCGATTGCGTGGCCCCCGTGCCGTGCGCGCGCACTTCCCACGTATGCCAGGTAACTCCCGGCTCGCGGTGGCGTCCAGGGGTCGTGGGGCCCCGCTTGGCCCCGGAGCCCGGGTGTGGCGAGATTTCACATCCCGGCAATCCGGATGGCCGTACGGTGTCCGCTCCGGGCGGACGGGCCGGTACCGGGGGCTTCGGTGGCTCGCGGTAACGCCACGGCCGCCTCGGACGCTGACCTAGGAGAGGCCCGGCACCAAGAGCGACCGAAACGTCTCTTGCGCATCCGCCGACGATGGTGGCACCGGGTCCTACTGGCGGGGTCGTAGCGCGGACTACGCACCAGCTTGGTATGAGCTGTGAGGCTTCTCCGCAGATCAGCGCACCCGCCCTCGTCAGGACGCATCAGCGGCAACTGACGGGTACGTGCAAATTATTTGGGATGCCCCGGAATAGGAACACAGCGGCACCCCCGCTCGTTGTCATTACGTGAGCACGACACAGACACCACCTGTTCTCGCCGCAGAGCTGGCGCAGGCGTGGGCCGACATTCAGCGGTACCACCCCGAGCTGCCTGACCTTGCCGCGCCAGAGTCCCTGATCGGGGAGTCGTCGTCCGCGTGCGGTCACGAACTCTCCTTCGAGCGACTGCTTCACGAGGCAGTCCACGGCATCGCAGCCGCCCGCGGGATCCGCGACACCTCCCGCGCCGGCCGCTACCACAACCGCCGCTTCCTCGCGATCGCCGAGGAACTGGGCCTCGACCACCCCGAGGAGCCGCATCCGAGCAGCGGCTTCTCGCTGGTCACGCTCAATCCCGAGGCGAAGCGGCGCTACCGCCCCACCATGGAGCGCCTCCAGCGCGCGCTGAAGGCCCATACGGCCGCCACCTCCGCCGACACCTCCCGCACCTTCCGCGGACCGGCCGCCCGGCACGGCTCCTCCGGTGGTGGCGTCCGGGTCAAGGCCGTGTGCGACTGCGGTCGCAACGTCCGGGTGGTCCCCTCGGTCCTCGCCCAGGCGCCCATCGTCTGCGGCGGCTGCGGGAAGCCGTTCAGGATCCCGGAGGTCGTGGGAGCGGCCTAGTCGCGGACCACGGAACACCGGCATCTCGTGGGTGCCGGGTCGTGGACAGCGACGAGCAGGGCAGCGCACCCGACGTGACCTCACCTCCACGCCGGGTGCCGCTCAGGCATGCCCGGCGGCGGCCTACTCACCCGCCGCCGGAAGCGACCCGCGGGGTATGGCACAATGGCTAGCTGTACTCGACAGCCGCACAGGACCCCTCTCTCCTCCGGCTGACGCGTCCATCGGGCATTCGGGTACCGCAACCCCACGCGGCAGCTCGCCGTGCCCAACCACGTCAAAATCAGGAGAATCCACTCCCGTGGCAGTCAAGATCAAGCTGAAGCGTCTGGGCAAGATCCGTTCGCCTCACTACCGCATCGTCGTCGCCGACTCCCGTACCCGCCGTGACGGCCGGGCCATCGAGGAGATCGGCAAGTACCACCCGACCTACAACCCGTCGGTCATCGAGGTGGACGCCGAGCGCGTGGCGTACTGGCTGGGTGTCGGCGCGCAGCCGACCGAGCCCGTTCTCGCCATCCTGAAGAAGACCGGCGACTGGCAGAAGTTCAAGGGCGAGCCGGCCCCCGCGCCGCTGCTCGTCGCGGAGCCCAAGGCCACGCGTCCGTCGTTCGAGGCTCTCGCCGGTGACGACGAGGGCAAGGGTGAGGCGATCACCCAGAAGAAGAAGGCTGAGAAGAAGGACGAGGCGGCCGCCGAGTCCGAGTCGACCGAGGCCTGAGCAGCATGCTCGAAGAGGCGCTTGAGCACCTCGTGAAGGGCATCGTCGACAACCCTGACGATGTGCAGGTCGCCTCGCGCGACCTGCGCCGCGGGCGCGTGCTGGAGGTCCGGGTGCACCCCGACGACCTCGGCAAGGTGATCGGCCGCAACGGCCGCACCGCGCGTGCCCTGCGTACCGTCGTGGGCGCCATCGGCGGTCGCGGTGTCCGCGTCGACCTCGTCGACGTGGACCACGTCCGCTGACGCTTCATCGCAACCGGCTCGGGCCGGGGAGGGCCACTGGGCCGTCCCCGGCCCGTAGTCGTATGACAGGAGATCTGTACTCGTGCAGCTGGTAGTCGCACGGATCGGCCGCGCCCACGGCATCAAGGGCGAGGTCACCGTCGAGGTACGTACCGACGAGCCGGAACTGCGGCTCGCCCCGGGCGCCGTTCTGGCCACCGACCCGGCCTCCGCCGGGCCGCTCACCATCGCCACCGGCCGCGTCCACAGCGGCCGCCTCCTCCTGCGCTTCGACGGCGTCACCGACCGCAACGGCGCCGAAGCACTCCGGAACACCCTGCTGATCGCCGAGATCGACCCGGAGGAGCTGCCCGAGGGCGAGGACGAGTACTACGACCACCAGCTCATCGACCTCGACGTGGTCACCGAGGACGGGGAGGAGGTCGGCCGGATCACCGAGATCTCGCACCTGCCCTCGCAGGACCTGTTCATCGTCGAGCGGCCCGACGGCACCGAGGTGCTGATCCCCTTCGTGGAGGAGATCGTCACCGAGATCGACCTGGAGGAGCAGAAGGCCGTCATCGCGCCGCCGCCGGGCCTGATCGACGAGCGCGCCGAGATCGCCTCGACCCGGGACGAGGGAGCATGAGGCTCGACGTCGTCACGATCTTCCCCGAGTACCTCGAACCCCTGAACGTGTCCCTCGTCGGCAAGGCACGCGCGCGGGGGCAGCTCGACGTGCAGGTGCACGACCTGCGGCACTGGACGTACGACCGGCACAACACCGTCGACGACACGCCCTACGGCGGGGGTCCGGGCATGGTCATGAAGACCGACCCGTGGGGCGACGCCCTGGACACCGTCCTCGCCGACGGCTACGAGTGCGGCGCCCACGCTCCCGCGCTCATCGTGCCCACCCCGAGCGGTCGCCCCTTCACCCAGGAACTCGCCGTCGAACTCTCCGAGCGTCCCTGGCTGATCTTCACCCCGGCCCGCTACGAGGGCATCGACCGGCGCGTCATGGACGAGTACGCCACCCGCCTGCCCGTGTACGAGGTCTCCATCGGCGACTACGTCCTCGCCGGCGGCGAGGCGGCCGTGCTGGTCGTCACCGAGGCCGTGGCCCGGCTGCTGCCCGGAGTCCTCGGCAACGCCGAGTCCCACCGCGACGACTCCTTCGCTCCCGGCGCGATGGCGAGCCTCCTGGAGGGTCCCGTGTACACCAAGCCGCCCCTGTGGCGCGGGCGGGACATCCCGGACGTGCTGCTCAGCGGCCACCACGGGAAGATCGCCCGCTGGCGGCGGGACGAGGCGATCAGGCGCACGACCGCGAACCGGCCCGACCTGATCGAGCGCTGCGACCCCAAGGCCTTCGACAAGAAGGACCGCGAGATGCTCTCCATCCTCGGCTGGGAACCGGACCCGCAGGGCCACCCGTACGGCCGATTTTGGCGCCGGGCCGGGGGCATGGAAGAATAGAGCGCTGTTGTGCGTCCGTCCGGCGTGCGCCCCTGCCACAGGGGGACACGACGCCCGTCCCGATCCGCACGGCAGTCTCCTGTACACCTAGCTCCCGTTGATGACCTGTGGCATCAGCGAAGAAAGCAGACGAAATGTCTCACCTGCTCGACACCGTCGACGCCTCGTCGCTGCGCAGCGACGTCCCGGCCTTCCGTCCGGGCGACACCGTCAACGTCCACGTCCGCGTCATCGAGGGCAACCGCTCCCGTGTGCAGCAGTTCAAGGGCGTTGTGATCCGCCGCCAGGGCGCTGGCGTCCGCGAGACCTTCACGGTCCGCAAGGTCTCGTTCTCCGTCGGCGTCGAGCGCACCTTCCCGGTGCACACCCCGATCGTCGAGAAGATCGAGCTGGTCACCCGCGGTGACGTGCGTCGCGCGAAGCTGTACTACCTCCGTGACCTGCGCGGCAAGGCCGCGAAGATCAAGGAGAAGCGCGAGAACTGAGCGCTTCCCCGGCGTCACAGCGGGGCCGGATAGCATCTGGCCCCGATGGACACCGAAGCACAGCCGACGGAACGCGACCGCACCTGCGGCCCGGAGCAACCGGGTACGCGGGAGCGGTCGCGTTTCGCGTTCGTGACGCGGATCGCCGAGTGGCTCCCGGGCGGCCGCGTCACCCTCACTCTCCTCGCCTGCCTGGCGTTTTTGCTCCTCCTCAACGCTTTCGTGGTGCAACCGTTCCAGATTCCGAGCGGATCCATGGAACAGGGGTTGAGGATCGGGGACCGCGTTCTCGTAAATAAGTTGGCGTACCGTTTCGGTGCCCAGCCGAGCCGCGGCGACGTGATTGTGTTCGACGGCACCGGGTATTTCGGGGACGCCGACTACGTCAAGCGCGTCGTCGGAGTGAGCGGAGACCACGTGGTCTGCTGCGACAAGAAGGGGAGGCTCGAGGTGAACGGCCGGGCGGTCGACGAGACGGCGTTCCTCTATCCCGGGGACAGCGCCTCCAGCGTGCCCTTCGACGTCGTCGTGCCCGCCGGGCGGCTCTTCGTCCTCGGTGACCACCGCAGCGACTCCAGCGACTCCCGCGACCACCTCGGCTCGCCCGGCGGCGGCATGATCCCCGTGGGCGACGTCATCGGCCGGGCCGACTGGATCCTGTGGCCGTACGACCACTGGACGCACCTCGCGAGGCCGTCCGCCTACGCGCGCGTGCCCGCCGCCGCGGGGGGCGCCCATGGGTAACCGCGGCAAACCGCGCGGGGTGCCCAGCACGCCCGCCGACGACCTGCTGCCCACCGGGGTGCGCCGCACCTCGTCGCCCGGGGGCGGCCGCTCGCGCGCGGAGCGGCGGAAACTGCAGCGCAAGGTCAAGCGCAAGCGCAGGCGTTCAGCCGTTCGGGAGATCCCCCTTCTGGTCGGTGTCGCCGTCCTCATCGCGCTGGTCCTGAAGACCTTCCTCGTCCAGGCGTTCGTGATCCCGTCCGGCTCCATGGAGCAGACCATCCGGATCGGCGACCGCGTCCTGGTCGACAAGTTCACCCCGTGGTTCGGCTCCCAGCCGCAGCGCGGGGACGTCGTCGTCTTCCACGATCCGGGCGGCTGGCTGGCGGACGAGCAGACCCCGAAGAAGCACGACCCCGTCGGCGTCAAGCAGGTCAAGGAGGGCCTGACCTTCATCGGCCTGCTGCCGTCCGACAACGAGAAGGACCTGATCAAGCGGGTCATCGGCGTGGGCGGTGACCACGTCAAGTGCTGCGACGCGCAGGGCCGCGTCACCGTCAACGGCGTTCCCCTCACCGAGGGGTCCTACCTGTACCCGGGGAATTCGCCCTCGGCCACGCCCTTCGACATCACCGTCCCCCAGGGCCGGCTGTGGGTGATGGGCGACCACCGGGACGACTCCGCGGACTCCCGTGCCCACCAGAACACCCCCTACGGCGGCACGGTCTCCGAGAAGTCGGTCGTCGGCCGCGCCATGGTGATCGGCTGGCCGATCGGCCACTGGACGCGCCTGGAAGAACCTAAAACCTTCGCAAGCGTTGCCCACTCCGTGTCGGGTGCGACTGCGGCTCCCCGCCTGTCGCATAGGGTTGCCCCCGAGAATCCGAACGGAATGACCCAGCTCCCGACCCCTGCGGAACTCCCGCTCGTTATGGGAGTGGTGGGCCTGCGCCGTATGCGGGGCAGGCGGCGGCACGGAGTAAGGAGTTGGCGTGGGGGATGTGGCGGTTGGCGCACTGTCGGGACACGACGGCGAGGAGCACCGCGGGCACCCCGTGGAAGCGAACGCCCCTGTGCCGGACGGCGCCATGACCTCCGGGAATGACGCGACGGGCGGCGAGGGCACGCCGGCGGACGAGCAGCGCCCCCGGACCGCGGACGCGGGCGGCGGCGAGGACGTGCGCCGGCCGAGGAAGCCGCGCTCCTTCTGGAAGGAGCTGCCGATCCTGATCGGCATCGCTCTGGTCCTGGCGCTGCTGATCAAGACGTTCCTGGTGCAGGCGTTCTCGATCCCGTCCGACTCGATGCAGAACACCCTCCAGCAGGGTGACCGCGTCCTGGTCGACAAGCTCACCCCGTGGTTCGGCTCCAAGCCCGAGCGCGGCGAGGTCGTGGTCTTCCACGACCCCGACAACTGGCTGGCGGGTGAGCCGACGCCCACCCCGAACCCGGTGCAGAAGGTCCTCAGCTGGATCGGCCTGATGCCGTCGGCGGAGGAGAAGGACCTGATCAAGCGGGTGATCGGCGTCGGCGGCGACACCATCGAGTGCAAGAACTCGGGCCCGGTGCTGGTCAACGGCCACGCGCTGAACGAGCCGTACGTCTACCCCGGCAACACGCCTTGCAGCGTCGACGACCAGGGCGGCCAGTTCAAGGTGAAGGTCCCCAAGGGCTTCATCTGGGTGATGGGCGACCACCGGCAGAACTCCCGTGACTCGCGGTACAACCAGTCGGACAAGAACCACGGCTTCGTCCCCGTCGACAAGGTCGTCGGCCGCGCGATCGTCAAGGCCTGGCCGATCAACCGCTGGGGCACCATGCCCGTCCCGGACACCTTCGACCAGCCCGGCCTCGGCAACCAGTCCTCCGCCGCGGCGTCCCTGACCGTGGCCCCGGAGGGCGTCGCCGTCGCGGCGGTGCTCCCGGTCGCGGTGTGGCGGCGCCGGCGCGCCGACCGCCTGCGGAACACGACCGAGCACACGGCGGCCACCGGGAAGCGGTGAGCCCGGCCGCGCCGCGGACAGGGCCCCTCTGTGAAGACCCGGGAAAGCTGTTCCCAGGGTCGTGAAAGAGGGGGCTCCCCCCGTTCGGTACCGGCAGGTAGGGTGCGGGTCCATGGGTGGCGAGAGCACGACGCGTACGGCCCCGCACAGCGGTGGCACAGGGACGGCACAGACGGGCGGCAGCCGGCTCGGGCAGCGGTTGTCGGGACTCGCGGTCGCGCTGGGCCTGGTGCTCTTCCTCGGCGGTTTCGCCTGGGGAGCCGTGGTCTACCGGCCGTACACCGTGCCCACCAGCTCCATGACGCCCACCATCGACGCCGGTGACCGGGTGCTGGCCCAGCGCGTCGACGGCGCCGATGTGCGCCGCGGTGACGTGGTCGTCTTCCGCGACACGAGCTGGGTCACCAACGCCGACGTGGTCAAGCGCGTGGTCGCGGTCGGCGGCGACACCGTCTCCTGCTGCACCGACGGCAAGCTGACCGTCAACGGCAAGCAGATCGAGGAGCCCTACCTGCCCGCGGGCAGCCTGGCCGAGAACCAGAACTTCCCGACGGTGACCGTCCCCAAGGGCCGCCTCTTCCTCCTCGGCGACGAGCGTCAGGGGTCCCTGGACTCCACGGCCCACCTGACGGACGCGGCCAAGGGCACCGTCTCCCGCGACGCCGTGGCCGCCCGTGTGGACGCCGTCGTCTGGCCCTGGAAGGGCATGCTCAAGCGCCCCACCGGATTCGAGGCCCTGGGCGCGCTCTCCCGGCCCGGCCCGCTGACCACCATCGAGCTGCTGATCGTCGCCGGCGCCGTCCTGGTCCTCGGCGGGGGCGCCTATGGCCCCATCGCCAAGCGGACGGGCGGCTCCCGGGCCCGCGGCGCGCGTGCGGAGGCGGCCGGTGCCCGCTGAGACCGGGCACACGGACGAGGAGCAGCACGAGGGCGGCCTGCGCCGGGTGGCCCGGGTGGTCCTGCTCGACCCAGAAGACCGCATCCTGCTGCTGCACGGCCACGAGCCGGACGACCCGTCCGACGACTGGTGGTTCACCCCCGGGGGCGGGTTGGAGGGGGCCGAGACGCGCGAAGAGGCCGCGCTGCGGGAACTCGCCGAGGAGACCGGCATCACCGAGGTCGACCTCGGACCGGTGCTCTGGCGGCGCAGATGCTCCTTCCCGTTCGCGGGCCGCCGCTGGAACCAGGACGAGTGGTACTACCTGGCCCGTACGACCCAGACCGCGACGGCGGCGACGGGCCTGACGGAGCTGGAGCGGCGCAGTGTCGCCGGAGCGCGCTGGTGGACGTGTCAGGAACTGACCCGGGCACATGAGACGGTGTATCCGACCAGACTCGCCGAGCTGCTGCGTACGCTGCTCGACGAAGGTCCCCCGACCGGCCCCGTGACCCTCGACCCGGAAATCGCCTGAGGGTCCGTGGGACTGGCGCACAATGGGGGGATCGCACGGCTGAAGGGGAACATGCCATGAGCGCCGAGGACCTCGAGAAGTACGAGACCGAGATGGAGCTGAAGCTCTACCGGGAGTACCGAGATGTCGTCGGTCTGTTCAAATACGTGATCGAGACCGAGCGGCGTTTCTATCTCACCAACGACTACGAGATGCAGGTGCACTCGGTTCAGGGCGAGGTCTTCTTCGAGGTGTCCATGGCCGACGCCTGGGTCTGGGACATGTACCGGCCGGCCCGCTTCGTCAAGCAGGTTCGCGTCCTCACGTTCAAGGACGTGAACATTGAGGAGCTGAACAAGAGCGACCTGGAGCTCCCGGGCGGGTGACGGGTTTTTCCACAACCGCCGGGTAGCCCACCAAGATCAACACGGGTGGGCCGGATGCGTGACCGTTGGCGCCGGAGGTGGTGCCGACATGAGCAAGGCACGCAGTGCACTCGGCAAGTACGGCGAGGGCCTGGCCGCGCGGCGGCTGGCCCAGGCCGGGATGACGGTCCTGCAGCGCAACTGGCGCGCCGGGCGGACCGGTGAGATCGACATCGTGGCGAGGGACGGCGACGTCCTCGTCGTCTGCGAGGTGAAGACCCGCAGGGGCGGGCGCTACGAGCACCCGATGGCCGCGGTCACCCCCGAGAAGGCCGCACGGCTGCGGGGGCTGGCCGAACGCTGGATCCATGCCCACGGGGGAGCCCCGCCGGGAGGCGTTCGCATCGACCTGGTCGGTGTCCTCCTGCCCCGTCGGGGCGCCCCCGCCGTCGAGCACGCACGGGGGGTGGCCTGAATGGGATTCGCCCGCACCTGCTCCGTCGCCCTCGTCGGCGTCGAGGGCGTGGTCGTCGAGGTCCAGGCCGACCTCGAACCCGGCGTCGCCGCGTTCACCCTGGTGGGCCTCCCGGACAAGAGCCTGACAGAAAGCCGCGACCGGGTACGGGCGGCGGTGGTGAACTCGGGTGGCGAGTGGCCGCAGAAGAAGCTCACGGTAGGGCTCAGCCCGGCGTCGGTGCCCAAGGCGGGTTCCGGTTTCGACCTGGCCGTCGCCTGCGCGGTGCTCGGTGCCGCCGAGCGCATCGATCCCCGCGTGCTCGCCGACATCGTCATGATCGGAGAGCTGGGCCTGGACGGCCGGGTGCGCCCGGTACGCGGCATCCTGCCTGCGGTGCTGGCCGCGGCCGACGCCGGCTACGAACAGGTGGTCGTACCGGAGTGCGCCGCCGCGGAGGCAGCGCTGGTCCCCGGTGTGTCGGTCCTCGGCATCCGCAGCCTGCGGCAGCTCGTCGCGGTGCTGACCGACGAGCCGGTGCCCGATGAGGAACCGGAGCAGCAGGGCCGCCCCGACCCGCTGCTGGCCGGACTGCGGGTGCCGGGCACGGGCGCCGCCACCGGCATGCACAGCCTCGGCGCCGCACAGCACGACCACGATCACGACCTGGCGGACGTCGTCGGCCAGACCTCGGCCCGGACGGCAGTCGAGGTGGCCGCCGCGGGCGGGCACCATCTGTTCCTGGAGGGGCCGCCCGGTGCGGGAAAGACGATGCTCGCCGAGCGACTGCCCGCGGTGCTGCCCCGGCTGACCAGGGAGGATTCCCTGGAGGTCACGGCGGTCCACTCGGTGGCGGGACTGCTGCCGCCGGGCAAGCCGCTGATCGACATCGCCCCGTACTGCGCCCCGCACCATTCGGCGACGATGCAGTCACTCGTCGGCGGAGGTCCGGGCATCGCCCGCCCGGGAGCGGTGTCCCTCGCCCATCGCGGTGTGCTGTTCCTGGACGAGGCGCCAGAGTTCCACGGCCAGACCCTCGACGCCCTGCGGCAGCCCCTGGAGTCCGGGCATGTCGTGATCGCGCGCAGCGCGGGCGTGGTCCGTTTCCCGGCCCGCTTTCTGATGGTGCTGGCCGCGAATCCCTGTCCCTGCGGACGCTTCTCCCAGCGCGACGCCCTGTGCGAGTGCCCGCCGTCGGTGATCCGCCGCTATCAGGCCCGGCTCTCCGGGCCGCTGCTGGACCGGCTGGACCTGCGCGTCGAGGTCGATCCGGTCACCCGGGCCCAGCTCACCGAGCCCGGTGCGCGCGGGGAGTCCACGGTGACCGTGGCCGACCGGGTGCGCGAGGCCCGGGAGCGGACGGCCGCCCGCCTCACCGGAACGCCGTGGCGCACCAACAGCGAGGTGCCCGGGCGGGAACTGCGCAGCCGGTACCAGGCCGCCGCCGGCGCGATGGACGAGGCCGAACGCAACCTGGAGCGGGGCGTGCTCACCGCCCGGGGGATCGACCGGGTGCTGCGTGTCGCCTGGACGGTCGCCGACCTCGTCGGGCGCGACCGCCCGAACGCGACCGACGTGGCCCTGGCCCTGCAACTGCGCACCGGAGTCCCCCGAGGGGTCCCGGCCGCCATCGGGGCGCTGACATGAGCGCGGAGGAGGACCCGGATGACGAACTCCTCGGTCGGGTCCTTCTCTCGCGGGTGATCGAGCCCGGGGACGAGGCCGGGGGGCGGTGGGTGCGGGAGTTCGGGGTGGGGGAGGTGGTGCGGAGGCTGCGCGGCGACGAGCCGTTGCCCGGGGTCGGCGCGGCGCGCTGGGCGGGGCTGGTGGCCCGCGCCGCACGCGCCGAACCTGAGCGGGACCTCGCGACGGCACGGGCCGCCGGCGCTCGGTTCGTGGTGCCGGGGCACGCCGAGTGGCCCGGGCAGCTCGCCGACCTCGGAGACGCCCGGCCCATCGGGCTCTGGCTCCGCGGCCGCCCCAGCCTGCGGATGTGGGCGCTCAGATCGGTCGCCGTGGTGGGCGCGCGGGCCTGCACCGAGTACGGCACCCACACGGCCGCCACCCTCGCCGCCGGACTCGCCGAGCGGGGCTGGGTCGTGGTGTCCGGCGGCGCCTACGGCATCGACGGCGCTGCCCACCGCGGCGCCCTCGCCGCCGCCGGTGCCACCGTCGCCGTCCTGGCCAGCGGTGTCGACCGGCCCTACCCCCGCGGCCACACCGCCTTGATCGAGCGGATCGCCGAGCAGGGACTGGTGGTGGGCGAACTGCCGCCGGGAGACCATCCGACCCCGAGCCGGTTCATCCTCCGCAACCGGGTGATCGCCGCCCTGACCAGGGGCACCGTCGTCGTGGAGGCCGCCTGCCGCAGCGGCTCGCTGGCCACCGCGAGGGCCGCGCAGCGCCTCGGCCGGTTCACCATGGGCGTGCCCGGCCCCGTCACCAGCGCACTCTCCGCCGGTGTGCACGAACTGCTGCGCGCCGAGGCCGCCCTGGTCACCGACGCCGCGGAAGTCGTCGAGCTGGTCGGTGACATCGGCGAGCTGGCCCCGCCCCGCAGGGGCCCGGTTCTGCCGCGTGACCTGCTGGAACCGGCCGCCCGTACCGTCCTCGCCGCGCTGCCCGGCGACTGCGCTGCCCCCGCCGCGGAGATCGCCCTGGGCGCGCGCACCACAACGGACGAGGCGATCGCGAGACTGTACGAACTCCGCGCACTTGGTTACGTCGAACGACACGGCGATGGCTGGAAGTTGACACGCCAGGCGGTGACCTCGGTCCGAACCGCCCGCCACCCGTGCTGACCGAGCGTGTTCGGCCGTCCGGGGGAACACCCGACGCCCTTGGGGTTTCCCGGAGTTGACGCATTCCGCCCGTCACACAGAGCGAGCTGCGCAACGTCGTCCCGGGGCCGGTCCGGCGGCACCGCGCACGGGTGGAGCCTCACTGTTCGCGCACCGCGACTCCTCAGTCACGCTACGCTCACGAAGGTGCTGGCGCAGACCGCGCCAACTCGACACCAGACCGACAGCTCACCCAGGCAGACCACTTTCGGCCCACGACCCACCAGCTCGCCCCACTTACAGCACTTCACGGCACTTCACGGCAGAACGGCACAAGGCGACGAATGCCCCAGCACACCTCCGGGTCCGACCGGGCGGCCATCCCCCCAGCCGCCCGCGACGGTGGCAGCGTGCGGCCGCCCGCTCCCTCGACGCTCGACGAACTGTGGCGGTCGTACAAGGCCACGGGGGACGACCGGCTGCGGGAGCAGCTGATCCTGCACTACTCGCCGCTCGTGAAATACGTCGCGGGCCGGGTGAGCGTCGGCCTGCCGCCCAATGTGGAGCAGGCCGACTTCGTCTCCTCCGGGGTGTTCGGGCTGATCGACGCGATCGAGAAGTTCGACGTCGACAGGGAGATCAAGTTCGAGACGTACGCGATCACCAGGATCCGCGGCGCGATGATCGACGAGCTGCGGGCGCTGGACTGGATCCCCCGGTCGGTGCGGCAGAAGGCACGCAACGTGGAACGGGCCTACGCCACCCTGGAGGCGCGGCTGAGACGCACCCCGACCGAGGGTGAGGTCGCCGCGGAGCTCGACATGGAGGTCGAGGAACTCCACGCGGTCTTCAGCCAGTTGTCGCTGGCCAACGTGGTGGCGCTGGAGGAGCTGCTGCACGTCGGCAGTGAGGACGGCGACGGCCTGAGTTTCATGGACACGCTGGAGGACACCGCCGCGGACAACCCCGTGGAGGTGGCCGAGGACAGGGAACTGCGCCGGTTCCTCGCGCGGGCCATCAACACGCTGCCCGACCGGGAGAAGACCGTCGTCACCCTGTACTACTACGAGGGCCTCACCCTCGCCGAGATCGGCAACGTGCTCGGTGTCACGGAGAGCCGGGTCAGCCAGATCCACACCAAGTCGGTGCTCCAGCTGCGGGCCAAGCTGGCGAGCTTCGGCCGCTGAGTCGGCTCCCGTTCGCCGGGGCGCCTCCGTAGAGTGGTTGACGTGCCAAGGATTCGAGCGGCCTCCGTGGCCGAGCACCGGTCGATGCAGCGAGCCGCCCTGCTGGACGCGGCACGGTCCCTGCTGTCCGAGGGCGGGACGGAGGCGCTGACCTTCCCCGCGCTGGCCGAGCGGACGGGACTCGCGCGATCGTCCGTGTACGAGTACTTCCGGTCACGCGCGGCCGTGGTCGAGGAGCTGTGCGAGGTCGACTTCCCGTTGTGGGCGGCGGAGGTGGCCGCCACCATGGAGCGCGCCGACTCCCCCGAGGGCAAGGTCGAGGCGTACGTCCGACGGCAGCTGGCGCTGGTCGGGGACCGGCGGCACCGGGCAGTGGTCGCGATCTCCGCGAGCGAGCTGGACGCGGGGGCGCGGGAGAAGATCCGGGCGGCGCACGGCGGGCTGGTCGCCATGATCGTGGAGGCGCTGGGGGAGATGGGGCACGACCAGCCTCGGCTTGCGGCGATGCTGCTGCAGGGGGTCGTGGACGCGGCGGTGCGGCGGATCGAGCTGGGAGCCGCGGAGGAGCCCGAGGCCGTGACGGAAGCGGCCGTGACCATGGCGCTGCGGGGTGTGCGGGGCTAGGCGGAAAGCCGGCCGCCCGTCCACGATCCGGGGTCCTGGATCCCGGAAGGGCTGGGGCCGCGTAGCTGCCCGAGATAACCTCGCCAGCCGCCAGCCGCCGCATCCGGGTGTCCGGGGCCATTGGTGTGCCCGACGTGCACGGCGCCGACTCGCCTTCCGGTACGCGGGGTTGAGGTCCTGCGGGATGCTGCGGTACGAGCCGTGGCGCCGCTCTCCGCGCTACGGCCCGAGCACCGGCAGCAGTCTCGACGGCCCCCTGTCCAGCAGCCACGGAGGCAGCAGCGACAAGGGGTCCAGATAGACCTCCCCCCGCAGCAGCCCCCAGTGCAGACAGGCCGTCGTACCGCAGTGCGCCCCCGTCGGCCCGACGGTCCCCACCACCTCACCGGCCCCCACCTCGTCCCCCTCGCGCACCGAGGGGATCACCGGCTCGTACGTCGTCCGCAGGTCCGTGCCTGCCAGCTCCACCGCCACCACGCCCCGCCCGGCCACCCGCCCCGCGAAGGACACCCGGCCCGCCGCCACCGCCCGTACCGGCGCCCCGGGTGACGTCGCCAGGTCGACACCCCGGTGCCCGGGGCCGTACGCCGTCGCCGGAGGTTCCCAGCCGCGCAGCACCACCGGCCGGACGCCCACCGGCCAGACCCGGCCGACCGCCGGCACCCGGCCGGGGGCCGGTGGCGGTACCCTCGCGGGCGGCTCCGCCCAGGCCAGAGGGGTGAGCGTGATCACCGCCGGCACCACCAGCAGACCCGCCCACCACAAGAGCCATCGCATCACTCGTCGCATGCGGACACCGTCCCGCGGCCCCGGCGATCACGGCCGGACCCTGTGCGCTACTCCCCGGTTGTGGAGAGCGGCGTCACCCGGCGCCCCGGCGGTCCCGTACACTTCTCATGGCGATCCGGGTCACCGGGTCGACTTCGCACGCCCAGGTGCGGCACCCGGAAAGGGTTCGTACCAAGCGCCTCTCGGTCCTTCGTGGCACGGCGCACCACGGGCGTCAGGCGCGTCCGCCGTCCGGCGGACGCGGCACAACCGAGAAACTCAAGGAGATACGGCCATGGCCGTCGTCACGATGCGGGAGCTGCTGGAGAGCGGCGTCCACTTCGGTCACCAGACCCGTCGCTGGAACCCGAAGATGAAGCGCTTCATCTTCACCGAGCGCAACGGCATCTACATCATCGACCTGCTCCAGTCGCTGTCGTACATCGACCGCGCCTACGAGTTCGTCAAGGAGACCGTCGCCCACGGCGGCACGGTCATGTTCGTCGGCACCAAGAAGCAGGCGCAGGAGGCCATCGCCGAGCAGGCCACCCGCGTCGGCATGCCCTTCGTCAACCAGCGCTGGCTGGGCGGCATGCTCACCAACTTCTCGACCGTCTACAAGCGTCTGCAGCGCCTCAAGGAGCTCGAGCAGATCGACTTCGAGGACGTCGCGTCCTCCGGTCTGACCAAGAAGGAGCTGCTGGTCCTCTCCCGCGAGAAGGCCAAGCTGGAGAAGACCCTCGGTGGTATCCGCGAGATGCAGAAGGTGCCCAGCGCCGTCTGGATCGTGGACACCAAGAAGGAGCACATCGCGGTTGGTGAGGCCCGGAAGCTCAACATTCCGGTCGTCGCGATCCTCGACACCAACTGCGACCCCGACGAGGTCGACTACAAGATCCCGGGCAACGACGACGCGATCCGTTCCGTCACCCTGCTCACCCGTGTGATCGCCGACGCCGTCGCCGAGGGCCTCATCGCCCGTTCCGGCGTGGCCGGCGGCGCCAAGGGCGAGAAGGCCGCGGGCGAGCCGCTCGCCGAGTGGGAGCGCGACCTGCTCGAGGGTGAGAAGAAGGACGAGGCTCCGGCCGCCGAGGCCCCCGCCGCCGAGGCCGCTCCGGCCGCCGAGGCCCCCGCCGCCGAGGCCGCTCCGGCCGCCGAGGCTGCTCCCGCCGAGGCTCCGGCCGCCGAGGCCCCTGCCGCCGAGGCCGCCCCGGCCGCCGAGGGCGAGCAGGCCTGACGTCAGTGTTGACGGCGGGGGCGGCGACATGAAGTCCGCCCCCGCTGTTCACCCGTAGGTCGGCACGCCGTCCGCGGCCCGCGTTCACATGTGGACCGCAGACCGTACCGATCTCCGATCTCCCAAGACTTCGAGAAAGACTCACAGACTCATGGCGAACTACACCGCCGCCGACGTCAAGAAGCTCCGTGAGCTCACCGGCGCCGGCATGATGGACTGCAAGAAGGCGCTGGACGAGGCCGAGGGCAACGTCGACAAGGCCGTCGAGGCGCTGCGCATCAAGGGCCAGAAGGGCGTCGCCAAGCGCGAGGGCCGCTCCGCCGAGAACGGCGCCGTGGTCTCCATCATCGCGGACGACAACTCCTCCGGTGTCCTGGTCGAGCTGAAGTGCGAGACGGACTTCGTCGCCAAGGGCGACAAGTTCCAGGCCGTGGCCAAGACCATCGCCGAGCACATCGCCAAGACCTCCCCGGCCGACATCGAGGCACTGCTCGCCTCCGAGATCGAGGCCGGCAAGACCGTCCAGGCGTTCGTGGACGAGGCCAACGCCAACCTCGGTGAGAAGATCGTCCTGGACCGCTTCGCGCAGTTCTCCGACGGCTACGTCACCGTCTACATGCACCGCACCATGCCCGACCTGCCCCCGCAGATCGGTGTCCTGGTCGAGCTCGACAAGCCGAACGCCGAGGTCGCCAAGGGCATCGCCCAGCACATCGCCGCCTTCGCGCCGAAGTACCTCGCCAAGGAGGACGTGCCGGCCGACGTCGTCGAGTCCGAGCGTCGCATCGCCGAGGAGACCACCCGCGCCGAGGGCAAGCCCGAGGCCGCGATCGCCAAGATCGTCGAGGGTCGCCTCAACGGCTTCTTCAAGGACGCCACGCTGCTCGGCCAGCCGTACGCGCTGGACAACAAGAAGTCGGTCCAGAAGGTCCTGGACGAGGCCGGTGTCACCCTGAAGCGCTTCACGCGCATCAAGGTCGGCATCTGAGTCCGTACCGCGATCGACGCGCGACCCACGGAGAAATCCCGATAGGGTCGACAGCAGTCGTCCGCGCACACCGCCACACCCGGGTGTGGGGCGGACGGCAGCAGATCTGACGAGGAGGCCATTGCCGCGCATGGGAGCGAAAAGCGACCCCATCGGCAATGGCCTTCTTCGTATGTGCAACATGTGAAAGAGGCGGGATCTCCCATGACCACCAAGGCCCAGACGAGCGACGACGGCAAAGTACGCGGCCGGTTTCTGCTGAAGCTGTCCGGAGAGGCCTTCTCCGGTGGCGGGGGCCTGGGCGTGGACCCGGACGTGGTGCACAAGATCGCCCGGGAGATCGCGGCCGTGGTGCGGGACGGCGCGCAGGTCGCGGTCGTCATCGGCGGCGGCAACTTCTTCCGCGGCGCCGAACTCCAGCAGCGCGGCATGGACCGGGCCCGTTCCGACTACATGGGCATGCTCGGCACCGTGATGAACTGCCTCGCCCTCCAGGACTTCCTGGAGAAGGAGGGCATCCAGTCCCGGGTCCAGACGGCCATCACCATGGGCCAGGTCGCCGAGCCGTACATCCCGCTGCGCGCCGTGCGCCACCTGGAGAAGGGCCGTGTGGTCATCTTCGGCGCCGGTATGGGCATGCCGTACTTCTCCACCGACACCACCGCCGCCCAGCGCGCCCTGGAGATCGACGCCGAGGCGCTGCTCATGGGCAAGAACGGTGTGGACGGGGTCTACGACTCCGACCCCAAGACCAACCCCGACGCCGTCAAGTTCGACTCCCTCGGCTACGGCGAGGTCATCACCCGGGACCTGAAGGTCGCCGACGCCACCGCCATCACGCTGTGCCGCGACAACAAGCTCCCGATCCTCGTCTTCGAGCTTCTCGCGGAGGGCAATATCGCCCGCGCCGTCAAGGGTGAGAAGATCGGCACGCTGGTGGGTGACCAGGACAGCCGGCACTGACCGGCGCACCCCCGTCGCCCCGGGGCGAGCCACCTGTCCGAGGGACGGACGGGACGCGCCCTGGCCGGGGGATGGACAATGTCCTGCCGGTCGGGAACCGTGCAGGAAGAAGACGCGACGCAGCCGGCCGCCGACCGACTTCAGGAACCGCAGCCGGGCCTTACTCAAGACACGCAGGAGCAAGTGGTGATCGAAGAGACCCTCCTCGAGGCCGAGGAGAAGATGGAGAAGGCCGTCGTGGTCGCCAAGGAGGACTTCGCCGCGATCCGCACCGGCCGTGCGCACCCGGCGATGTTCAACAAGATCGTGGCCGACTACTACGGTGCCCCGACGCCGATCAACCAGCTGGCCTCGTTCTCCGTGCCGGAGCCGCGCATGGCGGTCGTGACCCCGTTCGACAAGAGCGCGCTGCGCAACATCGAGCAGGCGATCCGCGACTCCGACCTGGGAGTCAACCCCAGCAACGACGGCAACATCATCCGGGTGGTGTTCCCCGAGCTGACCGAGGAGCGCCGCCGCGAGTACATCAAGGTCGCCAAGGGCAAGGGTGAGGACGCCAAGGTCTCCATCCGCTCGGTGCGGCGCAAGGCCAAGGACGCCATCGACAAGATGATCAAGGATGGCGAGATCGGCGAGGACGAGGGCCGCCGTGCGGAGAAGGAGCTCGACGACCTGACGGCGAAGTACGTCGCGCAGGTGGACGAGCTTCTGAAGCACAAGGAGTCGGAGCTGCTCGAAGTCTGATGAGCGACTCTTCCTGGGGGGCGCCGCCACAGGGCGGGCAGGCCGGGTACTGGGGGCCCACCGCGGGTGGGCCTGTCCAGGGGGCTGCCCCGGCGGGTCCCACGTACGATGCGCCTGAGGCGCAGCAGACTCGCCCCATGCCCGTCGTGCCCGACCTGTCCGCGCAGGGCGCCGACCAGGACGAGGACCGGGGAGCCGCTCGGCTGAGCGGCCCCCTGTTCCGGGACGGACCGCAGTACACACCGCAGTACGACGCGCAGTACGAGACGCGGCGCCGGCCCGAGGTGCCGCACCCGACCCAGAATCCGGAGCCCATGTCCGACGCCCCGCAGCCGGCGCCAGCGCCGCAGAAGAAGAGCGCGGGCCGTGACTTGGGCGCGGCCATAGGGGTCGGGGTCGGGCTCGGCGTGGTGATCATCGCGTCCCTGTTCGTCTACAAGGCGGCGTTCGTCGGCGTCGTCGCGATCGCGGTCGTGGTCGGCCTGTGGGAGCTGACCAGCAGGCTGCAGGAGCGCAAGGACATCAAGGCGCCGCTGGTGCCGCTCGCGGTCGGCGGGGCGGCGATGGTGGTCGCCGGGTACGTGCGCGGAGCCGAGGGCGCCTGGGTGGCCATGGCGCTCACCGCGCTCGCGGTCCTGGTCTGGCGCATGACGGAACCACCGGAGGGCTACCTCAAGGACGTCACGGCCGGTGTCTTCGCCGCGTTCTACGTGCCCTTCCTGGCCACGTTCGTCGCGATGATGCTCACCGCCGACGACGGCCCCTGGCGGGTGCTGACCTTCCTGCTCCTGACCGTCGTCAGCGACACCGGTGCGTACGCCGTCGGCTGGCGCTTCGGCAAGAACAAGCTCGCCCCGCGCATCAGCCCCGGCAAGACCCGCGAGGGCCTCGTGGGCGCGGTGCTGTTCGCGATGGTCGCGGGCGCGCTGTGCATGCAGTTCCTGATCGACGACGGCACCTGGTGGCAGGGCCTGCTGCTGGGCCTCGCGGTCGCCGCCAGCGCCACCCTGGGCGACCTCGGCGAGTCCATGATCAAGCGGGACCTCGGCATCAAGGACATGGGCACCCTGCTCCCCGGCCACGGCGGCATCATGGACCGTCTGGACTCCCTGCTGCCCACGGCTCCGGTGGTCTGGCTGCTGATGGTGATCTTCGTCGGTTCGGCCTGACCGACGACCTGCCGCAACGGCTGGGCGCCGCATCACCACCACGTCCCCCCTCCGCCACCGGGCTGGAACCGGTGGCACCAAAGCGAAGGCCCCGGAAGTGTCCGGGGCCTTCGATGTTTGAGGGCGCTGCCGTGTCAGCCGTTGCGGCCCGCGACGGGGGTGTGGCTGCCGGCGCAGGTGGTGGGCCGGTTGCCGTTGACCCGGGAGGAGACCAGGATGACGCTGCCGCCGGCGTTGAGGACGCCGCCAGAGGCGACGGCGGCCATGTTGTTGTTGACGTTGCTGGACACGAGGACAACGGGCAGTGGCGACTCGGCCGGGGCGCGCGACCCCATCGGCTGGGCCCTCCCTGGGCCGTACGAGGCGCTCGGTGCCGGCCCGGCGGCGACCGCCGACGACAGTCGTGGCGGGCGACGCCCGCAGGTCACCCATTTGGATCTGCGACACTGGTAGCGCCATGCCTAAGCCCGGAGAACTCATCTTTGTCGCGCCGCGCGGAGCCAAGAAGCCGCCGCGGCACCTTGCCGACCTCACGCCTGCCGAGCGCAAGGACGCGGTGGCCGGGATCGGTGAGAAGCCGTTCCGTGCCAAGCAGCTCTCGCAGCACTACTTCGCGCGGTACGCGCACGACCCGGAGCAGTGGACCGACATCCCCGCCGGCTCCCGGGAGAAGCTGCGCGAGGCGCTGTTCCCGGAGCTGATGACCGTCGTCCGGCATCTGTCGACGGACCAGGGGACCACCCGCAAGACGCTGTGGCGGCTGTTCGACGGGACGCTCGTCGAGTCCGTGCTGATGCGGTACCCGGACCGGGTCACCATGTGCATCAGCTCGCAGGCCGGCTGCGGCATGAACTGCCCGTTCTGCGCCACGGGACAGGCGGGGCTCGACCGCAACCTGTCCACCGCCGAGATCGTCCACCAGATCGTCGACGGGATGCGGGCGCTGAGGGACGGAGAGGTGCCCGGTGGGCCCTCCCGGCTGTCCAACATCGTCTTCATGGGCATGGGCGAGCCGCTCGCCAACTACAAGCGCGTCGTCGGAGCCATCCGGGCGCTCACCGATCCGGCCCCGGACGGGCTCGGGCTGTCGCAGCGCGGGATCACCGTCTCGACCGTCGGCCTGGTGCCGGCCATCCACCGGTTCGCCGACGAGGGCTTCAAGTGCCGGCTCGCGATCTCCCTGCACGCCCCCGACGACGAGCTGCGCGACACCCTCGTCCCGGTGAACACGCGCTGGAAGGTGCGCGAGGTGCTGGACGCCGGGTTCGAGTACGTCGAGAAGTCGGGCCGCCGGCTGTCCATCGAGTACGCCCTGATCCGGGACATCAACGACCAGGCCTGGCGCGGTGACCGGCTCGGCCGGCTGCTCAGGGGCAAGCCCGTGCACGTCAACCTCATCCCGCTGAACCCGACTCCGGGCTCCAAGTGGACCGCCTCCCGCCCGGAGGACGAGAAGGCGTTCGTCGAGGCCATCGCCGCCCACGGTGTACCCGTCACGATCCGGGACACCCGTGGGCAGGAGATCGACGGGGCCTGTGGTCAGCTCGCCGCCACCGAGCGATAGTCTGAGCCGGTCGGCACAACTTCATATCAGCCATACAACCGGATACCGGTTGCACATCTGCATATTTCCGACAGGGGAGCGCCACAGCGCTGAGAGTGCGGCAACCGGCCGCAGACCCTCTGAACCTCGCCCAGGTCATTCTGGGTAGGAAGTTCGGTCACCACTCAAGCTGTTGCGCCCTGCCCGGCCTCCCTCAGGAGCCCGGGCGGGGCCGCGTCTCTTCCTGGCCAACCCCAGGAGGACATCCAGTGCACCACAAGACCTTCGTGGCCGTGGCGGTCGGGCTCGGCCTGATCGGCCTGTCCGCGTGCGGGTCGGGCGACGCCAGGTCGTCCGCGGACTCCCATACCGTGACCCTCGTCAGCCACGACTCGTGGGCCGTCTCCAAGAGCGTGCTCCGGGACTTCGAGAAGCAGTCCGGGTACAAGGTAAGGGTCCTCAACGACGGCGACGCCGGACAGGCCGTCAACAAGGCGATCCTGACCAAGGACAACCCGCAGGGCGACGTCTTCTTCGGCGTCGACAACACCCTGTTGTCCCGGGCCCTCGACAACGGCCTGTTCCAGTCGTACACGGCCAAGGGGCTCGACAAGGTCGGCGCCCAGTACCAGCTCGACAAGGACAGGCACCGGGTCACGCCCATCGACTACGGCGACATCTGCGTCAACTACGACAAGGCCTACTTCAGCAAGCACGGCCTGACCCCGCCGCAGTCCTTCGCCGACCTGGCCAAGCCCCAGTACAAGAACCTCCTCGTCACCGAGAACGCGGCCACCTCCTCACCTGGCCTCGGCTTCCTGCTGGGCAGCGCCGCGCAGTTCGGGGACGGCAAGTGGCAGGACTACTGGAAGAAGCTCAAGGCCAACGGCGTCAAGGTCGTCGACGGCTGGGAGCAGGCCTACGACCAGGAGTTCTCGGGTTCCTCGGGGGGCAGGAAGGCCGGCGGTGACCGGCCTCTCGTCGTGTCGTACGCCTCCTCCCCGCCCGCCGAGGTGATCTACGCCAAGAAGCGGCCCAGCACCGCCCCGACGGGCGTCGCCGAGGGCACCTGCTTCCGGCAGATCGAGTTCGCCGGACTGCTGAGCAACGCCGGCAACCCCAAGGGCGCCAAGGCCTTCATCGACTTCCTGGTCTCCAGGGAGTTCCAGGAGGACATGCCGCTGAACATGTTCGTCTACCCGGTGGTGGCGGGCGCCAAGGTGCCCGCGGAGTTCACGCGGTTCGGGCCGGCCGCCCGGCACCCCGAGACCATGGACCCCGGCAAGATCGCCGCCAACCGTGATCAGTGGGTCAAGTCGTGGACGTCGCTGGTACTGAAGTAACCGCCCGCGGGCGGGACCTGCGCGGGAGCGCGGCGCGGCTGGGGCTGATGGCCCTGCCCGTCGCGTTCTTCGCCGTGTTCTTCGCCTGGCCCGTGGCCGCGATCGTCGCACGCGGGCTGAAGACGGACGGCACCTGGCACCTCGGGCGCATCGCGGACGTCGTCGCACAGCCGGACATCCGGCACGTGCTGTGGTTCACCACCTGGCAGGCGCTCGCCTCCACCGCACTCACCCTGCTGCTCGCGCTGCCCGCCGCCTACGTCTTCGCCCGCCTCGAATTCCCGGGCAAGCAGCTGCTGCGGGCCGTCGTCACCGTCCCGTTCGTGCTGCCGACCGTCGTCGCCGGCAGCGCCTTCCTCGCCCTGCTCGGGCACGGCGGGCTGCTCGACCAGCTGTGGGGCGTACGTCTCGACACCACGGTGTGGGCGATCTTGCTGGCCCACGTCTTCTTCAACTACGCGGTCGTCGTACGGACCGTCGGCGGGCTGTGGGCCCAGCTCGACCCCCGGCAGGAGGAGGCCGCACGGATGCTCGGCGCCTCCCCGCAGAGCGCCTGGCGGAAGGTCACCCTGCCCGCCCTGGCACCCGCGGTGGCCGCCGCCTCGCTGATGGTGTTCCTGTTCACCTTCACCTCCTTCGGCGTGGTCCAGATCCTCGGCGGCCCCACCTTCTCCACGCTCGAAGTGGAGATCTACCGGCAGACCTCCGAGGTCTTCGACCTGTCCACGGCCGCGGTCCTCACCCTCGTCCAGTTCTTCGCGGTGGGCGCGATCCTCGTCGTGCACGCCTGGACGGTACGGCGCCGGGAGACCGCGCTGCGCCTGGTCGACGCCCGGGCGGTCGCCCGGCGCCCGCGCGGTGCCGGACAGCGGGCGCTGCTCGCCGCCGTCCTCGCCACCGTCGCGCTGCTGCTGGTGCTGCCGCTCGCCGTGCTCGTCCGCCGCTCCCTCGACGCGCCGGACCTCGGGTACTACCGGGCACTGACGCACGCGGACGGCGGGACGTTCCTGGTCGCGCCCGTGCACGCCGTGTGGACCTCGCTGCAGTACGCCGCCGCCGCCACCGCCATCGCGGTGGTGATCGGCGGGCTCGCCGCCGCGGCGCTGGCCCGGCGGGACGCCGGACGGCTGGTGCGGGGCTTCGACGCACTGCTGATGCTGCCGCTCGGCGTGTCCGCCGTGACCGTCGGCTTCGGCTTCCTCATCGCGCTCGATAGACCACCGCTGGACCTGCGCCAGTCGTGGATCCTGGTGCCGCTCGCGCAGGCACTGGTCGGCGCCCCCTTCGTCGTACGGACCATGCTGCCGGTGCTGCGCGCGGTGGACGGACGGCTCCGCGAGGCGGCCGCCGTGCTCGGCGCCTCGCCCTGGCGCGTGTGGCGGGAGGTGGACCTGCCGATGGTGCGCCGGGCGCTGCTCGTCGCGGCCGGTTTCGCGTTCGCCGTCTCGCTCGGCGAGTTCGGCGCGACCGTGTTCATCGCCCGCCCCGACAACCCGACGCTCCCGGTCGCCGTGGCCCGGCTGCTGAGCCGCCCGGGGGACCTCAACTACGGCCAGGCGATGGCCCTTTCGACCATTCTGATGGTGGTGTGCGCCGCCGCGCTGCTGCTCCTGGAGCGGCTGCGTACCGACCGGACGGGGGAGTTCTGATGCTGCTGGGCCTGGATGCCGCGACCGTGCGCTTCGGCGGGCGGCCCGTGCTCGACGCCGTCGACCTGGAGGTCGCCGAGCACGAGGTGGTGTGCGTGCTCGGGCCCAGCGGCAGCGGCAAGTCGACGCTGCTGCGCGCGGTCGCGGGACTGCAGCCCCTCGACTCCGGGCGGGTGCTGCTCGCCGGGCGCGACCAGAACGGTGTGCCCGCGCACCGGCGGGGCGTCGGCCTGATGTTCCAGGACCACCAGCTGTTCCCGCAGCGTGACGTCGGCGCCAACGTGGCCTTCGGTCTGCGGATGCACGGCACGGCCAGGCGCGAACGGGACGCCGAGGTCGCGCAGTTGCTGGAGCTGGTCGGCCTGCCCGGCGCCGCCCGGCGCGCCGTGGCCGGCCTGTCCGGCGGCGAGCAGCAGCGCGTGGCCCTCGCCCGCGCGCTCGCGCCCCGGCCCCGGCTGCTCATGCTGGACGAGCCGCTCGGGCAGCTCGACCGCTCGCTACGGGAACGCCTGGTGGTCGAACTCCGTGAGCTGTTCGGCCGACTGGGCACGACCGTGCTGGCCGTCACCCACGACCAGGGCGAGGCGTTCGCGCTGGCCGACCGGGTGGTGGTGATGCGCGACGGGCGGATCGCCCAGTCCGGTTCGCCCCTGGAGGTCTGGCAGCGGCCCGCCGACTCGTTCGTGGCCCGCTTCCTCGGCTTCGACAACGTGGTCCCGGTGACCGTCGCCGGGACGGCCGCCGACAGTCCCTGGGGCAAGCTGCCGGTACCCGACGGCGCCCCGCAGGGCAGCCGCGAGCTCCTGGTCCGGCCCGCCGGGGTCCGGCTCGTGGCGGCCGACGCCGGTCTGCGCTGCACGGTGACCGCCCGCACCTTCAAGGGCACCCATGTGGCGGTCCACCTCCAGCCCCAGGACGCCCCGCGGCTGGAGGCGGCCTGCGCACTGCGGGACGCGCCGGAGGTCGGCGCCGAGGTGGGTGCGGAGTTCGACGCGGCCGAAATCGCCGTGCTCGGCTGATCACCGGCCTCTAGGGTTGCGGCATGACTTTGCTTGCGCATGACCGATACTGCGACGAAATCGCCCACCAGGTAGGTCAGTTGAGGTCGGTGGTGACCTCCGGCGCCGATCTGTCCGCGACCGTGCCCACCTGTCCCGACTGGTCGCTGGAGGATCTCGTACGACACATGGGGGGTGCCCTGCGCTGGGTGGACGCCCTGGTACGCGGCCGGGCACAGGAGAACATCCCGTTCGAGCAGATCCCGCTGGCCGGGGGTCCGGAGAAGCGGGGCGACGCCGCGGTCCTGGACGCGTGGCTGGCGGAGACCGGCGAGCTGGTCGTCGGCGCGCTGCGCGAGGCGGGTCCGGACACCGGGGTGTGGGCGTGGTCCGGGGTGCACACCTCGGGCTTCTGGGCCCGGCGGATGGCTCACGAGATCACCATCCACCGCGCGGACGCCACGCTCGCCGCCGGACTGCCCTACGAGGTCGCTCCGGACATCGCGGCCGACGCCCTCGACGAGTGGCTGCAGCTGGTGGAGTGGGTGCGGCGCACCGGGGCCCGCGCGTGGGCCGAGGAACTGCGCGTGCCCGGCCGCAGCATCCATCTGCACGCCACCGACGCCGACCCGGCGCTGAACGCCGAGTGGCTGGTCGAGCTGGGCGAGGACGGCGTCACCTGGCGGCGCGGGCACGAGAAGGCCACGGTCGCCCTGCGCGGCCCGCTCACCTCCGTGCTGCTGGCCTTCTACCGCCGGCTGCCGACGGACAGCCCCGGGCTGGAGGTCCTCGGCGAGCGTGAACTGCTGGAGTCCTGGCTGGAGGCGACCGACTTCGGCTGACGCACGACGGCGGCCCGTCCCCTGGGGATAGGGGGACGGGCCGCCGCGGTGTGCCGGGGGTGTGGCGTCAGCCGTTGTCGCGGGCCCCGCGACGGCGCATGCCGAAGAAGACCGCGCCGCCGCCGACGACGACCAGCGCGCCCGCGATGCCGGCGATCAGCGGCGTGTTGGAGTTCGCACCGGTCTCGGCGAGGTTCGAGTCACCGGCCGCCGGGGACGGCGCGTTGCCCGACGTGGTCGCCGGGGCGCTGCTGGACGCGGAGGCCGACGGAGTCGGGGTCGCCGACTCGGCCGGGGCGGACTTGGTCGGGGACGGCGACGTCTTGCTGCTGGGCGGCGGCGTCGGGGCGTCGGTCTTGCAGGCCGTGGCCGAGGTGACCAGGTTCGGCGTGATGGACTGGTCGAAGTTGAAGTGGCCGCTGTCGACCTTGACCTCGATGCGGTAGGTGGTGTTGGCCTTCCAGTCCAGGTCGATGGGGGTCTTCGTGCCCTTGGCGGAGCCCGTCACGTCCCCTTCGGCGACCTTCGTCTCGACAGCGTCGTTCTTCTCGAACACGGTGACGTGAGCGGTGGTCTTGGACGAGTCCTTGTCGGTGACGACGATCTGGCCCTTGCCACTCGTGCAGACGGCTTCGGCCGTGAAGTCACCGATCTTGCATGCGAACGCGGAGCCGGACAGACCGAGCACCACGGCGGCAGAGGCGGAGGCGACACCCAGGATGCGCACGGAACGGCGTGCGCTGCGGCGAGTTATGGACACGTTTGTCCTTTACAGAGTGCATAACTGCGGGGGGTTGCAGGGGGATTGGGGCGACGGACGAGGTGAGGCCCCAGCACCCCCTAGAGGCTCACAGGTTTATAAGCGCTCCGTAAGAAGTGTCAATGCATATGCCGCCAACGACCGTTGACTTTACCCGCTTATTAACCACCCAGACGTTTGATCGCCTCCGGGGCCTGCTCGATCCGGTCAACGAGGGTGATTCGGGACTCCATTGACCGTCCCTCGGCAAGGGCCCTGAGCAGGGGCCAGACCGGCAGGTCCCGGGTCCAGTGCTCCCGGTCCACGAGCACCATCGGCGTCGGCTCGCCCCGCGACTCGTAGTAGTTCGGCGTCGCGTTGTCGAAGACCTCCTGCACGGTCCCGGCGGCGCCCGGCAGGAACACCACCCCGGCGGTGGAGCGGGCCAGCAGGCCGTCCTCGCGGGTGGCGTTGGCGAAGTACTTGGCGATGTGCGCGGCGAAGGCGTTCGGCGGCTCGTGGCCGTAGAACCAGGTGGGGATGCCCACCGACTCGCCGCCGCCGGGCCAGCGTTCGCGCACCTCGAAGGCCGCCCGCACCCAGTCCGTGACCGAGGGCCGGAACGAGGGCGCCTTGGCGAGGAGCTGGAGCGCCTCACCGAGCATGGCGTCAGCGAAGGGAGCGGCGTACGCGCCGAGGTTCGCCGCCTCCATGGCGCCCGGACCACCGCCGGTGGCGACCGTGAACCCGGCGCGGGCGAGTTCCCGGCCGAGGCGCGCGGCGCCCGCGTACCCGGCGGTGCCGCGCTCCATGGCGTGGCCGCCCATGACCCCCACCACCCGTGCGCCGACGAGGAGTTCGTCCAGCGCGTCGGAGACGGCGTCGTCGTGGACGGAGCGGAGCATCGAGGCGAAGACGTCGCCGTCGGCGGTCGTGCGCCGGAACCAGTCGAGGGCGCGCGCGTCCGGAGTCGCCTCGTAGCCGTCCTCCAGCGACTCGAACAACTCGTCGGGCGTGTAGGCGAAGGCCCGGTACGGGTCGAAGGGGAGGCCCGGGATCGGCGGGAACACCAGGGCGCCCGCCGAGCGGACGTGGGCGGCGGCCTCGGGGGCCATCGGGCAGCCGAGGAACACCGCGCCGTCGGTGTCGAGGCCGAGCAGCACGTCGGTACGGGCCGTCAGATCCACGGCCTGGAAGCGGTATCGGGCCAGCGAGCCGTGCCCGGCGACCACCTCGTCGAACTCGGCGAGCGACTCGATCTCGCGGTCACGGGCGGCACGGTGCGGCTGGGCGGGTGTCGGATGCACCCGTCCATGCTAGGCACGGATGTTCGGACGGGCGGGGTCAGCCCTCGATCGCGGACGGGTCCATCCAGACGACCTCCCACGTGTGCCCGTCGAGGTCGTCGAAGGAACGGCCGTACATGAAGCCGTGGTCCTGGGTCTCGCCGCTCTCCGTGCCGCCCGCGGCGAGGGCCTTGCCGACCAGCTCGTCGACCTTCGCGCGGCTCTCGGCGCTCAGGCAGATCAGCACCTCGCTCGTCGCCGTGGCGTCGGCGATCTGCTTCTTGGTGAACGTCGCGTAGAACGGCTTGGTGAGCAGCATCGCGACGATGGTGTCGCTGATCACCACGGAGGCGGCCTTCTCGTCGCTGAACTGCGGGTTGATCGAGTAGCCCAGGTCCGTGAAGAACTTCTTCGAGGCGTCGAGGTCGTTCACGGGCAGGTTCACGAAGATCATCTGCTGGTACACGGGTGTCTCCCGGTTCATGGTCCGAATCGTTCGCCGGGGTAGACGCCGGGCCGCGGCGAAACTCATCGGTGGCCCGGGACTTCCTTCTCCCCGGTCTCTCAGCGCACGAGCGGAAGTGCCGCCAGTACGGCGATCCCGAGCGTGAGCGGCCCGAACAGGGCCAGCAGGGCGGCCGCGCGGAGGGCCGCGGCACCGCGCAGCATCGCGGCCGGCGCGCCGAGACGGAGCAGGGCCGCGGTGGTCTCGGCGCGGCACTGGCGGGTCTCGACGGCCGCGGTCAGCAGGGTCGCGACCGTGCAGCCGACGACGACGAACGCGCCGAGGGTGCGCAGCGGGCCGAAGGAGGGCGCGGGGTCGTCGTACAGCGCGGTCATGGCGTAGCCGGCGGATGCGACGGCGCACACCACGCCGAGGGGGCGGCCGATCCGGCCGGCCTCGGCCATGAGCCCCCGGCCCGCGAGCAGCCGGAGGGCGCCGGGCCGGACGGCCTGCAGCAGGAGGCCGCAGAGGTGGGTGAGGCCCGGGGCGGCCACGACGAGGCCGACGGCGGTCAGGAGCCAGCCGAGGAGCACGGTGAGCGCCTGCCCGGGGAGGGCGGTGAGGGCCGGCGGGCGCGCGTCGTCGCCGGCGTAGGCCTGCGCCGCCAGGCCCGCGGCGAGGAGGGCGATGCCCCAGGGGAGGCCGGTGGGGGCCTCGCGGGGGACGGGGACGGGCTCGGCCCGCTCCTGGGCGGGGGCGTCGGCCTCGGCCGGGTCGACCGGGGCCGGCGGGCTGCCGTCGTCCGCGGACCGGCGGCCGGCGGTGGGCTGCCGGCCGAACCGCGCCCCGAACCTGCCGTACGCCCCGAAGGTCTCCCGGGCGGCCGGGTCGCCGTACGCCCCGAAGCGGCCGTACCTGCGGGTGGGGCGCGCCGGGCGGGGGTCTCTCGGGCGCAGGGCGAGGGCCACCGCGCCCGAGGCGAGCGCCGGGAGGAGGATCAGCAGGGTCAGGGCCGCCGGCAGGGGGAGCGGCTTGCCCGCGGCCAGGAAGCGCGACGCCGCGCCGTCGAAGGGCACGCCCGTCAGGTCGCCGCGCAGGTGGAGGAAGAGCAGCAGGGCCAGCAGCGAGCCCAGGGTGGTGGACAGCGCCGTGGTCAGCGCCGAGATCGCCATCATGCGGCCGGGGCCGAGGCCGAGCGCGGACAGACCGGTGCGCGGGCGGGTCCCGGGGTCGGTGCGGGCGACCGCGAGCGCGAAGTAGACCGTGGCGGCGACCGGCACCACGCACCAGCCCAGCCGCAGCGCGGCGGCGTCCGCGGCCTCGGGGTGGTTCAGGGCGTAGCCGAGGCAGGAGAGCAGGAGGAAGCCGGTGGCCGCCGAGGCCGCGGTGACCAGCAGGCGGCGCAGCTGGACGGCGGGCCGGGCCGCGCGGGTCAGACGGAGAGCGAGCACGCGGCCCGGCCTTCCGTCTCGGAGACTTCCGGCAGGTGCACGGTCCGCACGCGCCGCCCGTCCAGCAGGTTCACCGTGCGGTCGGCGAGGGCGGCGGTCTCGGCGTCGTGGGTGGCGAGGACGACGGTGATGCCGTGCGAGCGGGCGGCCGTGGTGAGGGTCCGCAGCACGTGCGCGCGGTCGGCGCGGTGCAGCGGGGCCGTCGGCTCGTCCGCGAACAGGACGGTGGGGGCCGCGGCCAGGGCCCGCGCGATCGAGACGCGCTGGCGTTCGGCCTGCTGCAGCTGGTGCGGGCGCCTGCGCGACAGCTCGCCGACGTCCAGCCGCTCCAGCCACTCCAGCGCGGTGGTCTTGGCCCGGCGGCGGCCGGTGCCGCGCAGCATCAGCGGGAGCGCCGCGTTCTCCCAGACGTTCAGCTCGGGGACCAGGACCGGCTCGGGGTCGATCCAGCCGAAGCGGTCCCGGCGCAGCCGCTCGCGGCGCATGGGACCGAGGGTGTGCATGGGCGCGCTGTTGAACCACACCTCGCCGTCCCTGACCTGCGCCAGGCCGGACAGGCAGCGCAGCAGGGTGGTCTTGCCGCTGCCTCGGGGACCGCTGACGGCGAGGATCTCGCCCTCCCGCACACCGAGTGAGATCCCGGTGAGCCCGGGCGACCCGTCGGGGTGCGTGAAGTGCAGGGAGCGTGCCCAGAGCACGTCGTTGTCCGGCGGGGCCTCCATGGGCGTACACCTCGGTTCTGATCCGTTTTCCCGTGTCCGATCCCCCGTACGGGGGAACGAAGGCTGGGCCGATCGGTCACTGGAACGCTAGGCAGCCGCCGCCGGGAGGCCGGACAGCACACGGCCCCGGGCCGCCGTTCTCACTCGAACGGACGGCACCGGGGCCGGGTCGGTCATCCGGTCGGATGATCAGAGCTTCGTCCACGCCTCCGAGAGGGTGGCGCGCAGGATCTGCTCGATCTCGTCGAAGGTCTCCTGGTTGGAGATCAGCGGCGGGGCGAGCTGGACGACCGGGTCGCCGCGGTCGTCGGCACGGCAGTACAGGCCGTTGTCGAACAGGGCCTTGGAGAGGAAGCCGTACAGGACGCGCTCGGTCTCCTCGTCGTTGAAGGACTCCTTGGTGTGCTTGTCCTTCACCAGCTCGATGCCGTAGAAGAAGCCGTTGCCGCGGACGTCGCCGACGATCGGCAGGTCGTGCAGCTTCTGCAGGGTCTGCAGGAAGGCGCCCTCGTTGTCCAGGACGTGCTGGTTGAGGCCCTCGCGCTCGAACAGGTCGAGGTTGGCGAGTCCCACCGCCGCGGAGACCGGGTGGCCGCCGAAGGTGTAGCCGTGCAGGAAGGTGTTGTCGCCCTTGTAGAAGGGCTCGGCGAGCCGGTCGGAGATGATGCAGGCGCCGATCGGGGAGTAGCCCGAGGTCATGCCCTTGGCGCAGGTGATCATGTCCGGGACGTAGCCGAACTTGTCGCAGGCGAACATCGTGCCGAGGCGGCCGAAGGCGCAGATGACCTCGTCCGAGACGAGCAGTACGTCGTACTGGTCGCAGATCTCGCGCACGCGCTGGAAGTAGCCGGGCGGCGGCGGGAAGCAGCCGCCGGCGTTCTGCACCGGCTCCAGGAAGACCGCGGCGACGGTGTCCGGGCCCTCGAACAGGATCTGCTGCTCGATCTGGTCGGCGGCCCAGCGGCCGAAGGCCTCCGGGTCGTCACCGAAGATCGGCGCGCGGTAGATGTTGGTGTTCGGCACCTTGTGCGCGCCCGGGACGAGCGGCTCGAACGGCGCCTTCAGGCTGGGCAGACCCGTGATGGACAGGGCGCCCTGCGGGGTGCCGTGGTAGGCGACCGCACGCGAGATGACCTTGTGCTTGGTGGGCTTGCCGACCAGCTTGAAGTACTGCTTGGCGAGCTTCCAGGCGGTCTCGACGGCCTCGCCGCCGCCGGTGGTGAAGAAGACCTTGTTCAGGTCGCCCGGGGCGTGGTCGGCCAGGCGCTCGGCCAGCTCCACGGCCTTGGGGTGGGCGTAGGACCACACCGGGAAGAACGCGAGCTCCTGGGCCTGCTTGAAGGCGGTCTCGGCGAGTTCCGTGCGGCCGTGACCGGCCTGGACCACGAACAGACCGGCGAGACCGTCGAGGTAGCGCTTGCCCTTGTCGTCGTAGATGTAGGTGCCCTCGCCCCGGACGATCGTCGGGACGGGGGAGTTCTCGTACGAGGACATGCGGGTGAAGTGCATCCACAGGTGGTCGTACGCGGTGCGGCTGAGGTCCTTCTGGGTCACGGTTATCGGGTTCCCCACATGTAGGTCTGCTTCTTGAGCTTGAGGTAGACGAAGCTCTCGGTGGAGCGCACACCCGGCAGCGCCCGGATGCGTTTGTTGATGACGTCCAGCAGGTGGTCGTCGTCCTCGCAGACGATCTCGGCGAGGATGTCGAACGAGCCCGCGGCCATCACCACGTACTCGACTTCCGACATGGCGGTCAGCGCGTCCGCGATCGACTCGACATCGCCCTCGACGTTCACGCCGACCATCGCCTGCCTGCGGAAGCCCACGGTGAGCGGGTCCGTGACGGCGACGATCTGCATCACGCCCTGGTCCAGCAGCTTCTGGACGCGCTGGCGCACGGCCGCCTCGGACAGGCCGACGGCCTTGCCGATCGCGGCGTACGGCCTGCGGCCGTCCTCCTGGAGCTGCTGGATGATGGCGAGGGAGACGGCATCCAGCTGGGGGGTGCCGTTCCTGGACTCGCGGGACGAGTCCCTCTGGTCTGCGCTTCGACTGGCCACGAGCTCACTGTGCACGACGTCTCGATAGTTTCGCAAGGCCGGATCGATGAAATTCGTTGTTTGAGGGATCGAACCTTGCGGATTTCGCAGAACTGGCTGGGACGGGGGTGTTGAAAACGTGGGTGTGCCGATTAGGGTGGGGTGTCTCAGCGTGTGGACAGCCGGATCCGGCTGGACCGGCTGGACAGCTTGAACCCTCGAACCAGATCAGGAGGCCGGCAGTGAGCACCGAGCTGCGTCGTCTGCGCAACTACATCGACGGTGAGTTCCGGGACGCCGCCGACGGACGGACCACCGAGGTGGTCAACCCCGCGACGGGCGAGGCGTACGCGACCGCGCCACTCTCCGGGCAGCCGGACGTGGACGCCGCCATGGAGGCCGCGGCCCGCGCCTTCCCGGCCTGGCGCGACACGACCCCGGCCGAGCGCCAGAAGGCACTCCTGAAGATCGCCGACGCGTTCGAGGAGCGCGCCGAGGAGCTGATCGCGGCCGAGGTGGAGAACACGGGCAAGCCGACCGGGCTGACCCGCTCCGAGGAGATCCCGCCGATGGTCGACCAGATCCGCTTCTTCGCGGGTGCGGCCCGGCTGCTCGAAGGCCGCTCGGCCGGCGAGTACATGGAGGGGATGACCTCGATCGTCCGCCGCGAGCCGGTCGGCGTCTGCGCCCAGGTCGCGCCGTGGAACTACCCGATGATGATGGCCGTGTGGAAGTTCGCCCCGGCGATCGCCGCGGGCAACACGGTGGTGCTGAAGCCGTCCGACACCACCCCGGCCTCCACCGTCCTGATTGCCGACATCATCGGCTCGATCCTCCCCAAGGGCGTCTTCAACGTCATCTGCGGCGACCGCGACACCGGCCGCGCGATGGTCGAGCACCCGACCCCGGCGATGGCCTCCATCACCGGTTCCGTCCGCGCCGGCATCTCGGTCGCCGAGTCCGCCTCCAAGGACGTCAAGCGGGTCCACCTGGAGCTGGGCGGCAAGGCCCCGGTCGTCGTCTTCGAGGACACCGACATCGCCAAGGCCGTCGAGGACATCTCGGTGGCGGGCTTCTTCAACGCCGGCCAGGACTGCACGGCCGCCACCCGCGTCCTCGTCCACGAGGGCATCCACGACGAGTTCGTGGCCGCGCTGGCCAAGGCCGCGTCCGAGACGAAGACCGGCCAGCCGGACGACGAGGACGTGCTCTTCGGCCCGCTGAACAACCCGAACCAGCTCAAGCAGGTCACCGGCTTCATCGAGCGCCTCCCGGCGCACGCGAAGGTCGAGGCGGGCGGCCACCAGGTCGGCGACAAGGGCTACTTCTACGCCCCGACCGTCGTCTCCGGCCTCAAGCAGGACGACGAGATCATCCAGAACGAGGTCTTCGGCCCGGTCATCACCGTCCAGTCCTTCTCGGACGAGGACCAGGCCGTCGAGTGGGCCAACGGCGTCGAGTACGCCCTCGCCTCCTCGGTGTGGACCAAGGACCACTCCCGCGCGATGCGCATGTCCAAGAGGCTCGACTTCGGCTGCGTGTGGATCAACACCCACATCCCGCTGGTCGCCGAGATGCCCCACGGCGGCTTCAAGAAGTCCGGCTACGGCAAAGACCTGTCGGCGTACGGCTTCGAGGACTACACCCGCATCAAGCACGTGATGACGTCGCTCGACGCGTGACGGCCGCGCCCGGCTGAGCACCGGTCACGAAGCGGCCCCGGACGGGACACCTCCCCGTCCGGGGCCGCTTTCGTACGTCCGGCGTTTCGATATGCGCTCCGGCGCTTCGAACGGGGGCGTGAACCGCGCTGATCGACAAGGTGTCGGGGAGGCGGGTCCCCGCTCGACGCAGCGTCGATTGTCCCTGCCCCGGGCGGGGCGGCATCCTTCCGGGGTGCCCCAGACCTCATCGCGTACGTCCGCGCTGTCCCGCCGCTCCCTCCTGCGCGCCCTCGGCGGCACCGCCGCGCTCGGTGCCCTGGCCGGCTGCGGGGTGCCAGCCGCCTACGTCGCCCCCGGCGACCGGGCCGTCGCCGACGACTCCGCCGGCGACCGAAAGCTGACCTGGGCGAACTGGCCGCTCTACATCGACACCGACGACCACAACCCGAACCGGCGGCCCACGCTGGAGGCGTTCGAGAAGCGCACCGGGATCTCCGTGAACTACGTCGAGGAGATCAACGACAACGACGAGTTCTTCGGCAAGATCAGCCCCGCGCTGATGAACCACCAGTCCACCGGCCGCGACCTGATCGTCATCAGCGACTGGATGTGCGCCCGGTTCGTCCGGCTCGGCTGGGTGCAGCGGATGGACCGGGCCCGCCAGCCGAACGTGGCGAAGTACCTCGATCCGCTGTTGCGTTCGCCCGCCTTCGACAAGGGCCGCATGTCCACGGTGCCTTGGCAGTCGGGCATCACCGGCATCGCCTACAACCGCCGCCGGCTCGGCCGCGAGATCCGGCACGTGAAGGACCTCTGGGCGAGCGACCTGAAGGGCCGCGTGACGCTCCTGTCCGGCCTCGACGAGGCCTTCGCGCTGCTGATGCAGGGCGACGGCGTGGACATCACCCGGTGGACCGCGGACGACTTCCACCGCGTGTGCGACCTGGTGCAGCGGCAGGTGCAGCGGGGGCAGATACGCCGCTTCACCGGCAACGACTACACCAAGGACCTGGTCAGCGGGGACGTCCTCGCCTGCCAGGCCTACTCCGGCGACGTCATCCAACTCCAGGCGGACAACCCCGACATACGCTTCGTCGTGCCCGAGGAGGGCGCCGAGCTGTGGTCGGACTCCCTGATGATCCCCAACCGGGCCCGCCACAAGGCCAACGCCGAGCGGCTCGTCGACTACTACTACGCCCCCGAGGTCGCCGCGAAGCTGGCCGCCTGGGTCAACTACGTATGCCCGGTACCGGCGGCCCGCGAGGTCCTCGCCGCCGCCAAGGACAAGGACACCGCGGCCCTCGCCGACAACCCCCTCATCTTCCCCGACACCGAGATGCGCTCCCGCCTCGCCATCGCCCGCGACATCACGTCCACGGAACGGGTGGAGTTCTCCAAGCGGTGGAACAGCATCGTGGGGCTGTGACGGGGATCCCGACCGGCACACGCTGATCGGACCGGGCGCGCGCCCTGCCGGACGTGGGCCTGCTCGGCGCGAGGCCCGCCTCCGGGCGTCCACCGTCAGCCGTCGACGTCCGGCACGAGGCTACGGAAGTCAGTGATGGCGCTTTCCCAGTCGGATCTGACGGTGTCCTCCGGAGGAAGGCCGCGGCCAAGGGCCTCCGCCGCGTGCAGCACGGCGGAGGCCAGCTCCGGAGCGGTTGTCCGGGCGACGACGCCGTTCTCGCCGGCGACCGACAGACCGTCCTTGTTCCGTCGCACCACGAGCTTGAACGAGGTGTCGACCCCGATGTACCCGAGCACGCGGGCGTCACCCTGGAGAAAGCGGCGCAGGGTGTCGAGCAAGAGGACGACCGAGAGGTAGATCATCATGCCCTGATCCGGCACCTGGCCGGCCGAGTCCGCCGTGCCGAGATCCCCGATGACGGCCATGTCACCCATGTCGAACCCGTGGGGGTCGCCTTGGTCCGGCCATACGGTGAACTGAAAGGTGATCACGGGGTGCGTAGCCCTTTTCTGCTCTGATCTCGTGCCGGCGACCGCTGAGGCTGTTGGCGTCAGGGCAGGTCGCATCGTTGAGTCTCGGTCGGGAGTGTCGGTCTGTGTCGGACAGTCATCCTGGTCATGTCGTACCCCTGCCGTTCTATGCGGAGGTGCGGGTTCTTCGTGCTCCGGGCACGTGCGGCATGGAGGGGCGGGTCGGGGGGATTCCCGGGGTCACGGAGCCGGGCTTTTGAACGTGTTCAACTCTGGGCGTACGCTTCTGTCATGAGCGACAGAGCCGCCCTGTTGAGGGGCATTCGTGTCTGGTTGGCCTTCTTCGTGGTGTGCCTCGCGCTCAGTGGGGCCACGGCGTTCCCGCTGGTGCACGAACTGCACTGGACCGAGAGCGTGTTGTGGGCGCTGTCCGTGCCGGACCGGCTGCCGGGGCTGATGGCGTGGATCGTGCGGGTGCGGGACGGCCTCGACGCGGTCGACGCCAAGTACCCGTTCGTCCTCTACGGCACGGACTGGCTGGCGTTCGCCCATCTCGTCATCGCGGTCGCCTTCTACGGTCCGTACCGCGACCCGGTGCGCAACATCTGGGTCGTCGAGTTCGGGATGATCGCCTGCGCCGGCATCATCCCGCTCGCCCTGGTCTGCGGGCCGATCCGGGGGATCCCCTTCTGGTGGACCCTGATCGACATGTCCTTCGGGGTCTTCGGCGTCGTCCCGCTCCACGTCGTACGCCGGAAGATCAAGCGGCTGGAGGCGCTCGGCGCGCCCAACGCCGTTGCGGTGGCCGCGGCTTGAGGCCGGCGGGGGAGGGGGCGGACGCGTGGGCCGTCGCGCCCCGCTCCAATCGGCCGGACGTTAGGCGCCGTTGCGCAGGGCGTGCAGCGCGTCGACGCGGTTCGTGGTGATCGAGTCGACGCCCACGTCCAGCAGGCGGCGCATGGCGCGACGGGTGTCCGGGGTCCAGACGGACAGGAGGTAGCCGTCGTGGTGGACCCGGGCCGCGAGCTCCCGGTCGACCAGGGAGAAGCGGTAGTTGAGCCAGCGGGGCCGGACCACGTCGAGCAGCGCGGGCCGGGGCGGGGCGAGCGTCGTCCAGGTCAGCGCGATCTCGGCGGCCGGGTCGGCGGCGCGGACGGCGAGCATGGCCTCGGCGTGCGCGCAGTAGTACACGCGGTCCCCGGCCCCGCTCTGCCGGACGACGTCCACGACCCGGTCCGCCGTCCGCCGGTCCACCCGCCCGCACATGTCCACCATCACCCGGCTGTCGCCGGTCGAGGCCAGCACCTCCGCCAGCGTCGGCACCCGGCCCCCGGTGAGCCCGCGGACCTCCTCGGCGGACAGCGCGCGCAGCGGCCGGTCCAGTTCCCAGAGCCGCTCCAGCGTCTCGTCGTGCAGCAGCACGGGAACGCCGTCACGGGTGAGCCGTACGTCGATCTCGACCGCGTCCGCGCCCAGGTCGAGCGCGGAACGCAGCGAGTCGAGCGTGTTCTCGCGGAAGCGGTAGGGGTCGCCGCGGTGGGCCACGGCGGTCACGGTCTGCATGGCCCCCATTGTGGTCTGCCCGCCCGCGTGCTTCAGGAGGCGAGCCAGGCGGAGGTGTAACTCTCGATCTCCGCCGCGATGCGCGCCTTGCCCGCCGGGTCGAGGAAGGACGCCTCGACGGCGTTCCTCGCGAGGCCGGCGAGGCCCTGCTCGTCGAGGTCGAGGAGCCGGGCGGCCACCGCGTACTCGTTGTTGAGGTCGGTGCCGAACATCGGCGGGTCGTCGGAGTTGATCGTGATCAGCACTCCGGCCTCGGCGAACTCCCTGATCGGGTGCTCGTCCAGGGTGCGCACCGCGCGCGTGGCGATGTTGGAGGTCGGGCAGACCTCCAGCGGGATGCGCCGCTCGGCGAGGTGCGCGAGCAGCTTCGGGTCCTGCGCGGACGTGGTGCCGTGCCCGATGCGCTCGGCGCGCAGATCGTGCAGTGCGTCCCACACCGTCTGCGGGCCGGTGGTCTCGCCGGCGTGCGGCACGGAGTGCAGACCGGCCGCGATGGCACGGTCGAAGTACGGCTTGAACTGCGGGCGGGGGACGCCGATCTCGGGGCCGCCGAGCCCGAACGACACCAGGCCCTCCGGGCGGATCCGGTCGTCGGTGGCGAGGCGGGCGGTCTCCTCCGCGGACTCGAGACCGGCCTCCCCGGGGATGTCGAAGCACCAGCGCAGCACGGTGCCGAACTCGGCCTCGGCGGCCTTGCGGGCGTCCTCGATCGCGGCCATGAAGGCCAGTTCGTCGATGCCGCGCCGGGTGGAGGAGAAGGGGGTGATGGTCAGCTCGGCGTACCGCACCTGCTGGCGGGCCAGGTCGCGGGCCACCTCGTAGGTGAGCAGCCGGACGTCCTCGGGGGTGCGGATGAGGTCGACGACCGACAGGTACACGTCGATGAAGTGGGCGAAGTCCGTGAAGGTGAAGAAGTCGACCAGGGCCTCGGGGTCGGTGGGGACCTTGGAGTCGGGGTGGCGGGCGGCCAGCTCCGAGACGATGCGGGGGGAGGCGGAGCCGACGTGGTGGACGTGCAGTTCGGCCTTGGGCAGCCCGGCGATGAAGGTCCGCAGGTCGCGGTCGGCCGTGCCGGCGGCGGGTACGGAGCTGTCGGTCAAGGGGTCCTCCCCGGAAAAGGCGCCGACATGCCCCTCGGGGCGCGGCGCGGGTGATCGGCTGATCGGTGTTACCGACATCCTAGGCGGGGCCGGAACCGGGGCCCCGCCGGGCGGGGACGAGCACCGGGGGCCTGCCGGGCGGGGCGAGCGCTGGGGGCCTGCCGAGCGGGGGGAAGAGGTGTCGTCGTGGTGGCGGTGAGGGGGGCCTGGAGGCGAAGGCCCGTGGCGTCGGTGGGGATGGGGGCCCGGGGCGAAGGCTCGTGGTGGCGGGCCGGGCGTCCGCCTGCCGACACGTGGAGCCTCGTGGTGGCGGATCGGTTGGGCCGGGGCCCGGAATGTCGGGCTTCGTGGTGGTGGTGTGGCGGGCGATCCGGCCCTGGCCGGGGGGACGGTGGGGCCGTCCGGCGGTGGGGTGCGGGGGAGGCCTTAGCATGGCGGCACGATCGACCGAGGGGGATGTGCACGTGACGGACGGAACGCAGGCGAGCGGAGCGGCAGGGGACGGCCACGACCCGTGGGCGCCGCCCGAGCGGCGGACGTCGCTGGAGAAGAACCCGCCGTCCGCACCGGACGCGGCAGGGACTCCGGGACAGCCGCCGTCCGTGCACGACCAGGCCACCATGATCTCCATGCCCTCGGACGGCTTCCCCCCGCCCGCACCCGGATTCGCCCCGCCCGGCGCGGGCACCCCGGGCTTCGGCGCGCCCGCCGCGGGGACCCCCGGCTTCGGAGCGCCCGGCGCGGCGGCTCCCGGTTACGGCGCGCCCGGCGCCGAACAGGTGCCGCCCCCGCCGATCGCGCCCTCCGGCCCCGGCATACCCACCGCGCCCCCGCCCGGCGGCTACGGCTACCCCGGTTACCCGGCGGGCTACGGCTGGCCCGGTATGCCGATGGCCCCGCAGAACGGCATGGGCATCGCGGCGCTGGTGCTCGGCATCCTCTCCATCTGCCTGTTCTGCCTGTACGGCGTGGTCTCCGTGGTGCTGGGCATCCTCGCCGTGGTCTTCGGCGTCAAGGGCCGCCGGCGGGCCGAGCGCGGCGAGGCCACCAACCACGGCCAGGCCCAGGCGGGTCTGATCATGGGCGTCATCGGCATCGCCGTGGGCATCGTCGTGCTCGTGCTGATCGCGGTCGGCATCACCGCCGCCATCAACAACGAGAAGTCCCACTCCGACCCGTACTACGGCTCGGTCCACACCCTCTCGGCGACGGTGGCGACCGGGCGCTGACCCCGGCCGGCCCGCGGGCCCCGGTGCTCCGGCCTGCACCGACCCGGTCCTCCACTCCTCCCGTGGCCTTACGATGCCTTGATCGTCAATGGAGGGGAGACCACTCGATGTCCGACACCGCACCCGGAGGCTTCGGCCCGCCGCAACCGTCCGCGCCCCAGCAGGGTCCGGGGTACGGCTACCCGCAGCAGCCCGCCCCGGGTTACGGCCAGCCCCAGCCGGGGCCGTCCTACCCGGCCGCCCCGCCCCTGGGGCACCCGCAGGCCCCCGGCTACGGTGCGCCGGTGCAGCCGAGCAACGGCATGGGCACCACGGGTCTGGTGCTGGGCATCATCGGCGTGGTCTGCAGCCTGACCTTCGTCCTGTGGTTCCTCGGGGTCATCCTGGGCATCCTCGGGATCATCTTCGGCGCCATCGGTCGCGGCAAGGCCAACCGGGGTGAGGCGACCAACAAGGGTGCGGCGACCGCGGGCCTGGTCTGCGGCATCGTCGCGACGGTGATCCTGCCCCTGCTGGGCCTGGCGATCTTCGCGAGCATCATGAGCAGCTCCAGCACGTTCTGACGCCCGTCCAGGACTCCCGAGGGGGGAGGCGGACCCCACCCCCTCGGGACGACTCGGCCCCTGGACACGGCCCGCACTCGCAGCCCACCCGGCCGCCCGTACTCGCATCCGCACCGGCTGTCCGCACACGCACCGGCGGCCCGCACCGGCACCGGCTGCCCGCACCCACGCCGCAACGGCCGCCCGCCCCCCACCGGGCGCCTGCCCCCCCACTGGCGGCCCGCACCCGCGCCCCCGTCGGCCGCCCCCGCATCGCCACCGGCCGCCGCCCGCCGCCGGCGGCTCGCACTCGCACCCCGCACCGGCGGACCCCCCGCTCGCGCCGACCGCAGCCTCTCCCGGCCGTCCCTACTTCTTTGTCACGACCCCGCCAACCGCTCCCGCGCCTCCATCAGCGCGAAGCCCAGCAGGTTGGGGCCGCGCCAGTGCTCGGGGTCGGAGGCCGCCTCGTCGTCCGCGGTGAGGCCGATGCCCCAGACGCGGTCCACGGGGCTCGCCTCGACGAGGACCCGGTCACCCGTGCCGAGCAGGAAGGTCCGCAGATCGTCGTGCGCCGCGAACTTGTGCACGCTGCCCTCGACGACGACGCCGAACCGCTCGCGCTCCCATATCGCCTCGTCGAAGTCCCGGACCAGCCGTCCCGCCTTCTTGGCCTCGGCGGGATGCCCCGCGGCCAGCACCCGGCGCTCCGCCTCCGCGTCCCCGAACAGCCGGGCCTTGCCGGCCATCATCCAGTGCTCGGCCGTCGCGTACGCCACACCGTCCACCGTGAAGGGTGACGGCCACCACTGACTCAGGCAGCTCGCGCCGACCCGGCCGTCCTGCCGGGGCCGGTGTCCCCAGAAGTGCAGGTACCTGACCCGGGACCCGGCCCGAACCTCCCTGGTCAGGGCCTCGACCCCGTCGATCTTTCCCATGCACGCGAGTGTGGCACGTGCCACTGACACTCCGTCCGTCCTTTTCCTCCGTGACTCGACACCTGGTCGACAGATTCCGTCGCGTAACCAAAAGGCAACAACGGAATCACTTGTTGGAGTCCACTTGCTCTGTCAGGATCGGCACTCAAATCGAGCTGGAGCTACGCCACCCCCCTTATCGGGACGGGACGAACGGCGGAGGAGAGCGACATGCACAACCCGGGCATTGCCACCCCGGAACGATTCCCCGCGCAGGAACGATTCGCGGAAGGCGCGCAGTTCATCGCGGGCAGGCCGGCCAAGGGCACGTCGGGACGGACGCACACCGTGGTCGACCCCGCGAGCGGCGAGGACGTCTACACCTACGACCTGGCCGACGCCGACGACGTGGACGCCGCCGTCGCCGCCGCGCGCGAGGCCTTCCCCGGCTGGTCCTCGGCCACCCCGGGCGAGCGCTCGGACGCGCTGCACCGGTTCGCCGCCGTGCTCGCCGACCGCGCGGAGGACTTCGCCCGCGCCGAGTCCCTGCAGTGCGGCAAGCCGCTGAAGCTCACGCGCGAGTTCGACGTCCCCGGGACCATCGACAACACCGCCTTCTTCGCGGGGGCCGCCCGGCACCTGCAGGGGCAGTCGGCCGGCGAGTACTCCGGCGACCACACCTCGTACGTCCGCCGCGAGCCGATCGGTGTCGTCGGGTCCATCGCGCCCTGGAACTACCCGCTCCAGATGGCCGCGTGGAAGATCCTCCCGGCGATCGCCGCGGGCAACACCGTCGTGCTGAAGCCGGCCGAGCTGACCCCGCTGACCTCGCTGCTGTTCGCCCAGGCCGCCACCGACGCGGGCATCCCGGACGGCGTGGTCAACATCGTCACCGGGACCGGCCGGGAGGCCGGTGAACACCTGGTCGGTCACCCCGACGTGGCCATGACCTCCTTCACCGGGTCCACCGCCGTCGGCAGGCGCGTCGCCGAGATCGCCACCGCCACCGTCAAGCGGCTGCACCTGGAGCTGGGCGGCAAGGCGCCGTTCGTCGTCTTCGACGACGCCGACCTGGACGCGGCCGTGCACGGCGCGGTCGCGGGCTCGCTGATCAACACGGGCCAGGACTGCACCGCCGCGACGCGCGCGTACGTGCAACGGCCGCTGTACGAGGCCTTCGTGGAGCGGACCGCCGCCCTGATGGAGACCGTGCGGCTCGGCGACCCGTTCGCCGCCGGCACCGACCTCGGGCCGCTGATCTCGCACGTCCAGCGCGACCGGGTCGCGGGCTTCGTGGAGCGTGCGCGCGGCTACGCGCGCGTGGTGACCGGCGGAGAGGCCCCGCAGGGCGAACTGGCGAAGGGCGCCTACTACCGGCCGACCCTCGTCGCCGACGCCTCCCAGGACAGCGAGATCGTCCAGTCGGAGATCTTCGGTCCGGTACTGGTCGTACTGCCGTTTGACGGTGATGATGACGGGATCCGGCTGGCCAACGACACTCCGTACGGCCTCGCCGCCTCCGCGTGGAGCAGCAATGTCTACCGCGCGAACCGCGCCACTCGCGAGATCAAGGCGGGCTGTGTGTGGATCAACGACCACATCCCGATCATCAGCGAGATGCCGCACGGCGGTTACAAGGCGTCCGGCTTCGGCAAGGACATGTCGGCGTACTCATTCGAGGAGTACACGCAGGTCAAGCACGTAATGTTCGACAACACGGCGGTGGTCCGCAAGGACTGGCACCGCACCATCTTCGGGGACCGATAGACCACCCGGCCACCACCAGGCCCACCCCTCCCGAAAGGGCACCACGCGCATGGAGCAGTACGAGCCCCACCGCCTGACCCCGGCCGAAGCGGCCGCCATGCGGCGCAGCCTCCGCGACGGCCGGGCAGCCATGACCCGCCGCTCGATCCTGCGCGCCTCCGCAGGCGGCGCGCTGGCGATCGGCGGACTGGGGACGCTGAGCGCCTGCGGCATCCCCGCGGCGAGCAAGACGCAGGGCGGTGTGTCCGCCGACGACCACTCGGCCAAGGAGAAGGTGGTCAACTTCTCCAACTGGCCCGAGTACATCGACGTGGACGACAAGACCAAGCGGCACCCGACGCTCGACGCGTTCGCGAAGGCGAGCGGCATCCAGGTCAAGTACACCGAGGACATCAACGACAACGACGAGTTCTTCGGCAAGATCCAGCCGGAGCTCGCCGCCGGCCAGGACACCGGCCGTGACCTCGTCGTCCTGACCGACTGGCTGGCCGCCAGGATGATCCGTCTCGGGTACGTCCAGAAACTGGACCCGTCCAACCTGCCGCACGCCTTCGCCAACCTGTCGGACCAGTTCCGCGCCCCCGACTGGGACCCGGGCCGGGCCTACTCGTACCCCTGGCAGGGCATCTCGACCGTCATCGCGTTCAACAAGAAGGCGCTCGACGGCATCGAGGTCAAGTCGGTCTCCGACCTGCTGGACAACCCGAAGCTCAAGGGCCGTGTCGGCTTCCTGACCGAGATGCGCGACAGCATCGGCATGACCATGCTCGACATGGGCAAGGACCCGGCGAAGTTCACCGACGACGACTACGACGCGGTGATCGCCCGGCTGCAGAAGGCCGTCGACAACGGCCAGATACGCCGCTTCACCGGCAACGACTACACGTCCGACCTCACCAAGGGCGACTTCGCCGCCTGTGTCGCCTGGGGCGGCGACATCGTGCAGCTGCAGGCGGACAACCCGGACGTCGGCTACATCATCCCCGACAGCGGCTACATGACCTCGACCGACAACATGCTGATCCCCAACAGGGCGCGTCACAAGACGAACGCCGAGCGGCTCATCGACTTCTTCTACGAGCCGGAGCCGGCCGCCGAACTCGCCGCGTACGTCAACTACGTGAGTCCGGTCGCGGGAGTGCAGCCCTACCTTGCCAAGATCGACAAGTCTGCGGCGAGCAACCCGCTGATCGTTCCCGACAAGGCCATGCAGGCCAAGTCCCATGCCTTCCGCGCGCTGACGCAGAAGGAAGAGACCGCCTACCAGCAGAAGTTCTCCAAGCTCACAGGGGCGTGACGACGACGATGACGACAGACAACAGCGGCGACGTCCGCCTCTCCGGTATCGGCAAGACCTACGACAACGGCTTCACCGCCGTACAGCCGCTGGACCTGACCGTGCCCCAGGGCTCGTTCTTCGCCCTCCTCGGCGCCTCCGGCTGCGGCAAGACCACCACCCTGCGCATGATCGCGGGCCTGGAGGAGCCGACCAGCGGCACCGTGCACCTCGGCGACCAGGACGTCACGCATCTGCCGCCGTACAAGCGGCCGGTGAACACCGTGTTCCAGTCCTACGCCCTCTTCCCGCACCTCGACATCTTCGAGAACGTCGCCTTCGGTCTGCGCCGGCGCGGCATCAAGAGCGTGAAGAAGCAGGTCGAGGACATGCTGGACCTCGTGCAGCTCGGCGAGCAGGCGCGCAAGAAGCCGAGCCAGCTCTCCGGCGGCCAGCAGCAGCGTGTCGCCGTGGCCCGCGCGCTGATCAACCACCCGAAGGTGCTCCTGCTCGACGAGCCCCTCGGCGCCCTCGACCTGAAGCTGCGCCGCCAGATGCAGCTGGAGCTCAAGCGCATCCAGACCGAGGTCGGCATCACCTTCATCCACGTCACGCACGACCAGGAGGAGGCCATGACCATGGCCGACACGGTCGCCGTGATGAACGCGGGCCGCGTCGAGCAGCTCGGCGCGCCGACCGACCTGTACGAGAACCCGCGCACGACGTTCGTCGCGAACTTCCTCGGCACCTCCAACCTCATCGAGGCCGAGGTCGACACCAAGAACGGCGACGACATCGTGCTCAAGGCGGGCGGCGGCAAGCTGGTGCTGCCCGAGGCGCGGTGCTCCGCGCCGGCGACGGCCGGGGGCAAGGTGCTGGTCGGCATCCGCCCGGAGAAGATCGCGCTCACCCACGCAGACGACGCGGGCTCGATCCCCGAGGGCCGCAACCGCCTCACCGGGAAGATTGCCGACGCGAGCTTCATCGGCGTCTCCACGCAGTACGTCATCGACAGCCCGGTCTGCGACGAGCTCGCCGTGTACGTCCAGAACGTCGAGCGGGACGCCCGCCTGGTGCCCGGCGCCGAGGTCGTCCTGCACTGGAGCCCGGCGCACACGTTCGGCCTGGACGCGGCGCAGGACATCGACGCGGGCACCGAGGAAGAGGTTGCCGCCTGATGACGACGCTCACCGAGGCGCCGCCGCCTCTCGCCCCCGCGGAGCCGAAGACCAAGCCCCCGCGCAAACGCGGCCGGTTCACCCCGTACTGGCTGCTGCTGCCCGGCCTCCTGTGGCTGGTCGTCTTCTTCGCGCTGCCGATGATCTACCAGGCCTCCACCTCCGTGCAGCAGGGCTCGCTGGAGGAGGGCTACAAGGTCACCTGGCACTTCGCGACCTACTGGGACGCGCTGTCCGAGTACTGGCCGCAGTTCCTGCGCTCGGTCTTCTACGCGGCCGGCGCGACCGTGCTGTGCCTGCTGCTCGGCTACCCGCTGGCGTACCTGATCGCCTTCCGCGCGGGCCGCTGGCGGAACCTGATCATGATCCTGGTGATCGCGCCGTTCTTCACCAGCTTCCTGATCCGCACCCTGGCCTGGAAGACGATCCTCGCCGACAACGGCCCGGTCGTGCACGTGCTGAACTCGCTGCACGTCCTGGACCTCACCAACTGGCTCGGCTGGACGGCCGGCGACCGGGTGCTGGCCACCCCGCTCGCGGTGGTGTGCGGACTGACGTACAACTTCCTGCCGTTCATGATCCTGCCGCTCTACACCTCGCTGGAGCGGATCGACGGACGGCTGCACGAGGCGGCCGGCGACCTGTACGCCAAGCCGTGGACCACCTTCCGCAAGGTGACCTTCCCGCTGTCGATGCCGGGCGTGGTCTCCGGCACGCTGCTGACGTTCATCCCGGCGGCCGGTGACTACGTCAACTCCGAGCTCCTCGGCTCCACCGACACCCGCATGATCGGAAACGTCATCCAGACGCAGTTCCTGCGGATCCTGGACTACCCGACGGCGGCGGCCCTCTCCTTCATCCTCATGGCCGCGATCCTGGCCATGGTCACGATCTACATCCGCCGGTCCGGGACGGAGGACCTGGTCTAAATGCCCTTCGTCAACTGGCTCAAGCGCCGTCTCGTCGTCATCGCGGGACTGCTGACGCTCTCCTACCTCCTGCTGCCGAACGTCATCGTCACGGTGTTCTCCTTCAACAAGCCGAAGGGGCGCTTCAACTACGAGTGGCAGCAGTTCTCCCTGGACGCCTGGAAGCAGCCGTGCGGCGTCGCCGACATGTGCGGCTCGCTCTCCATCAGCCTGCAGATCGCGATATGGGCGACGCTCGGCGCCACGGTCCTCGGCACGATGATCGCCTTCGCGCTGGTCCGCTACCGCTTCCGCGCCCGCGGCGCCGTCAACTCGCTGATCTTCCTGCCGATGGCGATGCCCGAGGTCGTCATGGCCGCCTCGCTGCTCACCCTGTTCCTCAACATGGGTGCCCAGCTCGGCTTCATGACGATCCTGATCGCGCACATCATGTTCTGCCTCAGCTTCGTCGTCACCGCGGTCAAGGCGCGTGTCATGTCGATGGACCCGCGCCTGGAGGAGGCCGCACGGGACCTGTACGCCGGTCCCGTGCAGACCTTCGTCCGGGTCACCCTGCCGATCGCGGCACCCGGCATCGCCGCGGGCGCGCTGCTGTCCTTCGCGCTCTCCTTCGACGACTTCATCATCACCAACTTCAACGCCGGCTCGACGGTCACCTTCCCCATGTTCGTCTGGGGTTCGGCGCAGCGCGGCACACCCGTCCAGATCAACGTCATCGGTACGGCCATGTTCCTGGTCGCCGTGCTGTTCGTCCTGGTCTCGATGCTCATCACCAATCGCCGTAACAACCAAAAGGCATAAGCCCCCGTAGGGAGTTGAAATCATGGCCCCAAGCGCCATGAGCCGTGGCAAAGACAACTGGATCGCCTCTCTCTCCGAAGCCCAGCCGGTCCCGTACTGGCTGGAAGACCCCGGCAAGCCCCACCCCGAGCCCGCCCTCACCGGCACCGACACCTGCGACCTGCTGGTCGTCGGCGGCGGCTACAGCGGACTGTGGACCGCGCTCAACGCGAAAGAGCGCGACCCGCAGCGGGACGTGGTCCTGCTGGAAGGCCGCGAGGTGGGCTGGGCCGCCTCGGGCCGCAACGGCGGCTTCTGCGCCGCCTCCCTCACCCACGGGCTGCCCAACGGCCTGACCCGCTGGCCCGACGAGATCCAGCGGCTGGAGGAGCTGGGCCGGCGCAACCTCGACGAGATCGAGGCCGCGGTGGCCCGGCACGGCATCGACTGCGACTTCGAACGCACCGGCGAGATCGATGTCGCGACCGAGGCCTACCAGGCCGAGGAACTGAGCGACTGGTACGGGGAGCTGGAGGAGAAGGGCCTCGCGGACGGCATCGAGTTCCTGGACGCCGGCGCGGTGCGCGAGCAGGTCGCCTCGCCCACCTTCGAGGCGGGGCTGTGGGACCGCAGGGGCGTGGCGATGCTGCACCCGGCGAAGCTCGCCTGGGGCCTGAAGCAGGCCTGTCTCCGGCTCGGGGTGCGCGTGTACGAGCACACGCCCGCGCTGACGCTGAAGCAGTACGGCGCCGGAATGGCCGTACGCACCCCGTACGGCGCGGTCCGGGCCCGCCGGGTCGCGCTCGGTACGAACATCTTCCCGAGCCTGCTGCGGCGCGTGCGCTCGTACACCGTCCCGGTCTACGACTACGCGCTGATGACCGAGCCGCTCACGCCCGGGCAGCTGGCGGAGATCGGCTGGAAGAACCGGCAGGGGCTCGGGGACAGCGCCAACCAGTTCCACTACTTCCGGCTGTCCGCCGACAACCGCATCCTGTGGGGCGGTTACGACGCGATCCACCACTACGGCGGCCGGGTGCGGGCGGAGTACGACGACCGGCCGGAGACCTACGCCAAGCTCGCCGGGCACTTCTTCCACTGCTTCCCGCAGCTGGAGGGCGTCCGCTTCACCCACGCGTGGGGCGGCGCGATCGACACCTGCTCGCGCTTCTCGGCGTTCTTCGGCACCGCGCACCAGGGGAAGGTGGCGTACGCGGCGGGCTACACCGGCCTGGGCGTGGGCGCGACCCGCTTCGGCGCGGACGTGATGCTGGACCTGCTGGACGGGGAGCGCACCGAGCGGACCGAGCTGGAGATGGTCCGCAAGAAGCCGCTGCCGTTCCCCCCGGAGCCGTTCGCCTGGACCGGCATCGCCCTCACCAAGTGGTCACTGGCCCGCGCGGACGCCCATGGCGGGCGGCGCAACCTGTGGCTGCGCACCATGGACCGGCTGGGGCTCGGCTTCGACAGCTAGCGCGCACCCGGGCGGCGCGGTATGACGCGGTTCACTCGACAGAGGACGCGAAAGCCGCGTAATGCTTTCCGGAAGGCCTCCCTCTCTCCTCCTGACGCGAAGTCGTCGGACGAGAGCGAGGGAGGCTTTCTGATGAGTGGGGCGAAGACGGCGGCCGAATGGCTGGCATCCGTCGCACCTGACCCCGAGGCCTGCCGCTGGGAATGGGAGCGCAGCCCGCTCGGGGTCGTGCTGCTGCCCGCGGGCAGGGCCTGGGACGTACTGATCCTGCCGGGCGACCTCGGCTATCCGACCCTGGACGTGCTCACCAGGGTGCTCGACCAACCCGGGCCCGTGCTCGTCGACTTCGGCGACAACCGGGTCGGGTTCTTCGTGCCGCCCGGCACCGCGGCCCGCTGGCTCGGCACCGGCATCCGCACCGCCGGGACCGGCACCTGGATCGTCGTGCCGTACCCGGGGCGGGCGACCCGGGGGGTGCGCTGGCTGGTGCCGCCGGACGGCTCGGGCACGCTGACCGATCCGGCCCTGTTGGAGCTGGCGATGCACGAGGCGGCGGCACGGCTGGCGACGGGCGGGGGAGAGGACCGGTAGCGACCCGACACCTTGACACGAGGATTGGTCTGGACCAAATTGAGGGCGCTCCACCCTCCAACTCCCCATGCCCGGAGGCATCCGTGGACCGCACAAGACCCCTGGTCGCCCTCCTCACGGCCACCGCCCTGGCCGTGCCCGCCGTCACCGTGCTCTCGTCGGCCGCCCGCGCGGCCGACGCGGACGTGGTGCTCGACGGCGGTTTCGAGTCCGGCCTGTCCGGCTGGACCTGCACCGCCGGTACGACGGTGAACTCACCGGTGCGCAGCGGGAGTTCGGCGCTGCAGGCGACCCCGGCCGGCAACGACGACGCCCAGTGCACCCAGACGGTGACCGTTCAGCCCAACGCGCGGTACACGCTGTCCGGTTACGTCCGCGGCTCGTACGTCTACCTCGGCGCGGGCGGCACCGGCACCACCGACGTCTCCACCTGGACCCAGTCCGCCCCCGACTGGCAGAAGCTGACCACCACCTTCACCACCGGCGCCGCCACCACCAAGATGACCGTCTACACGCACGGCTGGTACGGCACCGGCACCTACTACGCCGACGACATCTCGCTCGTCGGCCCGAGCGGCAGCGGCACCGCGCAGCCGCCCGCCGCGCCCACCGGCCTCACCGCCGGCTCCGTCACCTCCTCCTCCGTCGGCCTGTCCTGGCCGGCGGTCGAGGGCGCCACCGGCTACGCGGTCTACCGCGACGGGACCGAGGTCCAGACGGTGACCGGGACCTCGGCGACCGTCACCGGCCTCGCGGCCTCCACCGCGTACAGCTTCCAGGTCACGGCGGTCAACGACGCCGGTGAGTCCCCCAGGTCCGCAGCCGTGACCGCCACCACCGGCGCGGGTACGGGCACCGGCGGCGGTTCCGCCGGCCTGCCCACCCACGCCCTCGTCGGCTACCTCCACGCGAGCTTCGCCAACGGCTCCGGCTACACCCGCCTCGCCGACGTGCCCGACAGCTGGGACGTCATCGACCTGGCCTTCGGCGAGCCCACCTCGCCCACCTCCGGCGACATCCGCTTCAACCGCTGCCCCGTCACCGACTGCCCGAACGCCGAGAGCGACGCCGACTTCAAGGCGGCCGTCAAGGCCAAGCAGGCGGCCGGCAAGAAGGTGCTGATCTCCATCGGCGGCCAGAACGGCCAGGTCCAGCTGACGACCACGGCGGCGCGGGACGCCTTCGTCTCCTCCGTCTCGAAGATCATCGACGACTACGGCCTCGACGGCCTCGACATCGACTTCGAGGGCCACTCGCTGTCCCTGGACACCAACGACATGGACTTCAAGAACCCCACCACCCCCGTGATCGTCAACCTCATCTCCGCGCTGAAGACCCTGAAGGCCAGATACGGGTCGAGGTTCGTGCTGACCATGGCGCCGGAGACGTTCTTCGTGCAGAACGGCTACCAGTACTACGGCACCGGCAAGTGGGGCGGCCAGGACCCGCGCTGCGGCGCGTACCTCCCGGTGATCTACGCCCTGCGCGACGACCTCACCCTGCTGCACGTCCAGGACTACAACTCGGGCCCGATCATGGGCCTCGACAACCAGTACCACTCCATGGGCGGCGCCGACTTCCACATCGCCATGACCGACATGCTCCTCAGTGGCTTCCCGGTCGCCGGCGACCCGGACGACGTCTTCCCGCCGCTGCGCCCGGACCAGGTGGCGATCGGCATGCCCGCGTCGACGAACGCGGGCAACGGCTACGTCCCCCCGGCCGAGGTCACCAAGACCCTGGACTGCCTGACGAAGAGGACGAACTGCGGTTCGTACGCGACGCACGGGACCTGGCCGTCCCTGCGCGGCCTGATGACGTGGTCGGTGAACTGGGACCGGTACTCGAACTGGGAGTTCCAGAAGACCTTCGACGCGTACTTCGGCTGAGCAGTACGGACAGGGTGGTCAGCAGCGCCCCGCACAGGCACCAGCTGGCCACCACGTCCAGCGGCCAGTGGTACCCCCGGCGCACCAGGCCGTACCCGACACCGAGATTGACCAGGACGCAGGCCGCGACCGCCAGCCGGCGGCCCACCGCGGAGCGCAGCCGGGGCAGGAGCAGCAGGGTCGCGCAGCCGTACGCCACCGCGGCCGTCGCGGTGTGCCCGGAGGGGAAGTAGCCGGTGCCCGGCGGCACGGCCGGGGTGCCCGGGCGGGCGGCCCACTCCTTCAGCGGCACGACCAGCGCCGGGACCAGCGCCATGAGGGCGGCCGCCGCGGCCGGGGGCAGCCACCACCGGTACCCCCCGGCGGCCCGGCCGCGCCAGGCGACCGAACCGGCCGCGAGGACCAGCACCGGCACCGCCACCTGGACGTCGCCGAGGTCCGAGAGCAGCTCGGAGAGCCGGTCCGGGTGCAGGAGCGCATGGCTGAGCCGCTCGTCCGCGTGCAGCAGGGGACCGCCGGCGACCACCTGCCAGGTGATCACCGCGAAGAGGAGGAGCAGCAGAACCGGGAGCACAGCCATGGGGGACAGGCTGCCAGGTCTCACGGGTCCTGCGGAGAAGGAGGTCGGCCGCCCCGGAACAGGGGGGGCGTTCCGAGGCGGCCGTCCGGATCGGAACGTCGCACGCCCCGGGGGGTTTGGGGCGGCGACCGTCCGATCGGTGAGGAGATCCCGGCGTCAGGCGCCGGTTGTGTGCGCGAGGGCACGACCAGGTCGAAGCTGGGGAGGCCCCGTCCTGAGATCGCCCACAGTCCCCTGTGGGCGGGGTGTATCTCTCATCTGGGTAGAACCTACGGCAGGCCGAGGCGCTTGGGCAGACGGAATCGCGTCCCGTCATCCACCTCGCACACGTTCTTCACACGGCCTGCCGCAGCGCCCCCGTCAGGGGCGCGGATCCCCTGCTCAGACGCGCGCGAAGGCCTGCTCGATGATGTCGAGACCCTCGTTCAGCAGGTCCTCGCCGATGACCAGCGGGGGCAGGAAACGCAGCACGTTGCCGTAGGTGCCGCAGGTCAGCACCAGCAGGCCCTCGGCGTGGCAGGCCTTGGCCAGGGCCGCGGTGGCCTCCGGGTTCGGCTCCTTGGTGGCGCGGTCCTTGACCAGCTCGATGGCGATCATGGCGCCGCGGCCACGGATGTCACCGATGATGTCGAACTTCTCGGCCATGGCGCCGAGGCGGGACTTCATGACCGCCTCGATGTTCTTCGCCTTGGCGTTGAGGTCCTGCTCCTTCATCGTCTCGATGGCGCCGAGCGCACCGGCGCAGGCCACCGGGTTGCCGCCGTAGGTGCCGCCGAGGCCGCCCGCGTGCGCGGCGTCCATGATCTCGGCGCGGCCGGTGACGGCGGCGAGCGGCAGACCGCCGGCGATGCCCTTGGCGGTGGTGATCAGGTCCGGGACGATGCCCTCGTCCTCGCAGGCGAACCACTGGCCGGTGCGGCAGAAGCCGGACTGGATCTCGTCCGCGACGAAGACGATGCCGTTGTCGGCGGCGAACTGGCGGATCGCGGGCAGGAAGCCCTTGGCCGGCTCGATGAAGCCGCCCTCGCCGAGCACCGGCTCGATGATGATCGCGGCCACGTTGTCCGGGCCGACCTGCTTGGTGATCTGGTCGATGGCCTGCTTGGCGGCCTCGGGGCCGGCGTTCTCCGGGCCGGTCGGCCAGCGGTAGCCGTAGGCGACCGGGACGCGGTAGACCTCGGGCGCGAACGGACCGAAGCCGTGCTTGTACGGCATGTTCTTCGCCGTCAGCGCCATGGTCAGGTTGGTGCGGCCGTGGTAGCCGTGGTCGAACACGACGACGGCCTGGCGCTTGGTGTACGCACGCGCGATCTTGACGGCGTTCTCGACGGCCTCGGCGCCCGAGTTGAACAGCGCGGACTTCTTCGCGTGGTCGCCCGGGGTCAGCTCGGCGAGGGCCTCGGCGACGGCCACGTAGCCCTCGTACGGGGTGACCATGAAACAGGTGTGGGTGAAGTCGGCCAGCTGGGCGCTCGCGCGGCGGACGACGGCCTCGGCGGAGGCGCCGACGGAGGTCACGGCGATACCGGAGCCGAAGTCGATCAGGCTGTTGCCGTCCACGTCCTCGATGACACCGCCGCCGGCCCGCGTCACGAAGACCGGCAGCGTGGAGCCCACGCCCTGGGCGACCACGGCGGTACGGCGGGCCTGCAGCTCCTGCGACTTCGGGCCGGGGATGGCGGTGACGACGCGGCGCTCCTGCGGAAGTGCGGTCATGCGGGGCTCCTGGGGGTATTACGGACGCTTTCTTTCTTTTCTCGCAGGCTAAGACGGGGGCAGAGGGGTGGGCATGCTCCATGTGGGCGTTGTCCGGAGTCGCCGTTGTCCGTGGTGGACATAGCGGGGGTGTCGGCCACCCGGCCGGACCGGGCGGCCTCTTCGGGACGCACGGCCACGTAAACGGTGAACTCCCCTTCCCGGGGCGTTAGATTGGCTCGCTGATGGTGGACGGAACGGCTGGTCAGGGGGCAGGGCGGATGGACAGCGACGGGACGCGTGACACCCGCGGCACGCATACGACGCCGGTGCCACATCCGACGCCGCCCCTGGAGGGGCCTGCCGGGTCGTACCACGGTGCGGCCCCGCCGCCACGGCCGACCCGAGCGCCGGACGTGCCGCCCTCGTACGCCTCTAGCACCCCGCAACCGCGCATGCCCGTCGCCGACTGGCTGGACCAGCCCCGTCCGGACGTCGAGCCCGGCATCTGGCGGTACGGCTACCGGAGGCCCAAGGCCGCTCACCAGGGACAGCGCCTGGCCCCCGTCACCATCGTCGGCTTCGTCGTCCCGCTGCTGGCGGGCCTGGTTCTGTGGTCGCTGTGGCGGCACGGCAGCCTCCCCTACCAGTGGGCCGTCCTGAAGCTGCTCACACCGGACGACTGGTGGTGGGGCGGCACCACGTCACCGAAGGGGTACCAGGGCGCCGAGGCCCTCACCGTCGCCGACGGCGTGGTCTTCGCCATCCTCGTCTACGTCATGGCGCGTCTGGGCAGCTGGCCCGACATCGTCCGGCACGTCGTCACCCGCCGCCCGCAGCCCGCCCGCGCGCTGATCGCCGTCCTGGGCGCGCTGATCGCGCTGGCCTTCGTGTTCCCGAACGCCTTCCCCGGAGTCGGCTGGGACGCCCTGCCCGTCATCGATCCACTGTTCTCCCTCATCGTCCTGATCACCGGTAGTTACGACGTCTTCGGCTCGCGGTTGCTCACGGACGGGCTGTACGCGCTCGTGGTCGTGCTGGTGCTGTGGCCGTTCTCCCGCGTCGGCGGCTGGTGGCCGCTCGCGAAGGAGGCCCTCGCCGCTCGGGCCGGGACTGCCCAGGCCGCTCAGCCGGTCGTGGACCGGCGCCCGTCGCAATGGCCCGAGCTGCGGGAAGCCGGTCAGCACCAGGCAGCCGACGTGCTCGCCGCCGAAGCGCATGCCGGCCGGATGAACGACGTGGACTGCGCCCGGATCGGCCACATGTGGACAACGGCCAGGGCCCGGGCCCGGCTCGCCTCCTTCACCGACACGGTGCTGCGCGAGGGCGCCGCCGCCTGGACCCACCCGTCGGGCGCCCGCGACCTGCCGGGGGGCCGGACCGCGCAGCACGACCTGCTCGCCGCACAGGTGCGTCTGGGGCAGTGGGCACCGGGGGACCGCACCCCGCTTGCCTACGGCGGCGCGGGAGCGGCACTCGCACCGGACAGCCTCGGCACCTCACTGCTGGCCGTCGGACCCTCCGGCTCCGGCAAGACGCGCCACCTGATCCGGCCCGTCGTCGAGTCCCTCGGTCTGCAGGCGCTCGCCGGACGGTGCGCCGTCGTCGCCGTCTGCGCGGCCGGCACCCCACTCGGACCCGACTCCGCCCACGACGTCGTCGTACGCCTCGGTGATCCCGCCTCGGTGCACGACCTCGACCCCTACGCGGACTCCGAGGACCCCGACGAGGCGGCCTTCTTCCTGGCGGAGGGGCTGGCCGGCGACCTGGACGCGACGACCGGACAGCGGGCGGCCACCGCGCTGGCCCAGTTGCTCGGCCCGTACAGGGCGGCGTACGGACGCTTCCCGGCACTGCCCGTACTGCGGGAGCTCCTGGAAGGCGAGCCCTCGGCCCTCGCTGCTCTCCGCGACGCGCTGGGGGAGGACGGGCACGCCGCGATGCGCCGCGAACTCGACGCCCGCGCCCGGCAGTCCGGCACCGCGGGCGACCCCGGCCCGGTCCTGGCCGACCGGCTCGCCGTGCTGGACCGGCCGGCGTTCGCCGAGTTCCTGGGTGCGGACGGAGGCGACGCCCGGCCGTTCTCGCTGCGTGCCGTCGCCCACCACCCGCTGCGCGTCCGCATCGACCTGCCCGACCGCGGACACGAGGAGGCGTCCCGGATCATCACACGGCTGGTGCTCGCCCAGTTCGGCGCCGTGGCGGCGTCGGGCGAGCGGAACCACTTCGCCTGCCTCGTCCTGGACGACGCCACCGGCGCCGTGACGACCGCGTCCGTGCGCGGCATCCAGCGGCTGCGCTCCCGCGACGCGGGCGTGGTACTCGCGCTGCGCACGGTCGGCGACGTCCCCGAGGCGCTGCACGGGCCGCTGTACGCCGCCGTCGGCTGCCGTATGGCCTTCTCCGGGGTCACCACATGGGACGGCAGCAGGTTCGCGGAGGCCTGGGGCACGCAGTGGGTGGAGACCCGCGACGTGGCCCGGCACACCGTTTTCGCGGACCAGCCGATGACCCGCGCCATCCACGCCTTGCGCAAGCTGGTGACCGGCAAGGCGGTGACCACGGAGGCCGTCACCGTCCGTCAGGTCGAGCGGGAGCGTTGGTCCGCTTCCGAGTTGGCGCACGGGGTGCCCGCGGGGCACGCGGTGTTGTCGTTGACGACCGTGCAGGGTGAGCACGCGCCGCCCCTGCTGGTGGATCTGCGGAGCTGAGGGAGGCCCGGCGGGGGCTCGTACGGTGAGGCAGAATCGGCAGTGGTCGTTCATACGTGGCGGCCAAAAGATCACCTCGTTCACCGGATCCCCCTCACCGTGAAGGCCTCATGCCCCCGACGCTCGCCTCGCTCGTCCACCACTCCGCGCTGAAGCTCACCGTGCGCGCGGGCGAGGGCCGCCTCGACGTGCCCGTGCGCTGGGCGCACGTCAGCGAGCTGGCCGACCCCGTGCCGTACATGGAGGGCGGCGAGCTGCTGCTGATCACCGCGCTCAAACTGGACGCGGAGGATCCCGAGGCGATGCGCCGCTACGTACGGCGGCTGGCCGGCGCGGGCGTCGTCGGACTCGGCTTCGCCGTCGGCGTCAACTACGAGGACATCCCCAAGCCCCTCGTCGACGCCTGCGAACGCGAGGGGCTGCCGCTGCTGGAGGTGCCGCGCCGCACCCCCTTCCTCGCCATCAGCAAGGCCGTCTCGGCGGCCATCGCCGCCGACCAGTACCGGGCCGTCACGGACGGCTTCGCCGCCCAGCGCGAGCTGACCAGGCAGGCGCTGAACTCCGGCCCCGAGGGACTGCTCACCGCGCTCGCCGCTCAGGTCGACGGCTGGGCGGCGCTCTACGACGCCTCGGGCGCCGTCGTCGCCGCCGCGCCCGAGTGGGCCGGCCGCCGGGCCGCCCGGATCACCGCGGAGGTCGAACGGCTGCGGGAGCGGCCCGCGCCCGCCTCCTCCGTGGTCGGCGGCCCGGACAACGAGGACCGCGTCGAGCTGCACAGCCTCGGCACCGGACGGCGCCCCCGCGCGGCCCTCGCCGTGGGCACGGCCGCCGCCCTCGGCACCGCCGAGCGCTACGCCGTGTACTCCGCCATCGCCCTGCTCACCCTGGTCACCGAGCGCTCCCGCTCCCTGCAGGCCGCCGAGCAGCGGATCGGCACCGCGGTGCTGCGCATGCTGCTCGCCGGGGAGCCCGACCACGCCCGGGCCGTGGCCGGGGACCTGTACGGCGGGCTGCTCGACGCGCCGTTCCGGATGATCGTCGCCGAGTCGGTGCCCGGCTCGGCCGCGCGGGCGCACGTGGACGCCCACGCGCGCGTGCCGGTGCCCAAGTCCAGGCCCACCGCCGAACCGGGTGGCGACCCGCTGGGCACGCTCACGGAGGCCGTCGAGTCCGCCGCCGCGCGCTCCGGGGAGGCCGTGCTGGTGGTCCCGGACGGGGAGCGGCTGGTGGTGCTGGCCGTGGACGGCGGCGCGGCGGTGGCCGCCTGCGCCGGGTACGCGGCGGACCTGGAGCGTGCTCGCGCGCTGCCCGAGCACGCGGCCGACGAGGACGAACTGGTCGTCGGCCTGTCCGCCCCGGCCGGGCCGATCGCCGCCGCGGCGGCCTACAAGCAGGCCGAGCAGGCGCTGTCGGTGGCCCGGCGCCGGGGCCGGGTGCTGGTGGAGCACGAGCAGCTGGCCGCCGGGTCCGTGCTGCCGCTGCTGGCCGACGACGCGGTCAAGGCGTTCGCCGACGGTCTGCTGCGCGCGCTGCACGAGCACGACGCGACCGGGCGGGGCGACCTGGTGGCCTCGCTGCGGGCATGGCTGTCCCGGCACGGGCAGTGGGACGCGGCCGCCGCGGACCTGGGGGTGCACCGGCACACGCTGCGGTACCGGATGCGACGGGTCGAGGAGATCCTCGGCCGCTCCCTCGACGACCCCGACGTCCGCATGGAACTCTGGCTCGCTCTGAAGGCGACCTCCACCGAGTAGTCCAAACAGTAGTACCCGGCCCGCCTACTGCTACGACTCGGACAAGCGACCGCCGACCGCCCCAGCCCTACCGTGGACCACGAAAGCCAAGCACACCCCCAAACGCGGAAGGGCCGGGACTCGCACATGACTTCCACCTACGCCTTCTGGCTCGCCGGCCGCCAGGTCACCGGCGAGGACACCTTCGACGTCACCTCCCCCTGGGACGGCCGGCTCGTGGGCAAGGTCAGCGTGCCGAACGACGCCCAGGTCGAGGAGGCCGTGGCCGCCGCGTACGCCGTGCGGGACGAGTTCGCCGCGACCCCGGCGCACGTACGCGCCGCCGCCCTCGACCACGTCAGCAAGCGGCTCGCCGAGCGCACCGAGGAGATCGCCCAGCTGATCTCCGCCGAGAACGGCAAGCCGGTCAAGTGGGCCCGCGGCGAGGTCGGCCGCGCCGTCTCGGTGTTCCGGTTCGCCGCCGAGGAGGCCCGCCGGTTCAACGGCGGCGAGGCCCAGCGGCTCGACACCGACGCCGGCGGCCAGGGCCGGCTCGCGCTCACCCGCCGCTTCCCCAAGGGCGTCGTGCTCGGCATCGCGCCGTTCAACTTCCCGCTGAACCTGTGCGCCCACAAGATCGCCCCGGCGATCGCGGCCGGCGCGCCGATCATCCTCAAGCCGGCCCCGGCCACCCCGCTCTCCGGCCTGATCCTCGGCGACCTGCTCGCCGAGACCGACCTGCCGGCCGGCTCCTGGTCGATCCTGCCGGTCACCAACGACCGCATGCCCGCCCTCGTCCAGGACGAGCGCCTGCCGGTCATCTCCTTCACCGGGTCCGAGAAGGTCGGTTACGCGATCATGGACTCGGTGCCGCGCAAGCACTGCACCCTGGAGCTGGGCGGCAACGGCGCCGCGGTCGTCCTCGGCGACTACGCCTCCGACGCCGACCTCGACTGGGCCGCCACCCGCATCGCGACCTTCTCCAACTACCAGGGCGGCCAGTCCTGCATCTCCGTGCAGCGCGTGATCGCCGACGCGTCGGTGTACGACCGCCTGCTGCCCCGCGTCGTCGCCGCCGTCGAGGCCCAGGTCACCGGTGACCCGAGCGACGCCAAGACGGACGTCGGCCCGCTGGTCAGCGAGGACGCCGCCCAGCGCGTCGAGTCCTGGGTCAAGGAGGCCGTCGAGGCCGGCGCCACGCTCCTCACCGGCGGCGACCGCGACGGCGCCTCCTACGCGCCGACCGTCCTCACCGACGTGCCCGCGGACGTCACCATCTCCTGCGAGGAGGTCTTCGGACCCGTCCTCACCGTGCAGAAGGTGGACGGCGAGGCCGAGGCGTTCGCCGCGGTCAACGACTCCAAGTACGGCCTCCAGGCAGGCGTGTTCACCCACGACCTCCAGGTCGCCTTCCGCGCCCACCGTGCCCTCGAGGTCGGCGGCGTGGTGATCGGCGACGTCCCGTCCTACCGCGCCGACCAGATGCCGTACGGCGGCGCCAAGCAGTCCGGCGTCGGCCGCGAAGGCGTCCGGTTCGCGATGGAGGACTACACCTACGAGCGCGTACTGGTTCTCACCGGCCTCGCGCTCTGACCTGCCACGGACAGGTCAGCCAGAACGGCCGCAGCCCACTGTGCGGGGGCTGCGGCCGTTCCCTTTCGCGTGTTGTCGGGACCCTCGCCGGGTGGCTTCGTGAAGGCCCCGCGTCGACCGATCGGACCGCGAGGGGTGGTGAGGGCGGCCCGTTTCGGGTACCAACGATCCAGTAGCACTGGTCGGTAACGAACGGTCCGCAATCATCCCTCTTCGCGGCGAGGTGAGCCTCATGTCCGCCCCCACCACCCGACGCACCACCGTCACCGAACGCGAGGCCCGACAGGTGGCGGAGGCCGCCCGGGAGCAGAACTGGCGCAAGCCCAGCTTCGCCAAGGAGCTCTTCCTCGGGCGCTTCCGGCTCGACCTCATCCACCCCCACCCGCTGCCCGACGACGAATCCGTCCGGCGCGGTGAGGAGTTCCTCGACAAACTGCGCGCCTTCTGCGAGTCGACCGTCGACTCCGCCCGCATCGAGCGCGAGGCCCGCATCCCCGACGAGGTCGTCGACGGCCTCAAGGAACTCGGCGCCCTCGGCATGAAGATCGACCCGAAGTACGGCGGCCTCGGCCTCACCCAGCTGTACTACAACAAGGCCCTCGCCCTGGTCGGCTCCGCCAGCCCCGCGGTCGGCGCCCTGCTCTCCGCCCACCAGTCCATCGGCGTGCCCCAGCCGCTGAAGATGTTCGGCACCCAGGAGCAGAAGGACGCCTTCCTGCCCCGCTGCGCCCGCACCGACATCTCCGCCTTCCTGCTCACCGAGCCCGACGTCGGCTCCGACCCGGCCCGCCTCGCCACCACTGCGGTACCCGACGGGGACCACTACGTCCTCGACGGCGTGAAGCTGTGGACCACCAACGGGGTGGTCGCCGACCTGCTCGTCGTCATGGCCCGGGTGCCGAGGTCCGAGGACCACAAGGGCGGTATCACCGCGTTCGTCGTGGAGGCCGGCTCCGAGGGCATCACCGTCGAGAACCGCAACGCCTTCATGGGCCTGCGCGGCATCGAGAACGGCGTCACCCGCTTCCACCAGGTCCGGGTCCCCGCGGCCAACCGGATCGGCCCCGAGGGTGCCGGCCTGAAGATCGCCCTCACCACCCTCAACACCGGCCGCCTCTCACTTCCGGCGATGTGCGCCGGGGCCGGCAAGTGGTGCCTGAAGATCGCCCGCGAATGGTCGGCGGAGCGGGAGCAGTGGGGCAAGCCGGTCGCGCTGCACGAGGCCGTCGGCTCCAAGATCAGCTTCATCGCCGCGACCACCTTCGCCCTGGAGGCGGTGCTCGACCTGTCCTCCCAGATGGCCGACGAGGACCGCAACGACATCCGCATCGAGGCCGCCCTCGCCAAGCTCTACGGCTCCGAGATGGCCTGGCAGATGGCCGACGAACTGGTCCAGATCCGCGGCGGCCGCGGCTACGAGACGGCCGAGTCCCTCAAGGCGCGCGGCGAACGGGCGGTCCCCGCCGAGCAGATCCTGCGCGACCTGCGCATCAACCGCATCTTCGAGGGCTCCACGGAGATCATGCACCTCCTCATCGCCCGCGAGGCGGTGGACGCCCACCTCTCGGTCGCCGGTGACCTCATCGACCCCGACAAGCCGCTCTCCGACAAGGCGAGGGCGGGTGCCAACGCGGGCGTCTTCTACGCCAAGTGGCTGCCCAGGCTGGTCGCGGGCCCCGGCCAGCTGCCCACCTCGTACGGCGAGTTCCGGCACGGGATCGACCTCTCCGGCCACCTGCGCTACGTCGAGCGAGCCGCCCGCAAGCTGGCCCGCTCCACCTTCTACGCCATGTCCCGCTGGCAGGGCCGCATGGAGACCAAGCAGGGCTTCCTCGGCCGGATCGTGGACATCGGCGCGGAGCTGTTCGCGATGAGCGCGGCCTGCGTCCGGGCCGAGCGGCTGCGCGCCGCCGGCGACCACGGCCGCGAGGCCTACCAGCTCGCCGACGCCTTCTGCCGGCAGTCCCGCATCCGCGTCGAGGAACTCTTCGGCCGGCTGTGGAACAACACCGACGACCTCGACCGCAAGGTGGTCAAGGGCGTCCTCGGCGGGGCGTACACCTGGCTGGAGGAAGGCATCGTCGACCCGTCCGAGGACGGCCCGTGGATCGCCGACGCGACCCCCGGACCGTCCACACGGGAGAACGCCCGCCGCCCCTTCGGCGCGTAGGGCTCACCCGTCCGTCGGCAGGGCGCCTGGGTCAGGAACCCCAGGTGCCCTGGTCGCCGGCGCAGTTCCAGCCCTTGCCCTTCAGGGTGAACTTCACCTTGTAGGAACGGGTGTTGAGCAGGTGCGTCTGCACCCGCACACCGAGGCTCGTCTTCTTCTTCAGCGTCCCCGTGTACACGGACACCGTGGTGCTGGTCCGGTGGGTGACCTTGCCGCCGGTGGCCTTGGCCGTGCCGAAGCGGATGTTCTTCACATCCGTGACGGTGAACGTCACGGAGCCGAAGTTCTTGGTCGTGCTCTTGTTCTTGATGCCGAAGTACAGGCCGCCGTTGGTGACCCAGCCGTGCGAGTCGATGTAGAAGCGGCTCGGGTAGACCAGGTCGATCGGGCAGCTGGCGCTCTTCGGCGCGACCGTCGCGGCCGACGCGGCCGAGGCCAGGCCGAGTTGGCCGGCCGTGAGCAGGCCGGCCGTGGCCAGGACGGTGGCGGTGGTGCGCATGCGGTTCAACGTGACTCCTCCCCGTTGCGGCCCTGTTGGGCGGGCCGCAACGGGAAGCATGCCATCTGCCGGCGCCCGGCACGCGCGAATTCCGGAGTACCGGTACACGACCGGGACAGTGGCCGGTGCGGATCTCCGCGCGGCCCGCCGCACCCCCGTGCGATCTTCATATCGACTTCGCAACGGGAAAACACCTCATCGGTGAGGAAAGCCGCGAACGCGCCCGCCCGGGGGACACCCTGTCCGGACCGCCGCCCCTTGCGGCAACAATGGGGGGATGACCGACAGTCCCGCCCATCCGGCACCCCTCGCCGACCCGCACCTCGTCTACGACCCCCTCGCCGGCGAGGGCCCCAAGGACGTGGTGATCCTCGGCTCCACCGGATCCATCGGCACCCAGGCCATCGACCTCGTGCTGCGCAACCCCGACCGCTTCCGGGTCACCGCCCTCTCCGCGAACGGCGGCCGGGTCGCCCTCCTCGCCGAGCAGGCCCACCGGCTCCGGGCGCGGACCGTCGCGGTCGCCCGCGAGGACGCCGTACCGGCCCTGCGCGAGGCGCTCGCCGGGCGGTACGGCCCCGGCGAGCCACTGCCCGAGATCCTCGCCGGACCCGAGGCGGCCACGCAGGTCGCCGCCTCCGACTGCCACACCGTGCTCAACGGCATCACCGGCTCCATCGGCCTCGCGCCCACCCTGGCCGCCCTGGAGGCCGGCCGCACGCTCGCGCTCGCCAACAAGGAGTCGCTGATCGTCGGCGGCCCGCTGGTCAAGGCGCTCGCCAAGCCGGGCCAGATCATCCCCGTCGACTCCGAGCACGCCGCCCTCTTCCAGTCCCTCGCCTGCGGGACCCGCGCCGACGTGCGCAAGCTGGTCGTCACCGCCTCCGGCGGCCCCTTCCGCGGCCGCACCAAGGCCGAGCTGGCGAACGTGACCGTCGAGGACGCCCTCGCCCACCCCACCTGGGCGATGGGCCCGGTGATCACCATCAACTCCGCGACCCTCGTCAACAAGGGCCTGGAGGTCATCGAGGCACACCTCCTCTACGACATTCCGTTCGACCGCATTGAGGTGGTCGTGCACCCGCAGTCGTATGTCCACTCGATGGTCGAGTACACCGACGGATCCACGATCGCCCAGGCGACGCCCCCCGACATGCGCGGGCCGATCGCCATCGGTCTGGGCTGGCCCGAACGGGTTCCGGACGCGGCCCCCGCGTTCGACTGGAGCAAGGCCTCCACCTGGGAGTTCTTCCCACTGGACCACGAGGCCTTCCCCTCCGTCGGCCTCGCCCGGCACGTGGGGCAGCTCGCGGGGACGGCCCCGGCGGTGTTCAATGCGGCCAACGAGGAGTGCGTCGAGGCCTTCCGCAGCGGCGCGCTGCCCTTCAACGGCATCATGGAGACCGTCACCCGGGTGGTCGACGAACACGGCACCCCGGCCGCGGGAACCTCCCTGGCCGTGTCGGACGTCCTCGAAGCGGAGACCTGGGCCCGCGCCCGGGCCCGCGAACTCACCGGCACGACGGCGACCGCGGAGGCGCGTGCATGACGACCTTGATGTTCATCCTCGGCATAGTGGTCTTCGCGTTCGGCCTGCTCGTCTCGATCGCGTGGCACGAGCTGGGGCACCTGTCGACCGCCAAGCTGTTCGGCATCCGCGTCCCGCAGTACATGGTCGGCTTCGGCCCCACCGTGTGGTCACGGAGGAAGGGCGACACCGAGTACGGCGTCAAGGCGATCCCGCTCGGCGGCTACATCCGCATGATCGGCATGTTCCCGCCCGACGACGAGGGCCGGGTCTCCGCCCGCTCCACCTCGCCCTGGCGCGGCATGATCGAGGACGCCCGCTCGGCGGCCTTCGAGGAACTGCAGGCCGGTGACGAGACGCGCATGTTCTACACGCGCAAGCCGTGGAAACGGGTCATCGTCATGTTCGCCGGCCCGTTCATGAACCTGATCCTCGCGATCGCCCTGTTCTTCACGGTGCTCATGGGCTTCGGCATCCAGCAGCAGACCACCACCGTCGCCTCCGTCTCGCCCTGCGTCATCGCGCAGAGCGAGCACCGCGACAGCTGCAAGAAGTCCGACCCCGCCTCCCCGGCCGAGGCCGCCGGCATGAGGAAGAGCGACAGGATCGTCTCCTTCGACGGCACGCCCACCAAGGACTGGAACAAGCTGTCGGACCTCATCCGCGACAGCGCCGGCAAGAACGTCCCGATCGTCGTCCAGCGCGACGGCAGGCAGGTCACCCTGCACGCCACGATCGCCACCAACATGGTCGCCCAGAAGGACTCCAGCGGCACCTACGTCGCGGGCAAGTACGTCAAGGCCGGCTTCCTCGGCTTCAGCTCCGCCACCGGCGTCGTCAAACTGGGCTTCGGCGACTCCGTGACCTGGATGACCGACCGGGTCGGCGACGCCGTCGACTCCCTCGGCGCGCTGCCCGGCAAGATCCCCGCGCTGTGGAACGCGGCGTTCGGCAACGGCCCGCGCGAACCGGACTCCCCGGTGGGCATCGTCGGCGCCGCCCGCATCACCGGCGACATCGCCACCCTGCACATCCCCGCCTCACAGCAGCTGGCGATGTTCGTGATGCTCCTCGCCGGCTTCAACCTCTCCCTGTTCCTGTTCAACATGCTCCCGCTGCTCCCCCTCGACGGCGGCCATATCGCCGGCGCCCTGTGGGAGTCCCTGCGCCGCAACCTGGCCCGCGTCCTCCGCCGCCCCGACCCGGGCCCCTTCGACGTGGCCAAACTGATGCCGGTGGCGTACGTGGTGGCGGGGATCTTCGTCTGCTTCACCATCCTCGTCCTGATCGCCGACGTGGTTAACCCCGTCAAAATCTCCTAGCCATCCCATGTTGGGGGCGTCCCGGGACCCTGGGTCGCGGGGCGCCTTCCATCGGGTGGGTTTACCGGGTGGGATGTGCTGGGGCCGAGCGCGGTGCCGTAATCTCGAAGCCTGGAGCCCGCCGTAGAACGGGACCGGACCTTGATCCACGACTTGGGGTTGCACAGCAGATGACTGCGATTTCTCTCGGCATGCCGTCCGTTCCGACCAAGCTCGCCGAGCGCCGGAAGAGCCGGCAGATCCAGGTCGGAAGCGTGGCGGTCGGCGGAGACGCGCCCGTCTCGGTCCAGTCGATGACCACGACCCGTACGTCCGACATCGGCGCCACCCTCCAGCAGATCGCCGAGCTGACCGCGTCCGGCTGCCAGATCGTCCGCGTCGCCTGCCCCACCCAGGACGACGCCGACGCCCTCGCCACCATCGCGAGGAAGTCCCAGATCCCCGTCATCGCGGACATCCACTTCCAGCCCAAGTACGTCTTCGCCGCGATCGAGGCGGGCTGCGCCGCGGTCCGTGTGAACCCCGGCAACATCAAGCAGTTCGACGACAAGGTCAAGGAGATCGCCAAGGCCGCCAAGGACCACGGCACCCCGATCCGCATCGGCGTCAACGCCGGCTCCCTGGACCGGCGCCTGCTCCAGAAGTACGGCAAGGCGACCCCCGAGGCCCTGGTCGAGTCGGCCCTGTGGGAGGCGTCCCTCTTCGAGGAGCACGACTTCCGCGACATCAAGATCTCCGTCAAGCACAACGACCCGGTCGTGATGATCGAGGCCTACCGCCAGCTCGCCGAGCAGTGCGAGTACCCCCTCCACCTCGGCGTGACCGAGGCGGGCCCGGCGTTCCAGGGCACGATCAAGTCGGCGGTGGCCTTCGGCGCCCTGCTCTCCCAGGGCATCGGCGACACCATCCGCGTGTCCCTGTCGGCCCCGCCCGCCGAGGAGGTCAAGGTCGGCATCCAGATCCTGGAGTCGCTGAACCTGCGCCAGCGCGGCCTGGAGATCGTCTCCTGCCCGTCCTGCGGCCGCGCCCAGGTCGACGTGTACAAGCTCGCCGAAGAGGTCACCGCCGGCCTGACCGGCATGGAGGTCCCGCTGCGCGTCGCGGTCATGGGCTGCGTCGTCAACGGCCCCGGCGAGGCCCGCGAGGCAGACCTCGGCGTCGCCTCCGGCAACGGCAAGGGCCAGATCTTCGTGAAGGGCGAGGTCATCAAGACCGTCCCCGAGTCCAAGATCGTCGAAACCCTCATCGAAGAGGCCATGAAGCTGGCCGAGCAGATGGAGAAGGACGGCGTGACCTCGGGCGAACCGTCGGTCTCGGTCGCCGACTGACCCTTCTGGCGCCGCTCCTCGGGGGCGGCGGCGCACACGATCGCCAGGTACAGTGCGGGGATCAGCAGAACCCCAGGATGAGGCCCCGCACGTGTTGACCCAGACCACCTCCCGGGTGCTCGAACCGAGCGACCTTGACGCCGCGCTCGCCGTCCTCGACCGCGAGCCGGTCGCGAACGCCTTCGTGACCTCACGGGTCCAGGTGGCGGGCCTCGACCCGTGGCGCCTCGGCGGCGAGATGTGGGGCTGGTACGAGGACGGCATGCTCACGGCCCTGTGCTACGCGGGCGCCAACCTCGTCCCCATCTGCGCCAACCCCCGCGCCGTCCGCGCCTTCGCCGACCGCGCCCGGCGGGCCGGCCGCCGCTGCTCCTCCATCGTCGGCCCCGCCGAGTCCACCGCCGAGCTGTGGCGTCTGCTGGAGCCCCACTGGGGCCCCGCCCGCGAGGTCCGCGCCCAGCAGCCGCTGATGGTCACCGACCACATGCCCGACGGCATCGCCCCGGACCCGTACGTCCGCCGCGTCCGCAAGGACGAGATGGAGACGATCATGCCGGCGTGCGTGGCGATGTTCACCGAGGAGGTCGGTGTCTCGCCGATGGCCGGCGACGGCGGTCTGCTGTACCAGGCCCGCGTCGCCGAACTCGTCGGCTCCGGCCGCTCCTTCGCCCGCCTCGACGAGCACGGCAGGGTCGTGTTCAAGGCGGAGATCGGCGCGGCGACCTCGCAGGCCTGCCAGATCCAGGGCGTCTGGGTGGCCCCGGAGTACCGGGGCATGGGCCTCGCGGCCCCCGGCATGGCGGCGGTGCTGCGCTACGCGCTGGCGGACGTGGCCCCGGTGGTGAGCCTGTACGTCAACGACTTCAACACGGCGGCGCGCAGGGCCTACCTGCGGGTCGGGTTCCAAGAGGTGGGCGCCTTCATGAGTGTGCTGTTCTGAACCCCCTGTACGCTCCCGGCATGGACCTCGTGATCGGCCCCCTGGACCTCGCAGCCCGCGTCGACGAGGCCCTCGCAGTCCAAGCCGTCGCCTTCGGCCTGGGCCCCGACGAGGTCGCCGTACGCCGGCAGATCGTGCAGCGGCACATGCAGTACCAGGGCGCGCGGGCCCTCGGCGCGACCGTCGGGGGACTTCTCGTCGGCTTCGTCTACGGCATGCCGAACAGCCGGACGCACTGGTGGTCGACGGTCGTGGAGCCCTATCTGCGGGCCGGCGGCAACGACTTCTGGCTGGACGACTCCTTCGTGATCACGGAACTGCACGTCCACCCCGACCAGCAGAACCGCGGCATCGGGCGGCGCCTGATCACGAGGATCACCGACACCGCCGCCGAACCCCGCTCGATCCTCTCGGCGATCGACACCGACAGCCCGGCCCGCGGCCTCTACCACTCCCTCGGCTACGAGGACCTCGCCCGCCGGGTCCACTTCCCGAGCGCGCCGCGGCCGTACGCGGTGATGGGCGCCCCCCTGCCGCTGCGCAGGCGCTAACCGATTTCCACCGGAACACGCCACCCGGCTAACCTCCTAGCCATCACCCTTACCCGGCAGGAGTACGACAACCATGGCGAACGCACCGGTCCAGCGCATGTCCCAGTTGATGGTGAAGACGCTGCGCGACGACCCGGCGGACGCCGAGGTCCTCAGCCACAAGCTGCTCGTCCGCGCCGGCTACGTCCGCCGTACCGCCGCCGGCATCTGGAGCTGGCTGCCCCTCGGCAAGAAGGTCTTCTCCAACGTGGAGCGGATCGTCCGCGAGGAGATGGACGCGATCGGCGCCCAGGAGGTGCTGCTCCCCGCCCTGCTGCCGCGCGAGCCCTACGAGGCCACCGGCCGCTGGGACGAGTACGGCCAGGAGCTGTTCCGGCTCAAGGACCGCAAGGGCGGCGACTACCTGCTCGGTCCCACCCACGAGGAGATCTTCACCCTCCTGGTCAAGGACCAGTGCACGTCCTACAAGGACCTGCCGGTGATCCTCTACCAGATCCAGACGAAGTTCCGTGACGAGGCCCGGCCCCGCGCGGGCATCCTGCGCGGCCGCGAGTTCCAGATGAAGGACTCGTACTCCTTCGACCTGGACGACGAGGGCCTCGGCCGGTCCTACGCCCTGCACCGCCAGGCCTACCAGCGCATCTTCGAGCGGCTCGGGCTCGACTACCGCATCTGCGCCGCCACCGCCGGCGCCATGGGCGGCTCGAAGTCCGAGGAGTTCCTCGCCCCGGCCGAGGCCGGCGAGGACACCTTCGCGGACTGCCCGAACTGCGACTTCGCCGCCAACACGGAGGCGATCACGTACGAGCTGCAGCCGGTCGACGGCTCGGACGTGCCCGCGCTGGAGGAGATCCCCACCCCCGACACCCCCACCATCGAGACCCTGGCCGCCTCCCTCGGCGTCCCCGCCTCGGCCACGCTGAAGAACCTGCTGGTCAAGGTGGACGGCGACATCGTGGCCGTGGGCGTCCCCGGGGACCGCGAGGTGGACCTGGGCAAGGTCGAGGCGCACTTCGCGCCGGCCGCCGTCGAGCTGGTCACCGCCGAGGACTTCGTCGGCCGTCCCGACCTGGTGCGCGGCTACGTCGGCCCGCAGGGGCTGGGCGAGAAGGTCACGTACATCGCCGACCCGCGCATCGCCCCCGGCACCGCCTGGATCACCGGCGCCAACAAGGAGCACACGCACGCGAAGAACGTCGTCGCGGGCCGTGACTTCGAGGTCGACGCGTACGTGGACGTCGTGGTGGTCCAGGAGGGCGACCCCTGCCCGAAGTGCGGCACCGGCCTGAAGCTGGACCGTGCCATCGAGATCGGCCACATCTTCCAGCTGGGCCGCAAGTACGCCGACGCCCTCAAGCTCGACGTCCTCGGCCAGAACGGCAAGCCGGTCCGCGTCACCATGGGCTCCTACGGCATCGGTGTCTCCCGTGCCGTCGCCGCGCTCGCCGAGCAGAGCGCCGACGACCAGGGCCTGTGCTGGCCCAAGGAGGTCGCCCCGGCCGATGTGCACGTCGTCGCCGCGGGCAAGGCCCTGCAGACCGAGCTGGCCCTCGACGTCGCCGAGAAGCTGGCCGCCGCCGGCGTGCGCGTCCTGGTGGACGACCGGGCCGGGGTCTCCCCGGGCGTGAAGTTCACCGACGCCGAGCTGATCGGCGTCCCGCAGATCCTGGTGGCCGGCCGCCGCTCCGGCGAGGGCGTCCTCGAGCTGAAGGACCGCAAGACCGGTGAGCGCGAGGAGCTGTCCGTCGAGGACGCGATCGCCCGCCTGACCGCGTAGCCGGGGGAAGCCCCGGTGAAGAAAGCCCCCTGTGACCCGCGGAGGTCCAGGGGGCTTCGCGCGTGGCCCTCACAGCCACCCGGCGAACTCCAGCAGCAGCTCCCCGTCCTTCGGCCGCCCCACCCGCAGGGCCCGCACGCCGGACTCCACCGCCCGGAACAGCGTCCAGCCCCGCAGCCGCTCCTGGTCGACCTCCAGGGACTCCGCGAGCCGCTTGATCCGGCGCCGGGTGATCGCCGCGCCGGACGGCGAGGCGATCAGGTCCTCCACACGGTCCCGCACCAGCCGCGCCAGATCGAACGCGCTTTCGCCGACCACCGGGTCGGGGCCCACCGCGAGCCACGGCATCCGCTCCCCGGAGAGCACCTTGCTCTGCCGGAACGTGCCGTGCAGCAGCCGGTGCTCGGGCGGCGCGGCCAGCAGCTCCTCGCGGGCCGCGAGCGCCGCGTCGACCAGCGGGGCCACGTCCGGCTCGTGCCCGGCGCCCGCCCGCATCGCCGCCGCCTGTCGTCCGGTGCGCTCCGCCACGGTCTCGAAGGCGTGGCCGGCCGGTGGCTCCACCCACAGCCGGCGCAGCGTGCCCGTCGCCTCCAGGAGTGCCTTCGCCTCCGGCAGCGACCGCACCGACACGTCCGGGTGCAGCCGCTCCAGCAGCAGCGCCTCGTCCTCCGCACCGGCTTCCAGGAGCTGCACGGCGCCCAGGCCGCCCCAGTGCGCCAGCGCCGCCCGCTCGCTCGCGGGCCGGGCGCGCGGCGGGGCCAGCTTCAGCACGGCCGGGGTGCCGTCCGGCCGGCGGACCAGCACCACCAGGCTGCTGCGGCCGCCCGGCACCTGGACCCGTTCGACGGTCAACTCGCGCCGGGCGACGGCCCGCTCGGCCGTGCCGGGCAGCAGCGCCAGCCAGTCGTCCCCGGCCGGTGCCGTCTCACCGAGCGCGCGCACCAGGCGCTGCGGCGGTTCGAAAGCCATGCGCGAGTCGTTCCCTTCCTCCTGAGCCTGTCGTACGGCGCTCAACGGGTCGCCGGCGCGGTGGCCGACGGGGTCGCGCCGGCGGCGCCGGTCCCCGTGTCGGCCCGCTCGGCGAGCCCAGGGAAGGCTACGCTCTCCCCGCTCCAGCGCACCGACCGCACCGCAGCCTCCCGCAGCGCTTCGGCGGCAGCGGCGCGTCGGGCGCCGGTGGCCGCCCGCACCAGGTCCGAGTAGACCCCGGCCACGCGGTCCTCCAGCCGGGCGGCGAGGCGTACCGCGCCGGCCTGGTCGTGCACCGGGAACGGCAAGGCGTACGCGGCGTTCGCGGCCACCGGCTCGCCGCCCAGGTCGCGGACCTCGCGCGCCAGGGCGTCCCGGCGGGCCCGGTGGGCGTCGTACGCCGCCCGGGCGTCGGCGCGGCGCGGGGCCCCGATCTGGCCGCCGACGACGCCGTAGCCGTAGACCGCCGCGTGCTCGGCCGCCAGGGCCGCCTGCAGCGCGGTCAGCTCGGTCCGGTCGGCGTCCTTGGACCTGTGGCTCATTTCGCTCCCCCTGTCAGCAGGTACGCGTGGGCGGCCCCGGCCGCCGCCACCGAGGCGAGCAGCCGGGCCGGCTCGCCCGGCAGGTCGAGCAGGTCCTTGGCGCGCCGGTCGGCGAGGGTGCGCTCGGCGCCGGCCAGCGAGGCGAGGGCGTCCTTCTCGGTGCCGGGCACGGGCGACGCGGACGGGGAGGCGGCCGGAGAGCCGGAGGCCGAGGCCGTGGCGGCCTTCGAAGGTGTCGCCGTGGGGGCCGCGCCGTCGGTGAAGGCCCGCACGTGCGCCGCGACCGCCTCGCGCAGCGGGCGCAGCCGCTCGGCGAGGCCGGGGTGCGCGGCGAGCACGGCGTCGTACTGCCGCAGCAGCACCTGGCTGTCGCGGGCCGCACGCGCGCGTGCCCGGGCGGTGGCCGAGGGGCCGTTGCCGCCGGAGTCCGGGTCGGACGAGCAGCCGGCCAGCAGGGCGGCGCCGGCGGCCGAGGCGAGCAGGGATCTTCTGCGCGGCCCCGAGGGCATGTTGCGCGGCGGTGGCGGATACGGCACTGCGGACGTCCTCGGGGAACTCGTACGAAAGGAAGAACGGCGACGGGCGGCACGCCCGTGATCACCGTACCCGCGCACCCGTCCGACGCCACTCACCGGCACCGTCGGGCGCCGGTCGTCGCGGTTCGTGGCGGCTCGGGCACAGGTGGACGGCAACACACCCCGCGACCGGATACCCTTTGACCAGACGCGACCCATCCCACAACAGCACACGCGGCCGAGGAGTCACCCGGATGAGCACCACCCAGAGCGAGAGGCTGCGAGAGCTGCTGGAACCGCTCGTCACCTCCCAGGGGCTGGATCTCGAGGAGATCGCCGTCGACTCCGTCGGACGCAAGCGGGTGCTGCGTGTGGTCGTCGACTCGGACACCGGGGCGGACCTGGACGCGATCGCCGATGTGAGCCGCGCGCTCTCGGCGAAGCTCGACGACACCAACGCGATGGGCGACGACGCGTACGACCTGGAGGTCGGAACCCCGGGCGCGGAGCGCCTCCTCACCGAGCACCGGCACTTCGTGCGCGCCACGGACCGGCTGGTGAGGTTCCAGCTGGCCGAGGGCGGCGAAGTGGTCGCACGGATCCTGACCGTCGACGACGCGGGCGTCGACGTCGAGGTGCCCGGGGTCAAGGGTCGCAAGGCCACCACCCGCAGACTCGACTTCCCGGAGATCGCCAAGGCGCGCGTGCAGGTCGAGTTCAACCGCAAGGACACGAAGGACATGAAGGAAGAGGAGGAGGCGTAGCCGTGGACATCGACATGAGCGCCCTGCGGGGCTTGGTCAGGGAGAAGGAGATCTCCTTCGACCTGCTGGTCGAGGCGATCGAATCGGCCCTCCTCATCGCCTACCACCGCACCGAGGGAAGCCGCCGACACGCGCGCGTGGAGCTCAACCGGGAGACCGGGCATGTGACCGTGTGGGCGAAGGAGGACCCCGAGGACCTCGAGGAGGGCCAGGAGGCCCGGGAGTTCGACGACACCCCGTCCGGTTTCGGCCGTATCGCCGCCACCACCGCCAAGCAGGTGATCCTGCAGCGGCTGCGCGACGCCGAGGACGACGCGACGCTCGGTGAGTACGCCGGCCGCGAGGGCGACATCGTCACCGGCGTGGTCCAGCAGGGCCGCGACCCGAAGAACGTGCTCGTGGACATCGGCAAGCTGGAGGCCATCCTGCCGGTGCAGGAGCAGGTGCCCGGCGAGACGTACCCGCACGGCATGCGGCTGCGCAGCTACGTCGTCCGGGTGGCCAAGGGTGTCCGCGGTCCCTCCGTGACCCTGTCCCGCACGCACCCCAACCTGGTGAAGAAGCTCTTCGCCCTGGAGGTGCCGGAGATCGCCGACGGCTCGGTGGAGATCTCGGCCATCGCGCGTGAGGCCGGTCACCGCACCAAGATCGCCGTGCGGTCCACCCGTGCGGGCCTGAACGCCAAGGGTGCCTGCATCGGCCCGATGGGCGGCCGGGTGCGCAACGTGATGGGCGAGCTGAACGGCGAGAAGATCGACATCGTCGACTGGTCGGACGACCCGGCCGAGATGGTGGCGAACGCCCTGTCACCCGCTCGGGTGAGCAAGGTGGAGGTCGTCGACCTGGCCGCCCGCTCCGCGCGGGTGACCGTGCCGGACTACCAGCTGTCGCTGGCCATCGGCAAGGAGGGGCAGAACGCCCGCCTCGCGGCCCGGCTGACCGGCTGGCGCATCGACATCCGGCCCGACACCGAGCCGGCCGGGGAATAGATCCAAGCCGCACGCCGCTTGGATTACGACAACAGCCGTTCGATCTTTGCCCCGAAGGGGTGAGGTCGGTACGGGGAGGTAGACTTAACCGTGTCTGGCCGGACGCACGCCGGAGCATGCCCTGAACGCACCTGTGTGGGGTGCCGGGAGCGGGCGGCCAAAGACGATCTCCTGCGGATCGTGAGGAGCGAGGACGCATGCGTCCCCGATCCTCGCGGTACGCTGCCCGGCCGGGGTGCGTATGTACACCCCGTCCTGGTCTGTCTCGACCAGGCGGTGCGCCGCCGGGCGTTCCCGCGGGCACTGCGCGTCCCGGGAGCGCTCGACACAAAGGCGTTGCGCCAATACGTCGAGCAGACAAGAGTTGCCAAGCAGGCAACACCGTAAGACGTGTCGCACGGAACCCCGTGCGGCCTGGTACCTCGCGAGTCGAAAGCAGGTCGAGATTGCGATGAGCACTCGATGAGTACGCGATGAGTACGCCCATGAACTAGCGACGGTCCGGCTTCAACCCGGACCTCAAAGGAGCGAAGTGGCTAAGGTCCGGGTCTACGAACTCGCCAAGGAGTTCGGTGTCGAGAGCAAGGTCGTCATGGCCAAGCTCCAGGAGCTCGGTGAATTCGTCCGTTCGGCGTCTTCGACCATCGAAGCGCCCGTTGTACGCAAGCTGACCGACGCCTTCCAGGGCGGTGGCAACGGCAAGTCCGCCGGAAAGCCCGCCCCGCGCAAGGCTTCCCCCAGGCCCGCCGCGCCCTCTCCGGCGCAGGCGGCCCGTCCGGCTGCCCCGAAGCCGGCTGCCCCGAAGCCTCCGACGGCGCCGGCTGCCCAGCAGCCCGCCGCTCCGGCGGCCCCCGTGGCTCCCGCGTCTCCCGCGCCGGCCTCCGGCCCGCGCCCGGTGCCGGGCCCCAAGCCCGCGCCGCGTCCGGCCCCGGCCGCTCCGGAGTTCACCGCTCCGCCGGCTCCCGCCGCGCAGACCCCGCAGGCCCCGGCCGCGCAGGGCCCGCGTCCCGGCGGCGGTCGTCCCGGTGCTCCCAAGCCCGGTGGCGCTCGTCCCGGCGCTCCCGGCCAGGGCCAGGCCCGTCCGGGTCAGGGCGGCCAGCGCGCCGGTGGCCAGGCCCCGCGTCCGGGTGCCCGTCCGGCCGGTCCGCGTCCGGGTAACAACCCCTTCACCTCCGGCGGCTCCACCGGCATGGCCCGCCCGCAGTCGCCCCGCCCGCAGGGCGGCCCGCGTCCCGGCGGTGCCCCCGGCGCCGGTCCCCGTCCGCAGGCGCCCGGCGCCCAGGGCGGCGGTCCGCGTCCGCAGGCTCCGGGCGGTCACGGCGGTGCCTCCGGGCGTCCGTCGCCGGCCGGCATGCCCCGCCCGCAGGGCGGTCCGCGTCCCGGCCCGGCCGGTCCGCGTCCGAACCCCGGCATGATGCCGCAGCGTCCCGCTGCCGGCCCGCGTCCGGGCGGCGGTGGCCCCGGCGGCCGTGGTCCCGGTGGCGGCGGTCGTCCGGGCGGCGGCGGCGGTCGTCCCGGTGGCGGCGGCGGCTTCGCCGGCCGTCCCGGTGGTGGCGGCGGCGGCTTCGCCGGCCGTCCGGGTGGTCCCGGTGGCGGTGGCGGCGGTGGTTTCGCCGGCCGTCCGGGTGGTCCCGGTGGTGGCGGCGGTGGCCGTCCCGGCTTCGGCGGTCGTCCCGGTGGTCCGGGCGGTCGTGGTGGCACGCAGGGCGCCTTCGGCCGTCCCGGCGGTCCCGCGCGTCGTGGTCGCAAGTCGAAGCGGCAGAGGCGCCAGGAGTACGAGGCCATGCAGGCCCCGAGCGTCGGCGGCGTGATGCTGCCGCGCGGCAACGGCGAGAGCATTCGTCTCTCCCGTGGCGCGTCGCTCACGGACTTCGCGGAGAAGATCAACGCGAACCCGGCGTCCCTCGTCGCGGTCATGATGAACCTCGGCGAGATGGTCACCGCGACGCAGTCCGTCTCCGACGAGACCCTGCAGCTCCTCGCCGACGAGATGAACTACACGGTTCAGATCGTCAGCCCGGAGGAGGAGGACCGCGAGCTTCTCGAGTCCTTCGACATCGAGTTCGGCGAGGACGAGGGCGACGAGGAGGACCTGGTGGTCCGTCCGCCGGTCGTCACCGTCATGGGTCACGTCGACCACGGTAAGACCCGACTGCTCGACGCCATCCGCAAGACGAACGTCATCGCGGGCGAGGCCGGCGGCATCACCCAGCACATCGGTGCCTACCAGGTCGCGACCGAGGTCAACGACGAAGAGCGGAAGATCACCTTCATCGACACCCCGGGTCACGAGGCGTTCACCGCCATGCGTGCCCGTGGTGCGAAGTCGACCGACATCGCGATCCTGGTCGTCGCGGCCAACGACGGCGTCATGCCGCAGACGGTCGAGGCGCTGAACCACGCCAAGGCGGCCGACGTGCCGATCGTGGTCGCGGTCAACAAGATCGACGTCGAGGGTGCCGACCCGACCAAGGTGCGCGGTCAGCTGACCGAGTACGGCCTGGTGGCCGAGGAGTACGGCGGCGACACGATGTTCGTCGACATCTCCGCCAAGCAGGGTCTGCACATCGACTCGCTGCTGGAGGCCGTGATCCTCACGGCCGACGCCTCGCTCGACCTGCGGGCCAACCCGAACCAGGACGCGCAGGGCATCTCGATCGAGTCCCGCCTCGACCGCGGCCGTGGTGCCGTGGCGACGGTGCTCGTCCAGCGAGGCACGCTGCGGGTCGGCGACACGATGGTGGTGGGCGACGCCTACGGCCGCGTCCGCGCCATGCTCGACGACAACGGCAACAACGTCGCCGAGGCCGGTCCCTCGACGCCGGTCCAGGTCCTGGGCCTGACCAACGTCCCGGGTGCGGGCGACAACTTCCTCGTGGTCGAGGAGGACCGTACGGCCCGCCAGATCGCGGAGAAGCGCGCCGCTCGTGAGCGCAACGCCGCGTTCGCCAAGCGCACGCGCCGCGTGTCCCTCGAGGACCTGGACAAGGTGCTCAAGGCCGGCGAGGTCCAGCAGCTGAACCTGATCATCAAGGGTGACGCTTCCGGTTCCGTCGAGGCCCTCGAGTCCTCGCTGCTCCAGCTGGACGTCGGTGAAGAGGTCGACATCCGCGTCCTGCACCGCGGTGTCGGTGCGGTCACGGAGTCCGACATCGACCTGGCCATGGGCTCGGACGCGATCGTCATCGGCTTCAACGTCCGGGCTGCCGGGCGTGCCCAGCAGATGGCCGAGCGCGAGGGCGTGGACGTCCGGTACTACTCGGTCATCTACCAGGCGATCGAGGAGATCGAGGCGGCCCTCAAGGGCATGCTCAAGCCGGAGTACGAAGAGGTCGAGCTGGGTACGGCGGAGATCCGCGAGGTCTTCAAGTCGTCCAAGCTGGGCAACATCGCGGGTGTCCTCATCCGCTCCGGCGAGGTCAAGCGGAACACCAAGGCGCGCCTCATCCGCGACGGCAAGGTGGTCGCGGAGAACCTCAACATCGAGGGCCTGCGTCGCTTCAAGGACGACGTCACCGAGATCCGCGAAGGCTACGAGGGTGGTATCAACCTCGGAAACTTCAACGACATCAAGATCGACGACGTCATCGCGACGTACGAGATGCGGGAGAAGCCGCGGGCGTAACGCCCACGGTTCGTACTGGCCGGCGGGACCTCGGTCCTGCCGGCCAGCGCGCCGTTCCCGGGGGCGGAAGCCCCCGGCGGTGCCCGAACCCGACGGTGCCCCGGAAACCCTGTCGAGCCACCGGCAGGTACGCGGTACCGTTTCTTGATGTCCCCGGCCACACGGATCCGGGGCCATCGATCCCGTACCGGCGGGTGAACCGGTTACACACATGTACGTGGGGACTCTGTCCTTCGACCTGCTCCTCGGCGACGTCCACTCGCTGAAGGAGAAGCGCTCCGTCGTCCGCCCGATCGTCGCCGAACTCCAGCGGAAGTACGCGGTGAGCGCGGCCGAGGTGGACCACATGGACCTCCACCGGCGGGTCGTCATCGGCCTGGCCATGGTCTCCGGCGACGCGGGGCATCTCACCGATGTACTGGACCGGTGCGAACGGCTGGTCGCCGCGCGCCCCGAGGTGGAACTGCTGTCCGTACGACGGCGTTTCCACGGTGACGACGACTGACGACCGGACCACAGAACGCAAGAAGAAGAAAGAACGGGAGCTGGACCAGTGGCCGACAACGCGCGGGCGAAAAGGCTGGCGGACCTCATCCGAGAGGTGGTGGCCCAGAAGCTGCAGCGCGGGATCAAGGACCCGCGGCTCGGCTCGCACATCACCATCACGGACACCCGGGTCACGGGTGACCTCCGGGAGGCGACCGTCTTCTACACGGTCTACGGGGACGAGGAGGAGCGGCAGGCCGCCGCGGCGGGCCTGGAGAGCGCCAAGGGGATCCTGCGCTCCGAGGTGGGCCGCGCGGCCGGTGTGAAGTTCACGCCGACCCTGAGCTTCGTCGCGGACGCCCTGCCGGACACCGCCCGGACCATCGAGGACCTCCTCGACAAGGCACGGCAGTCCGACGCGAAGGTGCGCGAGAGCGCCACCGGCGCCGCGTACGCCGGTGAGGCGGACCCGTACCGCAAGCCGGCGGACGACGAGACGGACGGCGACGCCGCGGAATGACCCAGAAGCACACCACGCCCGACGGCCTTGTCATCGTCGACAAGCCGTCGGGCTTCACTTCGCACGACGTGGTCGCCAAGATGCGCGGGATCGCCCGGACCCGCCGGGTCGGCCACGCCGGCACCCTCGACCCGATGGCGACCGGCGTCCTGGTCCTCGGCGTCGAGCGGGCCACCAAGCTCCTCGGGCACCTCGCCCTCACCGAGAAGGAGTACCTGGGCACCGTCCGCCTGGGCCAGAACACCGTCACCGACGACGCCGAGGGCGAGATCACCTCGTCCACCGACTCGTCCAAGGTGACCCGGGACGCCATCGACGCCGGAATCGCCAAGCTGACCGGCGCCATCATGCAGGTGCCGTCCAAGGTCAGCGCCATCAAGATCAACGGCGTGCGGTCGTACAAGCGGGCCCGAGAGGGCGAGGAGTTCGAGATCCCCGCCCGGCCGGTGACCGTCTCCTCCTTCACGGTGTACGACGTCCGGGACGCCGTCGCCGAGGACGGCACGCCCGTTCTCGACCTGGTGGTGTCGGTGGTCTGCTCCTCCGGCACCTACATCCGCGCACTCGCCCGTGACCTGGGTGCCGACCTCGGCGTCGGCGGCCACCTCACCGCGCTGCGCCGCACCCGGGTCGGCCCGTACAAGATCGACACGGCGAAGACGCTGGACCAGCTCCAGCAGGAACTGAGCGTGATGCCGATCGCCGAGGCCGCCTCGGCCGCGTTCCCGCGCTGGGTGGTCGACGCCAAGCGGGCGCGGCTGCTGCTGAACGGGGTCCGGCTGGAGATGCCCGAGGAGTACGCGGACGCCGGTCCCGTCGCCGTGTTCGATCCCGAGGGCAGCTTCCTCGCGCTCGTGGAACAGCACAAGGGCAAGGCCAAGAGCCTGGCCGTCTTCGGCTGAGAGCCCGCACCCGGCCGCTGCCCGTGGAGCGGCGGCCGGCCACGGGGTCGGGCCCCTGCCGCCGCTCCACGGTCCCCCTCGGTTCCCCCACCCCTAGGGTGTATCCAGCCGTCCTCGCCTATTCACCCGACCGGGCAGGCGCTCGGAGTGAACCGGGGGAGCGGAGGGGGGCGCGTTCATCGCGCGATCTGTCCCGTCGATCACCGCGCGCCTACCGTCTGAGACAGGGCACGCGGGCACGGGCGGGGAGGTACGGCCATGGCAGGACGGGTCCCGCGGACCGGAGCCGGGCGCCGGGCGGCGGCACACGGCACGGGGAGGACGGCGTTCGGGACGGGAACGTCCCCGTACCCCGCGTCGGACACGGCGTACGGCATGGGGGAGACGGCGTACGAGGCCGGGGAGACGTCGTACGGCATGGGGGACGCGGCGTACGGCATCGGCGGCGGTGCGCACCGGGGGCGTGACGACCGTACGTGGGACTCGACCCGGCCGGACGGCACGGACCGCGCCGCCGAGGTCCTCGTCCAGATCCGCGACCTCGCCGGGCGCCCACGGGGCGTCGGTTTCCTCGCCGATCACGACGGCACCCTGCTCACCAGCCACGAAGCCGTCGACGGCCTCGCCCGGCTGGTGCTGCACGTGGGCGAGAGCACCTGCGTGGTCGACGCGGACGCGGTCACCGGGCTGCCGGCCCGGGACCTGGCCCTGGTGCGCACCGAGGGCCTGGGCGTGGCCCCGCTGCCGCTGACCGTGCGGGAACGGGTCGAGTCCGGCACCTATGTGCGGATCGCCGCCGGCTGCTGGCGCGAGGCACGGGTGCTGGCCGCCACCGAGGCGACGTACACCGCCACGGACCGCTTCCACCTCATCGACGACACACTGGAACTGGCGATCGGCACGGCCGGCCAGGACGCGCTCCGGCTGGGCGGCGGGGCGGCCGGGGGACCGGTGCTCGACGCCGGGACCGGCGCGGTCGTCGGCGTCCTCGGCACCGCCCTGCACACCGCCCGGCGCGACGCGGGCTTCGCGGTCCCGCTGCGGCCGGCCGAGGGTGCTCTCGCCGGCCTGCTCGCCCGCAACGCGGCCACCGTGCCCGCGTACGGCGCCGACCTCAACCTGGCCGGTGTCCTGGAGCTGACCGCCACCTCGGTGGGCCAGGACGGCCCGCCGCGCGCCTTGGTCGAACCGGCCGAACGGACCCACGTGGCAGCGCAGTTGGACGCGTTCACCGGCGGCGACCGGACCGTGCTCGGCGTCGTCGGCGCCCCGGGCAGCGGTCGTACGACGGAACTCGCGGCCCTCGCCGCCCGGCGCGGTCGCGGTGAGCGGCCCGCGCCCACGCTGTGGCTGCGCGGCGCCGACCTGGAGGACGCCGACGGGTCCGTGGCCGACGCGGCCCGCCGCGCGCTGGAACGGGCCGCCCGGATCGTCGCCGCCGCCCGCGCCGTCCAGCCGGAGGACCTCGGCGACCTCGGCCCGGACCGTGTGGCCGGTCTCGCCGCCCGGGCCGGACGCCCGCTGCTGCTCCTCCTGGACGGTCCCGAGGAGATGCCCCCGGTGCTGGCCCACCGCCTCCCCGAATGGACCCGCGGCACGGCCACCTGGCTGGGGCGGACCGGCGCCCGGCTGGTGGTGGCCTGCCGCGAGGAGTACTGGGAGTACGCCGGCACGGAGTTCCCCGCCACCCTGCTGCACACGCAGCTGGAGGAATCGCACCCGCGGCAGCCGGACCCCGCCGACGCTCCACCGGACGGGGACGGTTCGGCGCCTACCGCCGGCGGCCCCGCCGGTGCCCGCGACGCCTCGGTAGGTGAGGAGGGTCCGCACCTCGCCGTCAGCGGCCTGCCGGGCCCCCTCGACGCTCCGGCGGCTGACGGGGGTTCACCGCACGTTCCGTCCGGGGAGCCGGGCTCGATTCGTCTCCTGGGCGGTGAGGTCGGCTCGTTCGACGCTCGGGCGGCCGGATGTCCGTCGCACCTTCCGGCCGGGGAGGCCGGCCCGGGTGGGCAGGTCGGCTCGTTCGGTGGTTCGGTTGCCGGTGTGCGCCCCTTGCGCGGCCCGGCCTACCGCGTGGATCTGGCCGACACCGCGGAAGCGCACCACGCACCCGCGCACCCGCTGCCCCCCTGCGTGCGGCTGGGGGATCTCGCCGCGGACGAGGCTCGCAGGGCACGGGCTCGGTACGGGATCCCCGAGGGGGCGCTGACCGAGCGCGACGCGGGGCATCCGCTCACGCTGCGGCTGTTGTCCGAGGTGCGGGCCGCCCTCCCCGAGACTCCGGCGGCCGGGCCCGTCGACCGGCACGAGGTGTTCGCGGCCTACCTCGACCTGATGTGCCTGCGCATCGCGGTGCGGCTCGCGGCCGAGGGGGGCCTGCGCGGCAGGGCCGTACGAAGGCTCGCCGCGCGGGTCGCCGGGCAGGTGCACGAGGCGGCCCGGCGCAGTCTCGGCCCCGGACAGGGGGAACTGGACCGGGAGTCCTTCGAGGCGGTGTTTCCCTGGGGGCCCGCCCCGGCCCGGCTCGGGGGCGGCACCGGCTGGGCCTCCGCCGTCCTCACCGAGGGCCTCCTCGTCCCGGCGGGCGCGGGCTACCGCTTCGCCCACGAGGAGCTGGCCGACTGGATCCAGGGCATGCACCTCGACCTGGACGAGGCGCTGCACGCCCTGGTCCACCGCACCCGCGACCCGCACCCGGTGCCCGTGCCGCACCACCGCGTCGGCCCGGTCGTACAGGCCCTGCTGTTCCTGGCCCGCCAGCAGGGGCCACGCCAACTCAACTTCCGGTTGCGGGAGTTGGTGGATGCCCTGGACCTGGACACCGGCTCCTGGTGGGCCGCGCGGTTGCTCGCCCGGACCCTGCTGCAGGTGCCGGACGCGACGGCGTACACCGAGGTGCTGCGGCTGCTCGCCGACCGCATCGTGGCCTGGCGCCGCGAACAGCGCCCCGTGCCCGCCGAGTTCGAGCCCGGCTTCTGGACCGCCCTGCCCGTCGGCGACGCCGAGCGCCTCGACCTGCTGCGCAGGCTCGTCCTCGCCGACCAGGCGCCGCCCGCCCCCGGCGAGCGCTACCTCGACGCCGTCGCCCGGCTGCTCGCCGCCGGCCCCACCGCCGTACCGCCGCACCTGACGTGCTGGTTCGACGACGAGCGGCCACTGCCCGCGACCCCCGACGCCACCGTGGCGGCCGCCGCGCAGGCCCTGCTGCACACCCATCGGCACGGCGCGCTGGACGAGCTGACCGAGGTGCTGGTGTCCTGCGCGCACCGGCGCGCCGACGAGCTGCTCACCGTGCTCGCCGAGGAGGAGCCGTCCGCCGTCTGCCGGGCCGTCGACCGCTGGGCGCACGACGAGCGGCCCGCCCGCCGGGTCGCGGCGATGACGTTCGCGCTGCGCGCCGCCCCGCATCTCCGCTCGGCCGCCGACCGCGAGCTGCTGCGCTACGCCGCGCTCACCCTGCTGGCCCGCCCCGCCGACGGCACCCTGCACGGCGGCGCCCTCGCCCTGCTGGTGCGCGACCCGGGCACCCGCGACCGGCACCTGCCCGAGGCGCTGCGGCACTTCACCGACGGCGACCCGCGGTTCCCGCCGAGCGCCCTTCTCCCCGCCCTGACGACCCACCCGGAACCGGTCCTCGAGGCCTTTCGCGCCCGGCTGCGCGGACCGGACCCGGAAGAGGCCCTGCGCGCCCTCGCCGACGTCGCCACCCCGGCCCTCGCGCGCCGGGCCGCGCCCCTGCTGCGCGAGGCGGTGCGACCGCGCTCCGAGAGCGCCCGGCAGCTCGCCGCCGCCGTGGACGACCGCCTGGAACGGGGTCCCACCGCCCGCCCGGTCCTGCTGCCCCTGGTCACCGGCCTGCTCGACGGCGGCTCCGAGGCCCTCCGGGCGGCTCTCGCCACCGTCCTCACCGCTCCCGGCACGCTCGCCTCCCGCCCGCTGCGCCGGGAACTCCTGGAGGTCCTGCTCGGCAGCGAACAGGACCCGACGGTCCTGGAGGCCGTCCTGCACGCGGCGGCGGACCCGGGGTGCCGGGAGGAGGAGGCCCGCGGCCTCGTCCACCGCACCGGCCTGGTCCTCATCCGCACCCCCGAGGGGGCCACCCGCTTCGATCGCGCCCTGGCCGACCTCGGCCGGTACGTGCCCGGGTTCGCCGCGCGCATGGCCCGCTGGCTCACCGACACGCCGGAGGACTGGGCCGCCGTCGTGGGCCCGAGCACCCGCCGCACGCTGGAGAACCTGGCGGGCGTACGTGTGCCGGCGTGAGACCGGGCCACCCGCGAACGGCCGTGCCGCGGGGCGTGCGGCCGCCCGCCGCGAACGGACGGAAGGGGGGCGCCCGCCCGAGCCGCGGCCCCGGACGTGCGCCCCGTCACAGCCCGCATACCGATGCGGGCCCGGAGCGCCCGGCATGGCACCCTTAGACCTGCACAAGAGGTCAAGGTAGACACGGACACGGGTTCGAGGAGCGGTCACAGTGCAGCGCTGGCGTGGCTTGGAGGACATCCCCCAGGACTGGGGGCGCAGCGTCGTCACCATCGGTTCCTACGACGGCGTCCACCGCGGCCACCAGCTGATCATCAAGCACGCCGTGGACCGCGCCCGGGAGCTGGGCGTCCCAGCCGTCGTCGTCACCTTCGACCCGCACCCCAGCGAGGTCGTCCGCCCCGGCAGCCACCCGCCGCTGCTCGCACCGCACCACCGCCGCGCCGAACTGATGACCGACCTCGGTGTCGACGCGGTGCTCGTCCTCCCCTTCACCACCGAGTTCTCGAAGCTGTCGCCCGCGGACTTCGTCGTGAAGGTCCTGGTGGACAAGCTGCACGCCAGGGCGGTCGTGGAGGGCCCGAACTTCCGCTTCGGCCACAAGGCGGCCGGCAACGTCGAGTTCCTGACCGAGCAGGGCAAGATCTACGACTTCGAGGTGGAGGTCGTGGACCTGTACGTCTCGGGTGAGGCGGGCGGCGGCGAGCCGTTCTCCTCGACCCTGACCCGGCGCCTGGTCGCCGAGGGCGACGTCGAGGGCGCCCGCGAGATCCTGGGCCGCCCGCACCGCGTGGAGGGTGTCGTCGTACGCGGTGCCCAGCGCGGCCGCGAACTGGGCTTCCCCACGGCGAACGTCGAGACGCTGCCCCACACCGCCATCCCCGCCGACGGCGTGTACGCCGGCTACCTGCACGTCGACGGCGAGGCCATGCCGGCCGCGATCTCCGTGGGCACCAACCCGCAGTTCGACGGCACCGAGCGCACGGTGGAGGCGTACGCGATCGACCGGGTCGGCCTCGACCTGTACGGCCTGCACGTCGCCGTCGACTTCGTCGCCTACGTCCGCGGCCAGGCGAAGTTCGAGTCGCTCGAGGCACTGCTGGAGCAGATGGCGGCGGACGTGAAGCGCTGCCGGGAGATCGTCGCGGCCGAGGACTGACCCCGGCCGGCCGGTTCTCCCCGGCCGACGACAGGAAAGGGCGGCCGGTGCGGTGAGCACCGGCCGCCCTTCCTCATGCCGTCCTACTGCTGCTGGGGCGGGGCCTGGGGCGGCTGCTGCTGGGGCTGCCCGTGCTGCGGGTGGCCGGGCTGCTGCGGCGGGTACGGCTGGCCCTGCGGCGGGTACGGCTGCTGCTCCGGGGCGTACGGCTGCCCCGGGCCCTGCGGATAGGGCTGCCCCTGCTGAGGCGGGTAGGGCTGCTGTCCCTGCTGCGGGTACGGCTGCTGGCCCTGCTGGGGCGGGTACGGCTGTCCCTGCTGAGGCGGGTAGGCCTGCCCCGGCATGGGCTGGCCCGGCATGGGCTGCCCCGGCATCGGCGGGGCGGCCACCGGCGGCGGGTTGCCGTCGCTGGTCCACAGCCCGTGCGCCTGCTGGTGCCGCACGAAGTCCTCGGCGACCAGCGCGGCGAGGTGGAAGTACGCCTCCCGCGTCCTCGGCCGCATCATGTCGAGGTTGACCTCGGCACCGGCGGCCAGGTGCTCGTCGAAGGGCACGACCACGACCCCGCGGGTCCGCGTCTCGAAGTGGGACACGATGTCCTCGACCTTGATCATCTTGCCGGTCTCACGGACCCCGGAGATCACGGTCAGGGAGCGGGAGACCAGGTCGGCGTACCCGTGCGCGGACAGCCAGTCCAGCGTCGTACTGGCGCTGCTCGCGCCGTCCACGGACGGCGTGGAGATGATGATGAGCTGGTCGGCGAGGTCGAGCACTCCGCGCATGGCGCTGTACAGCAGGCCCGTGCCCGAGTCGGTCAGGATGACCGGGTACTGACGGCCGAGCACGTCGATCGCGCGCCGGTAGTCCTCGTCGTTGAACGTGGTCGAGACGGCCGGGTCCACGTCGTTGGCGATGATCTCCAGACCGGAGGGCGCCTGCGAGGTGAACCGGCGGATGTCCATGTACGAGTTGAGGTACGGGATCGCCTGGACGAGGTCACGGATGGTGGCCCCGGTCTCCCGGCGCACCCGTCGGCCGAGCGTGCCGGCGTCCGGGTTCGCGTCGATCGCGAGGATCTTGTCCTGCCGCTCGGTGGCGAGCGTGGAGCCGAGCGCGGTGGTCGTGGTCGTCTTGCCCACGCCGCCCTTGAGGCTGATGACCGCTATCCGGTAGCAGGACAGCACGGGGGTGCGGATCAGCTCCAGCTTCCGCTGCCGCTCGGCCTCCTCCTTCTTGCCGCCCAGCTTGAAGCGGGACGACGCGGCCGCGGGGCGGCCGCTCTTCACCTTCTGCTTCTTGTTGTTCAGCAGCCGGTCCGCGGACAGCTCCACGGCCGCCGTGTAACCCAGCGGCGCGGCACCGGGGTTGGTGGGCTGCCGCTGGTCGTGCTGGATCGGCTGCGGCCACGCGGCACCGGACCGGGGATCCACCGGTCCCTGCGGGGCCTGCGGGTGCTGCGCGTTCTGCGTCGGCTGCGGGAAGCCGTAACCACCGGGCGGGGTGGGGCCGTTGGGGCCCGGCTGGGGAGCCGAGTCCTGCGGGAAGCCGTAACCGCCGGGCTGGGCCGGGTTGTCGGTGTGCGGGAAGCCGTAGCCGCCGGGCGGGGTGGGGCCGTTGGGACCAGGCTGGGGCGCCGGGGGCTGCGGGAAGCCGTAGCCGCCCGGCACGGGGCCCGGCGGGGTCGGCTGCGGACCGGCCTGAGCGGGGGCCGGGGGCGTGGGTGCACCCGGGTGGCTCGGCTGTCCGGGCTGTGCAGGCTGGTTGGGCTGATGCTGCTGACCAGGCTGACCGGGCTGGTGCGGCTGGTTCCAGGCCGCGGGCGCGGGCTGCGGCGCCTGGGGCTGGAACGGCGGCTGCGGGCCTGGCATGCCCGTGGGGCCCTGCGCGGCGGCGGGCGGCTGCTGGCCGGGCATCGGGCCGGACTGCTGCTGCGCGGGCCACTGGTGCGCGGGGGCCGGGGCGGCGGGCTGGTACGACGGCGGCAGCGGGGGCATCCCGTTCTGCGGCGCGGGCTGGGGCGCCCACGCAGGCGGGGCGTCCTGCGGTGCTGGGGGAGCGTCCTGCGGTGCCGGCGGGGCGTCCTGGGGTGCGGGAGGCGCAGGGGCTGCGGGCGGAGCGGTGGGCTGCGGGCCGTTGCTCCGCGGGCCGTTGCTCTGCGGTGCGGCGGGCTGCGGGGAGCCGTCCGACGGAACGGGGGAGTGGGGCGCGTCGGCCGGGGCCGCATCGGCCTGGACCGCATCGCTCTGGGGTGCGTCCGTGTGGGCCGCGGCGGTTTCGGGCGCGTCGGTCTGCGCGGTGTCCGTCCGCGCGGCGTCGGTCTCGGAGACGCTGCTGTCCGAGGTGCCGTTCTCCGGCGCTCCCGGCCGGGGCGTGCCGTCCTCGGCCTCGGGCATCTCCGAGGAGGCGTCGGAGGACGCCCCGTCGGCCTGCGCGCCATCGGCGGAGGTCTCGGGCGCGGGGTCTGCCTGCCCGGCTCCCTCCCGCTCGCCGTCCGCCGCGGTGGCCGCCTCGGGCGCGGCACTGCCCTCGGCCGAGCCGGTGTCGCCGTCGTCGGCCCGGTCCTCGTCCGCACCGGACTCGGAGGCGTCCGCGGCGACGGCGTCCACCGCCGGGCCGTCCTCGGCGGAGGCGCCGTCCTCGGGCGCCTCGGCTGAGGGGTCGGTCGAGGCGCCAGACTCAGCGGCACCAGTGGCGTCCGCGGCGTCCCCGGTGGTCGGCGCCGTACCCTCCACGGAACCCTCGTCGGCGGACCCGCCCGTCTTCTGCAGGGCGACCGCGCGCTCGGCGATCTCGGCCATCTCGCGCTTCAGGGCGACGGCGGAGAACCGCATGGTCGCCCCGCTCTCCAGGTCCCCGTTGCCGCTCTCCGGCTCGGCGGCGGACACGGTGGGTGTGGCGGGCGTGGCCTCGGGCCGGCCCTGCTGAGGCAGGGGCGGCTGCTGCGGCTCGAACCCCTCGGGCAGCCTCGGCATCGGGACGGGGTTGCCGACCGGCGGCGCGGGCTGCACGGGCGGGGGAGCGTACGGGGTGCCCTGCGGAGGCGTCGACGAAGGCCCGTGCTGTGAGGCGTAGGGCGCTCCCTGCACCGGCGCGTGCGGGGGCGGCGGCGCGTACGGGGTGCCCTGCGGCGGGGCCGACGGAGCCCCGTGCTGCGGAGCGTAGGGGGTCCCCTGCGGAGGGCTGAACGGCGCGCCCTCCGGCGGGGCGTAGAGCGCCCCCTGGGCCGGCGCGGGCGGGGGCGGCGGGGCGTACGGAGTGCCCTGGGCCGGCGCGGGCGGGGGCGGCGGGGCGTACGGAGTGCCCTGCGGCGGGGTGGACGGAGCCCCGTGCGGCGGTCCGTAAGGCGTCCCCTGCGGCGGGGTGCCGGCCGGCTGTGCGACGGGCGGCGGGGGAGTCGGTCCCGGAACAGGAGCCGGGCCCGGCGTGGCCGACGGGAAGTGCGGCAGCCCGGAGGCGGCGGGAGTGCCCGAATCGCCCGGTGTGCCGGGGTCGTTGGGCTCGGGGAATCCACCCGGGCCGGCCGAACCGGCGGAGCCCGCCGAGCCGGACGCGTTCTGCGTGTACCAGGCCGGGGGAGCGTAGTCGATGGTGAACTCGCCGGTGGTCTCGACGGCCTCCGCGTCGGGCTGGTCATCGCCGGGTGTGGCCCAGCCCCCGCGCATCCCGTCCCGATCGCTGCTCACAGTTCCTCCTGGTGTGGTCGAGCACCCTCATGCCGTGCCGGGGCGACCATGTCGTGTCGTTCGAGTCGTCCGTCGTCGTTCGGGGCAGTCCGATCCACCGGCCCTCCCCCTGGGACACCGACGCCCGCTCCACGGGTGTGTCATCGCGCCCGCTCCCAGCCTAATCACCACGAGCCACACCTCGGCAGGCCCGCCCACCCCTCAGCAGGAGCCCACCAGGTCACAGAGCATGGGAAACCGCCCCGACGCCGCCCGTACGACGGGAGGAAAGCGGGAGCAACCGGAAGAGACACGACGAACGGGAACCGCGGAAGGAGTGAACGAACCCGGCGGACGGGCTCCGTTCAGTCCATCCGCCGCGGTGTGCCCAGCAACCCGATCTCGGCATCGGTGGGTTGCGTCAGCACGTACTGCCGGTCACGGTCGGTACACCAGAGGGTGACACCGTCGGGCAGCGCGGGCAGCGACTCCACCTCGGTCCGCGACAGCCCCATGGTGCGCCCCAGTTCGGCGGCCTCGTCCGGCGAGACCCGCTGGATGCCGGCGAGCCGCGCCTGGCGCAGCATCCGGGGCGCGACCGGGCTGAGGTACGGCAGCAGGGTCAGCACCGACTGCCAGGGGCCCGACACCACCCGGCCGCGCGGGGGCCGCATACCGCAGTCCCGCACCACCAGCACCGGCGTACCGGCCGAGGCGCCCTGCGGCGGCACCCGCCCGACGTCGTACACCGACAGGCCGTTCTGCCCGCCGCCCATCGCGTGCACCATCTGCATCCAGGCCTGCGGCCGGCCGGTCTCCACGGCCACCCGCGCACCGGTGGCCGCCGAGCGCAGCGCCAGCACCTGCGCGGTCCACAGACCACCGATGAGCACGACGTCGTACGGAGTGGGCCGGTTGATGCCCAGCACGGCCGGCTGCCCCTCGGCGTCCACGCCGGCCACCACGCCGTCGTCGCCGATGGGCAGGGCGAGGGTGTCCAGTTGTGCCGCGGACAGCGAGTGCCGTCCGTGCCGGGGCCCGACCAGGCCGAGTCCGCGCCGCAGCTGCTCGCCCATGCGCCGCAGCCCCGAGGGGGCCGCCGCCTCCCGCGCGTCCCGGTCCGGGGACGTCGTCGGAATCGTCGTCACCGGGCACCTCCGAGGGGCAGTGTGGCCAGCATGCCGGGCAGTTGCTCACGGTCGAGGCGGGCCAGGCCGGCACCGTCCTGGCGGGCCGCGGCCTCCAGAGCGCGGCGCGCCGCCACGAGTTCGTCGTCACTGCGCCCGGTCACCCGCAGGTGCCCGCACAGCGACACCTCCTGACGGTCCCCGCGCGCGAGGGTGAGGCTGAAGGTGGTGGCGAGCGCCGGTATCGCCGTGACGCGGGCGACGAACTGCGGCAGCGACTCGCCGCGTCCGCCGCCCAGTTGCGGCCAGCGCCGCACCCAGTACGTGGTGTGCCGGCGGTTGTCGCAGCGCCAGCTGCGCCCGGACTCCTCCGTGCGCCGCTCCCGGGTCTCGCTGCGCCCCGCCTCGGCGGTGACCAGCGGGTTGGCGCAGGCCGAGGTGGCGAGGGCGGCGATCAGCTCCTCCTCGTCGAGCACCCGCGCCCGGAAGCCCGCCCCGGTCAGCCGGCTCGCCAGGTGGTCCGCCGTCCGCACGACGCACTTCTGCGCCCCGGCCAGTCCGCCCCCGCGGGCGGCCACGGCCTCCGCGCACGCCTCGGGGTCGAGCTTCAGCGCGATCCAGGTGATGCGCACGGCGGGCGCGCCCGTCTGCTCCTGCAGCGGAAGGTAGTTGGCCACGGCCACCGACTGCTGGGGAAGGTGCAGCGCGGGCGCGGGCTGGGTGTGCAGCACGATCTGGGCCGACTCCAGCCGGATGCCGTCCACCTCCAGCGTGTCCCGCACCAGCCCCAGCGGCAGCGGCTGCCGGGTCCGCTCGGCCCGCAGCGCGGTCGCGTCGGCCTCCACCTGGAGCACGGCCGTGACGAACGTGCCGTCCCCGACGATGCCGACGGGACGGCGGTCCCGGGAGCCGTAGGAGTAGGTGCGCAGGCTGGGCTCGCACTCCAGCGCGGGCACCAGCGACGGCTCGGTGCCGGGCGGTATCGGCGTGCTCGCGGCCCGCCGTTGCCGCACCTTCAACGCCCGTGCCGTGGCGAGCCATTCGGGCAGCGACCGCCCCCGGCGCCGGACGAACGCGAGCGCGACCAACGACAGCGCGACGACCGCCGCGGGCACCAGGGCCATCGGGCCGATGATCCAGCCGACGACGAGCGCGGCCACGGCGAGTTCCGGCAGTACGAGCCGTTGCAGGCGGAACGAGCCGGACTGCGCCGGACGGACGGCCGCACCCGCCGCGTCCGGGGACCGCCGGCCCCGGGCCGACGCCGACCGCGCTCCGGCCGGTTCCGCACCGGTCTCGGAAGGGCCGGGTGTCCGCACCTGCCGGCCCGTACGGGCCCGCGTCCCGGAAGCCCTCAACGCATCCCCCCGTTTTCCTCACAACTCGCTGGAATTCCGCCCCTGAGCAAGGCCCTTGAGGGCCCGGGTACCCTACCCGCTCCACGGAACCGATCAGACACCAGGCATAGTAGGGGCTCGGTCCGACAACGGAGGTACGGAGACTGCGGTCTCCGGCCGTCACCGGGACGGCACACGGGGAGAATCAGGGGCAGATGGCATCTCGGCGGGATCAACTCAACGCCTATACCTTTGCGAAGCAGCGCATGCTCGCGGCGTTCGTCCAGCCTTCCTCCGACGGCTCGGAGGAGGGGGCCCCCAAGCCCCTGCGGGCGATCCTGCCCAGCACCATCGTCGGCGTGGTCGTCATGGCGGTGTTCGGCGCCTGGGGCATGTTCCGGCCGACCGCGCCGCAGGGCTGGGACACGCCGGGTGAAAAGGTGATCATCGCCAGCAGGTCCACCACCCGGTACGTCGTCCTCACCACGAAGGGCAAGACCGAACTGCATCCGGTGCTCAACATGGCATCGGCGAAACTCCTCCTCGCCGACGGCAAGGGCGAAGTGGTCACCGTCGACGAGTCGATCCTGGACAACGGAAAGATTCCGCACGGCGTCACCATCGGCATCCCCTATGCCCCCGACCGCCTGCCCTCCAGCCAGGAGGCCGGCGCGGCGAAGCGCTGGGCCGTCTGCGAGCGTCCGAGCGCGGGCGGCACGGCAGTCCAGAAGGCGGCGTTCGTCCTCGCCGCACGCGACATGAGCAGGACCGAGGGGCACCAGAAGCTCGGCGGCGGCGATGTCCTGTACGTCGCCGACCCGCACGGGACCCGCTACATCGTGGACGCGGGCGGCACCGCCTACGAGGTAGACAAGAACAACGAACTGCTGCTCCGCACCCTGGTCGGCTCGGGACGGCAGCCCGAGCAGGTGTCCCAGGACTGGCTCGACACCCTTCACAAGGGTGATCCGGTCGAGTTCCCGAAGATCGACGGAAGCGTGAGCGCCCCGGCAGGCGTCCAGGGCAGCCTCCCGGCCCGGGCGAACCGCGTCGGCATGGTCCTCCGTGCGCCCAACGGCGACCACCAGCAGTACTACGTCGTCGAGCAGGGCAAGGCCCTGCCCGTCTCGGACTTCACCGCGAAGCTGCTCCTCAACAGCAGGGACCTGGTCGGTCTCGGCCAGGCCGGAAACGCCCTCGACGTCAGCGCCGGCGCGTTCGAGCCCGGTACGACCGCCTTCGCGGGCGACCACAAGTGGCCGAGCCTCGCTCCTGAGGTCGTCAACGACGCGGGTGCCGCGGGCGGGAGCCGCAACACCGTCTGCAACGTCCTGCGGCACGTCGACAAGGGTGACGGCACGAAGACCACCCTGAGCACCTGGGCCGGCACGGACTTCCCGGCCACGCTCCCCACCGGGTCGTCGAGTGCCTACGTGACCCCCGGGTCCGGCCAGCTCTACCGCCAGTACCAGGGCACGGACACCAAGGTCGGCGGGGTCTTCCTCGTCACCGACACCGGCCTGCGCTACGCCATGCAGTCCAACGCCGACAGCGACTCGAACGGCACCGAGTACGGCATGACCCCGAAGCAGCGCCAGGAGCTGCGGCAGGAGGCCCAACTGGCCCAGATCCGCCTCGGGTACTCCGACGTGGAGCCTGCTCCGGTCCCGGTGGCCTGGTCCCTGTTCCTGCCGACGGGACCGCGCCTGTCGACCACGGCGGCGAGTCAGCCGCAGGGCTCGTAGGAGGGGCGGGGTGTCGTACGTGCCGTCGTCTTCGCGCATGCTCCGCACCGTGGCGGTCGCGGCCGCCACGCTGTGCACCGCCACCGTGGCACTGGCGCCGCCCGCCGCGGCCGACTCCTTCAGCGACCAGTGCAACTTCCCCAACAAGAAGTACACCGGCACCCCCTGGGCCCTGCAGCGCGTCAACCTCGACGAACTGTGGAGCCAGTCCAAGGGCAAGGGCGTGAGGGTGGCCGTGATCGACACGGGCGTCGACACGGCCAACCCGCAGCTGAGCCACGCCGTGGACGCGTCCCTCGGTGAGAACCTCCTGCCCAGCAAGGACAGCAAGGGCCAGTCGCTCGACCGTGGCAACAAGTACGGCACGACCGACACGGTCGGGCACGGCACGCGCGTGGCGGGCATCATCGCCGCCCGGCCCGCCAAGGGCACCGGCTTCGTCGGCCTCGCTCCCGAGGCCACCATCGTCCCTATCAAGCAGAACGACGCCGAGGGCCACGGCACCTCCAACTCCCTCGCCCAGGCGATCCAGCACGCGATCCAGGTCAAGGCCCAGGTGATCAACATCTCCCAGGACACGGCGAACGCCGTGCCACCGGGCGACAGCCTGCAGAACGCGGTCAACGACGCCCTGGACCACGGAATCGTCGTGGTCGCCTCCGCGGGCAACGACGGCGTCGACGGCAGCGACAAACGCACCTATCCCGCGTCGTACCCCGGTGTCCTGGCGGTCGCCGCGTCGGACCGCAACAACGAGCGCGCCGCCTTCTCCCAGTCCGGCGACTTCGTCGGCGTCGCCGCGCCGGGGGTCGACATGATCTCCACCGTGCCCAAGGGCGGCCACTGCTCCGACAACGGCACCAGTTTCTCCGCCCCTTACGTGGCCGGGGTCGCCGCCCTCATCAAGGCGAAACACCCAGGCTGGACGGTGCGCGAGGTCGTCGCCCAGATCGAGCAGACCGCGGAACGCTCGGTCGCGGGCCACGACCGCCTGGTCGGCTGGGGCGTCGTCGACCCGGTCCGCGCCCTGACGGAGGACGACCGGCCCATCGAGAGGCCCGTGCCGCACGAGGGCCTCAGCCGTGCCGAGGCCCCGACCCCGGCCCGGCTCGAACTCGGTGAGACGGCGGACGAACGCAACGCCCGTCTGGCTACGTATGTCTCCGTGGGCGCGGTCGTCCTCGCGGCCGCCCTCGGCGGGGCCGCGGTGGCCATCCGCGACGCCCGCAGGAAAGCGGTGGCCGGCGGGACGGCGAAGCCGCAACCGTGAACGATCCGTGAAGGACCGCGTGGCAGTAGCAGAGTTGTCACACAAGTCAGTTGGGGGTGTCAGTTCCGTTGACTAGAGTGACAGCATTGCGAAAACGAATGCTCGGGGGGTGCGCCTGCCCCGGGCTGGGGAGAGGAACGGGGGAGACGCGACGTGTTGCCTGACGGGGGCGGGAGCGACCTGAAGCGCGGTCTGGAGGCACTGAAGACCTTCAAATCGCGCGTGGACGGCCTTCTCGACACGTTCGAGCGTTCGCCGGGTGCTCCGAAGAAGGTGGCGATGCACACGATCTCCCCTGCCTCGTTCTGCGGCAGCGGCGAGTTCGCCGAGGCCATCGATCTCCACACCCACTACCACGCCGTCCACGAGCGCATCAGGTCGCTCTCCCAGACGCTGATGCTGCAGATCGAGGCGATGCAGATCGCCGTGCACGGGGCGGACGTCGGCTACGACAAGCTGGAGGACGATCTCCGGCGCCGTTTCCACGAGATCCGGACCCAGATCAACGAACAGATCGACGAGCAGCAGGCCGAGGCGCAGCAGAGCGGCGATCAGAAGCGCACCGACCAGCAGCAGGCCAAGGCGGGGTACTGATGGGCGACCAGCACAGCCAGCCGGACCGCTACCAACTGGAACGCGAGCTGGCCCAGGCCGAGATCCACGACGTGGACGCACCGTGCGTCGCTCACCACGGACGTACCAATTTCGAGAAGCACCAGCTGAACGCCATGATCGACATGGTGGAGACCGCGAACCCGGAGCACCTGGAGGACGCGGGCAAGGCCCTCTGGGACGCCAGGGACGCGATCAACGCCGCAGCCGACGAACTGAGCGCTCACATCGGCCGGATCGACTGGCACGGTGAGGCGGCCACCGCGTTCCACACCTGGGCCTCGGGCCTCGTCACCAACGCCTACACGCTCGGTGTGTACGTGGAGAACACGGGCGCGCACATCACGGCGGCCAGCACCGGACTCGCCTCCGTACGCAAGTCCATGCCGCCCCGCGACACACGGCTCATGCCGAAGAACGCCGACGCCTTCCCGGTGGTCGCCCAGGTCGCCACCAACAAGGACTACCAGGCGGCCGTACAGGTGGAGGGGCACCGTCAGGAGGCGATCAACCAGATGAACCGGTTGGCGTCGTACTACACGGTGACCGGCCAGTCGCTACGGGACGAACAGGCGCCTACGTTCGGGAAGATGCCGGAGATGGGGGTGCCGCAGGCCAGCATCGAGGCCATGCATAAGGACCCTGGCGGGCAGGCGTCTCGTCCGGGTCCCGTCGCCGTCGGGAATGCGGAACCAGTCCGCCATCATTCCGTTGTCGCCCCGGTTGATCCCGGCACGAGGACCACTCCCGACTCCGGGCAGAAGCTGCACGACGTGGCACTTCCTCCTGAGCGGCATGTGCACGTGGACCCTTCCCACGTGGGCACGAACATCGACAGCACCGGCACGCTGCCGCCGGACACGGCGAAGCCGACGGTCCCTGTCGTACCTCCGGCTGCGCCTGGCCCTGTCGGCGGCGGTGGGGGACCGATTCCGCCCATCCCTACCGGCCCCATTCCCCCGACCGTGGGACTGCCCGTCGGAACCGGCCAAGTAGGCGGCCCCCGGGGGGCGATGCCGACGCGTATGACCACGCCCGTCGGCGGATCGTCGCGAGTCGGTGGTGGCACGGGACGCGGCCCTGTCGGCCCCTTGGAGCGGTCTGCCGTGCCCGGCCAGGCCGGAACGCGTGAGCCCGTGTCGCCGGTCGGCAGGACTCCCGTGGGCAGGGCGCCCATGGGCGAGGCTCCTGTGGGCAAGGGGCCGGTCGGCCGTAGTGTCGTCGGCGGAACGCCCAGGACCGTCGGCATGCCCGCCGAGCGCGTGGGCGGTACCGGCCCGACCGGAGCGGCACGGCCCAGCGGTGTCATCGGCGGCAGGCCGACCACACCGCCCGCGCAGGCCGGGAACGGCTCCAGGGTGCCGCGGGGCACGGTCGTCGGCGGCGAGACCGCTTCCTCCAACCCGCGCGCCGCGGAACGGCCGGGGCAGCGCGGGGTGATCGGGGTGCCCGAGCAGGAAGGCGGCGTCGCCGGACAGGCGTCGAGCAGGCCCGTGACGCCCACCAGTGGCAAGGCGTCGACGGCCAGGAACGGCGGTCGCGCCTCCGGTGAGAACGTCCCGGGCCGCGCCTCCGCGGTCAGGCGAGGCTCCGCTCGGGACGGCGGCAGGAAGCCGGCACGTCGGCGGCAGGCGCCGGAGACCGAGTAGAACCAGATGAAGCGAGGACGTACGAGAGGCATGTTGTCAGCGAGCACGAGACGAGTGACCGCCGTATGCGCAGCACTCGGCGCACTGATGGCTCTGCCGGTGGGCCTGGCCCCCGGCGCGGCGGCCGCCGACGTCCAGTCGCAGCAGTGGTACCTGTCGGCCATGAAGGCCGACGAGATGTGGAAGGTGAGTACCGGCGAGGGAGTCAAGGTCGCTGTAGTCGACTCAGGCGTTAATCCCTCGACTCCGTCCCTCAAAGGGCAGGTGCTGGCCGATGAAGTGCCGAAATCCGTCGCCTACGGGGCCACGAAGGACAACAACGGCCATGGCACCACGATGGCCGAAATCATCGCCGGTACGGGTGCCAAGGGAGGGCTGAAGGGGCTGGCTCCAGGCGCCAAAATTGTTCCTTATCGCATCGCGATTGAGGGGTTGTCGCTGTCTGAGGAGAACAAGGCTCCTAACGTGGGCGCAGTGATCAAGGCCATCGCCGACAGCGACGCCAAGATCATCAACATGTCCTTCGGGAGTGACGCCAGTTATGACGACGAAGAGGCGGCGGTGAAGTACGCCGCATCCAAAGGCAAGTTGATGTTCGCTGCCGAAGGTAATGACGCGGACACCAAGAACCACGCCGGATATCCGGTCGCCTACCCTTACGTAGTCGGAGTAGCGGCCTCCGACAAGTCGGGCACCGTCGGCAAGTTCTCGACCCACGGACGCTTTGTCGACATCACGGCCCCCGGTGTAAACGTTCCCGAATGGTGTGACGCGACCTTCCGCTCATACTGCGTGCACGGGAACGGAACCAGCATGGCCACCGCCGTAGCCTCCGCCTCCGCCGCCCTGATCTGGTCCGCCCACCCCGACTGGACCGCGGACCAGGTGCTCCGGTCGCTCATCGACACCGCGGGCCGGGACTGGCCCAAGGACACGCCCAGCAACTACCTCGGCTACGGGCTCATCCGTCCCCGGAAGGTGCTGGAGAACCCCCACTACAACCCGGGCCCGGCGCACGCCGACCCGCTCGCCAAGGAGAACTCCTTCGGCAACGCAGGGGTTTCGCCCTCCGCCTCCACCTCGTCGCCCCCCAAGTCCACGTCGGAAGGCGGGTCTTCGGCGACCGGAGCAGCGTCGAAGTCGTCCGGCGGTTCCCTGCCCTGGGTGGCCGTCGGCGGGGTGGCCGCGCTCCTGGTGATCGGCGGCGCAGCCTTCGCCGTCGTCCGGTCGCGACGCCGCGCCTGACGATTCGCAGAAGGGGCGCCACCACCCGGTGACGCCCGGACAAGACGAAGTACAGCTCTCACGAAGGGGAGTGCCGCAATGGCTGATGGCCGTAAGTTTCAAGATGATCACGCACAAAAGCTCCAGACGAACGTCATCGACCGATACGACTCCGTCAAGAAGCAGCTCGGCAGGCTCCAGGGCACGATCGACATGATCGAGGCCAACTGGACGGGTCACGGCGCCAACGCGTTCAAGTCGAAGCAGCACGAGATCAACCAGCACATGGCAGCCATCGGGCGCATGCTCGAGGACTTCCTTGAGGGCGTCCGCCTCAACAAGGGCGACAAGACCAAGCTCGAGGACGAGCTTCACTCGACGATCTCCAAGATCGAGGTGGACGCCGGCGCGAGCACCTCGGCGCTGAATCTGTACTGACGGATCCCCAAGGGAAGAGGAAGACATGACCGGCACACCGCACTACCAGGATCTGTCCGTCAAGTACGGCGCCCTGGACGCGCTGGCGACCGAGCTCGGCAATGTGGCCAAGCAGCTCGAGGACGACCTGACCGCTCTGAAGAAGGGCGTCCTCGACGTGGCCGAAGGCTGGAGCGGTGAGGCGTACGACGCCTTCCAGCGCAAGTCGAAGAAGTGGGACGAGCACGCCACGGGCATCCACCAGGCGCTGCTCTCCATCACGCAGCGCGTCCACGCGGCCGGCGGTGACTACCGCGGAGGCGACCTCAAGGGCGCCAGCTACTTCGAGTGAGGCACGCGCAGTAGGACAGCGGGGGTGGGCACGCGCGGGAGGTGCCCACCCCCGCTTCTCCATGTCGGCGGAGCCCTGACGGACGCTCAGCCTCCTGCCGGCGGCACCGACCGCCAAGGCGCCGTACGCCGATGAACCGTCGCTTGCACGCGAGGCGATGCGGCTCCGAGTGAAACGGAGCGGGGCGGGGCGGGGCGCACGCGCCCCGCCCCGTCGGCCGTCGTGGCCGGTGAGCCTGGTTGCCGCTCAGTAGTCGACGTCGACCAACCCGGTCTGCACCAGCATCTTCCCTCGCCTCCGGGAGACGAACACCCCCCGGCCCGCCGGCATCGGCCGTGGCCGCACACCGCCGAGGAGGTCTCCCTCGCTCGGGTCACCCGCCAGCACCACGCCCTGCGCGCCCAGCTCCGTCATCCGCTGCATGAACGGCTCGAACGAGGCCCGGCCCGCACCCGCGGTCGACCGGGCGAGGATGAACCGCACGCCGACGTCACGGGCGAACGGCAGCAGCTCGGCGAGACCGCCCAACGGGTTCCCGCTGGACGTCGACACCAGGTCGTAGTCGTCCACGACCACGTACACCGTCGGACCCCGCCACCAGCTGCGCTCACGCAGTTGCTGGGCCGTGACGTCGGCCGTGGGCGTGCGCCGCTTCATCAGGTCGGCGAGGGCCACCATGTGATGCTCCATGGCGTTCGACATCGGGATGTACTCGGCCAGGTGCGAGGCCGGGGTGACGTCCAGCAGCGACCGCCGGTTGTCGACCACGAAGAACTTCGCCTCGTCGCCGGAGTAGCGCTGCGTCAGCTGTGTGATGAGCATGCGCAGCAGGTTCGACTTGCCCGACTCGCTCTCGCCGAAGACCAGGAAGAACGGGTCCTGCTCGAAGTCCACGAAGACCGGCTCGAGATTGTCCTCGTCGAGCGCGAAGGCCACGCCGTTTCGAGGGAAGCGGTCCCCGGAGGGCAGCTGCTCCGCCGGGAGCTCCCGCGGCAGGAGCCGGACCTGAGGTGCCCCGGGCGCCTCCCAGTGCCGGGAGACCTCGGCCGCGAGGGCCGCCGTCGCGTCGGACAGGTCCGTGTCGGACGTCAGGCCGTCGATCCTCGGCACCGCCCCCATGAAGTGCAGCTTCTGCGGCGACACACCCCGCCCCGGTACACCCGCCGGAACGTTCGCCGCGACCTTGCGGTCGATCTCCGAGTCCATGACGTCACCCAGGCGCAGCTCCAGGCGGTTCATCAGGTGGTCCTTGAGGTTGGCCCGGACCTCCATCGAGCGCGACGCCGTGAGGATCAGGTGGATGCCGTAGCCGAGGCCTCGCGACGCGATCTCGAGGACGGCCGGTTCGAGGCTCTCGTAGTCCGACCGGAAGTTGCCCCAGCCGTCGATCACCAGGAACACGTCGCCCCACGGCTGGTCGGTGACCGAGATGTCACCGCGCGCCCGCCGGGTGCGGAAGTCCGCGATCGACGCGATTCCCGACGCCCGGAAGTACTCCTCGCGGCGCCGGAGTACGCCGAACACCTCCGACACGGTACGGCGCACCCGCTCCGGGTCGAGCCGGGAGGCGACACCGCCGACGTGCGGAAGGCCGGCCACGGACGCCATGGCGCCGCCACCGAAGTCCAGGCCGTAGATCTGCACCTCGTGCGGCGTGTGCGTCAGCGCGAAGGAACAGATCAGCGACCTCAGCAGCGTGGACTTGCCGGACTGTGGGCCGCCGAGGATCTGCAGATGGCCCGCGGCACCCGAGAAGTCGAGCCACAGGGGCTCACGGCGCTGTTCGTACGGCTTGTCGACCAGGCCCGCGGGGACGACGAGGCGTCCGGCGCCCTCGTAGCCGGGCTGCGTGAGCCCGCGTTCGGGTACGGCCGTGAGCTTGGGCAGCAGCCCGTCCAGCGAGGGCGGGCTGTCCAGCGGCGGCAGCCACACCCGGTGGGCGGCGGGCCCCTGCGCCTCCAGCCGGCGCACGACCACATCGAGCACCGTGTCCGCGAGCGCGTCGTCGACCCCCGGCTTCGGTTCCGTCCGCTGCTCCGGCACCGGTGCGTACTGCACGGGCACTTCCGCGGCCGTGAACAGCACCGGCCGCCGGTCGCCGGGCAGCGGCCCTCCGGCCGAGGCGCTCTGCCGGTTCCCGGCGCGGTACACGCCCGAGACGTACGCCGCCTTGAAGCGCACCATCTCGTCCGTGCCGAACTTCAGGAAGCCGGACCCGGGGACGTTGGGGAGTTCATAGGCGTCGGGGACGCCGAGGGCGGCGCGGGACTCGGCCGCCGAGAAGGTGCGCAGACCGATCCGGTACGAGAGGTACGTCTCCAGGCCGCGCAGGCGGCCCTCCTCCAGACGCTGCGAGGCCAGCAGCAGGTGTACGCCCAGCGAGCGGCCGATGCGGCCGATCTGCACGAACATCTCGATGAAGTCCGGCTTGGCGGTCAGCAGCTCGCTGAACTCGTCGATCACCAGGACGAGGGACGGGATCGGCTGGAGCGGGGCGCCGGCCGCGCGCGCCTTCTCGTAGTCGTGGATGTTGGCGTAGTTGCCCGCGTCGCGAAGCATCTCCTGGCGGCGGTTGAGCTCACCGCGGATCGAGTCGCCCATGCGGTCGACCAGGGTGAGGTCGTCGGCCAGGTTGGTGATGACCGCCGCCACGTGCGGCATCTGCGCCATGCCGGCGAACGTCGCACCGCCCTTGAAGTCGGCCAGGACGAAGTTCAGCGTCTCGGAGGAATGGGTCACCGCCAGCCCGAGCACCAGGGTGCGCAGCAGCTCCGACTTGCCGGAGCCGGTCGCGCCGACGCACAGGCCGTGCGGGCCCATGCCCTCCTGCGCGGCCTCCTTGAGGTCCAGCATGACGGGACGGCCGTCCACACCGACGCCGATCGGCACCCGCAACCGTTCGGCGAGCCCGCGCGGCCGCCAGGTGCGCCGCGGGTCCACCGAGGCGGCGTCCCCGAGGTTGAGAAGCTCGGTGAACTCCAGGTTGGCGAGCAGGGGTTCGTCGTCGTCACCGCCGGAGGCGATGCGCAGCGGCGCCAGTTGCCGGGCGAGGGCCTCGGCGGACTCGTACGACAGGGTGTCCGGCGTGCCCTCGTAGAACTCGCCGCCCGCCGACTCCAGGCGCAGGGCGGTGGGCCGCACGACGACCGCGAGGTCGCCGCGTGCCGCGGTGGGTTCGCCGGGTACGACCTCGATCACCGTGACGCCCTGCAGCCCTTCGAGGCTGGCCAGCGCGGAGTCCGGGGGCAGGGAGGCACCGTCGAGAACGATGACGATGTGGGGCTCGTCGAGGAGCGGCGCGGCGCCCGGGTGGAAGCGCGGGCGGCCGGAGAGGCGAGCGGACAGCAGGCTTTCCAGGTCACGGGCGTCCGAGCTGATCAGCCGGCGGGTGCCCGCGCCGTCCACGGTCCCGGCCGCCTGGGCGTGCGGCAGCCATTTGACCCACTCCCACTCCGGGAGCGTGTCGCGGCCGGCCGCCACGGCGAGGATCAGGTCCTGCGGCGAGTGCAGCGCGGCCAGCGAACCGGTCAGGGCGCGGACGCAGGAGCGAACGCAGTCCACGTCACCGCTGACGGTGAGGTGGTAGAAGGCGCGCAGCGACACGGCCATCGGGAGGTCGTGCAGCGTGCCGTGCACGTCGAGGAAACGCCCCATGGCCCCCGCGGCGAGCGGTTCCAGCCGGCTGGCCGGGCCCGTCTCGGGGGCGACGAGCGGCGTGGCCAGTTCCTGCGACCCCAGTCCGATGCGTACCTGGGCGAAGTCCTCGTCGCCCGGCCTGCGTTCCCACACCCGGCTGCCCTCGGCGACCAGCGCCCACAGCTGTTCCGGTGAGGGGTGCTGGTAGTACTGCGCATCGCGCTGCGCCTTCGCGGTGTCCACCGCCGCGCGCCGCGTCTGCGACAGATAGCGCATGTAGTCGCGCCGCACGTCGGCGAGTTGCCCCTGGGAACCGCGCCGGAAGCGGACCACCATGGCGATGGACATGGCGACCGTGGACGCGATCATCACCATGCCCATGATCTTCATGAACGGCTGTCCGTTCGTGAAGAAGAAGACCACCGAGCCGCCCATGCCGAGCGTCGGCAGCAGCTGCATGAGGACGCTCTCGTGCGGACCCCGGGGCAATTCCGGGGGAGGCTGGAGAACGACCTCTTCCGTGGGCACTTCGGACGGCAGCGCCCGAGGCGGACGCTTCACGACGATGTGACTCACTGCTCCCCAATTCCTTTGCCGGGCCCCATGAATGAGCTCCGCCCCCCGTTGATGGACGGACGCAGGCCGCCGCGTGATCCTACTGACTTCACCGGTGACCGGTGGGGGGTAGGGTGCCGGGTGTTCGCTTGA
>NZ_JBVJTD010000011.1:0-297074 GCF_055605965.1 Streptomyces sp. NPDC037126
CGTCAAGAACTACTACCTGGACCAGAACCAGACCGTCTCGCGCAAGCTGAAGGAACTGGTCATCTCGCTGAAGCTGGACCGCCAGAAGTCCAAGGACTACATCCTGGCCGGCTACATCAACACCAGCTACTACGGCCGCGGCGCCTACGGCATCCAGGCCGCGGCGCAGGCGTACTACCGCAAGGACGCCAAGGACCTCACGGTCGAGCAGGGCGCCTACCTCGCCGCGCTGCTGCAGGCGCCGAACCAGTACGACTGGGCCGCCGCGACCCCGACCGGCAAGCAACTGGCGAAGGCCCGCTGGAACTACGTGCTGGACAACATGGTCAAGCAGCACTGGCTGGACGCGGACAAGCGCCAGGCCATGACGTTCCCGGTACCGAAGGCCCCCAAGGCGGCGCCCGGCATGCAGGGACAGACCGGCTACCTGGTGGACGCGGCCAACGCGTCACTGGAGAGGCAGCTGGTCGCCCAGGGCAGCGCCGCAGACGTCGGTGACGCCGAGGCGCTGGTGAAAAAGGGCGGCTGGACCATCACCCTCAACATCGACAAGAAGAAGCAGACCCAGCTGGAGCAGGCCGTCAAGTCCCAGCTGACCAGCCTGCTGAACCCCAAGACGCGCCGCGTGGACGGCAACGTCCAGCCCGGTGCCGTGTCCGTCGACCCGAGGACCGGCAAGGTCCTCGCCATGTACGGCGGCGCGGACTACTTCAAGCACTACACCAACAACGCGACCCGCGACGACTACCAGCCCGCGTCCACCTTCAAGCCGGTCATCCTCGCCGCCGCCCTCGACGGGGGCGCCCAGACGCAGGACGGCCGGGCCATCGTCCCGAACACGATCTACGACGGCACGAGCGGCCGTCAGGTCCTGGACCACGGCGCCAAGGTCGGCTTCGGCCCGCCGAACGAGGACGATCACAACTACGGGCCCATCACCGTGCAGACCGCCATGGACGCCTCCGTCAACTCGGTCTTCGCGCAGATGGGCGTCGACGTGGGCATGGAGAAGGTGATGGGCGTCGCCGGCAAGCTCGGCATGGACACCAAGGGCATGCAGGCGGTCCCCGCGCAGACCCTGGGTTCCATGGGCGCGAGCCCGCTGGAGATGGCCGGCATCTACGCGACCCTCGACAACCACGGTAGGAAGGTCACCCCGGCGATCATCAAGTCGGTGGAGCACAAGGACCGTTCGGTCACCATCCCGGACCCGATCGGCGACCAGGTGATCAGCCGCCAGGCCGCCGACACGGTCACCTCCGTGCTCACCGGCGTGGTCGACGACGGTACGGCCAAGGACTCGGTGGCGAGGAACCCGGCGCGCGACGGCCAGCAGGTCGCCGGCAAGACGGGTACGTCCGACAACAACAAGTCGGCCTGGTTCACCGGCTACACGCCCGGCCTGGTCACCTCGGTCGGCCTGTTCGGCGAGGACGCCAAGACCCACGCGCAGGTGCCGCTGACGGGCGCCACTGGCCTCATCACCGCCGGCGGCGGCCGCGTCAACGGCGGCAGCTACCCGGCGAAGATCTGGGCCGAGTACACCTTCGGCGCGATGGGCGACGTCAGCAAGTTCGACCTGGACACCACGCAGGGCGCGGCCGTCCAGCCGCCGCCGTCCGCGTCGTCGTCCCCGAGCCTGTCGAACTCGCCGTCCCCGAGCCACTCGTCGTCGCCGTCCGCGAGCCACTCGTCCTCGCCGCCGCCGAGCCACTCCTCGTCCCCGCCGCCGAGCCAGTCGTCCTCGCCCCCGGCGACCACGTCGTCGTCGCCGCCGGCGACCGGCCCCTCGGACGACACCACCCCGCAGGACCCGCTCGACCCCGGCGCCCAGTAGGGCGCGAACACGAAGGGCGCCCGGCAAACGCCGGGCGCCCTTCGTGTTCGCGCGGACCTCAGCCGCGGTTCAGCTCGAACCACACCACCTTGCCGGTGCTCAGCCGGGTCGCACCCCAGCGCCGGGCCAGTCTGTTGACCAGGTACAGGCCACGCCCGCCCTCGTCGGTGGCCCGGGCCTGGCGCAGGCGCGGCAGCTGCGGCACGTCGTCGCCGACCTCGCAGCGCAGCACGTGCGTGCGCAGCAGCCGCAGCGTCACCGGCCGGGACGCGTACCGCACGGCGTTCGTCACGACCTCGCTGACCAGCAGCTCCACCGAGTCCGTCAGGTCCTCCAGGTCCCAGCGGGCGAGCGCGCGACGGGCCAGCCTGCGGGCCTGGCCCGGGGCCGAGTCCTCCGGCTCCAGCGTCCAGTAGGCGACGTCGCTCGGCGCGATCCCGTCGAAGCGGGCCGCGAGCAGCGCGATGTCGTCGTCCCGGTCGCCGGGGCCGAGCATGTCCAGCACCTCGTCGCACAGGGCTTCCAGCGGCGGCGGATGGTCCGGGCCGGTCAACTGCGCGGTGGCGGCGAGCCGTTCGCGCAGCTGCTCTATGCCGGTCCACACGTCCCGCAGCCGGGACTCCACCAGGCCGTCGGTGTACAGCAGCAGGGTCGCCCCGGCGGGCGCGTCCAGCTCGACCGCCTCGAAGTCCACCCCGCCGACGCCGATCGGCGCGCCCGGCGGCACCCGCAGCACCTCGGCCCGGCCGCCCAGGTGCAGCAGCACGGGCGGCGGATGGCCGGCGTTGGCGATCGTGATCCGGTGCGTGACCGGGTCGTACACCGCGTACAGGCAGGTCGCCATGCGGTCGGTGCCCAGGCGCTGCGCCTGCTCGTCCAGGTGGTGCAGCACCTCCTGCGGGGGCAGGTCGAGCCCGGCCAGGGTCTGCGCGGTGGTGCGCAGCTGGCCCATGATCGCCGCCGAGGTCATGGAGTGACCCATGACGTCGCCGACGACCAGCGCCACCCGGCTGCCGGGCAGCGGGATCGCGTCGTACCAGTCGCCGCCGACCCGGGCGGTCTCCGCGGCCGGCAGGTACCGGGAGGCGAGCCGCACCCCGGTCGGGCGGGGCAGGGTCTCCGGCAGCATGGTGCGCTGCAGCTCGTCGGCGATGTAGGCCTCCCGGCCGTACAGCACCGCCTTGTCGATGCCGAGCGCGCTGTGCGTGGCCAGCTGCGCGGCCACCAGCAGGTCGTCCGCCTCGAAGGCGAGCCGCTCCGGACGGCGCAGGAACAGGGCCGCGCCGATCACCCGGCGCCGGCCGCGCAGCGGCGCGAGGATCGCGTGCTGCCCGGTCGGTACGAGCGCCTCCGCGCCGTCGCCCAGCAGTTCGGGCAGCGCGGACCGGGCGGCGGGCGCGTCCGCGAACACCGGCCGCACCCCGCGCAGCACCTCGTTCAGCGCGCCGCCGGGCCGCACCTCGCACAGCTCGGTCGTCAGCGACGACAGCTCCGCCAGCGCGGTGGTCTCCGGCTCCGGTTCGAAGGCGGGGGGCAGCAGCACCCCGTCGGTGTCCCGCTCCTCCGGGATGCGGTCGGTGCGGCGCAGCCGCAGCACCACCGGTCCGGTGGGCCGCTCGTCGCCGACCGGCAGCGGATCGCGCAGGTAGACCAGGATCGCGTCCGAGAACGTCGGCACGGTGGCCCGGCACAGGCCCATCACGATCTCGTCCAGGTCCAGACCGCGGGCGATCCGCCGGGTGGCCGCGCCCACGAACCGCAGCCGGTCCCCGTCACGCCGCATCGGCATCGGCCGCCCCGGCGGCAGTCCCCGCCCGGTACGGCGCTCCTGACCGCCCGGCGTCCGCTCCTGGTCGGCACCGGGCTGCGGCGGGATGGTCTCCGGCGCGGGGCGCGGGCGATGGGCGGCGCCGGGTTCGGCGGTGGCGGGCTGGGAGTGCTCGGGGCCGTTGACTGGGGGCTCCTTCCCTTTGCCGTCCTTTCCCTTGCCACGAGGCGTGGCCGTGCTCCGCCCGGAGGGCGTCCCGTCGGCCCTGGCCTGCACGGGTAAGGCGGGCGTCCCCGGTTGCTTCGGGGTACGCACGAGCGCCCCGCGGGTCTCCGCGGGGTCGGCGCCCGGCTTGGGGCGCTCGAAGGAGGTGGGCTGCTCCGTCACGCGTGTCGCATCCATCCGTCCGGGGCTGCGCGACGGGCGCGCAGGTGGTCCCGCAGAAGTCCCGATACCCGCAATACGTGTCCCAGGAACGAAATTTCCGCGTGGTCAGAGGTTGGTTCCGTGCCACCGGCGAGACCTGCGCGGCCGGCGGTGTTGCCCTGATGCCCCACGTTCACGTTATGGCCGCCCCTCGGTGACGTTCGGTCAAGCCCGGCGCATGCACCGGGAGTTGCTGCTCCTGAGCGCCCTTGCGGAGGACGATCCTACGTTTCTTGCCCGGGGGCGCATCAAGGGTCTCATGAGGACACGTGCGCAGGCGTACGGTCCCAGTCCTCGGGGAGTGACGGTACCGCCCAGGACGGGTCCGGGCGCCAGTGCTGCCAGCCGTCCGAGAACGGCGGCCCCCAGGAGCGGATCGCGTCCACCGCGGCGTGCCCGGCGGCCCGGACCCGCTCGGCGGTCTGCGCGTCCATCAGGCCGTCCCGCTGTGCCTGCGCGAACTCGTCCTCGTCCCGCCAGTCCCAACTGCGGTCGGGGTTCACCGTGATGTCCAGGAAGTGGTCCTCCGAGTCCACCCCGGCCGCCCAACGGGCCAGGGGCGTCTCCAGGTTGACGTACCAGTTCTTGAACCGCCAGTCCGGCTCCCAGAACAGCCACACCGACCAGGGCCGGCCGGGCTGGGCCAGCTTCAGCACGCCGGTGCCGAACCAGCGGTCCCGCCGCACCCCGCGCGGCTTGGTGTAGCGGGACTCCAGCGGCTCCAGGTGCACGGGCGTGCCGTCGGCCAGGACCGGCCGCACGCACTCGGTGCCGGGTGCCAGCCACACCGCGAGCAGGTCCTCGTCGTCCCGTACGACGGTGACGGGCCGGGCGATGTGGAAGTGCTCGCCCGCGTTCTCCCGGTACCGCCACAGGATCTGACTGCCCGGTGCCCAGTACGTAGCAGGTCCCGCCGTCACCCGTCCCACCGCTCCGTCGTCCGTCATGCACAGATATTAGGTGCCGCAGGCACACGACGCTGCGGCGCCCGTCACGGTTCCCGGCGGTGGCCGGAAAGATTCGCCCGTCGTCACGGGCGCGTCATGCGCAGGACGTCCAGTGCCTCGTCGAGCTGCTCCAGGGTCAGGTCGCCGCGCTCCACGTACCCGCCCTCCAGCACGACCTGCCGGATGGTCTTCCGCTCCGCGAGGGACTTCTTGGCCACCTTCGCGGCCTCCTCGTAGCCGATGTACTTGTTGAGCGGGGTCACCACGGACGGCGACGACTCGGCGTACTCGCGGGCCCGTTCGCGGTCGGCGGTGATGCCGTCGACGGTCCGGTCGGCGAGCAGCCGCGAGACGTTGGCGAGCAGCCGGACCGACTCCAGGACGTTCTTGGCGATGACCGGGAGCATGACGTTCAGCTCGAAGTTGCCGGCCGCACCCGCGGTGGCGATGGTCGCGTCGTTCCCGACGACCTGGGCGGCGACCATCAGCACCGCCTCGGGCACCACCGGGTTGACCTTCCCCGGCATGATCGACGAGCCCGGCTGGAGGTCGGGCAGCCGGATCTCGGCGAGGCCCGTGCGCGGTCCCGACGACATCCACCGCAGGTCGTTGGCGATCTTCGTCAGGCCGACCGCGATGGTCCTGAGCTGTCCGCTGGTCTCCACGATCCCGTCCCGGGCGCCCTGCGCCTCGAAGTGGTCGCGGGCCTCGGTGAGCGGCAGCCCGGTGACCCGGGCGACCTCCTTGATGACGGCGGCGGAGAAGCCGGGCGGCGTGTTGATGCCGGTGCCGACCGCGGTGCCGCCCAGCGGCAGCTCGGCCAGCCGGGGCAGCGAGGCGCGCAGCCGCTCGACGCCGTACCGCACCTGGGCCGCGTAACCGCCGAACTCCTGTCCGAGCGTCACCGGTGTCGCGTCCATCAGGTGCGTGCGCCCGGACTTCACGACGTCGGCGAACTCCTCGCCCTTGCGCGCGAGGGCGCCGGCCAGGTGCTCCAGGGCCGGGATCAGGTCGTGCGTGACCGCCGCGGTGGCGGCGATGTGGATCGAGGACGGGAAGACGTCGTTGGACGACTGCGAGGCGTTGACGTGGTCGTTCGGGTGCACGTCCCGGCCGAGCCGCTCGCTCGCCAGCGTCGCGACGACCTCGTTGGTGTTCATGTTGGACGACGTCCCCGAACCCGTCTGGAACACGTCCACCGGGAAGTGCTCGTCCCACTTCCCGGCGGCGACCTCCGCGGCCGCCTCCTGGACGGCCTCCGCCACGTCCTTGTCCAGCACTCCGAGTTCGGCGTTCACCTTCGCCGCGGCCGCCTTGATCCGCGCCAGCGCCTCGATGTGCGCCCGCTCCAGGCGCTGCCCCGACACGGGGAAGTTCTCGACGGCCCGCTGCGTCTGCGCCCGCCACTTGGCATGCGCCGGGACCCGGACCTCGCCCATGGAGTCGTGCTCGATGCGGTATTCGCTCATGCCCTGTACAGCGACCGGCAGGGTGCGGATGTTCCGGGCGTTGGGCCGTCCGGGGCGTCCCGATCCCCGCGGGGCCCAGGCCGGCCCGGGACCGCGGACCGGGGGCGACGTGAACGTGAGGCGGAGCGTCCGCCCCTTCAGCCGTCGTTCCCAACAAATCATCCGAGTCGTGGAACACCGACAGCATGCCGTTGCCGCCGAACACGTCGAACGCCTCACCTTGCGTGCTGTCGTAGATCGAGAAGGTTTCCAGCGGCCACATGTGCCGGGAGGCGCTGCACGGCACGACGCCGAGGGAGACGGCCGGCAAGGACATGATCGACAGCAGATGGCCCAGTTGCCCGGCCATGACCTTTGAGCCACGGGAGCGGGGGACTCATAGCGCCGCCCAGGGACAGCAGCAGACCCCCCGGCGACGCCGAGGGGTCTGTGAGGCTCTTAGGGGAGTCAGGCCAGGCCAGGACCCCGCACCGGGATGCTGGTGAACGTCGGCTGCTCAGGTTCCCGCGAAGTGAAGAAGTCATTGCCCTTGTCGTCGACGACGACGAAGGCCGGGAAGTCCTCGACCTCGATCTTCCAGACGGCCTCCATGCCCAGCTCCTCGTACTCGAGGACCTCGACCTTCTTGATGCAGTCCTGGGCGAGACGGGCGGCGGGGCCGCCGATGGAACCGAGGTAGAAGCCGCCGTGCGCGTCGCACGCGTCGGTGACCTGCTTGCTGCGGTTGCCCTTGGCGAGCATCACCTTGGAGCCGCCCGCGGCCTGGAACTGCTCCACGTAGGAGTCCATCCGGCCGGCCGTGGTCGGGCCGAAGGAACCGGAGGCGTAGCCCTCGGGGGTCTTCGCCGGGCCCGCGTAGTACACCGGGTGGTCCTTCAGGTACTGCGGCATCTCCTCGCCCGCGTCGAGCCGCTCCTTGATCTTGGCGTGCGCGATGTCGCGGGCCACGACCAGCGGGCCGGTGAGGGACAGCCTGGTCTTCACCGGGTACTTGGTCAGCTCGGCGAGGATCGTGTCCATCGGCTGGTTGAGGTCGATCCGCACCACGTCGGAGGACTCGTCGAGGTGCTCGTCGGTGGTCTCCGGCAGGAAGCGCGCGGGGTCGGTCTCCAGCTGCTCCAGGAAGACGCCCTCGGCCGTGATCTTCGCGACGGCCTGACGGTCGGCCGAGCAGGACACGGCGATGGCGACCGGGCAGGACGCGCCGTGCCGGGGGAGGCGGACCACGCGGACGTCGTGGCAGAAGTACTTGCCGCCGAACTGGGCGCCGATGCCGATCTTCTGGGTCAGCTCGAAGACCTTCTCCTCCAGCTCCTTGTCCCGGAAGCCGTGGCCGAGCGGCGAGCCCTCGGCGGGGATCTCGTCCAGGTAGTGCGCGGAGGCGTACTTCGCGGTCTTCAGCGCGAACTCGGCGCTCGTGCCGCCGACCACGATCGCGAGGTGGTACGGCGGGCAGGCGGCCGTACCGAGCGAACGGATCTTCTCCTCCAGGAACTTCATCATGGAGGCCTCGTTCAGGACGGCCTTCGTCTCCTGGTACAGGAAGGACTTGTTGGCGGAGCCGCCGCCCTTCGCCATGAACAGGAACTTGTAGGCGCCGCCGTCGGTCGCGTACAGCTCGATCTGGGCGGGGAGGTTGGAGCCGGTGTTCTTCTCCTCCCACATGGTGAGCGGAGCCATCTGCGAGTAGCGCAGGTTCAGCTTCGTGTAGGCGTCGAAGATGCCGTGCGACAGGTGCTTCTCGTCCGCGCCCTCGGTGAGGACGTTCTGGCCGCGCTTGCCCATGACGATCGCCGTGCCGGTGTCCTGGCACATCGGGAGCACGCCGGCGGCCGCGATGTTCGCGTTCTTCAGCAGGTCGAGCGCGACGAACTTGTCGTTGCCCGACGCCTCGGGGTCGTCGATGATGCGGCGCAGCTGGGCGAGGTGGGCCGGGCGCAGGTAGTGCTGGATGTCGTGGACCGCCTCCTCGGCGAGCTTGCGCAGCGCCTCCGGCTCCACCTTGAGGAACGTCCGCCCGTCGGGACCCTCGACCGTGGAGACGCCCTCGGACGTCACCAGGCGGTAGGGGGTGGTGTCCTCTCCCTGGGGGAGCAGATCGGTGTACGCGAACTCAGGCATCGCAGCCCATTCCTCACTCTGACGGACGGCGCCCGCCGACGCTGGCGGGCCTCACCAGCCTAGAACCTGCCGCGGGCACGGATCCTGTGAGGTGAGGCTCAGTGCGTGTGAGGTGGGGCTCAGTGGGTGCGGGAACCGGTGGATCGGAGGTGACGCCAGGCCGGTGAGGGGGTGGGGCGGCGCGTCGACACGCCCGGGACCGCCCCGACCCCTAGTCGCGATCTATCGCGTTTCGGTACGCTGCTGTCGTGGACCTTCAGAAGCCCGCCCGAACCCAGGACGCCGCACCGAGCGTCTCCGAACTGCGCGCCTCGGACGCCGACCGCGACCGGGTCGCCGACATCCTCCGCGAGGCCCTCGCCGAGGGCCGGCTGACCGCCGACGAGCACGCCGAGCGCGTGGACGGCGTGCTGAGCGCCAAGACGGTGGGCGAGCTGGAGGTCTTCATCCAGGACCTGCCGGCCGCCCACCAGCGCCGGGCCGCCCCCGCCTACACCGCCGTGCCGCCCCGCCCGGCGGCCGGCGCGATCCCGGACGAGGCCGACGCCAACGTCGTCGCCGTCTTCAGCAGCGCGGTGCGCAGGGGCCGCTGGCGCGCGGGGCGCAGGCTGCACGCGTACTCGGTCTTCGGCAGCGTGGAGATCGACCTCAGCGAGGCGATCTTCGAGTACCAGCAGGTCGTGATCAAGGCCGTCTCGGTCTTCGGCGACATCCAGATCCGTGTCCCGGAGAACGTGTCGCTGCGCGGCACCGGCGGCGGCGTCCTCGGCAACTTCGAGGTGGACACCCTGGACTCGGTCGAGTCCGACGCCCCGGTCGTCTACGTCGACGGCTGGGCCGTGCTCGGCAACGTGGAGGCGCGGCCCAAGCGCGGCAAGCGGGTGTCCGACATCCTGGAGCGGGTGCAGAGCAGGGTCGACCGGAAGCTCGAACGTGTACAGGACAAGGTCGACAGGAAGCTGCGCAAACACCTGGACCGTTGACGGTCGCGAATCCGCCGGTAAACGGAGCGGCCGGGTCCTGCCCCTGCGCCGGTCCGGGGGCGCGAACGAGCCTCCGCGCGCCTGCCTTTGGGAACGCTGTGCATAGGCGCGCGTACAGCGGGTAGGGCTTGCTGCATCGTCTCTCGCTCGCGAAGCCGTCGTCAGGAGTAGACCGTGCTGCAACCGCTGCATTCGTCCCTGCAGGTAGCCGCCGTTCCGGCCCAGCGGGGGCCGGCACGGGACAGGGATCAGGACGCGCCCTGGCACACCGAGGCGGTGTGCCGGCGCGACGAGGCGGGTCTGTTCTTCGCCCCGTCCAAGGAGCCCACCGCCGCGCGGCTGTCCCGAGAGGAGGCGGCCAAGCGCGTGTGCGCCCGCTGTCCGGTCATGGTCGAGTGCCGCGAGCACGCGCTTCTCCAGCCCGAGCCGTACGGCGTCTGGGGCGGCCTCACCGCGGCGGAGCGCCGTGTGGTCCTGGCCAGGCGCCGCCGCCGGGAGATGGAGCTGAAGAAGACGGCCCAGGCGACGACGGCCGACCGCATAGCGGGCTAGCGAAGCGCGAAGAGGGCGCCCCCTCCGCACCGGGGACGCCCTCTTCGCGGCCTGCGCTACTTGGCCCGGTCGAAGTCGACCGCGCTGTAGGCCCGCAGCTTGCGCAGCCGGTGCTCGGAGTCGATCCGGCGCACCGTGCCGGACTTCGACCGCATCACGATCGACTCGGTCAGCGCGGTCTCCGACCGGTACCGCACGCCTCGCAGCAGCTCGCCGTCGGTGATGCCGGTGGCCACGAAGAAGACGTTCTCGCCGGACACCAGGTCGTCGGTCGTGAGCACGCGGTCCAGGTCGTGCCCGGCGTCGATGGCGCGCTGCCGCTCCTCGTCGTCCTTGGGCCACAGCTTGCCCTGGATGGTGCCGCCCAGGCACTTCACGGCGCAGGCCGAGATGATGCCCTCCGGCGTACCGCCGATGCCGAGCAGCAGGTCGACGCCCGTGCCCTCGCGCAGCGCGTAGACGGAGCCGGCGACATCGCCGTCGGAGATGAGCTTGATGCGCGCGCCGGCCTCCCGGACCTCCCTGATCAGACGCTCGTGCCGGGGCCGGTCGAGGATGACGACGGTGACGTCCTCGGGCTTGGACTTCTTGGCCTTGGCGATGCGCTTGATGTTGACGGCCACGGGCGCGTCGATGTCGACGAAGTCCGCGGCCTCGGGGCCGGTGACCAGCTTGTCCATGTAGAACACGGCGGACGGGTCGAACATGGCGCCGCGCTCCGCGGCGGCCAGGACGGCGATCGCGTTCGGCATGCCCTTGGCCGTGAGCGTGGTGCCGTCGATCGGGTCGACGGCGATGTCGACCTCGGGGCCGGTCCCGTCGCCCACGTGCTCCCCGTTGAAGAGCATCGGGGCCTCGTCCTTCTCGCCCTCACCGATGACGACGACGCCGTTCATCGAGACGGTGGAGACGAGGGTCCGCATGGCGCGCACCGCGGCGCCGTCGGCGCCGTTCTTGTCGCCGCGCCCCACCCAGCGCCCCGCGGCCATCGCCGCGGCTTCGGTCACCCGGACGAGTTCCAGGGCGAGGTTGCGGTCGGGAGCCTCGGCGGGAACATCGAGCTCGGACGGAAGGTGATGATTTTCGGTCATCGGAGCGCACCTTTCTGATACGACGACGGCCGGATGAGGGTATTGCCCCTGACTCTATCGTTGAGCCGACAAAATGAGCAGGGGACCCCACGGATGAGCGCTCGGGGCACCTGCGACGATAGGGAGCGTGGCAGGTTCGAACGGCAAGCAGAAGACGGCCAGGGACATGATCCTCTCCCTGGCCCTGATCGGCATCGCGGCGGCGGTCGTCTACTTCCTCACCATCCCGCACGACGATCACGCTCCCGACCTCCAGCGGGTCGACTACCGGGTCGAGCTGCTCACGGCCCGCCGGGCGGCGAGCTATCCGGTGGCGGCGCCCGAGGGCCTGCCGAGTACCTGGAAAGCGACCTCCGTACGCTTCCAGGGCGACAGCGGCGACCGCTGGCACCTGGGCTTCCAGACGCCGGACGCCCAGTACGTGCAGGTCGAGCAGTCCGCGCAGAAGCGCTCCGAGTTCATCGACCAGGCCAGCCAGGGCGGGTCGGCGACGAAGCGGACCGAGCGGATCGGTGACCGCACCTGGACCCGCTACACCGGCGGCCGTTACGACGCCCTCGTACTGGAGGGCACGCCCGGCTCCACCACGGTGGTGGCCGGCACGGCGTCCTTCGACGAGCTGACCAGGATGGCGGCGGCGCTGAAGACGCGCTAGCCGCTCCCGCGCGTACGCGAAGAGGCCCCCGGCGCTGCCGGGGGCCTCTTTCCGTGCTGCTCGGACGCGTGCCGCTCAGACGGTGGTGACGACGTCCTCGTACGCCAGCCGCGGGGAGCGCGGGAACCAGGCGTCCGGGCCCGGGTTGCCGATGTTCACGACCATCAGCGGGGTGTGGTCGTCGTCCAGGAACTCCTTGCGGACGCCCTCGAAGTCGAGGCCGGTCATCGGGCCGGCCGCCAGGCCCGCGGCGCGGACGCCGATGATGAAGTACGCGGCCTGGAGGGCGTCGTTCAGGGTGGCGGAGGCCTCACGGACCGGACGCTCGCCGAAGAACATGTCCTTGGCCTGCGGGAAGTGCGGGAACAGGGCCGGCAGCTCCTCGTGGAACTCGTTGTCCGCGGAGAGGATCGCGACCAGCGGGGCGGTGGCGGTCTTGGGCCGGTTGCCCTCGCCCATGTGCTGCACCAGGCGCTCGCGGGCCTCCGGGGAGCGGACCAGGGTGATGCGCAGCGGGGTCTGGTTGAAGGCGGTGGGGCCGTACTTGACCAGGTCGTAGATGGCCCGGACCTGCTCCTCGGTCACCGGCTCGTCGGTGAAGGTGTTCGCGGTACGGGCCTCGCGGAACAGCAGGTCCTGGGCGGCGGGGTCAAGAACGAGAGACATGCGTGACTTCCTCGGACGCGCGTCCGGTCCTCGCGGACCGGCTTACGCGACCGACCCTACGCGAGGCGAGGTTTAACATTCAACAAAAAGCGGGGTGTGGTGATCCTCTTCACAGCCCGCGCGCGTCCGGCCGTCCCCCTCGAATCCGCCCCGCCTACTCGCCGTCCTCCTCGGAATCCTCCTCGGCGAGGGCCGCGTCGAGGCGGGCCCGTGCCCCCTCCAGCCAGCGCCGGCACACCTTGGCCAGCTCCTCGCCGCGCTCCCACAGGGCCAGGGACTCCTCCAGCGTCGTACCGCCCGCCTCCAGCCGCCGTACGACCTCGATCAGCTCGTCGCGCGCCTGCTCGTACGACAGCGCCTCTTCCACCTTGCCGGTCATTCGCCCACCTTCACCGTGAATTCACCGTCGGCGACGCGCGCCCGCAGCGCCTCGCCCTGAGTCACCTCGTCCGCACCGCGCACCACATGGCCGTCGGAGTGCTGCAGCACCGCGTAGCCGCGCTTCAGCGTCGCCGCGGGGGAGAGGGCCACCACGCGCGCGTGCGTGTGCGTCAGCTCGGAGTCCGCGCGGTCCAGCAGATGCCCGAGGGTGCGCCGGCCCCGCTCGGCCAGGGAGGCCACGTGGTCGGCGCGCTCGTCGAGCATCCGGTGCGGATCCTCCATCGAGGGCCGGGCCAGCGCGTGCGCCAGGCCCCGCTCCTCGCGCTCCACGAACGCGTTCGCACAGCGCCGGGCGCGGTCCCGGAGCATCCGCACCCGCTCGGACTCCTCGCCCACGTCCGGCACGACCTTCTTCGCCGCGTCGGTCGGGGTCGAGGCCCGCAGGTCGGCGACATGGTCCAGCAGCGGGTTGTCCGGCTCGTGCCCGATCGCGGACACGACGGGCGTACGGCACTGCGCCACCGCCCGCACCAGCTGCTCGTCGGAGAACGGCAGCAGGTCCTCCACGCTGCCGCCGCCGCGCGCGACGATGATGACGTCCACGTCCTCGATCTCGTCCAGTTCCTTCACCGCCTGCACGACCTGCGGGACGGCGTGCACACCCTGCACGGCGACGTTGCGCACCTCGAAGCGGACGGCGGGCCAGCGGTGCCGGGCGTTCTCCAGCACGTCCCGCTCCGCGGCCGAGGCCCGCCCGCAGACCAGCCCGATCAGCTGCGGCAGGAACGGCAGCGGCTTCTTGCGCTCCGGCGCGAAGAGCCCCTCCGCCCGCAGCGCCTTCTTCAGCTGCTCCAGCCGCGCCAGCAGCTCACCGACGCCGACCGGCCTTATCTCGGCGGCCCGCAGGGACAGCTGCCCCCGGGGCGCGTACCACTCGGGCTTGGCCAGCACGACGACCCGGGCGCCCTCGCCGACGACGTCCGCGACGGCGTCGAACACCTGCCGGTAGCAGGTCACGCTGACGGAGATGTCGTGCGACGGATCGCGCAGCGTCAGGAACACGACACCCGCGCCGGGCCGCCGCGACAACTGCGTGATCTGCCCCTCGACCCACACCGCCCCGAGCCGGTCGATCCAGCCACCGATCAGCCGGGAGACCTCGCCGACGGGGAGCGGGGCTTCGGGGGAGGTGTTCGCTGCCATGCGGCGAGCCTAGCGGCGGGCACCGACAGCGCGGCAGCACGCCACCGGGCCCGGGACCGCGGCGGGAGGCGCCGGCCGCGCGCACACCTCCTACGAGACGGGACGCCCGCGCTGCGCCGCCAGCACCAGCAGCCCCACCACCAGCCAGCCCGCGCCCACCAGCTGCGCCGCCCCGGACGCCGCCACGATCACCGCCACCGTGATCGCCGCCCCCAGCACCGGCACCAGCACATGCCGCCACCAGCTGACCGGCCCGGCGCCGCGGCGCACCGCGAAGTACCCCACCACGCTCGCGTGCAGCAGCGTGAACGCCGTGAGCGCGCCGATGTCGACGACCGACACCAGCCTGTCCAGCCCGTCGCCCCGCCGGGCGGCCCACCCCGCCGCGACCAGCGTGACCACCGCCGAGACCAGCAGCGCGACCCTCGGCACGCCGCCGTCCGTCCGCGCCAGCGCACGCGGCAGCCGCCGGTCCCGTCCCATCGCGAACAGCAGCCTCCCGGCCGCCGCCTGCCCCGCCAGTGCGGCGAACGCGGCCCCGACGGCCTTGCTCACCGCCACCAGGTCGTGCAGCCACGCGCCGACCGAGGCGTCCACGGCGTCGTAGAAGGCCGGGCCCTGCCGGGCGGGATCGTGCGCCAGCCCCGCGGACGTGACCGGCTCCAGCAGCGCGACCAGGTACGTCTGCGCCACGAACAGCACCCCGGCCAGCGCCAGGCAGAACAGCAGCGCCCGGGCCACCCTTTCCGAGCCCCCGGTGACCTCCTCCGCGAACGTGGCGATCGCGTCGAACCCCAGGTACGACAGCACCGCGACCGACACCGCGCCGATCACCGCGGACGGCGCGAACGCGCCCTGCGTGCCGTCGCCCGACAGCGGCGTGAGCACACCGCGCGCCGCCCCGTCCCGCGCCAGCACCACGACCGCGGACACCACGAACACCAGCAGGACGGCGATCTCCAGCGCCAGCACGAGGAGACCCGCGCGCGCGGCGGCCCGTACGCCCCAGAGGTTCAGCAGGGTGGTGACGACGACGGCCAGCGCGGTCCACACCCACCGGGACACCCCCGGGACCAGCGCGTTCATCGCGATCCCGGAGAAGAGGTAGGCCACCGCCGGGATGAGCACGTAGTCCAGCATCACCATCCAGCCCGCGACGAACCCGGCCCCTTTCCCGAGCCCCGCGCGCGCGTAGGCGAACACCGAACCCGCCCGGGGGACGACCCGCACCATCTGCGCGTAGCTGAACGCGGTGAACCCCATGGCGACCGTCGCCACCACGTACACCAGCGCCACCGCGCCGTGCGACCTGGCGTCCAGCGTGCCGAACACCCCGACGGGCGCCATCGGCGCGATGAACAGCAGCCCGTAGACCACGAGATCCCGGACACCCAGACCGCGCCGCAGCCCGTCGTGCGCCCCGGTCGCGGAGGCGGCCGTTCCGGTGTCGGACATAAGTCCCAGTTTTCCCCGCGGGGGTCTGGGCACGCGATCCCGGCGCCGCCGAACGCGGCCTTACGATGGGACGCATGACCGCTTCGCCTGGCCGCCGTGTCCTGCTCGCCGCCCCCCGTGGCTACTGCGCCGGCGTGGACCGCGCCGTGATCGCCGTCGAGAAGGCCCTGGAACAGTACGGTGCCCCGATCTACGTCCGGCACGAGATCGTCCACAACAAGTACGTCGTGCAGACCCTGGAGAAGAAGGGCGCCGTCTTCGTCGAGCGGACGGAGGAGGTGCCGCCCGGCAACATCGTCATGTTCTCGGCGCACGGCGTCGCCCCGGTCGTGCACGACGAGGCCGCACAGGGCCGTCTCGCCACCATCGACGCCACCTGCCCCCTGGTCACCAAGGTCCACAAGGAGGCCGTCCGGTACGCCAACGAGGACTACGACATCCTCCTGATCGGGCACGAGGGCCACGAGGAGGTCATCGGCACCTCCGGCGAGGCCCCCGACCACATCCAGCTGGTCGACGGCCCCGAGGACGTCGCCAAGGTCGAGGTCCGCGACCCGTCGAAGGTCGTCTGGCTCTCCCAGACCACCCTCTCCGTCGACGAGACCATGGAGACCGTCGACGCCCTGAAGACGAAGTTCCCGGGGCTCGTCTCCCCGCCCAGCGACGACATCTGCTACGCCACGCAGAACCGTCAGCTCGCGGTGAAGCAGATGGGCGCCGAGGCCGAGCTGGTCATCGTCGTCGGCTCGCGCAACTCCTCCAACTCCAAGCGGCTGGTCGAGGTCGCCAAGCTCGCCGGCGCCCGCGAGGCCTACCTGGTGGACTTCGCCGCCGAGATCGACGAGGCGTGGCTCCAGGGCGTGACGACCGTCGGTGTCACTTCCGGCGCCTCCGTACCCGAGGTGCTGGTCGAGCAGGTCCTGGAGTGGCTCGGCGAGCGCGGCTACGGGGACGTGGAGATCGTCAAGGCCGCCGAGGAGTCGATCACCTTCTCGCTGCCCAAGGAGCTGCGCCGCGACCTGCGCGAGGAAGCGGCGGCCCTGGCGGCCGAGCGCGGCGGAACCGGCAGTTCCGAGGCGTGACCGTCAGTCGCCCGTCGTAACGTGGAGCCATGCAGATCTTCGGCGTGGACATCGGCGGATCCGGGATCAAGGGTGCCCCTGTGGACCTGGACAAGGGCGATCTGGCCCAGGAGCGGTGCAAGGTGCTCACCCCGCACCCGGCGACGCCCGACGGCGTGGCCGACGGGGTCAAGCAGGTGATCGACCACTTCGGCTGGACGGGTCCGGTGGGCCTGACCTTTCCCGGAGTGGTCACCGGCGGCGCCATGATCCGCACGGCGGCGAACGTCGACAGGAGCTGGATCGACACCGACGCGCGCGCGTTGTTCGGCGGCAGGCTGGGCGGCCTGCCGGTGACCGTCGTCAACGACGCGGACGCGGCGGGTGTCGCCGAGATGCAGTTCGGCGCCGGCCGGGACCGCAGGGGCACGGTCATCCTGCTCACCTTCGGCACCGGCATCGGCAGCGCCGTCTTCGTGGACGGCGTCCTGGTCCCCAACACCGAGCTGGGCCACCTGGAACTGGGCGGCCACGACGCCGAGAAGCGGGCCTCCAGCAAGGCCAAGGAGGACCACGGGCTGAGCTGGGAGCAGTGGGCGCACCGCGTCCAGAAGTACCTGGCCCACGTGGAGATGCTGTTCTCCCCGGAGCTGTTCATCATCGGCGGCGGGGTGAGCCGCAAGGCCGACAAGTTCCTGCACCACATCCAGGGCGTCAAGGCCGGGATCGTGCCCGCGCAGCTGCAGAACAACGCGGGGATCGTGGGAGCGGCGATGAGAGCGGCGCAGCAGGCCTAGGGCGGTCCCGGCCGCCGCTCAGGTCCGCCCCCGGCGCCGCCGCGCCCACAGCACCCGGCGTACGAGCACGATCAGGCCGGCGGCGAGCGTCCCCCCGTACAGCCAGCCGGCCTGCGTGGCGAGCCCGGTGACCAGCCCCATCAGACTGCCGAGCAGCCCGCCGCCGCCCGCGACGGTGAGCAGCCCGACGGCGAACGCGATCGGCACGACCACGGGGGCGGTCAGCGCGTCCCCGACACGCACCCACAGGGCGGTGACCCCGCACACCGGCAGGAACAGCACGCCGTACACCGGAAGCGACCCGCCGAGGAGTAACCGGTCCAGGCAGCCGAGCAGGAACATGGCCGCCACGCAGAAGAGCCCGCTGCCGAGCCCCGTCAGCCTGGGGTTCGCCGGACCCCGGCCCGGCGACGCCGGACGTGCGGCCCGCACCCGCCGTACGGAGCGTCCCGCCCGGGGCCCCTCCGGCCCGCGCCGGGCCTGCGGCGGCAGGTGGGCGGGCGGTGTGCCACGTCGCCGTCCGTCGTACGGGGGTCGCGCGCTGTGTTGCTCCATTGGACCAACTTAGGTCTGCTTATGTGCCGAATCACCACCCAGACACGCCGATGCGCGGAGCTTGGCCGGACGCCCCACGCTCCCGGGAGGACGCCGGCCGGAACGCCGTAGACTGGTGGATCGGCCAGTGTCTCCCTGGCCCCGCAGCCCCTAGCTCCTGGCCCTCTCATCCACGGGAAGTCGCAACGTGTCGCTCACGATCGGAATCGTCGGCCTGCCCAATGTCGGCAAGTCGACCCTGTTCAACGCCCTGACCAAGAACGACGTGCTGGCGGCCAACTACCCGTTCGCCACGATCGAGCCGAACGTCGGCGTGGTCGGCGTCCCCGACGGCCGTCTCGCCCAGCTGGCGTCGATCTTCAAGTCGGAGCGCATCCTTCCGGCCACCGTCGACTTCGTGGACATCGCCGGCATCGTGCGCGGTGCCTCCGAGGGTGAGGGCCTGGGCAACAAGTTCCTCGCGAACATCCGGGAGTCCGACGCGATCTGCCAGGTCATCCGCGCCTTCAAGGACGAGAACGTCGTCCACGTCGACGGCAAGGTCTCGCCGAAGGACGACATCGAGACGATCAACACCGAGCTGATCCTCGCCGACCTGCAGACGATCGAGAAGGTCCTGCCCCGGCTCCAGAAGGAGTCCCGGATCAAGAAGGACATCGCGCCCAAGGTCAAGGCGGTCGAGGAGGCCAAGGAGATCCTGGAGAAGGGCGACACGCTCTTCGCGCACGGCATCGTCCAGGGCACCGAGCGCAACGAGCTCCTGCACGACCTCCACCTGCTCACCACCAAGCCGTTCCTCTACGTCTTCAACGTCGACGAGGACGAGCTGGTCGACGAGGAGTTCAAGAACGAGCAGCGCGCCCTGGTCGCCCCGGCCGAGGCGATCTTCCTGAACGCCAAGCTGGAGGCGGACCTTGCCGAGCTGGACGAGGAGGAGGCCCTGGAGCTGCTCCAGTCGGTCGGCCAGGACGAGCCGGGCCTCGCCACCCTCGCCCGCGTCGGCTTCGACACCCTCGGTCTGCAGACCTACCTGACGGCCGGCCCCAAGGAGTCCCGCGCCTGGACCATCAAGAAGGGCGCCACGGCCCCCGAGGCGGCCGGTGTCATCCACACCGACTTCCAGAAGGGCTTCATCAAGGCCGAGGTCATCTCCTTCGGCGACCTCGTCGAAACCGGCTCCGTCACCGAGGCCCGAGCCAAGGGCAAGGCCCGCATGGAGGGCAAGGACTACGTGATGCAGGACGGGGATGTGGTGGAGTTCCGGTTCAACGTGTAGCGGGTGACATACCACCACGTCGCTGATCTGAACATGCAGGTCAGAAAGGGTCCGACTCTTCGGGGTCGGGCCCTTTGTGATGTCCCGTGCTGGGTTTACGCCTTCTTCGCGACTCCGGGGCGCCGCGCAGATCCAGGCGTGGCGCTTTTCCTACTCGTTTGGTCTCGTCGCAGGTCCCGCCGGTGTGCCATGGATTCCTCCGCCTCGGCGTACCGCGCCCGCCCCTCTCCCGGCCACTGTCCCGCGTGCGTCAGACCGTCGGGGGCGGCGGGGCCGTTCCGGCGAAGCCCCGCATCGGGGAGGGTGCCGGTTCCGTCACCCAGCCCGCCGTCAGCGCCAGGCGGGACTCGCGGTCGACGGCGAGGAAGCCGAAGGGGCGGTCGAAGGCGACCCGGACGACCCTGGTCTCGTAGCGGTACTGGGGCGGCCCGCTGCCCGGGGCCGCCATGACGGCCGTCACCGCCGCCGCTCGGAAGCCGAGCGCGCCGAACTGGGCCACGGCCGACTGCCGGGCCTCCCCGACGGTCAGCGGGTAGTCGCTCAGACCGGGGAAGTGACCGAACCGGTCGTCCATGGCGGCCGAGAGGCCGAACAGGTCGGCCGACGCGAGCAGGTCGTGGTCGGCGCGCACCTCGTACGCCACGGTGCGCACGTCCAGCGCCGTCGGCTCCGGGGCGACGGCCGGCTGCTGCTCGACGTGCAGGCCGGGGCCGACGTGCCCGTGCGGCAGGGCGCCGCCCGGCGTGAGCGGGAGCGTGCGCTGGACGACGTCCACCCCGGCGGCCAGCACCTGGCCCGGCGTCATGTGCTCCTCGCCGAGCAGCAGATGGACGTCGATCCCGTTGTCGCCGGGCACCGTCAGCGCGGTGAGGAAGCCGTGCGGGGTGCCCGTCACGCCGACCCGGTCCGGCCGCACGCTGCGCCGGTGCAGCCCGCGCAGGGTACGGCCCTGCCAGGGACCGGTCTCCGGCCTGAGCGGCAGCTCCGTGAAGGGCTGCCGCCAGGTGGTGCGCAGCGCGAGCGCGCCGGCCAGCACCATCCGCGACTCCCGGGTCAGCGTCACCGGCATGCGCTCGACCAGCCCGCCGGTCCGCTCCGCCGCCCAGGCGTCCAGCCGCTCCTGCGCGGTGACGAGGTCGTCCCCGAACACCCCGTGGGTGCCGGCCGGCAGCCCGGCCCGCCACTCCTCCCGCAGAGGGAGACCGTGGTGCGTCCACAGGCCGAGCGCGGCGTCCAGCCCGGACACCGCCCCCAGCGCCGCCAGCAACTCCCGCGCGGCCCCGGCCGCCTGCTCGGCGGGCACGCCCAGCGCCCCGGCCAGCTCCGCCCGCGCCGGCCCCGCCGCGCCGTCGGCCAGGAAGGCCAGCAGCGGCCAGACACCCGGCCCCGAGAAGACCGTGCCCTCGGGCAGGGCCTGCGCCCAGCGGGCCGTCAGACCGTTCACACGACGGACCGTCTCCGCGGTCACCTTGCTCAACTCGTCGTCCTTCCAAGAGGCCCCGCCCGCTTCCGCCGGCGCCATCAGGCCTCGATCGCTTCCGGCTCGGTCATGAGCCCGTACGCGTCCTCGTCGTACTCCGGATACGGCACCGGATCCGTCCCCCGTCCCACGGCGACAGCCGGCCCGAGTTCCAGGGCCCGCTCGGTCCACAGGCCCACGGCGGGCGCCGTGCCGGGGAGGGTCGTCGGTGTGGTGAGGTGGTCACGTGCCCCGGCGGACGCCTCCGCGGCGGGCAGACCGAGGGCCTCGGACAGTTCGTCCCGGGACGGGCCCGCCGAGCCGTCGGCCGGCGACGTCGGCAGGGGCCGGACGCCGGCCGCCGAGGGGGCCGTGCCGTCCCGCGTGCCGGCCGCCCGGACACCGGCCGTCGAGAGGACCGAGCCGTCGCGTGTGCCGGCCGCCCAGTGAGCGGTCGCCGAGAGGACCGTGCCGGCCGCCCAGTGGGCGGTCAGCGCGTTCCCCGCCCGGGCGGCCGTGCCGCCCACTCTGCTCGCCATCCTCGTTCCGCCCCCGGTTCGTGCCCCGCTTACCATGCGCAGTCGTACGTCAGTCCAGCCGCCGGCCGAGGCCGCCGGTCCGGGCTGCCGCTGTCCGCCCCCAGGAGCACGGTACCGGTGTCCATACCCCCGCCCTCCGGCCCCCATCAGCCACAAGGGCCGTATCAGCCACCGTCGGCGAGCCCGCAGGGGCCGTACGCGCCGTCGCCGTTCCCCCAACAGGCGGGTGTCCCGGGCGGGTTGCCGCCCTACCGGCCGTGGGCCCAGGGGTACCGTCCGTACAACCGCCCCGCCCCCGTCAACGGCCTCGCCGTCGCCTCCCTCGTGCTCGGCGTGCTGTGCTGTCTGCCCGGCGCGGGCCTGGTGTTCGGGCTGGTCGCGGTGCGGCAGATCCGCAGGCGCGGCGAGCGGGGCACGGGGCTGGCCGTGGGTGGCGCCGTGCTGTCCGGGATCGGGCTCGCGCTGTGGGCGCTGCTGCTCGCCACGGGCGGTGCGGCCGGCTTCTGGCACGGGGTCAGGGACGGCGCACGCGACGGCGCGAGCATCTCGCTGTCCAAGGGCGAGTGCTTCGATGCGCCGGGTGGTGCGCTGACCGGTGAGACCTCCGGCGTCCACAGGGTGCCCTGCTCCGGCGAGCACGACGGCGAGGTGTTCGCCTCCTTTCGGCTGAGCGGCGGCGGCTACCCCGGGGGCGGCACGGTCGCGGACACCGCCGACGAGCGCTGCTACGGCCTGCGCGACAGCTACGCGATGGACGCCTGGGCGGTCCCGCACGACGTCGACGTGTACTCGCTGACGCCGACCGAGGACAGCTGGGCGGCCGGGGACCGCGAGGTCACCTGCGTGTTCGGCAGCACCACCGAGGGCGGGAACCTGACCGGCTCGCTGCGCAACGACGCGACCGTGCTCGACGGCGACCAGCTGGCCTATCTGAAGGCCGCTCATGTCCTCAACACGGCGCTGGACAGCGCCCCGGACGCCCAGTACGTGACGGACGACCTGCCGGGGTACCGGGCGTGGGCGGGCCGGATGTCGGCCGCGCTGGCCGAGCAGGCCGGGTCCCTGCGGGCGCACCGGTGGCCCGGCGCGGTCCGGGGGCAGGTCACCGGCCTGGCCGCCGATCTGGACCGGGCGCGCGCCGAGTGGGCGAAGGCCGCGCGGGCCGGGGACGCGGACGCCTTCTCCACGCACTTCGAGGCGGGTTACGGCCTGCTCGACCCGCGCCGGGCGGTCACCTTGCGGAAGTCCCTGGGCCTGGCCACCACCCCGCCCTCGGCGGACGGCGGGGGCACGGACTCGGGCGGTGGTGGAGGCGACACGAGCGCGGAGGTGTGAGGGGCCGCCCATACGGGGCAGAAAGTGCCTGGGTAAAGCCCCCAGGCACCACTTGTCATCACTTCGAGTGATTCTCTGGCCTTCACTTGCCTGGCACAACCCACGGTTGCCACGCTGTTGCTGTCTGTACAACCTGATGGGAGCGGCCAGTGACTTTCGGTGAGCAGCCGGCGTATCTGCGTGTCGCGGGTGATCTCCGCAAGAAGATCGTCGACGGTTCGCTGCCCCCCCACACCCGGCTCCCCTCGCAGGCCCGCATCCGCCAGGAGTACGGCGTCTCGGACACCGTCGCCCTGGAGGCCCGCAAGGTGCTGATGGCCGAGGGGCTGGTCGAGGGCCGGTCCGGCTCGGGGACCTATGTGCGCGAACGGCCCGTGCCCCGGCGGGTCGCCCGCTCCGGTTACCGCCCGTCGGGCGGTGCCACGCCCTTCCGGCAGGAGCAGGCCGACGCCTCGGTGCGCGGCACCTGGGAGTCCAGCAGCGAGCAGGCCGAGGCGGGGGCCGTCATCGCCGAGCGGCTCGGCATCAAGGCCGGTGACCGGGTCATGCGCACCAAGTACCTGTACCGCGAGGCCGGTGAGCCGATGATGCTCTCCACCTCCTGGGAGCCCCTCGCGGTCATCGGCCGCACCCCGGTGATGCTGCCCGAGGAGGGGCCGCTCGGCGGCATGGGCGTGGTCGAGCGCATGCGGGCCATCGACGTCATCGTGGACAACGTCACCGAGGAGGTCGGCGCCCGCCCGGGCCTCGCCGAGGAACTGGCCGCGCTCGGCGGCGTCCCCGGCCATGTGGTCCTGGTCATCCAGCGCACGTACTACGCCTCCGGGCGCCCGGTGGAGACCGCCGACGTGGTGATTCCCGCCGACCGGTACCGGGTGGCGTACCACCTGCCCGTGAGATGAGGGCCGGTCTCGTGTGCGCCCTCCGGGTGAGGTAGCGCACACCCCGGGCCGTCACTCGATGGTGTGCCCCCGCCCCCGGCCTCGCCCGGGTCCCGCGAGGCCGTTGCATTCCGGCCGTTTTCGCAGGTGGCCCCGGTTCCCCCCGGTATGCCCCCGACGCGAGGCCGGGGCGCTTCCGACGGCGCATTCGGTCTCGTGCGCCCCCGGCGTTCTGGCTGGTTGCGTACCTCTTTGTGAAAAGGCGTATTCGCTCCGTGAAGGTTGGGCGTACGCTCGGGCATATGCGGATTGCGGTTTCCTTAGGCTGGGCTCAGTGGGGGTGGGGCGATGCCGGAACGGGTGACGGGGGCGGTGGGGGCGATGAGTGAGGGCACTGTCTCCCTGCCCTGGATCGTGATACGGCAGGACGACAACGGCAATCGCTACCGCGTCGGCCGGTACGCGACCCGGGCCGAGGCCCAGAAGATCGCCGACAGCTTCGACGACCGTGGCCACAAGCAGCTCTACTGGGTCGAACGCATCGGGCAGAACGGGGACGGCACCCACAACTGACCGCACCCGCACTCCCGTAGGCTCCGCCCCATGACGCCGATGACCGAACGGACCGTGGTGGTGGGAGCCGCCCTGCTCGACGCCGGCCGCCTGCTCGCCGCGCGTCGCAGCGCGCCCGCCGAACTGGCCGGACGCTGGGAGCTGCCCGGCGGCAAGGTGGAGACGGGCGAGCATCCCGAGGACGCCCTGGTGCGCGAACTGCGTGAGGAACTGGGCGTGGACGCCGAGACCGTCGAGCGCGTGCCCGGTCAGTGGCCGCTGAGGGAGCCGTACGTCCTGCAGGTGTGGACCGCCCGGCTGCGCCCCGGATCGCCGGCGCCGCGGCCCCTGGAGGACCACGACGAACTGCGCTGGCTGACGGCGGACGAGCTCTGGGACGTGCCCTGGCTGGACCAGGACGTGGCCGCCGTGCGCGAGGCCGCCGCACACCTCATCACCGACGCCCGCTGAAGCCCGCCTCCCCTTCGGGGCGCCTCTCCCGTACGCCGTTCGCGCCACAGTGCGCCCTCCCGGACGGTACTGCCCACCGGATATCGGGTATGTGCCCATTAACCCCACGAAACCGGACATGGGTGGGCTCGCTGTCCTGGGAAGTGATCGGCGTGATCGACACCGAAGGCGACTGCGTCGAGTGGACCTTTCCCGCGGAACCGGGCGCCGTGCGCGCCGCCCGCGCCGCGGTCCGCGGCCAGTTGCACGGCTGGGACCTCGACTGCGTCGCCGACCTCGCCGCGCTGCTCGTCAGCGAACTCGTCACCAACTCCCTTCGGCACGCCACCGGCCCCATCGGCGTACGCCTGGTCCGGCCCGGCGACCTCGACGGTTCGCTGCTGGTGGAGGTCTCCGACCCGCTCCCGGACCCGCCGCGCGAGCGTGTCGCCAGGCCGGAGGACGAGAGCGGACGCGGCCTCCAACTGGTCGCCGGCTCCTCGCGTCGCTGGGGCACCCGGCCCGGCGCGAGCGGGAAGACCGTCTGGTTCGAACTCGCGGTACCGGGGTGACACGGGGGGCGTCCGCGGGCGCTGAGGGGGGTGTACGTCCGCCGGTGCGCCGTCGGACGCGCGAGCCGCGCCGGGAACGGGTCCGCGGTGCGGGGTTCGACGGCGTGTTCCCTGGTTAGAAGAGTGGAAGTGTTGTCACGGACCGGTCCGAAAAAGAGCTGGACCGAGCTGTGATCGTGAACACCGTGTCGTGCGGCGCCGTAGTGCTGGATACTGCGGGCAGCCGCCTCCGGTGACCGGTACCGGACGCGGTGAGCTGGAGGGGACGGTTCGCGTGAGCGAGATACCAGCGAAGGCCACGGAGTCCGAGGACCCGTCGGACGGCGCGGGGGGCCAGACCGCCAAGGGGGCGGCGGCACCCGGAGACGCCATGTGGCAGAGCAGCCCGCCCGGCTCGATGTACGACTACATCAAGGTGGCTTCCTTCTCCATCGGCCCCGGCGGTCTGGTCGACCAGTGGAGCCTGCGCGCCGAGCAGCTCTTCGGCATCCCCGCCGCACGCGCCGTCGGTGTGGACCCCATAGAGGCGTTCATCGACCCGGACCAGCGCGACCGCGGGCAGCGCAAGATGGCCGAGATTCTCGACGGCCGGGAGTGGACCGGGGTGGTGCCCTTCCGGATGCCGGACGCGGAGGACGGCGCTCGCGGCGAGGAGGGCCTGGCCGAGGTCTATGTGATGCCCACCCGCACCGCCGAGGGCGACAAGGCCGCCGTCTGCATCGTCGTGGACGTCCGCACGCTGCGCAGCATCGAGACCGACCTGGCCGCCTCGCAGGCGATTTTCGGTCAGTCTCCGTTCGGCTTCCTGCTGATCGACACCGATCTGAAGGTCCGTCGGGCCAACCAGCGCTTCGCCTCCATCTTCGGCGGAACCCCGGACGACCACCGGGGCAAGGGAGTTCACGACTATCTGCTCCGTGGCGAGGCCGAGCGGGTTTCGGCCACCCTGCGGCGGGTGCTGGAGAGCGGCGATTCCATCACCGACATGCATGTCACGGGCTTCGTCCCCGGCTCCGAGGAGCGCCGGCACTGGTCGGTCAACCTCTACCGCGTGCACAGCGGCAGCGGCCGGCCCATCGGCATCGCCTGGCTGGGCACCGACATCACCGCCCGCCGCGCCGCCGCCCGCGAGGCGGCGGCCGCCCGCCGCAACCTGGCCCTGCTCAACGAGGCGGGTGCCCGGATCGGCAACTCCCTGGACCTGGAGACCACCGCCCGCGAACTCCTCGACGTCGTCGTACCGGGCTTCTGCGACGTCGCCACCGTCGACCTCTACCAGGGGCTGCTGGCCGGTGACGAGACCCCGCCCGGCCGCGCCGACGGCAGCGCCGAACTGCGCCGCGTCGCCTTCGCCAGCGCCGTCTCCGACGCCCCGCTCAGCGGCTCCGACGAACCGGTCGCGGTCGGCGCGGTCCACCACTTCCCCTTCAACTCGCCCTGCGCGGACGCCCTGCGCACCGCCCGCCCGCAGCACGTGCCCGCCGAGGAGGGCGGCCTCGTGCAGTCGACGCTCGCGGTGCCGATGGTCGCCCACGACACGGTCGTCGGCCTCGCCCGGTTCGCGCGCACCAAGGGCAGCGAGCCGTTCGGTCAGCGGGACCGGGAGCTGGCGGTGGAACTGGCCGCGCGCGCCGCGGTGTGCATCGACAACGCGCGCCTGTACCGCCGGGAGCACGAACGGGCGCTGATACTGCAGCGGTCGCTGCTCCCGCCCGGCGACCCCGAGGCGTCCGGACTGGACATCGCCTGCCGCTATCTGCCCGGCAACGCGGCGACCGAGGTCGGCGGCGACTGGTTCGACGTCATCGAACTCCCCGGACACCGCACGGCCCTGGTCGTCGGCGACGTGATGGGCCGGGGGCTGCGGGCCGCGGTGGCGATGGGCGAGCTGCGCACGGCGGTGCGCACGCTGGCGCTGCTCGACCTGGAGCCGGCCGAGGTGCTGTCGGCGCTGGACGAGATCGCGCGGGGGCTCGGCACCCCGGGCGGCGTCCAGCAGGCCACCCGTACCGCCCGCCAGCCCCGCGACGCCGACCTGTCCGAGGTGTACCTCGCGACCTGCGTGTACGCGGTGTACGACTCGGTGACCAGACGCTGTACGTTCGCCAACGCGGGCCATCTGCCACCGGTCCTGGTCGAGCCCGGCGAGGCCGCCCTGATGCTGGACGTGCCACCCGGCATGCCGCTCGGGGTGGGCGGCGAGCCCTTCGAGGAGGTGGAGGTCGAACTCCCCGAGGGCGCACTGCTCGCGCTCTACACGGACGGCCTGGTCGAGTCGCGCGACCATCCGCTGGACGAGGGGCTGCAGGCCTTCGTCGGGGCGCTCACCCACCCCACCCGTCCGGAGACGGCGTCGCCGCGCGCCGACACCCACCGGGACCTCGAGGACGTCTGCGACCACGTCCTCAGCACCCTGGACACCCACCACGGCGAGGACGACATCGCCCTGTTGATGGCCCGGGTCCAGGGCCTGCCCGCCGACTCCGTCGGCGACTGGACGCTGCCGCGGGAGCCGCGCAGCGTGGGGCGGGCCCGGGAGTACGCCCGGGGGCAACTGCTCAGCTGGGATCTGGAGCCGCTCGTCGACACCACGGAGTTGCTGGTCAGCGAGTTGGTGACCAACGCCCTGCGGTACGGCGAGGGGGAGATCAGGCTACGGCTGCTGCTCGACCGCACGCTGGTGTGCGAGGTGTGGGACTCCGGTCTGGTGCAGCCCCGGCGCCGGCGGGCGCGGGACACCGACGAGGGCGGCCGGGGGCTCCAGCTGGTCGGGTTGCTCAGCGCGGCCTGGGGGTCGCGCCGGACGCCCCGGGGCAAGACGGTGTGGTTCGAGCTGCCGCTGCCCGGGGGAGAGACCGGGCTCACCGACCCGGCGGAGGCGCTGCTCAGCCTCTTCTGACGTCCCGTGGGGCCCGGCCGTCACGAGGACGCCGGGAGCCGGCGGCGGCCCCGGGTCTCCGGGCCGCCGAAGCTCGCGGGCGGCCCGCCGTCCGGCTCCTCGCCGAGCAGGACGCCGCCGAGCACCGCGCCGGCCAGCCCGGCCGTGTCCTCGGCGCCCGGGTAGGGGGTGCCGTGCGTCCGCACGTCCAGCTCGGCCGCCTCCCGCGCCCGGCGGGCCCCCGCGTCCGCCCGCCACGCCGCGTCCGGCTCCACCCCCTTGCCCGTCTCCGCGCCCAGCGTCCGCGCCGCCTCCGCCAGCAGGGCGCGGGCGTCCGGGCCCACCGCGCCCCGGTGCGCGGTGATGAAGTCGTCCGTCGCCGGGACCGTGCAGCCCGCGACGAGCAGGGCCGCGGTGTCCAGGACGCCGGTGCGGCCCACGTCCAGCCGGCCGACGGCCAGGGTGATCCGGCGCAGCGCGTCCAGCGGGTCGTACGGCCCCCTGGTCAGCTCCTCGCGCACCGCGGCCAGCACGCCGTCCGCGTGGGCCAGCCGGGCGTTCAGGTCACCCGCGGACAGACGCGTGCGCGCACCCCCGCTTCGGGCGACCGCGATCTCCGCCTCCCCGCCGGTGAGCGCGGCCGGGACCAGCGCCGCGGCCTCCCGCAGCCGCGCCGCGAGCCGTTCCACCCCGCCCACCAGGACCGCCGCCTGGGCCACGGCGCCCTCTCCGGCGCGCAGTTGGCGCCCGGCCCGGTCACCGGCGCCCGCGTCGGCCGCCTGGCGGGCCTCGTTGAGGCGGGAGGTCGCGAACAGCAGCCGTTCCTTGGCCTGTTCGACGTACCCGGTGACGGGATCCACGGCGGAGGGCGCGTACCGCTCGTGGAGGGCCGCCAGGGTGTCCTGCGCGGTCACCGTGCGCGCCGCCAGCTCCCGGAACCGCGCCTCGGCCGGCGCCAGCGCCGTGTACAGGGATGGTCCCTCCAGCCCGCGCAGCCGGTCCAGGGCGGCGGCCTCGGCGTCCAGCCGCCGGCCCGCCTCCGCGCACCGGCCGACCACGCCCACCAGCGCCTGCCGCCGCGCCGCTGGGTCCTCGGGCACCCCCTGCTCGTACCGCCGCCACATCGCGAACGCGGCCGCCAGCTCGGTTTCGGCGGCCCGCAGGGCGTGGCGGAAGGGGTCGGTCTCCGCCGGCTCGAACCGGCCCCGCACGAAGGAGAGTTCCTCCCGGCTCGTGCGTACGCAGTCGTCGGCGAGGACCAGGGCGGCCCGGGCCTGGCGTTCGGAGTCGGCGAGGGAGGGAGCGGGCGGGCGGGCCGGGAGGGTCCCCGGCGTCGTACGGGTCCGGGCGCGCCGGGTGCGGCGCAGATAGCCGTACCCGGCCAGGACCAGGGCCGCGACCCCGGCGACGAGGGGCAGCACGAGGTCGGCCGTGGACGTCTCGTCCTGTCCCGCCGCCCGCGCGCCCGCCGCCGTCGTGGCGGGGGAGGCGGGAACCGGATCTTCGGCGCCGACCGTCATCACCGGCAGCAGCAGCCATCCCACCCCTACCAGGGCGCCCAGCACGGCATGCGCCACGCGCACCCGTATGTGTGCCTTGGCACGCCGGGGCCGGCCCCGGAACAGGGAGGACGTCACATTTCGGAGCGTATGGGCAGGTAGGCGGCTTCGCGAGCGGGATGGATACGGGTGGGGGACCAGGCGGACAGGGGGACGGAATGGGCGAAGACGCGGCGGCGGCACGGGCGGTCGAGGGGGAGAGCGGGCCGGACGGGGAGCCGGCACTGCCTGGGGCGGGGGAGAGCGGGACGGGCGGGGAGCGGGCACGGGCCGGTGCGGGGGAGGGCGGGACGGATGAGGAGGCGGGCCGGCCCGGTGCCGGGGAGGGCGCCGTCCGGGCGCCGGGGGAGCGCGAATGGCGCCGCCTCGTCCCCCGGCGCAGCGGACCGGCCGTCCGCCGCGGTCCGCTGCGCCGCGCCCTCACCGCGCTCGCCCTCCTCCTCGTGCTGCTCCTGCTCGCGTTCCTCGGCGCCGAGTCCGCCCTCCGCCTCGACTACGCGGGCGATCCGGCCCCAGGCACCCGCACCCGGGGCCGCGACGCCCTCTGGCTGGGGCACGCCTGGGTGGACGGCCGCAAGACGGACCGGGACGTCGAGGCGCTGGCCCGCCGGCTGCGCGGCACCGGAGTGCGCGACCTGTACGTCCACTCGGGGCCGCTGGAGCACGACGGCACGCTGCCCGGGACGGCGTACCCGAAGGCGCGTTGGCTGATCGCGGCCGTGCACCGGGAACTGCCCGGCGTCCGCGTCCAGGCCTGGCTCGGCGACAAGCTGGCCACCGAGAGCCCCGACGGACTGCGCCTGGAGCGGCCCGCCACGCGTGCGGCGATCGTCGCCACCACCCGCCACGTCCTCGCCGCGGGCTTTGACGGCACCCACTTCGACCTGGAGCCCCTGCACTCCGGCGACCGGCACTACCTGTCGCTGCTGGACGACCTGCGCGCCGTCACCCGGGCCCGGCACGCGCTGCTCTCGGTGGCCGCCCACCAGATCGACCCGCTGCCCGCCTTCCACTCCCTCGCCGGGGCGCTCACCGGGCACCCCAAGTGGTGGTCGCAGGCCTACTTCGGGCAGGTGGCGCGCCGGGTCGACCAGATCGCCGTGATGTCGTACGACACCGCGCAGCAGCTGCCCAGCCTGTACGGCGGCTATGTGGCCGAGGAGACGTCCCTCGCCCTGGAGGTCACCCCGAGGTCCACGGACCTGCTGATGGGGCTGCCCTTCTTCCACACCGACACGCTGGGCCACCGGGGGAGCGCCGAGACCGTCCCGGCCGCGGTGCGGGGCGCCCGCCTCGGCCTGTCCCGCACCGACGCCGGACGCGCCCGCTTCGGCGTCGCCCTGTACGTGGACTTCGCGGCGACGGAGGCGGACTGGCGGGCGTACCGGAAGGACTGGTGCGCCTGACCCTGGCACCGGACCGGTCCCGCTGGGACCCTCGTCGCCATGCACATGTTCCTGGTGGTCGCGGGCGCGCTGGTCGTGACCCTCATGGCCGGAGCCGCGGCGTCGCGGGCATCACGACCGGCTGGGTGATCCCGCTGAACCGGCGCCGGATCCTGCGCCCGAAGCTGTGGGGGTACGGCCGGCTGACGGGGGCGGTGGGGCCGGCCCTCTGGATGTTCCTCGGGGTGTTCCCCGCCAGGTTCGACGCGCTCCCGCTCGTCGGCTGGTTCATCTTCACGGGGGCGCTGGGCCGTCAGGTGCTCGCCCAGCGCCCGGGCCGTGGCCCTACGAAGAGCGCCTCCTGATCTTCGAGCCCAGCCACACGAGCGGGTCGTACTTGCGGTCGACCGCCCGTTCCTTCAGGGGGATCAGGGCGTTGTCCGTGATCCTGATGCCCTCCGGGCAGACCTCGGTGCAGCACTTGGTGATGTTGCAGTAGCCGAGGCCGTGCTCGTCCTGGGCCGTGCGCTTGCGGTCCAGGCCGGTCTCGGCGGCCGCGTCCAGGGGATGCATGTCGAGTTCGGCGATCCTCATGAGGAAGCGCGGGCCCGCGAACGCCGGCTTGTTCTCCTCGTGATCACGCACCACATGGCAGGTGTTCTGGCACAGGAAGCACTCGATGCACTTGCGGAACTCCTGTGAACGGTCCACGTCCTCCTGGGCCATGCGGTACTCGCCGGGCCCGAGACCGGGGGGCGGGACGAACGCCGGCACCTGTCTGGCCTTGTCGTAGTTGAAGCCGACGTCCGTCACCAGGTCCCGGATCACCGGGAAGGCGCGCAGCGGGGTGACCGTGATGGTCTCCTCGCGCGAGAACACCGACATCCGGGTCATGCACATCAGCCGGGGGCGGCCGTTGATCTCCGCCGAGCACGAACCGCACTTGCCCGCCTTGCAGTTCCAGCGCACGGCCAGGTCCGGCGCCTGGGTCGCCTGCAGCCGGTGCACGATGTCCAGGACCACCTCGCCGTCGTTGACCTCGACCGAGAAGTCCTCCAGGCCGCCGCCCCGGTCGTCGCCCCGCCACACCTTGAAGCGGGCCTCGTAGCTGCTCATTCGTACAGCTCCTCTTCGGCGAGGTACTTGACCAGCTCCTCCTTCTCGAAGAGGGCGAGCAGGTCGGCGCGGATGGGGTCGGTGGTCTGCCGGGTCAGCCGGATCTGGCCGCGTGCGGGGTCGGCCGCCGCCAGGCCCCCGGTGGGGTCGGCGAGCGTGCAGAGCAGGTTGACGTTGCGCCACCCGCGGTCCATCGTCGGGTGGTCCTCGCGGGTGTGGCCGCCGCGCGACTCGGTCCGCTCCAGCGCGGCCCGCGCCACGCACTCGCTGACCAGCAGCATGTTCCTGAGGTCCAGGGCGAGGTGCCAGCCCGGGTTGAACTGGCGGTGGCCCTCGACGCCGGCCCGCCGGGCGCGGGCGCGCAGCTCGGCGAGCTTCTGCAGCGCCTGCTCCATCTCGCCCTCGCGACGGATGATGCCGACCAGGTCGTTCATGGTCTGCTGCAGTTCCTGGTGCAGGGTGTACGGGTTCTCCGGCGGTCCCGCCTCGCCCTCCGTCTCCGCGGAGAAGGGCCGCAGGGCCTCCGCCGCGGCCGTGTTGACCTGGGCTTCGTCCACCGGCGGGCGCCGCTCGGGCCCCTGCGCGTACTCGGCCGCGTGCCAGCCCGCGCGCCGGCCGAAGACCAGCAGGTCGGACAGGGAGTTCCCGCCGAGCCGGTTGGAGCCGTGCATGCCGCCCGCCACCTCACCGGCCGCGAACAGACCCGGCACCCCGCGGGCCGCCGCGGTGTCCGAGTCGACCGCGATCCCGCCCATCACGTAGTGGCAGGTCGGCCCGACCTCCATCGCCTCCGCCGTGATGTCGACGTCGGCCAGCTCCTTGAACTGGTGGTACATCGACGGCAGCCGCCGGCGCACGACCTCCGCCGGCATCCGGGTGGACACGTCCAGGAACACCCCGCCGTGCGGCGAGCCACGGCCCGCCTTGACCTCGGCGTTGATCGCGCGGGCCACCTCGTCGCGGGGGAGCAGCTCGGGGGGCCTGCGGTTGTTGTCGGGGTCCTCGTACCACCGGTCGGCCTCCTCCTCCGACTCGGCGTACTTCTCCTTGAAGACGTCCGGGACGTAGTCGAACATGAACCGCTTGCCCTCGGAGTTCCTGAGCACCCCGCCGTCGCCGCGCACCGACTCGGTGACGAGGATGCCCTTGACCGAGGGCGGCCAGACCATGCCCGTCGGGTGGAACTGCACGAACTCCATGTTCACCAGCGGTGCCCCGGCCAGCAGCGCGAGGGCGTGCCCGTCGCCGGTGTACTCCCACGAGTTGGACGTGACCTTGAAGGACTTGCCGATGCCGCCGGTCGCGAGGACCACGGCGGGCGCCTCCAGGACGAAGAAGCGGCCGCTCTCGCGCTCGTACGCGAACACACCGCAGACGCGGTCCCCGTCCTTGAGGATCCGGGTGACCGTGCACTCCTGGAAGACCTTCAGCCGGGACTCGTAGTCACCGGTCTCGGCGAAGTCCTCCTGCTGCAGGGCGACGATCTTCTGCTGCAGCGTGCGGATCAGCTCCAGGCCGGTGCGGTCGCCGACGTGGGCGAGACGCGGGTACTCGTGGCCGCCGAAGTTGCGCTGCGAGATCCGGCCGTCCTTCGTACGGTCGAACAGCGCGCCCCAGGTCTCCAGCTCCCACACCCGCTGCGGGGCCTCCTGGGCGTGCAGCTCGGCCATCCGCCACTGGTTGAGGAACTTGCCGCCGCGCATGGTGTCCCGGAAGTGGACCTGCCAGGTGTCGTGCTCGTTGGCGTTCGCCATGGCCGCCGCGATGCCGCCCTCGGCCATCACGGTGTGCGCCTTGCCGAACAGGGACTTGCAGATCACCGCGGTACGGGCGCCCCGCTCGCGCGCCTCGATCGCGGCCCGCAGCCCGGCGCCGCCGGCACCGACCACGACGACGTCCCACTCCTGCCGGTCCACCACGGACATCAGAAAAACCTCGGATCGTCGAAGACACCGGACGCGACCAGGTAGACGTAGAAGTCGGCGAGCGCCACGCTCACCAGCGAGGCCCACGCCAGCTGCATGTGCCGGGCGTTGAGCCGGCCGACGAACTGCCACGCCCGGTAGCGCACGGGGTGCTTGGAGAAGTGCTTGAGCTTGCCGCCGACGATGTGCCGGCAGGAGTGGCAGGAGATGGTGTACGCCCAGATCAGCACGATGTTGGCCAGGAACACCAGGGTGCCGAGGCCCATGTGGCCCCAGCGGTAGTGGGTGTCCCGGAAGGACAGCACGGTGTCGTAGGTCAGCACGCCGGCGACCAGCAGGGCGGCGTAGAAGAAGTACCGGTGGACGTTCTGCAGGATCAGCGGGAAGCGGGTCTCACCGGTGTACTTCCGGTGCGGCTCGGCCACCGCGCAGGCGGGCGGGGAGGCCCAGAAGCTGCGGTAGTACGCCTTGCGGTAGTAGTAGCAGGTCAGCCGGAAGCCGAGCGGGAAGATCAGGATGATGACGGCGGGCGAGATGGCCCACCAGCTCCCGAACAGGTCCGCGTTCGGCCCGGCGTGCATGGTCCGGCAGTTCTCCGCCAGACAGGGTGAGTAGAACGGTGAGACGTACGGCGCCGCGTAGTAGTCCGCGTTCGCGAAGGCCCGCCAGGTCGAGTAGACGACGAAGGCCAGCAGGCCGGCCGCGGTGACGGCGGGTGCCAGCCACCAGCGGTCGGTCCGCAGGTGCGGGGCGGCGATCGCGGCGCGCGCACCGGTGCGTACGCCGCCGCTGTTCTGTTGGGGTTCCGTACCAGTGGCCAATGGACGACTCCGGTCGGTTCGGGTCGGATCAGGGGGCGTGCCGGTCGCGGGCGCCCAGGCCCTCGTCGTCCGAGTCCGTCCACAGGCTGATGTCGTACGGGGTGTCGGAGATGGTGACGAGTTCGGGCCGGCTGGTGGTGGCCGGGGTGGTGGCCGCCTCGCGCAGCAGTGCGAGGCTCTCGCGCAGATGGTCGGCGTCCGTCCGGACCCTGCGCATCTCCAGACCGCCGCTGCCGAGCTGCTTCTCCAGGCGTCCCAACGACCGGTAGAGGTCGTCGAGGCTGCGCTGGACTGTTGTCAGGTCGTCGTGCACGGACATGACTTGCCCTCACTTCCGCGGGTCCTGCGGTCCCTGGGCGGCAACGTTCATGCGCCTGCGAGTGTTGCGCGTCACACGTGGTGCTGTGAAGAGATCTGCATCGATTGGACTGGCGTGCGGATGCAAATCCCGGTGTGTTTGCGCCGCACGGGTGGCTTGACCGTCCGTCGTCGCCGTGTCGCTCGCTGTTGCCGGATCCTTTCCTCTTCAGTAGCCGCATAGATCTGATCAGCTCCAAATACCGCCAAACGTGATCATAACGCCCGCGGCTTTCCGGAGGTAGCAGAGATGTCCCACCACGGTGTCGGCCTGCGCGCGGTCCTGCGCTCGGCCGCCTTCCTCACCGCGGGCGCGCTCGTGGTGCCGCTGCTCGCCGGCTGCGGTTCCGACGACGACGCCGCGAAGCCCCTCGTCGGGCAGGACATCGACCTGGTGGCCCGGGACCAGGTCACCGACGGCGGCACCCTGAAGTGGGCCGTGGACGCCCTCCCGGAGACGCTGAACACGTACCAGGCCGACGCCGACTCCGGCACCACCCGGATCGCCCAGGCGGTCCTGCCGTCGATGTTCCGGCTCGACGCCGCCGGCCGCGCGGTGGCCAACCCCGCCTACCTGGAGTCGGCGAAGGTCATCGAGACCGAGCCCCGCCAGGTCGTGCAGTACAAGCTGAACCAGCAGGCCGTCTGGAGCGACGGCCGGGAGATCGGCGCCGCCGACTTCGTCGCCCAGTGGCGCGCCCTGTCCGGCCGGGACAGCGCCTACTGGACCGCCCGCAACGCCGGCTACGACCGCATCGAGAAGATCGAGCGCGGCGCCAACGACCTCCAGGTCCGCGTCACCTTCTCCCGCCCCTACGCCGACTGGAAGTCGCTGTTCTCACCGCTGTATCCGAAGGACGTCATGGGCTCCCCGGACGCCTTCAACGACGGGGCCCGCCGCAAGCTCAAGGTCTCCGCCGGGCCCTTCAAGGTGGAGAAGGTCGACACCGCGGCCAAGGACGTCGTCCTCACCCGCAACCCCCGCTGGTGGGGCAGGCCCGCCAAGCTGAACGAGATCGTGCTGCACACCGTGGACCGGGACAAGCGGGTGGCCGCGCTGGCCGACGGCAGCGTGGACCTCGCCGACATCGACTCGGACGACGCCGAGCGGATCGGGCTCGCCGCCCGCGCCAAGGGCACCGGCACCCCGCTGCAGGGCGCCGGCAAGACCTCCGTGAAGAAGCTGCGCTCCTGGGCGCTCGCCCACGGCCTGGATGCCGGCCCGGCCGAGGGCGGCAAGCAGAAGCTGCACCAGGCGATCACCCGGTACCTGGAGGAGCAGCAGGCCCTCCAGGCCTTCGAGGTCCGCAAGTCGCTGGAGCCCGCCTACACCCAGCTCGCCCTCAACGGCGCCTCCGGCCCGCTCACCGACGAACGGGTCCGCCGGGCCGTCGCCCGCGCCCTGGACCGCGTCGAACTGACCAGGCTGGTGCTCACCCCGCTGGGCCTGCCCGCCGTCCCGGTCGGCAGCCACCTCGCCCTGTCCGGGCAGCCCGACTACTCCGACGGCAGCGGCGCCCTCGGCGCCCAGGACACCAAGGCGGCCCAGGCACTGCTCGCCGACGCCGGCTGGGTGCCCGGCGGCCCGGTCAGGGAGGAGAAGAAGGCCGAGAAGGCGGCCGGCCCCGAGAGCAGCAAGGAGGCCAAGTCGGACGGCGGCAAGGAGGGCGAGTACATCGTCGGCGAGGACGACAAGGGCAAGCGCCACGAGTCGGCCGGGGAGAAGAGCGACGAGGGCGGCCGGCACCTCGCGCAGGAGGGCCGGCACGGCGGCGCGGCCGGCGCGTACGCGCCCAAGGGCACGGCCGCCCCGGCCGGCGCCAAGGCCGCGCTGCTCGCCAAGGACGGCAAGGCCCTCGCGCTCCGCTTCGTCCTGCCCTCGGGGCCCGGCTCCGAGACGCTGAACACGGTCGCCGAGCGGATCTCCGCGATGCTGGACAAGATCGGCATCCGCGCGACGATCACCAAGGTCCCGGACGAGAGCTACTTCAAGGACCACATCGCCTCCGGCGACTTCGACCTCGCCCTGTACTCCTGGCCGGCCTCCGCCTTCCCGGCGACGGACGCCCGGCCGATCTACGCCAAGCCGCTGCCCGCGGCCGACGGCTCGGTCAACGTCGAGCAGAACTACACGCGGGTCGGCACGGACCAGGTCGACCAGCTCCTCGACCAGGCGGCGGCCACGCTGGACGAGGGCGAGGCGCGGGACCTGATCCGGCAGGCGGACTCCCGCATCTGGGCCACCGCGGGATCGATCCCGCTCTACCAGCGCCCCCAGCTGGTGGGCACACGGAAGAACCTGGTCAACGTGGGTGCGTTCGGTTTCCAGACACCGGTCTACGAGGACATGGGCTTCCTCAGGAAGGGGGCGAAGGTCTCCCCGAGCCCCAGCAGGTGACGGCGAAGGAGCGGCCCGGCGAGCCCCTCCTGCGAAGGACACGTACCATGGGGTGAGGCCGTGGCGTGTCCAGCCCGGCAGGGCCCGCGCAACACAGACGTACGCGCAGGGTAATCCTCACACTCCGGGAGTTCGCCGCACCATGGCTGTGACTGCAACGCGTCACGACATCCGCAACGTCGCCATCGTCGCCCACGTCGACCACGGCAAGACCACCATCGTCGACGGCATGCTGAAGCAGGCCGGCGCGTTCGCCGCCCACCAGCTCGACCAGGTCGACGACCGGGTCATGGACTCGAACGACCTGGAGCGTGAGAAGGGCATCACGATCCTTGCCAAGAACACGGCGGTGAAGTACCACCCCAAGCACGGCGGGGACCCGATCACCATCAACATCATCGACACCCCCGGCCACGCCGACTTCGGTGGCGAGGTCGAGCGCGGTCTGTCGATGGTCGACGGTGTCGTGCTGCTGGTGGACGCCTCCGAGGGCCCGCTGCCGCAGACCCGCTTCGTGCTGCGCAAGGCGCTCCAGCAGCGGCTGCCCGTCATCCTGTGCATCAACAAGACGGACCGCCCCGACTCCCGCATCGACGAGGTCGTCAACGAGACCTACGACCTCTTCCTCGACCTGGACGCGGACGAGGAGCAGATCGAGTTCCCGATCGTCTACGCCTGCGGCCGTGACGGCATCGCCTCGCTGACCAAGCCGGACAACGGCACGGTCCCGGCCGACAGCGACAGCCTGGAGCCGTTCTTCTCCACGATCCTGGAGCACATCCCGGCCCCGACGTACGAGGAGGACGCGCCGCTCCAGGCCCACGTCACCAACCTCGACGCCGACAACTTCCTCGGCCGTATCGCGCTGCTCCGTGTCGAGCAGGGCGAGCTGCGCAAGGGCCAGACCGTGGCCTGGATCAAGCGCGACGGCTCCATCAGCAACGTCCGCATCACCGAGCTGATGATGACCGAGGCCCTCACCCGCAAGCCGGCCGAGAAGGCGGGCCCGGGTGACATCTGCGCGGTCGCCGGCATCCCGGAGATCATGATCGGCGAGACCCTGGCCGACCCGGAGAACCCGGTCGCGCTGCCGCTGATCACGGTGGACGAGCCGGCGATCTCCATGGTCATCGGCACCAACACCTCTCCGCTGGTCGGCCGCGGCGGCACCGGCAAGGGCGCGGACGCCAAGGCAGCCGTGAAGGACCGCAAGGTCACCGCCCGTCAGGTGAAGGACCGCCTGGACCGCGAGCTGATCGGCAACGTCTCGCTGCGCGTCCTGGACACCGAGCGTCCGGACGCCTGGGAGGTCCAGGGCCGTGGTGAGCTGGCGCTCGCCATCCTGGTCGAGCAGATGCGCCGTGAGGGCTTCGAGCTGACCATCGGCAAGCCGCAGGTCGTCACCAAGGACGTCGACGGCAAGACGTACGAGCCCGTCGAGCGCATGACGATCGACGTGCCCGAGGAGCACATGGGTGCCGTCACCCAGCTCATGGGCGTGCGCAAGGGCCGCATGGACAACATGTCCAACCACGGCTCCGGCTGGGTGCGCATGGAGTTCGTGGTGCCCTCCCGCGGTCTGATCGGCTTCCGTACCGAGTTCCTGACCCAGACCCGCGGCACGGGTATCGGCCACTCCATCCACGAGGGCTTCGAGCCCTGGTTCGGCGTGCTCCAGACCCGTAACAACGGCTCCCTGGTCGCCGACCGCTCCGGTGCGGTCACCGCGTTCGCGATGACGAACCTCCAGGAGCGCGGCGTGCTGTTCACGGAGCCGGGCACCGAGGTGTACGAGGGCATGATCGTCGGCGAGAACTCGCGCTCCGACGACATGGACGTGAACATCACCAAGGAGAAGAAGCTCACGAACATGCGGTCCTCGTCGGCCGACTCGTTCGAGGCCATCGTGCCGCCGCGCAAGCTCTCCCTGGAGCAGTCGCTGGAGTTCTGCCGTGACGACGAGTGCGTCGAGGTGACCCCGGAGGCCGTTCGCATCCGCAAGGTCAACCTGGACGCGCGCGAGCGGGCCCGCGCCGCGAGCCGCGCCAAGCACGGCTGATCCCAGGGCAGTTGAGCCCGGGTTTCCCCAAGCATGGGGGAGCCCGGGCTTTTTGCAACCCGTTTTCCGGCCGTCGGTGATCGATAAGCCGGGCCCGCTGTCCGAAATGCGGAGATCCCGGACCGATAGCCATGTAACACGTCCGTTTCGCGGCCTTCTGCCGTCGAACAGTTTGTCCAGTTTTTGGAAGTTCCAGCCGCCAGCTGTGACTGAATTGAGATTTAAAGACGGTGGTCGCCACCTGACTCATGGCAGATAGTTAGCCGCGTAGTGCTCGGGTCAATGGGTCACACGCTGTGGGGACAGCGTGACGACTCGCGAGCAACGAGGGGTGCCTGATCCTCCGTCAGGGGTGTCGGAGGTCGGTCGTCAACCCTCTTTTGTTGGTGAACACGTGGAGTCATGAGGAGGAACCCCCATGCGCGGTGTCACAAACACCAGGTGGGTCAGTTCGTCGCTTCCAGCAGTGTGATTCGGCTGTAGAACTACGCGCGTCCGGCTGCGGCTACGCGCGTTCTCGGAGTACCGGGCACCATTCACACCCATACCTGTGAAACGGACGAACCGTGACAAGTCCTATCGACATTGAGGGCGGCGGAACTTCGGTCGTCGTCGACGGCGAACCAGGGCCGGAGGCGAAGGACGAGGCCGTCAAGCTCGAAGGCCGGTCTCCCGGCCAGCTGATGTGGATGCGCTTCAAGCGTGACCGCACCGGCGTGATCTCGGCCTACGTCGTGGGCTTCTTCTTCCTGATCGGCCTGCTGGCCCCGCTGATCTCCAAGCTGTACGGCAAGAACCCGTACACGGTGTACGCGGACGAGCGCCCCGAGCTCTTCGACAGCGCGGGCGTGCCGGTGCAGCCCAACGGCGGTATCAGCAGCCAGTTCTGGTTCGGTCTGGAACCGGGCAACGGCTACGACGTCTTCACCAAGCTGATCTACGGCATCCGCACCTCGCTGATGATCTCGGTCGCCGTCACCGTCGCGGTCGTCATCACTGGCATCCTGCTCGGCGTCGCCGCCGGCTATCTCGGCGGCAGGACCGACTACTTCCTCGGCCGGATCATCGACTTCCTGCTCGCCTTCCCCGCGCAGCTGTTCTTCATCGCGAGCATGCCGGTCGTCGTCTCACTGTTCGTCAGCCCCCGTGACGAGACACCGACTTACGTCCGTGTGCTCGCGCTGATCCTCGTCCAGTGGTTCCTGGGCTGGATGGGCCTCGGCCGCATCCTTCGCGGCACCGCACTCGCCCTGCGTGAACGGGAGTTCATCGAGGCGGCCAAGGTCAGCGGTGCCTCGTCGTGGCGGATCATCCGCAGGGAGATCCTGCCGAACGTCGTCACGCCCCTGCTGGTGCAGGCGACCTATCTGCTGCCCGGATTCGTGACGGCCGAGGCCGGCCTGTCCTACCTGGGCGTGGGCATCGTCGAACCGACGCCGGACTGGGGGCAGATGTTCTCCAAGGCGTCCACGGAACTGGTGATGCAGAACGACATCACCTACATGTTCTTCCCCGGCATATCGATGATCATCTTCGTCGTCGCGTTCAACCTGCTCGGGGACTCGGTCAGAGACGCCTTCGATCCCAAGACCGCGCGCTGACCCAGGCACGTCGGCCGACGGAACGTCAGTTCCGTGGCAACTCCATTGCAACGCACTGCACTTCGGTGTCCATTTCGCACTGGTGACACATAGATCGCACTGGTGACACACAGATGGGTGGGAATGTTCGTGATGAGTAGGGGCGGACGCCACGTATACGGCGCACTCTCCGTGCTCGCGGCCGGAGCTCTCGTGCTCACCGGTTGCAGCAAGGGCGGCAGCGACAGCGGTACGAGCGACAAGAAGGACCAGCAGGACGCCAAACGCCAGCAGGCGTCCATCAAGTTCGGCGGCGCGGCCGACTCCACCGGCCCGGCGGCCGACGTGCCCGGCGCCAAGTCCGGCGGCACGATGGAGGTTCTGCAGCGTGACAGCTACGCCCACTTGGACCCGGCCCAGATCTACGTCTCCGACGAGGGCTCCCTGGCGACCCTGATCCACCGCGGACTCACCGGCTACAAGGCCACGGGCAACGACGGCCACCAGCACGAGGTGGTCGGCGACCTCGCCACCGACTCCGGCACCACCAGCGACGGCGGCAAGACCTGGAAGTACACGCTCAAGGACGGCATCAAGTTCCAGGACGGGACCCCGATCACGTCCAAGGACATCCGGCACACCGTCGAGCGGCTCTTCGCGCCGTTCATCAACCAGGGCCCCACCTACCTCCAGCAGTGGCTCGCCAACACCTCCGGCGCCACCTACCGCAAGCTGCTCCCGGACGGCCCCTACAAGGGCAAGCACCTGCCCAACTCCGTCCTGGAGACCCCGGACGACAAGACCATCATCTTCCACTTCAAGACCCCGCACCCCGACCTGCCCTACGCGCTGGCGATGGCCGGCTACGCGGCGGTGTCCGACAAGGGCGACACCAAGGAGAAGTACGACAAGGCCCCGCTCGTCACCGGCCCGTACAAGATCCAGTCGTTCAAGTCGGGCAAGTCGATGGTGCTGGTCAAGAACCCCAACTGGGACGCCAAGACGGACCCGATCCGCCACCAGTACGTGGACCAGTTCAACATCACGTTCAACCAGCAGTTCGAGACGTCCACCAAGTCGCTGCTCGCCGACAGCGGCGCCGACTCGACCGGCATCAGCTTCAACAACCAGGTCGACGCGGGCAACCTGTCCCAGGTGCTGCGCGACCCGAAGATGAAGGTCCGCACGGTCTCCGGCTACCAGCCGTACGTGGGCCAGATGAACATCAACATGAGCCACCCGGCCATGAAGGACAAGAACGTCCGCGAGGCCATCGCCTACGCCCTGCCGATCACCCCGTTCGTGCGTGCCTACGGCGGCACCGACGCGATGGAGGTCGCGGGCGGCCTGATCTCCCCGACCGTCTCCGGCTACGACCCCTCCTTCGACCCGTGGGGCAAGAAGGAGAAGCCCGCCGGTGACCCGGTCAAGGCCAAGGAACTGCTGAAGAAGGCCGGCAAGCTCGGCATGAAGCTGACCTTCGGCTACATCAACACCCCCGAGGGCCAGCAGTACTCCACCGCCATGGCGGCGGGCCTGCAGAAGGCCGGCTTCAACGTCCAGCGCCAGGAGATCCCGGCCGAGACCTACTACGACCAGGTCTCCAAGCTGAACAACAACTACGACATCTTCCACACCGCGTGGGGTGCCGACTGGCCGTCCGCCTCGACCGTGATCCCGCCGCTGTACGACGGCCGGGTGATCGCCGACGGAGCGCAGAACTACTCCCAGATCAACGACCCGAAGATCAACAGTGAGATCGACCGGATCAACACCATCACCGACCCGGTCAAGTCCGCGGCCGCGTGGGAGAAGCTCGACCAGTACATCGTGAAGGACAGCGTCAACGTCGTCCCGACCGCCTACTACAAGCAGGTCCAGATCGCCGGTTCCAAGGTCGGCGGCCTGGTCTACGACGACGTGATCGGCGGCGTCGACCCGCGTCGTCTGTACATCAAGTAACCGTCCCCTGCCGGTACCCGGCGCGCCCCCGCCCGAGGGGAGCGCCGGGTACCGCCCGGACCGCCGACGTCTGAGAGCTGCCCTGTCATGCTGCGCTTCCTCGTCCGCCGGATCATCGGTGCCGTCGTCATTCTGTTCCTGCTGAGCATCGTCACGTTCGTGCTGTTCTTCGGGGTGCCCCGGGACCCGGCGCTGCTGATGTGCGGCAAGACCTGCAACCCGGACAGCATCGCGAACATCCACCATGTGCTCGGCCTGGACAAACCCATCACCGAGCAGTACTGGATCTTCCTGCACAACCTCTTCCTGGGCAGCAACCAGTTCGCCCAGGGCCCGTGCCCGGCTCCGTGTTTCGGCTACTCGTACCACACCAACGAGCAGGTCTGGGGCACGCTGATGGACCGCCTGCCCACCACCGTCTCGCTCACCCTGGGCGCGGCCGTGTGCTTCCTCGTCATCGGCCTCGGCACCGGACTGCTCGCCGCCTGGCGGCGCGGCACGATGATCGACAAGACGGCCACCGCGGGCGCCATGGTCATCAGTTCGCTGCAGATCTACTTCCTCGGCCCGCTGGCCCTGGCCCTCCTCGTCTACCAGACGCACTGGTTCGACAAGCCGGCCTACAACGAGTTCACCCAGGACCCCGTCACCTGGTTCACCGGACTGATCATCCCCTGGGTGGTCCTCTCCACGATCTTCGCCGCGCAGTACACCCGTATGGCACGGTCCGCGATGATCGAGCAGCTCCAGGAGGAACACGTCCGCACCGCCCGCGCCAAGGGCATGTCCCGGCGGTACGTCTTCTTCCGCTACGCCTGGCGCGGCTCGCTGATCCCGATCGTCACCATCTTCGGCATCGACCTGGGCTCGCTGCTCGGCGGCGCCATCATCACCGAGTACACCTTCAGCCTTCCGGGCCTCGGCAACCTCGCCGTGCAGTCCGTCTTCTTCAGCGATCTGCCGCTGCTGCTCGGTGTGATGCTGTTCTCGGCCACCATGATCCTGCTGTTCAACATCATCGTCGACGCCGCCTACGCCTTCATCGACCCGCGCGTGCGGCTGTCCTAGGAGCACTGTCGTGACCACTGTGACCAAGGAGGCCGGTACCCCGATCCCGGCCGGAGGCGGTCCCCTGCTCTCGGTACGGGACCTGCACGTCAGCTTCAAGACCGAGGACGGCGTCGTACGGGCCGTGGACGGGCTCTCGTTCGACCTGGAGCGGGGCAGGACGCTCGGCATCGTGGGCGAGTCCGGCTCGGGCAAGTCGGTGACGAACCTGACCATCCTCGGTCTGCACAACCCCATGTTCACCACGGTCGAGGGCGAGATCCTGCTGGACGGGCGGGAGTTGACCACGGCCCGCGAGTCGGAGCTGGAGAAGCTGCGCGGCAACAAGGTCGCCATGATCTTCCAGGACCCGCTGACCGCCCTCTCCCCTTACTACACGGTCGGCCGGCAGATCGCCGAGCCGTACATGAAGCACAACGGCGCCTCGAAGAAGGACGCCTGGGACCGCGCCGTGGAGATGCTCGGCAAGGTCGGCATCCCCAACCCGCAGCAGCGGGCGAAGGACTACCCGCACCAGTTCTCCGGCGGTATGCGCCAGCGCGCGATGATCGCGATGGCGCTGGTCTGCGACCCCGACCTGCTGATCGCCGACGAGCCGACCACCGCCCTGGACGTGACGGTGCAGGCGCAGATCCTGGACCTGCTCAAGGACCTCCAGCAGGAGTTCGGGTCCGGCATCGTCTTCATCACCCACGACCTGGGGGTGATCGCCGACATGGCCGACGACATCATGGTGATGTACGCGGGCGGCGCGGTGGAGCGGGGCACGACCGACCAGGTGCTGCGCTCGCCCCAGCACCCGTACACCTGGGGCCTGCTGAACTCGATGCCGCGCCTCGACTCCGACCCGGGCGCCCAGCTGTCCCCGATCCCGGGCGCCCCGCCCTCCCTGCTGACCCCGCCGTCCGGCTGCCGCTTCCACCCGCGCTGCACGTTCCAGGACCGGGTGGAGGGCAACGGGCGCTGTGTGGCCGAACGGCCGCTCCTCGCCCCCGACCGGGCGTCGGCCTGCCATCTCACCGCCGACCAGAAGCGGACCATCTTCATCGAGGAGATCAAGCCCCGACTGGGCTAGGTCGTCATAGGAGGACACCGTCATGAAAGAGGACCTGGTCCTCCCGGCCCCGCGTGCGAAGGGCACCGGCGCGGACGGGGAGCCGCTGCTTCAGGTCTCGGGGCTGACCAAGCACTTCCCGGTCAAGGGAGGCTTCCCGATCCGCCGTACCATCGGCCAGGTCCAGGCCGTGGACGGCATCGACCTGACCGTGCACGCCGGCGAGAGCTTCGGTCTGGTGGGTGAGTCGGGCTGCGGCAAGTCGACGACCGGCCGGCTGATCACCCGGCTCCTGGAGCCGACCGGCGGCACGATCAAGTACCGGGGCCAGGACATCACCCACGCGGGCCGCAAGGGTCTGGCACCGATCCGGTCCGAGATCCAGATGATCTTCCAGGACCCGTACGCCTCGCTGAACCCGCGGCAGACGGTCGGCAAGATCATCGCCGGTCCGATGGAGATCAACGACATCAACCCGGCCGGGGGCCGCGAGAAGCGGGTCCGCGAACTCCTGGAGATCGTGGGCCTGAACCCGGAGCACTTCAACCGGTTCCCGCACGAGTTCTCCGGCGGTCAGCGCCAGCGCATCGGTGTCGCCCGCGCGCTGGCCCTGGAGCCGAAGCTGATCGTCGCCGACGAGCCGGTCTCCGCCCTGGACGTCTCCATCCAGGCGCAGGTCGTCAACCTCCTCCAGCAGGTGCAGAAGGACCTGGGCATCGCGTTCGTCTTCATCGCGCACGACCTCGCGGTGGTCCGCCACTTCTCGCACCGCGTCGCGGTGATGTACCTCGGCAAGATCATCGAGGTGGGCGACCGCGAGTCCATCTACACCCGTCCGCGCCACCCCTACACGCACGCCCTGCTGTCCGCGGTGCCCGAGGTCAACCTGACGGACGGGGAGACGAGGGCCCGCGAGCGCATCCGCTTGGCGGGGGACGTGCCCTCGCCCATCTCCCCGCCGTCCGGCTGCCGTTTCCGCACCCGCTGCTGGAAGGCCCAGGACAAGTGCGCGACCGAGGAGCCGCCGCTGATCCGGATCTCCGGAAACCGCGACAGCCACCTGACGGCGTGCCACTTCCCGGAGGAGCCGACGATCGAGGGCCGGGACGAGGACATCGTCCTCGACCCGGCGCTGGCGGCGCTGGAGGACACCGCCGGCGGCGAGGACTAGACAGCTAGGGCGACGGCACGCCGGCGGGCGAGGGCAGGCCCCCGCCCGCCGGCGCGGCCACGGTGACGATCTCCTGGCTGGCGGATGTCAACGGCCCCCGCCCCCAGTCGCCGTACTGCTCCACGATCGTCAGACCGGCCCCCGCGAGGAAGCCCTCCAGCGCCCCGGCGTCCAGGAAGCGGAGCACACTGTGGCTGACCCGGGGGGCGGGCCAGCGGTCGCTGTCGAAGGTCTCGGTGAGGCGCACCCGGCCCCCGCTGAGCCCGTCGTCCCGCACCTCGTGCCACACCCGTACGGCGGCCCCGTCGGCGGTGGTGACCTCGTGCACCCGCTCCGGCGTCCAGCCCTCCCAGGCGCGGGCCGCGGGATTGCGGGTCTCGAACACGAACCGCCCTCCGGCGCCGAGGGCCTCGCGGACCGCGCGCAGACAGCCGCGGATCTCCTCGTCCCCGACCAGCGCCTGGAAGGCGTGCCCGGTCATGACGACGAGGTCGAACTCCGCGGCCCACCTGCGTACTTGTGTGTCCCCGAGCACCCACTCCACGTCCGGCCGGGCCCGCCGCGCCTGTACGAGCATGGCGGCGGCCGGGTCGAGCCCCATCAGCCGGCCCGGGTGCCCCTCGGCGCGAGCTCTGCGCAGCAACTGCCCGGTGCCACAGCCGACGTCCAGCACCGACCGTGCCTCCCGCACCAGACCGAGGTAGAAGTCGTCACCCGGTCCCCAGGGATTCAGGCTGTCGTAGAGCCCGGCGAGCGAGAGATCAGCGAACGAGTGATCCACCACCGCGGCAGTCTGACACACGTTCCTGAACGGTGCGTCAGTTTCCCCGTCACTTCTCGAAGTCTTCGCGACAACGTCGCGGACGAGGAGCCGCACCGCGTCCGCGGGGCCGGACACGGCGAAGGCCCGCGCCTTGGGGAGGCGCGGGCCTTCGTCCCTGGACCGGACGTTCACGGGCTCGGGTCAATGGGCCGGAGAAGGTCCGTTCCGCGAGGAGCGGCTGACGAAAAGGGGTGTGTCAGGCCGCGGCCTCGGGGTCCTTGGGCAGGCGGGGAGCCGGGATGGCCTCCGTGGTCTCAGGATAGTGGCACGCGGTGAGGTGACCGGGCTTGTTGCCGTCGGCCTGGACCAGCGGCGGGGCCTCCGTCGCGCACTTCTCCGTGGCCTTCCAGCAGCGGGTGCGGAAGCGGCAGCCGGAGGGCGGGTTGATGGGGGAGGGCACGTCGCCGACCAGGCGGATGCGCTCGCGCGGCTCCTCGTCCACCGTCGCCTCGGGCACCGCGGAGAGCAGGGCCCGGGTGTAGGGGTGGCGCGGGTTGTCGTACAGGTCCTCGCGGTCGGCGATCTCGACGATCTTGCCGAGGTACATGACCGCGACGCGGTGCGAGAAGTGCCGCACGATCGCGAGGTCGTGGGCGATGAAGACGAACGCGATGCCGAGTTCCCGCTGGACCTTCTGCAGCAGGTTGACGACCTGCGCCTGGATGGAGACGTCCAGGGCGGAGACCGGCTCGTCGGCGACGATCAGCTTCGGCTCCAGGGCCAGCGCGCGGGCGACACCGATGCGCTGGCGCTGACCGCCGGAGAACTCGTGCGGGAACCGGTTGAAGTGCTCCGGGTTCAGGCCCACGATCTCCAGGAGTTCGCGGACCCGCTTCTCGCGGCCCCCGGCCGGGTTGATGTCGTTGATCTCCATCGGACCGGCGATGATCTTGCCGACCGTCTGCCGCGGGTTCAGCGAGGCGTACGGGTCCTGGAAGATCATCTGGATCTCGGACCGGATCGGTGCCAGACCCTTGCGGCCCGCGTGGGTGATGTCCTGGCCCCGGTACTTGATCGTGCCGCCGGTCGGCTCCAGGAGCCGGGTGATCAGCCGGCCGGTCGTCGACTTGCCGCAGCCCGACTCACCGACGAGGCCGAGGCTCTCGCCCTCGGAGACCTGGAAGTCCAGGCCGTCCACGGCCTGCACCGCACCGACGGTCCGCCGGATCGGGAAGCCGCCCTTGATCGGGAAGTGCTTGGTCAGCCCGGAGACGTCCAGGAGGGGGTTCGTGTTGCTCATGGTCGTGAAATCCCGTCTGGTGTCCGTCAGTGGTGCCGGGTTCCGGCGAAGTCGGCGAAGAGTTCCTGCTTCTGCTCCTGGGTGAGGTGGCAGGCGGAGCCGCGGCCCTCGACGACCTCCAGCAGCGGCCGCTCGCCGGAGCACAGCCCGCCCGCGACCTTCTCCTGGAAGGCACAGCGCGGGTGGAAGCGGCAGCCGGACGGCGGGTTGAGGAGCGAGGGCGGCGAACCCGGGATCGGCGTCAGCGGCACGTCCACCGGGCCGTTCAGGCTCGGCATGGAGTTCAGCAGGCCCAGCGTGTAGGGGTGGTCCGGGCTGCGGAGCACCTCCTGCTTGGTGCCGCGCTCCACGCACCGGCCGCCGTACATCACGAGCACGTCGTCCGCGATGTCGGCGATCACACCGAGGTCGTGGGTGATGAAGATGATCGCGGTGCCGAACTCCTGCTGGAGGTCCTTGAGCAGGTCCATGATCTGCGCCTGCACCGTCACGTCGAGGGCCGTGGTCGGCTCGTCGGCGATGAGCAGCTCGGGGTCGCAGACCAGCGCCATCGCGATCATCGCGCGCTGGCGCATACCGCCGGAGAACTGGTGCGGGTAGTCGTCGACGCGCATGTCCGGCTGCGGGATCCCGACCCGGCGCAGCATCTCGATGGAGCGCTTGCGTGCCTCGGACTTGGAGCAGCCCGTGTGCTTGCGGTAGGTCTCGCCGATCTGGGTGCCGATCGTGTGGTACGGCGACAGCGAGGCCAGCGCGTCCTGGAAGATCATGGACATCTTGTTGCCGCGCAGCCGCTCCAGCTCCCTCTCGGAAGCGGTGAGCAGCTCCTTGCCGTCGAGGAGGATCTCCCCCTCGATCGCCGTACGGTCGCGGTCGTGGAGGCCCAGGATCGTCAGGTTGGTGACCGACTTGCCGGAGCCCGACTCGCCGACGATGCCGAGGGTCTGGCCCTTGGCCAGGTCGAAGCTGAGACCGTCGACGGCCTTGACGATGCCGTCCTCGGTGGAGAAGTGGACCTTTAGGTCCTTGATCGAGAGGAACGGCTGCTGATCGGTGCTCGTCACGGGGACGCTCCTGAGGGGGGTGATGCGAGGGGTCGGGAGTGGGGCGGAGGTCAGGCGAGCCGGATCCGCGGGTCGATGGAGGCGTAGACGGCGTCGACGACGATGTTGAACACCACGATCGCGCCGGCGGACAGCAGGGTGACACCCAGCAGCATGGGCAGGTCGCTCTTGGCGACGGAGTCGACCGCGAGGCGGCCGACGCCCTGGAGGCTGAAGGTGTACTCGGTGATCATCGCGCCACCGATGAGGGTGGCCAGGTCGATGCCGAAGATGGTGACGATCGGGCCCATGGCACCGCGCCAGGCGAACCGGAAGAAGACGTTGCTGCGGGACAGGCCCTTGGAGCGGGCCGTGCGGACGTAGTCCTCGCTCAGCGTCTCGACCAGCTGGGAGCGGGTCATACGGGTGTAGTTGGCGGTCCAGATCAGGGCCAGGACCAGCCAGGGCAGCAGCAGGCCGGAGGCCCAGGCGGTCGGGTCCTGGGTGATGGGCGTGTACGACGGGTTGTCGAGGATGCCGAGCTTCGCGACGAAGATGTACATCGCGATGTAGCCGATGAAGTAGATCTGGAGCGAGGAGCCGATCAGCGACGCCGAACTGGCCAGCTTGTCCTGCCACTTGCCCTGCTTGACGGCGGCGAGCATGCCGGAGCCGACACCGAGGATCAGGAAGACGACGGCGGAGCCGAAGGCGAGCGAGAGGGTCAGCGGCAGCCGGTCCAGGATCGTGCCGAGGACGGGCTCGCGGTTGGCGAACGAGTAGCCGAGGCAGGGCGCGCTGCAGTTGCCGAAGTCGCCGTAGCTCCGTCCGACGAAGAGGCCCTTCAGCCAGTACCAGTACTGGACGGGTATCGGGTGGTCGATGCCCAGGTTGTGCCGGACCTGCTTGAGCATGTCGGGCGTGCAGTTCTTGCCGCACGACATCATGGCGGGGTCACGCGGGATGGCGTAGAAGAGCCAGAACGTGACGGCACTGATGATCAGCAGGATGACCATCGCGCCGAGGACTCGGCGGACAAGGAAGCGGAGCATGGGGCGTGACTTTCCGGACGGGGCGCCGTCGCCGGGATAGGGGGGTGGGCCTGAGGGGGCGGCCGGTTCGTGGCCGCCCCCGCGGGGTCGAGCGCGCTTACTTCATGGCGTACAGCTTGCAGAGCGCGACGCAGGTGTTGCCGGCGTCGTAGACGACGTTGCCGACCTTGGACCCGTACATCCAGTTGCGGATGGAGTGGTAGTCCGGGACCACCGGCGCCAGCTCCATGATCTGGCGGTCGATGGCACCCCAGGCCTTGTTGGCGGCCGAGACGTCGGCGATCGTCGAGGCGTTGTCGATCGCCTTGTTCACGCTCGCGTCGTTCAGCTGAGCGTAGTTGCTGCGGCCGTCGCCGATGTTCTTGCCGTCCCAGCAGGGGTAGAACACCGAGTAACCGCCCGGCCAGTCCGGGCTCCAGCCAGCGGCGAAGAGGTCGTACTCGTTGTCGACCTTGCCGATCTGGGTGTAGAAGGTCGTCTTGTCGATCTGCTTGTTGACGACCTGGAAGCCGGCCGCCTCGAGCGAGCTCTTGATCTGGACGGCCTGCTTCACCGCGTTGTCGGAGTGCTGGTAGGCGATGACCAGCTTCTGGCCGAGCTTGCCGGCCTCCTTCAGCAGGGCCTTGGCCTTGACCGGGTCGCCGGCGGGCTTCTTGTCCGTCCCGTAGAGGTCGAACTTGTCGTAGCCGGGGGTGACCGGGCTGAGGATGGTGGTGGCCAGCTCGCTGGTCGACGCGCCGCCGCGGATGGTCTGCAGCTGCTGGTGCGGCCAGGCCCAGTTGATGGCCTGACGGACCTTGAGGTCCTTGATGCGGGTCATGTTGATCGGCCAGTAGTACGTGACCGTGTCGACCTGGGTGAGGACGCGCTTCTTGAGGGTCGCGTTGGTCATGACCTGCGCGATGCGCTCGGGCGCGACCTCGTTGAAGATCGACATCGTGTACTGGTCGTTGCCCTTGTCCGAGATGTAGCGGTCGGTGGAGGCAACGGACTCGAAGCCGAACTGGAAGACGTACTTGTCCGGGTACGCGTTGCGCATCGAGTCCGTCTTCGGGTCCCAGTGCTCGTTGCGTACGTAGGTCAGCGACTTGCCGACCTGGCGGTCACCGATCTTGTAGGGGCCGAGCGCGTACGGGCGCTTGTCGTACTTCTCCTTGGTGTCGTGCTTCTTGTTCACGAAACCGTAGCCCGGCATGGCGAGCGTGTAGTTGAAGTCGGTGCGCGGCTCGGTGAGGTGGAAGGTGACCGTGTTGCCGGAGACCTCGAGCGAGGCGAGGTGCTTGCCGTCGTAGGGGCCCTTGTACTTGTCGCCGCCGACCATCCACTGCTGGACGTAGCGCGGACCCTCGGTGACGAACGAGGCGAAGAGGCGCTCGAAGGTGTGGCGGACGTCGTCCATGGAAAGGTCGGTGCCGTCCTCCCACTTGATGCCGTCCTTGAGGGTGAACGTCCAGGTCTTGCCGCCGTTCTTCATCGTGCCGGCGTCCGTGGCGACGTCGCCGACGAGGGTGCAGCCGCCCTTCTCGTCGATCTTGTAGCCGGTCAGACCGCGCAGGATCGGGCGGGTGATGGCGCCCTCGGTGGAGACGTAGATCTGCGCCGGGTCCATGTGGTCCATGTCGAACTGGTCGAGGGAGTAGATCGTCCCGCCCTTGACCGCGCCCGTGACCTCGGGGGCCGGACCCGTCGAGTCCGCCTTGGTGCCGACCGGGATGTTCACGGTCTTGGCCTTGCTCACCGACGGGATGTTCTTGTCGCTGGAGCTGCTGCCGCTGCTGCAGGCGCTCAGCACGGTGGTGGAGGCCGCGGCCACACCGGTGGCGATCAGGAAGTTTCTACGTGAAAAAGACATGCTGAGCCTGCCTCTGTGGGTCAAATCGGATGATCGGAGCAACCGGACGTCGTCGAACCGGGCCGGGTTGAACTGGTTGGCTAGCGCTTGGACTTGGGGTCGAGCGCGTCGCGCACGGAGTCGCCGAGCAGGTTGAAGGCGAGGACGAAGATCACCATGGACAGGCCTGGGAAGAGCATGAAGGTGAAGTCCTCGGTGTAGAACTGGGCGCCGCGCTGGATCATGACGCCCCAGTCCGGCGTCGGGTCGTTGATGCCGACCCCGAGGAAGGCCAGACCTGCTTCCGCCGTCACATAGGTCGGCAGCATGAGCGTGGACTGGATGAGGATCGGAGTCCAGAGGTTCGGCAGCAGCTCCTTGAACACGATGCGCATCGGTGACGCGCCCGTGACCTTGGCAGCCTCGACGAACTCGCGTTCGCGCAGCGCGAGTACCTGACCTCGCAGCAGTCGGGCGATGCTGGCCCAGCCGAACGCGGACAGCACGATGATCAGCGAGAAGGCGATCAGTGAGGTCGGGATGTTGTCGTTGTCGGCGACGAACAGGCCGTAGACGACCGGCATGAACGCGATCATGAAGAGCGTCGAGGGGAACGACAGCACGATGTCGATGATCCGGCCGACGAGATAGTCCGTCCTGCCGCCCAGGTAGCCGGCCGTGACGCCGATCACGACACCGAGGATCGTCGTGAGCAGGGTGGCCGCCGTGGCGATGCCCAGCGAGGTCCGGATGCCGTACAGCAGGAACGTGAAGACGTCCCGGCCGAGCTGCGGCTCGATACCGAACCAGAACTGGGAGCTCATGCCACCGTTCGGGCCGGCCGGGTACGCGAAGGGGTCCAGCAGGCTCGGGTCCTGGCTCGCATACGTCGTGTACGGGTTCTTGCCGTACAGCTTCGCTATGAGCGGTGCCGCGATCGCGATCACGAAGAAGAAGATCACGACATAGGCGGATATGACGCCCGTCTTGTCACGCTTGAAGCGCTTCCAGGCGAGCCTTCCCGGAGAGCGGCTCTCGCCGCCCTGCGAGCCGCCGGACGTGCTCGACTTCGCCGCGGACTCGTCGGTCACCTCAAGCGGGGCAGCCGCTGATGGAGTTGGGGGGGTCATGGTGCTCCTGGCCCAAGGGAGGGTCTGATGACTCCGCAGGGCGCTCCCCTACGGGCTACGCCGGACTTTTTCAACGCAATTCATTCAAGGTCAATAAATTCTCGACCGGCTTGGGTTTCTCTTTACAGTCTTTGCCTGTACTTGGTCATTCCGTAGCTACGCGGGTAGCGCGCCGTAATCAATCCGTGCTTCACATCGGACTAATCGGGCTAATCGGGCAACAAGTTCGATATGCGGACGGTGGTGTGTCGAAATGCGTACATCGGCACGTCCCAATCCAACGTTTCGGCAACGTTGCGCGATGATCCATTGCGCGCTGCGAGGAAGATCGTCCGTCGCCGTCCGGCCGGGTGCCTGCATTCGGATGACGTGTCCCTCTAAAGGCTCCTCAATCGGGCGGGGTGCATGCGTTATGTCTCCTATGGGTCGATATTGACCGGTAATGATTCGGTGATCGCGGAGGAGGCATCCATGCGAGGAGGCGCGCACGTCCGCCGGGCGTCGTGCGCGGCCGTGACGGCCCTCCTGGCGGCTCTCCTGGCGTCCGGCTGCGGCGGGGGTGCGGGCGGCGGTGGTGGCCCCGGTGTGCTCAGCGCCTCCTGGGGCGACCCGCAGAACCCGCTGGAGCCCGCCAACACCAACGAGGTCCAGGGCGGCAAGGTCCTCGACATGGTCTTCCGCGGGCTGAAGCGCTACAACCCGAGGACCGGGGCGGCCGAGGACATGCTCGCGCAGCGGATCGACACCTCGGACTCGCGGAACTTCGCCGTCACCGTCAAGGACGGCTGGCGGTTCAGCAACGGGGAGCCCGTGACGGCCCGGTCCTTCGTCGACGCCTGGAACTACGGCGCGAGCCTGAGGAACAACCAGAAGAACGCCTACTTCTTCGGCTACATCGAGGGCTACGACAAGGTGCACCCGGAGACCGGCGCCCAGAGCGCCGACACCCTCTCCGGGCTCAGGGTGACCGGCCCCCGCACCTTCACGGTCAGGCTCAACCAGAAGTTCTCGACATTCCCCGACACGCTCGGATACGCGGCTTTCGCCCCGCTGCCCCGGGCGTTCTTCGAGCACCACTCGGCCTGGCTGAAGAAGCCGGTCGGCAACGGCCCCTATTTGATCAAGTCCTATACCAGGGGCTTCATGATGTCGCTCCGGAAGTGGGGCGGCTACCCGGGACCGGACAAGGCGAGGAACAACGGGGTGGACCTCAGGGTCTACACGGACAGCAACACCGCGTACACGGATCTGCTGGCCGGCAACCTCGATCTCGTCGACGACGTCCCCGCCCCGCAGCTGAAGTTCATCAGGTCCGACCTGCACGGCCGGTACATCAACGCCCCGGCCGGCATCATCCAGACCCTCGCCTTCCCGTACTACGACCCGGCCTGGAACAAGCCCGGTACGGAGAAGGTCCGCACGGGACTGTCCATGGCGATCGACCGGGACCAGATCACGAGCACGATCTTCCTGAGGACCCGCACCCCCGCCACCGACTGGACCTCTCCGGTCCTCGGCGCGGCCGGCGGCTACAAGGCCGGCCTGTGCGGCAAGGCCTGCGAGTACCACCCGGCCGAGGCCAAGCAGCTGATCCAGCAGGGCGGCGGGATCCCCGGTGGCCAGCTCAAGATCACGTACAACGCCGACACGGGCTCGCACAGAGAGTGGATCGACGCGGTGTGCAACTCCATCAACAACACGCTCGGCAACGACAAGGCGTGCGTCGGCAACCCCGTCGGCACCTTCGCCGACTTCCGCAACCAGATCGGGCAGCACCGGATGAGCGGTCCGTTCCGCGCGGGCTGGCAGATGGACTACCCGCTCATCCAGGACTTCCTGCAGCCGCTCTACTACACCAACGCCTCGTCCAACGACGGCAAGTGGTCCGACAAGGAGTTCGACCGGCTCGTCGACCGGGCCAACGCCGAGACCGTCACGGCCCGGTCCATCAAGCTCTTCCAGCAGGCCGAGGAGGTGGTCCGCGACAACATGGCCGCCATCCCGCTCTGGTACCAGAACGGCAGCGCCGGCTACTCCGAGCGGCTGTCCCACGTGGCGCTCGATCCGTTCAGCGTCCCCGTCTACAACGAGATCAGGGTCGGCTGAGCCGGCATGGGACGCTACGTCGTCCGGCGACTGCTCCAGATGATCCCGGTGTTCCTCGGTGCCACCCTGCTCATCTTCCTGATGGTGAACGTGATGGGCGACCCCATCGCGGGCCTGTGCGGCGAGCGGGCGTGCGACCCGGCGACCGCGGCCCAGCTGGAGCGGGAGTTCGGCCTGGACCGGCCGCTGTGGCAGCAGTACCTCACCTACATGGGGGACGTCTTCACCGGAGACTTCGGCACGGCGTTCAACGGCCAGCCGGTCACCGAGCTGATGGTGTCGGCGTTCCCCGTCACCATCCGGCTCACCATCGTGGCCATCCTGTTCGAGATCGTCATCGGCATCACGTTCGGCGTCGTCACCGGCCTGCGGCGCGGCCGGCCCGTCGACACCGGCGTGCTCCTCGCCACCCTGGTCGTCATCTCCGTCCCCACCTTCGTCACCGGTCTGCTGCTCCAGTTGCTGCTCGGCGTGCAGTGGGGCTGGATCAGACCGTCCGTGTCCCCGGCCGCCACCTTCGGCGAACTCATCGTGCCCGGACTGGTGCTGGCCTCGGTCTCGCTCGCCTACGTCACCCGGCTCACCCGTACCTCCATCGCGGAGAACAAGCGGTCCGACTACGTCCGCACCGCGATCGCCAAGGGCCTGCCCCGGCACCGGGTCATCACCCGGCACCTGTTGCGCAACTCGCTCATCCCGGTGGTCACCTTCATCGGCACCGACATCGGCGCGCTGATGGGCGGCGCGATCGTCACCGAGCGGATCTTCAACATCCACGGCGTCGGCTACCAGCTCTACCAGGGCATCCTGCGGCAGAACACCCAGACGGTCGTCGGCTTCGTGACCGTCCTCGTGCTGGTCTTCCTCGTCGCCAACCTCCTCGTCGACCTCCTGTACGCCGTACTCGACCCGAGGATCCGCTATGCCTGAACAGCCGCACGAGCACGAGAGCGCGATCGCCGGCACCGGCATGGGCGGCGCCATGGACCTCGGCGCGAGCGAGGCGGCGACCCTGGAGAAGACCCCGGGCGGACCGCAGGGCACGGGCCCGGCAGGCAAGCCGCGCTCGCTGTGGTCCGACGCCTGGCGGGACCTGCGGCGCAACCCGGTCTTCCTCGTCTCCGCCGTCGTCATCCTCTTCCTGGTCTTCATCTCGCTGTGGCCCTCGGCGATCGCGCCCGGCAGCCCCCTGACGTGCGAGCTGTCCAAGGCCCAGGACGGCGCGGGTCCCGGCGCCCCCTTCGGGTACGACGGACAGGGCTGCAACGTCTACACGCGCACCGTCTACGGTGCTCGTACGTCCGTCACGGTCGGCGTGTGCGCCACGCTCGGGGTCGCCCTCCTCGGGTCGGTCCTGGGCGGCCTGGCGGGCTACTACGGCGGGTCCTGGGACTCGCTCCTGTCGCGCGTCACCGACATCTTCTTCGCCATCCCGGTCGTCCTCGGCGGTCTCGTCCTGCTCTCCGTCGTGACCAGCAATACGGTCTGGCCGGTCGTCGGGTTCATGGTGCTGCTCGGCTGGCCGCAGATCTCCCGCATCGCGCGCGGCTCGGTCATCACCGCCCAGCAGAACGACTACGTCCAGGCGGCCCGCGCCCTCGGCGCCTCCGACTCCCGCATCCTGCTGCGGCACATCGCCCCGAACGCGGTCGCCCCGGTCATCGTCGTGGCGACCATCGCGCTCGGCACCTACATCGCCCTGGAGGCGACCCTGTCCTACCTCGGCGTCGGGCTCAAACCGCCCAGCGTCTCCTGGGGCATCGACATCTCCGCCGCCTCCCCGTACATCCGCAACGCCCCGCACGCCCTGCTTTGGCCCTCGGGTGCCCTCGCCATCACGGTCCTGGCCTTCATCATGCTCGGCGACGCGGTCCGCGACGCCCTCGACCCGAAGCTGAGGTGACGGCGGCGTGCTGCTCGAAGTGCGGGACCTGCGGGTGGAGTTCCGGACGCGCGACGGGGTCGCGCACGCGGTCAACGGGGTGTCGTACGCCGTCGACGCGGGCGAGACCCTCGCCGTGCTCGGGGAGTCGGGGTCGGGGAAGTCGGTGACCGCGCAAGCGGTGATGGGGATCCTCGACACACCGCCCGGAAGGATCACCGGCGGGGAGATCCTCTTCCAGGGCAGGGACCTGCTGAAGGCGAAGGAGGAGGAGCGCCGGAGGATCCGGGGCGCCGGAATGGCGATGATCTTCCAGGACGCGCTGTCGGCGCTCAACCCCGTGATCCCGGTGGGGGACCAGCTCGGGGAGATGTTCGTCGTCCACCGGGGGATGTCGAGGAAGGACGCGCGGGCCCGGGCCGTCGAGCTGATGGACCGGGTGCGCATCCCGGCCGCCGCGCAGCGGGTGCGGGACTACCCCCACCAGTTCTCCGGCGGGATGCGCCAGCGCATCATGATCGCCATGGCGCTGGCCCTGGAGCCGGCGCTCGTCATCGCCGACGAGCCCACCACCGCCCTGGACGTCACCGTGCAGGCCCAGGTCATGGACCTGCTCGCGGAGTTGCAGCGCGAGTACCGGATGGGGCTCATCCTCATCACCCACGACCTGGGGGTGGTGGCGGACGTGGCCGACCGGATCACCGTGATGTACGCGGGAAAGATCGTCGAGTCCGCCCCCGTCCACGACATCTACAAGGCGCCCGCCCACCCCTACACCCGAGGTCTGCTGGACTCCATCCCGCGCCTGGACCAGAAGGGCCAGGAGCTCTACGCCATCAGCGGTCTGCCGCCGAACCTGACGCGCGTCCCCCCGGGCTGCTCCTTCCACCCGCGCTGCCCGATCGCCCGGGACGTCTGCCGCACGGACGAGCCCCCGCTGTACGAGGTGTCCGAAGAGCGCGGCAGCGCCTGCCACTTCTGGAGGGAGTGCCTGCATGGCGGCGACCAGTGAGCCGATCCTGGAGGTCAGCGGCCTCGTCAAGCACTACCCGCTGATGCGGGGCATCCTCTTCAAGAAGCAGATCGGCGCGGTGAAGGCGGTCGACGGGGTCGACTTCACCCTGGCCCGGGGCGAGACGCTGGGCATCGTCGGCGAGTCGGGCTGCGGCAAGTCGACGGTCGCCAAGCTGCTGTGCAACCTGGAACGGCCGACCGCGGGCACCATCAGGTTCAAGGGCGAGGACATCACCCGGCTGTCGGGCCGTGCGCTGAAGGCCGTGCGCCGCAACATCCAGATGGTCTTCCAGGACCCGTACACCTCCCTCAACCCCCGGATGACGGTGGGCGACATCGTGGGGGAGCCGTACGAGATCCACCCCGAGGCGGCCCCGAAGGGCGACCGGCGCCGCCGGGTCCAGGAACTGCTGGACGTGGTCGGCCTCGACCCGGAGTACGTCAACCGCTATCCGCACCAGTTCTCCGGCGGCCAGCGCCAGCGCATCGGCATCGCCCGGGGGCTGGCGCTGCGCCCGGAGGTCATCGTCGCCGACGAGCCGGTGTCCGCCCTGGACGTATCGATCCAGGCCCAGGTGATCAACCTCCTGGCCAGACTCCAGACGGAGTTCGACCTCTCCTACGTCTTCATCGCGCACGACCTGTCGATCGTCCGGCACATCTCGGACCGGGTCGGGGTCATGTACCTGGGCCGGATCGTGGAGATCGGCCGGGACACCGAGATCTACGAGCATCCGACGCACCCCTATACACAGGCGCTGCTGTCGGCGGTGCCGGTCCCCGATCCCGAGGCCCGCGAACGCCGTGAGCGGATCATCCTCAGCGGCGATGTGCCGTCCCCGACGGACATCCCCTCCGGCTGCCGGTTCCGCACCCGCTGCTGGAAGGCGCGCGAGCGGTGCGTCGTGGAGGTGCCGGCGCTGGCGGTCCCCGCCGTCTTCCGGGACACGGCCGGGCCCGCCGCCCACGACTCTGCCTGTCACTTCGCGGAGGAGATGCCCCCGACCGGGGGCCCCGCACCCGGTCCGGCGCCACGCGAGGAGGTGCGGGAGAACGGCAACGGGCCGGGATGACATGGCGCATCCCGGCCCGCTCACGGCACCCGCACGGCCGTACGCGGTTCAGCCTCGCGCGTCCGTATATCGGTACCGCTTCCGTGAAGTTGCCCGTCCGTTAACGCCGTTGGCGCCTGCTCGCGGGGTCAGGCCAGCGAGCGCCGGAGGAAGTCCAGCTGGAGCCGCAGCAGGTTCTCGGCGACGGTCTCCTGCGGTGTCATGTGCGTCACCCCGGACAGCGGCAGCACCTCGTGCGGGCGGCCCGCGGCCAGCAGGGCGGAGGAGAGCCGCAGGGAGTGGGCGACGACCACGTTGTCGTCCGCCAGCCCGTGGATGATCATCATCGGGCGGTGCGGCTCGGCCGGGTCGACGAGACCGGCGTCGCCGATCACCGAGTTGCGCCGGTAGACCTCGGGCTGCTCGTCCGGATGCCCGAGGTAGCGCTCCTGGTAGTGGGTGTCGTACAGCCGCAGGTCGGTGACGGGGGCGCCGACCACCGCCGCGTGGAAGACGTCCGGGCGGCGCAGCGCCGCCAGCGCCGCCAGATAGCCGCCGAAGGACCAGCCCCGGATCGCCACCCGGTCCAGGTCCAGCGGGAACCTGCCGGCGAGGGCGTGCAGCGCGTCGACCTGGTCCTGGAGCACGACCGCCGCGATGTCGTCATGGATCGCCTTCTCCCAGGCGGGCGAGTGCCCCGGGGTGCCGCGCCCGTCGGCGACGATCACGGCGAAGCCCTGGTCCGCGAACCACTGGGAGGTCAGGTGGGCGTTGTGCGCGGCGACCACCCGCTGTCCGTGCGGGCCGCCGTAAGGGTCCAGGAGCACCGGCAGCGGAGCGTCGCCGTGGTAGTCCCGTGGCATAAGCACGGCGCACGGAATTCGGCGTGCGCCCCCCTCGGTGAGGGTCACCCGGGGGGACATACCAGGATCTTCGGCGTACGACCGGACAGTGGCCGTCGGTTTTCCGTCACGCAGCACCTGGACATGGGCGCCCGGCCTGTCCAGCGTCGCGGACTGGAGCACCGTCACGCCCCCGGCCCGCACCGCCGCGTGCACACCGGGCTCCTGCGACAGCCGCTCCACACCCAGTTCGTTCACCCGGTACACATGGATCTCGCCGGTCTCCGGCAGCTCCGCCTCCGCGCCCGCCGAGGCGGAGACCAGCACGTCGTCCGCACCCACGTCCAGTACCGCACGGATGTGCAACTGCGCGCCGGTCAGCGGCCGTTCGCCGACCGTCAGGACCCGCGCCCCGCCCTCGTCCGCGATGCGGACAAGCTGCCCGGAGGGGCTCCAGCAGGGGGCGCCGGGGAACAGTTCCAGCCAAGTTGGATCTTCATCGGCGTGCACCATCCGGGTGGCCCCGGTGTCCGGGTCCACCGCCAGGAACAGCTGGCTGCCCTGGTCCCGCGCCTGCACCAGGAGCAGCGGCGCGCCCGCCTGTGACCAGTGCACACGAGCCAGATACGGGTAGCGCGACCGGTCCCACAGCACCTCCGTGCGCCCCCCGTCGAGGCCCAGCACGAACAGCTGGACGTCCGCGTTCGCCGTGCCCGCCGCCGGGTACCCGAACTCGTTCGGCCTGCGTTCCGGGTGGGCCGGATCCGCGATCCACCACCGCGCCACGGGCGTGTCGTCGACCCGCGCCACCAGCAGCCGGTCCGACCCCGGCGCCCACCAGAAGCCGCGCGAACGCCCCATCTCCTCGGCCGCGATGAACTCCGCGAGCCCGTAGCCCACGCCCTCCGCCTCCGGCTCGGCGAGCGCCCGGTCGCCCTCGCCCTCGGCGCCCACCACGCGCAGCGCACCCTGCGCGACGTAGGCGACGTGCCGGCCGTCCGGCGACGGACGCGGGTCGATCACCGGTCCGGGGACGGGGAGTTCACGCGCCGTACCGGCCCGCAGCTCGGCCGTGAAAAGCCGCCCTGACAAGGCGAAAGACGCCAGCTCCAGGGTGCCGTCGGTGGCGTAGCCGACGATGCCGGCCCCGCCCTCCCGGCTGCGCTCACGGCGCGCCCGCTCCTCGGGCGAGAGCTGTTCGGAGGCACCCTGGAGAAGGGCGCCCGGATCGGCCGCGAGGCGCTCGGCGCCCTCCGGCAGATCCAGCACCCACAGGGAGTTGGCCCGGTCCGTGCCCGAACCGGAGCGAAGGAAAGCGACACGCGAACCGTCGGGTGCCACGGTGAACGCACGCGGCGCGCCGAGCGTGAACCGCTGGGTCCGGGCGTGCCGACGGGGGAAGGAGTCAGCCTCGGTCGTCATACCCCGACCATATTGGCCATGCGCCCCCTTGTGCGGCCGTGCGCCGAGCGATGCGCGAGTACGGATAGTTATGATCACTACCGCTGTGTGGGTATGAACCTGCTGGCGTCCGCATGGATTTGCTCAACCGATCAGGAACAGCCGCGTCCCTGGGATCTTTGGAGGTGAGCCGCCGTGGCACTCTCGATTTCGGCGGTGGTGCTGCTGGCGATCATCGTCTTCTTGTTGATCAAGAAGTCCGGACTCAAGGGCGGTCATGCGCTCATCTGCATGCTGCTCGGCTTCTACCTCGCCTCCTCGACGGTGGCCCCGACGATCAGCCAGCTGACGACGAACGTCGCCAGCATGATCGGCAGCATCAAGTTCTGACGCCGTCGCGGCGGACCGGGTGTACACCGTGCGGTCACCGTTCGTCTCCCTGGTGACCGCCTCGTAGGGTGGTCCCATGACGGAACTGCCAGCCCGGCGTCTGCTGCTGGTGCACGCGCACCCGGACGACGAGTCGATCAACAACGGCGCGACCATGGCCAGGTACGCGGCCGAGGGTGCCCTTGTGACCCTGGTCACCTGCACCCTCGGGGAGCGGGGCGAGGTCATCCCGCCGCACATGCGGCACCTGACGGGACCCGCGCTGGGCGCGCACCGGCGCGGCGAGCTGGCCGCCGCCGTGCGTGAGCTGGGGGTGACGGACGCCCGGCTGCTCGGCGGCGCGGGCCGCTACGGCGACTCCGGGATGCTGGGCACCGCGGACAACGACGACCCCGGGTGCTTCTGGCGGGCGGACGTCGACCAGGCCGCGGGTCACCTCGCCGACGTGATCCTGGAGACCCGTCCCCAGGTCCTCGTCACCTACGACGACAACGGCGGATACGGACATCCCGACCACATCCAGGCCCATCGCGTCGCCATGCGCGCCGTGGACGTCGCGGCCGAGCGGGGCCACCGCATCGACAAGGTGTACTGGAACCGCGTCCCGCGCTCGGTCGTGGAGGCGGCCTTCACCCGGCTCCAGGACGAGCTGACCGCACTGCCGTTCGACAAGAGCGCGGTCGTGGACGACGTACCGGGCGTGGTGGACGACGAGCGGATCACCACCACCGTCGACGGCGGCCCGCACGCGGCCGCCAAGGCCGCCGCCATGCGCGCCCACGTCACCCAGATCGAGGTGGCCGGACCGTACTTCGCCCTGTCCAACGAGCTGGCCCAACCGCTGTTCACCACCGAGTACTACGAGTTGGTGCGGGGCGAGGGACGGCCCGGCGAGACGGACCTGTTCGCCGGCATCGGCGCCGAGGGGGCGTCATGAGCGGCGGTGGACAGGGCTCGATGCTCGCGCAGCCGCTGCGGCCGCCGTCCGCCGGACGCGCCGCCGCGTACGTGGGCCTGTTCGTGCTCGGCGGGGTCGTCGCCCTCGCCGGGACGCTGGTGCAGGCCGCATGGTTCCCCGGCGGGCTGCTGCTCGCCCTCGCGGGCGCGGCCGGGCTGTTCCTCGGCGGGTCGTACGCCACCCGGAGCCGGGGCGGGGCGGTGGCACCGGCCGCGGGCTGGATCGTCACCGTCATCCTGCTCACCACCGCGCGCCCCGAAGGCGACTTCCTCTTCGGTGCCGGCGGCGGTTCCTACCTCTTCCTGCTCGGCGGCATGGCTCTCGCTGTGATCTGCGCCACCCTCGGTGTGGGGCGGGAGCCCGGCGACGGCTCCGCCCGACTTGGCAAGTGACGTACCACTTTCGCCGTGCCGCGCACGTGCGAGTCCGGTGTGGGTTTCCTCGGCGGTCATGGGATACGCGCCAGAGGTGGCCAGTATGGTGGTGCGCGCCGCCGAGCCTCCCCCAAGGTCTCGACTTCGCTCGAGTTGGGGGGACCCCCAGAGTATTCAGGTCGCAACGGGCGGCGGAGCCAACTGGGAGAACCTGCCTTGAGTCGTGAAACTGACACTCCGTCCTCCGGTCCCAACGGGCACGGCGGAGCCGCATACCCCTCCGGCACGCCGCCGTACGGGACCCCCATGGCTTCCGACGACGCTGCGGACGCGGGCCGCTCGGCCGCGCGCCCGGAGGAACGCAAGACCGAGACCACGCTGACGACCCGGATCCGGATCAACATCCCCGGATCGCGGCCCATCCCGCCGGTCGTGGTGCGCAAGCCCGTCGCGGAGTCCGAGAGCACCCGGGACGAGGCCCCCGCCGCCGAGCCGCGGCCCCCGGCCGCCCCGGCGCCCGCCGGTACCGCCCAGGCCCCCGCCGAACCCCCGGCCGCCCAGGCCGAGGAGAAGGCCAGCGACTGGTTCGCGCCCCGCAAGTCCTCCCCCGGCAAGGGCGGAGCGGGCGGCGGAGGCACGAACGGGGCCGGGATTCCGGGCGGTTCCACCACCTCCACCGGCGCGTCGGGTGCCCGTCCGGGTGGTCCGGGAGCCACCGGTACGACCGGCACCACCGGCGCGCGCCCCGGCGGCGGCCGTCCCGGCGGTGTGGTCGGCTCCATGAGCGTGCCCGGCGCCTCGCGCTCCGGCGGCACGAACGGCTCCGGCCTGCCCAGCGCCACCGGCGGCCCCGTGGCCCCCGGCCACGGCGGCGGCACCGGCTCCTTCGACGTGACCGAGGCGCTGGCCGCGGGCCCGCTGGGCGGCGGCTCCCGCTCCGGTGCGGGCGGCGGCGACGCGCGCCGCGACGACCTGCCGTACTTCGCCGAGAACGGCGGGCAGGACGGCTTCGGCACCGGCGCGGGTGCCGGCGGCGCGCACGGCACGGGCGGTGCCAGCGGCTTCAACGGGCCGGGCGGCCGCGGCGGTGCGGGCGGCCCGCAGGGCCCGGCGGGCCCGACCAGCGGTCCGGTCACCGGTGACGGCCCCCTCGTCCCGCCGGCCGGCGGCCCCGGCGAGCCCTTCGACGGCGTGTCCGGCGCGGGCGGCTTCGGCGGCGCCCCGCGCAGCGCCCTCGCCGACCTCGACGGTCCCACCGGCCCCGGCCCCTCGGGAGCCACCCCCGGCACGGGCCCCACCGGGCTCGGTCCCGGTGGCGGACTCAGCGACGACACCGCGATCCTCACCCCGCAGAAGCCGGCCCCCGAACCGGGCACGCCCGGCTTCCGCGCCCCGGACAACGTCTCCGGACACACCGTCACCAGCGGCATCCCGGTCGTCCCGGGCGCCGGCGGCTCGCCGTTCGGCCCGGGCGGCCCCGCCGACGGACCGGCCCCGGCCACGGCACCCAGGTCCACCCCGGCCGCCGCGCCCAAGGCGGCGGCCAAGCCGAAGAAGAAGGGCCGCAGCAAGCTGGTGCTGCTCGGCGTCGGCGTGGTCGTGGTCGCGGGCGGTGTCTACGGCGCCGGCCTGCTGATGAACCACACCGACGTGCCCAAGGGCACCACCGTGCTCGGCGTCGACATCGGTGGCGGCACCCGCGACGACGCCGTCAAGAAGCTCGACGACGCCTTCGGCGGCAAGGTGAACAAGCCGCTGAAGCTGGCCGTGGGCGGCAGGACGGTCGCCCTCACCCCGGAGAACGCCGGTCTGCAGTTCGACTTCCAGGCCACCGCGAGCAAGGCCGCGAAGAGCGACTACAACCCGGTCTCCGTGATCGGCACCCTCTTCGGGCAGCAGCGCGTGGTCGACCCGGTCATGACGGTCGACGGGGAGAAGCTCCAGGCCGCGCTCCAGCAGGCCGGCGGCGGCTCCGGCTCGGTCACCGAGGGCGGGATCACGTTCAAGCCCGGCACGGCGGTCGCCGTGTACGGCAAGCCGGGCAAGGCCATCGACGCGGCCCAGTCGACGCAGGCGGTCGAACAGGCGTACCGCACGGCGGTGGAGACCGGCGCGTCCACCCCGGTCGACGTCCCGACGAGCACCAGCCGGCCGACGGTCCCCGACTCCGAGGTCGACCGCGAGATGAAGGAGTTCGCGAAGCCGGCGATGTCGGCCAACGTCACGGTGCGGACGGACGCGGCGCACTCGGTCCCGATGAGCCCGCAGAAGTCGCTGTGGAAGTTCCTGAAGGTGACGGCCGTCGACGGCAAGCTCGTCGACAAGCCCGACCTGGCCGCCCTGAAGCAGCTGTACGGCCAGGCCTTCGACGGTGTGCTCATCACCCGGGCCAACGGCGAGAAGACGCCGGTCACGCCCCAGGACGTCTACGGCGCCCTGCGTCAGGCGCTGATGAGCACGACCAACCGGGTCGCCGTGATCAGCACGAACCCGAACTAGCGGCGTCCGAGGGGGCGTCCGGCAGCGTGCGCTGTGCCGGGCGCCCCCTCGGCCGGTGTCACCCCGACGGCATGACATCTGTCATCCGGCTCTCGGGACCGCCGACACTGCCGGGGACGCGCCCCCTGCCGCCACGATGGGGAGCATGACAACGACAGCGGCACCGGCCACCACCACCCCGGTGGTCGGCTTCGACCAGGTGACCAAGACGTACGGGGCCGTCCGGGCCGTCGACGGCCTCTCGCTCCGGCTGTACCCGGGGGAGACCGTCGCCCTCCTCGGTCCGAACGGGGCCGGCAAGTCCACCACGCTCGACCTGCTCCTCGGCCTCAAGCACCCGGACGGCGGCACGGTGAGCCTGTTCGGCGGCACCCCGCGCGACGCGATCGTCGCCGGGCGGGTCGGGGCCATGCTGCAGAGCGGCGGCCTGATGGACGACGTCACCGTGGCCGAACTGGTGAAGCTCTCCTGCTCGCTGCACCCGAAGCCGTACAAGCCCGCCGACGTGATGGCCCGCGCGGGTATCGCGCAGATCGCCGACCGCAAGGTGAACAAGCTGTCCGGCGGCCAGGCGCAGCGGGTCCGCTTCGCCCTCGCCACCGCCGGCGACAGCGACCTGATCATCCTGGACGAGCCGACCACCGGCATGGACGTCTCCGCCCGCCAGGCCTTCTGGGCCACCATGCGCGAGCAGGCCGACCAGGGCCGTACGGTCCTGTTCGCCACCCACTACCTCGAAGAGGCCGACGCCATCGCCGACCGGGTCCTGGTGCTGCACCGCGGTCGGCTGCTCGCCGACGGCACCGCCGCCGAGATCAAGGCCAAGGCGGGCGCCCGCCGGGTCGCCTTCGACCTGGAGGGCGAGATCGACGAGACGGCCCTGCGCGCCCTGCCGTTCCTCACCTCGATCGACGTGTCGGGCCAGACCGTCCGCATCCAGTCCTCCGACGCCGACGCCACCGTGCACGCCCTGTACGGCCTCGGCGTCTACCCCCGCAACCTCGAAGTCGCCGGCCTCGGTCTGGAGCAGGCCTTCGTCGCCATCACGGAGGCCGAGGAGGCCAAGCAGTCATGAACTCGCTGATCAAGCTCGAACTGACCCGCGCACTGCGCAACAAGAAGTTCCTGTTCTTCTCGGTGCTCTACCCCTCGTTCATCTACCTGATCTTCGCCAGCAGCTCCGGCTCCGACCAGAAGGTCGGCGACACCGGCCTGACCGTCGCCACCTACCTGATGGTCTCCATGGCCTCCTTCGGCGCCCTGACCGCCGTCCTCATGGGCAACAGCGAGCGCATCGCCAAGGAGCGCGAGAGCGGCTGGGTGCGGCAGCTGCGGCTGACCCCGCTGCCCGGGCGCGGCTACGTCCTCGCCAAGACCGCCAGCGCGGCCGTGGTGAGCCTGCCGTCCATCATCGTGGTGTTCGCCGTCGCCGCCGGCGTCAAGCACGTACGCCTGGACGCCTGGCAGTGGCTCGCCCTCACCGGGGTCATCTGGGCCGGCAGCCTGGTCTTCGCGGCGCTCGGTGTCGCCATCGGCTACATCGCCTCCGGGGACGCGGTCCGCCCGATCACGATGATCGTCTACTTCGGTCTGTCGATCCTCGGTGGCCTGTGGATGCCGTCCACGACGTTCCCGCAGGTCCTGCAGGACATCGCGAAGTGGCTGCCGACGCACGCGTACGCTGCACTGGGGCGGGCGATCGAACAGAGCCAGGCCCCGAGCACGACGGACGTCGCCATCCTCGCCGTCTACTTCGTCCTCTTCGCGGGCGGCGCGGCCTGGCTGTACCGGAAGGACACGCTGAAGGCGTGAGTACGATGACGGAAGACCCGCTGGCCCGCGAGAAGCGGCCGGAACGCACCGTGACGATCGGCCAGGGGTCCCGCACCCGGCGCGAGCTGCGCGTGAAGGTGCTGTGGATCGGCGTCTGGCTGGTCTTCCTCAGCTCGCCGATCCAGGACCTCACCGGCGGCCACCACACCACCGGTGCCACCGTGGCCGGCGCGTTCGGCCTCGCCGCCTTCGTCGGGGCCTACCTGACGCTGGTCTTCCGCAACATGGGCCAGCCCTTCACGCCGGGGTTCGTGGTCTCCCTGCTCTCGGTCCTCGGCGTGCTGGCCCCCGTGCTGGCCCTCACCCTGGGCGAGTCCTGGCTCGGGCTCTTCGTCTACCTCTCGGTGGCCTGCGGGGCGACCCTGCCGGTCCGGGCGGCGTCCTGGGCGATCCCGGCCACCGGCGTGGTGATGTTCCTCGTCGGCCTGCACGACGGCCGGCAGGCGAACGACTACCTGATCCTCGTGGTCCTCATCGGGTTCGCGATGGTCGGCGTGGGCCAACTGGTCCGTACGACGATCGAGTTGCGCAAGGCCCGGGCCACCGTCGCCCAGCTCGCCGCGAACGAGGAGCGGCTGCGCCTCGCCCGTGACCTGCACGACCTGCTGGGCCACTCGCTGTCGCTGATCACGCTGAAGAGCGAGCTGGCCGGGCGGATGCTGCCCGACCACCCCGACAGGGCGGCCCAGCAGGTCGCCGACATCGAACAGGTCAGCCGGCAGGCCCTGGTCGACGTCCGCGAGGCCGTCACCGGCTACCGGCGCCCCCGGCTCGCCGCCGAACTCGCCGGGACCCAGGTCGCCCTCACCGCGGCCGGTGTCACCGCCGAGGTCCCCGCCGAACCGGACCTCGCCGGCGTGCCCGAGGAGGCCGAGTCCGCGCTGGCCTGGGCGCTGCGCGAGGCGGTCACCAACGTGGTCAGGCACAGCGGCGCCGACCGCTGCCTGGTCCAGCTGGTGCACCGCCAGACCCTGGACGGACCGGAGCTCGAACTCATCGTCGAGGACAACGGATCCGGCGGTTCCGGCGCGGGCCCCGGCAACGGCCTGACCGGTCTGACCGAGCGTCTGGAGAAGGCGGGCGGAAGCCTGGAGGCGGGCCGTGCGAAGCACGGTTTCCGGCTGGTCGCCCGCGTGCCCACGGCCACCCCGGTGGACGTAGGATCCGGTGCATGACGAGCACGATCAAGGTCCTGCTGGCCGAGGACCAGTCGATGGTCCGCGAGGCGCTGGCCGCGCTGCTCGGCCTGGAGGACGACATCGAGGTCGTCGCCCAGGTCGCCCGCGGGGACCAGGTGCTCGGGGCCGTCGGCGCGCACGGCGTGGACGTGGCTCTGCTGGACATCGAGATGCCGGGCTGCACCGGCATCGAGGCGGCGGCCCAGGTCCACCGGGCGTTCCCGCAGGTCAAGCTGGTCGTCCTCACCACCTTCGGGCGGCCCGGCTATCTGCGCAGCGCCATGGAGGCGGGCGCCGACGCCTTCCTCGTCAAGGACGCCCCCGCGGCCCAGCTCGCCGACGCGGTGCGCAAGGTGCTCTCCGGCGAGCGGGTCATCGACCCCACGCTGGCCGCCGCCGCGCTCGCCGAGGGCGCGAACCCGCTCACCGACCGCGAGCGCGAGGTGCTGCGCGCGGCGGCCGACGGCTCCACCAACGCCGAACTGGCCAAGGCCCTTCATCTCTCCCAGGGCACGGTCCGCAACTACCTCTCCACGGCCATCCAGAAGCTCGCGGTCCGCAACCGGGCGGAGGCGGTGCGGATCGCCAGGGAGAAGGGCTGGCTCTGAGGGCTCAGTTGAGCTTCGAGCGTGCCGTGCGCGCCTGCTGCCGCACCTTCTCGGCGGCCGGCTCGTCGACCACCTCGATCAGGTCGGCGTAGGAGTCCATCTCCTCGGCTCCCTCGGTGAACCGGCCGCGCTGCACGAGGAGTTGCCCGCGCTCGTAGCGCAGCCTGGCCGGGTGCGCGGGGATCAGCAGCGCCAGGTCCACCGCCCGCAGGGCGACGTCCGACCGCTCGGGCCGGGCCGTGGCCCACGCCCGGATGTTGTTCAGGATGCGCTGCACGACCTCCAGCGGCGCGGCGGGCTCCAGCATCGTGGGGTCCAGCGGCGCCCCGGTGGATCCCACGACCAGCAGCTCGGCGTCGGGGCCGGTCAGCACCCGGCCGCCGTCGAAGGGATCGGCCAGCACCTGCTCCCCGGCCGTCCCGAACCCCACCACGAAGTGCCCGGGCAGCGCCACGCCGTACACCGGGGCCCCCGCCCTGCGCGCCACCTCCAGCCACACCACCGACAGCAGGATCGGCAGCCCGCGCCGCCGCCGCAGCACCTCGTGCAGCAGCGAGGACTCCAGGCGCTGGTAGTCGGCGGGCGTCCCGTGGAACCCGTGGCGGGCGCCGAGCAGCCGGTGCACGGCCTCCGCCCACGCGCGCGGGCCGCCGGGCCGGTACGGCAGCTCGCCCGCGAGCCGGTCGAGATCGGCCTGTGCGGTGTCGATGCCGGTCTCGTCGAGCGAGCCGTCCGCCTCGGCCCCGATCAGCAGGCACAGCGCCGACAGGTCGGGCCGCTCGGACCCGGCCTCCTCGGCGAAGCGCCGGCGCAGCTCGGCGGACCGTTCCGGCCCGGGCGGATACGGCGGCGGCAGATAAGGGTGACGCATGGCAGGCTCATGCCCTTCCACGGCGGTTCCTACGACCGTTCACCACCACGACCGCCTTCCCCGGGCCGCCCCGCGGCGTCCGGCTCCCGGTAGTGGTGGTAGCTGTGGTGGCGGCTGAAGCCCAGGCCGGCGTAGAGGGCACGGGCGCCCTCGTTGTCCGTCTCGACCTGGAGCCAGGCCGCCGAGGCGCCCTCGTCCAGGGCGCGCCGGGCGAGCGCGGCCATCACCTCGGTGGCCAGCCCCTGACGCCGCCGGCCGGGGTCGACCTCCACGGCGGCGAACCCGGCCCACCGTCCGTCCACGACGCACCGCCCGATCGCCGCGGGGGGCTCGCCCTCCGCGCCCGGCACGGAGGCGAACCACACCGACGGCCCGCCGCCCAGCACCCGCAGGGCCACCTCGCTCACCCCCTTGCGCTGATACCGCGCGAGCCACGCCTCGTCCGCCCGCCGGGTGAGGACGACGTCCGCGCCCTCCGCCCGGTCCGCGACCGGCGCCAGGGCGCCCGTCCACAGCTCGGCGGTCACCTCCCGCACCCAGCCGCGCCGCTCCAGCTCCGCGCACAGCAGTTCCTGGGTGCCCTCGGCGCCGGTGGCGGTCTGCACGTAGGCGGCGAGGCCACGCTCGCCGTACCAGCGTCGTACGGCGTCCAGGGCCGCGTCGAGGGGCAGGCCGGGATCGCCGATCGGCAGCACGCTGTTGGCCCGCCGGGTGAAGCCCGCCCGTCGCCCGGCCACCACCCCGGCCGGACGCTCCCCCGGTGCCGAAAGCCCGGGGGCACCCCCGGGGCGCGGCACCTCCTCGACGGAGGCCCGCAGCTCCCACTCGCCGAGCCGCTCGCTCTCCACCGGGCGCCAGCCACGCGAGGCGATGTGCGCCAGTTCCGGATACGTGGCCGCGGGACCGCGGCGCCGGGCCGGAGCGGCCGGCACCACCTTGCCCGCGACCAGGGTGGATTCGGCGATCCGGACGCTCTGCCCGTCCCGTCGTGTGATCATGAGCACGCCATCATCCCATGATGTGAGAACACCGACCGTGTCGGTGAACTTCTCCGGCGCCGCACCCGGTTCGCCCAACCGCCTTACGGATACGCGTTTTCCCACGTCAGCGGGGGTGATGCGGACTTCGAGACGTCCTGACGCCGAGATTTCCACTGGTCAGTTCACCCCTCCTGTTCGGATCATGCTCCGGAACGGAGATACTAGGGGCGGGCATCGACGACGCCGCGCTCCCGCGCGCCAGGCGGCGGAGCCTGAGGAGGCCCGCCAGCGCCCTATCGAGGAGGAACGACAGCGTGACCTACGTCATCGCGCAGCCTTGTGTCGACGTGAAGGACAAGGCGTGCATCGAGGAGTGCCCGGTCGACTGCATCTACGAGGGCCAGCGGTCCTTGTACATCCACCCGGACGAATGCGTCGACTGTGGTGCCTGTGAGCCGGTCTGCCCGGTCGAGGCGATCTTCTACGAGGACGACACTCCGGAGGAGTGGAAGGACTACTACAAGGCGAACGTCGAGTTCTTCGACGAGCTGGGCTCTCCCGGCGGTGCCAGCAAGCTGGGGCTGATCGAGCGCGACCACCCCTTCATCGCCGCGCTGCCGCCGCAGGGCGAGTGACCGTCTGAGCGCCTAGCGGCCCCGAACCGCGCCGCCTCGGTCCCGTACGGCCCGATCGCCCACGATCGCCGCTGTACGGGACCGAGGCGTTTGCCGCACCGTACGAAAGAGAGCCTGATTCCCGTGTCCGCAGTCTCCGACCGCCTTCCGACGTTTCCCTGGGACAAGCTGGAGCCGTACAAGAAGACGGCCGCGGCCCACCCGGACGGCATCGTCGACCTCTCCGTCGGCACCCCGGTCGACCCGGTCCCCGAACTGATCCAGAAGGCCCTGATCGACGCGGCCGACTCCCCGGGCTACCCGACGGTCTGGGGCACCCCGGCACTGCGCGACGCGATCACCGGCTGGCTGGAGCGCCGTCTGGGCGCCCGCGGCCTGACCCACCACCACGTCCTGCCGGTCGTCGGCTCCAAGGAGCTGGTGGCCTGGCTCCCGACCCAGCTGGGCCTCGGCCCCGGCGACCGGGTCGCGTACCCGCGCCTGGCCTACCCGACCTACGAGGTGGGCGCCCGCCTGGCCCGCGCCGGGTACGAGGTCTACGACGACCCCCGCGAGCTGGACCCGGCCGGCCTGAAGCTCCTGTGGCTGAACTCGCCGTCCAACCCGACGGGCAAGGTCCTGTCCAAGCGGGAGCTGACGGAGATCGTCGCCTGGGCCCGGGAGCACGGCGTCCTCGTCCTGTCCGACGAGTGCTACCTGGAGCTGGGCTGGGAGGCCGACCCGGTCTCGGTCCTGCACCCGGACGTCAACGGCGGCTCCTACGACGGCATCGTCGCCGTCCACTCCCTCTCCAAGCGCTCCAACCTGGCGGGCTACCGCGCGGCCTTCGTCGCCGGTGACCCGGCCGTCCTGGGGCCCCTGCTGGAGATCCGCAAGCACGGCGGCATGATGACCTCCGCGCCCACGCAGGCCGCGGTCGTGGCCGCCCTCGGCGACGACGCCCACGTGCACGAGCAGCGCGAGCGCTACGCGGCCCGCCGCGAGGCCCTGCGGGCGGCCCTGCTCGGCCACGGCTTCCGCATCGAGCACAGCGAGGCGAGCCTCTACCTCTGGGCCACCCGGGGCGAGTCCTGCTGGGAGACGGTCGCCCATCTGGCCGGCCTGGGCATCCTCGTCGCACCGGGCGACTTCTACGGCGAGGCGGGCGAGCAGTTCGTCCGCGTGGCCCTCACGGCGACGGACGAGCGCGTCGCGGCGGCGGTGTCCCGGCTGTAGCCCGCACAGGCCGACGGGGCCCAGGGAAGCCCCTGGACCCCGTCGCCGTCAGCGGGTGCTCAGGTGAGCGGGAGCCCGTGGACCGGCAGGTTCGACGTCGGCAGCCCGCCCTTGGTGAGGGAGTCCGTCGGCAGCCCGCCCTTCGTCGCACCGGCGGCGGTGTCACCGAGGGCGCCACCCGCGGCCCCGGCCGCGGACCCGGCGGCCTGCTGCGCCGCGGGCGCCGCCTTCTTCACGGCGGCGCCGCCGGTCCTGCCCGCGGCCGGCACCGCGTTCTTGACCGCGTTGCCGCCCGCGTTGCCCGCGAGCGACGTGACGTTCTGCGTGGCACCGTCGACCGTGTTGCCGACGTGCGCCCCGTCCAGCGCGGTCAGGCCGCCCAGGTTCGGGGTGGCCGCCGGCAGGTTCGTGGCCGCACCGGCGGAGCCGGCCGCACCGACCCCGGCGGCCGCTCCCGCTGCGACAAGCAGCGCGGCACGGGCGATCCGGCGGGTCAGAGGGAGGGACATGATGCTCCATTCGACGGGAGAGAACGGTGGTGTGTCCGAGCTCGGACGCCGTGACTACCGCTCGAAGCCCGCGAAGGTTGCGGACGCCCCGGGTAAAGAATGGATAACGCATCGCATTATCAGGTGTGGATAAAAACGGGCAAAGAAGCGCTGCCCGAAAATCAGCAGAATCCTTACGGCCCTTGATTTCCCTGGGTTTCCGGGCCTGGACCCGGCCTTCGCCCGACGAGCGGGCCCCGCGGGGCCGCGTCACTCCCGCGGGCGAGAGCCCGCACTACTGTCCGGTCACGATCCGGACGGCGCCCACCGACTGCTCCGCACCGGCGGTCCCGGCGGCGGCGCTCGTCCACCGGCTGCCGCCGCTCCCCGCGCTCCATTCCCGCCCCGCGTACGCCACCCGCCGGATGTGCAGCGTCGAGGCGTTGGCCACCGCCCAGTGCGCCAGCTGCCAGCCCCGCTCGCGCTCCGTGCGCCCGGTCCGGTCCGTCCTCGTGCCCAGCGGCACCGGAACGGTCACGGTGCGCCCGTTCGCGGTCGCGGTCACGCTCGGCCGGGGAGACGGCGAGGGCACGGGAGTGCCGCCCACCTCCGCACCGGTCTCCTGCAGCGCGTCCCGCCCGAAGTCCCGCACCAGCGCGGCCCGCACCGCGTCCGGACCCGTCGCCTCGGCCGCGCCGTCCGGACGTCCGTCGCAGGTCAGCGTGGCCGCCGCCTGCCCGGTCAGCGCCGCCGCGAGGAGCCTGGCGTCCGGTTCGTGCTTGGCGTACGCCTCCGGGTAGCCGCTGCGCTGCACCCGCTGCGCGGCCACCGTCAGCGGAAGGTCGTCGTAGTCGGGCACCTTGGCCAGGTGGGCGTAGAAGATGCCGGCCGCGTACGTGGGGTCCATGATCTGCTGCTCGGTGCCCCAGCCCTGGGAGGGCCGCTGCTGGAACAGGCCGAGCGAATCCCGGTCTCCGTGCTCGATGTTGCGCAGCCCGGACTCCTGGAGCGCGGTGGCGAGCGCGATCGTCACGGCCCGCTCGGGCATGTTCCGCCCGGTGCCGACGGCGGCGATCGTGGCCGCGTTCACGGCCTGTTCGGGCGTGAAGTCGTACGACGTCCCGGCGCCCGAGGCCGGGACCACCGTGCAGCCGCGAGCCCCGCCGCCCCCGGTGACGTACTGCACCACGAGGTAGGCGGCGACGCCGCACAGGACCAACAGGGCCGCGGCGAAACGGAAGAGGCGACCGCGACGCTTGGGACGGGTGGGGGACGGCTCTGACACGCGTACAAGGTACTGGAGTCGCCCCGGGCCCCCACCAGGGGTCGGCACAGTGCGGGCCCGGGGGCCCGCACCTGCGGCGCGCTAGGGTCGGGGCCATGGCCGACACCTCGCTTGACCTCACGCTGGACGCCGCCGCGCTCACCGCGCGGCTCGTGGACTTCGCCTCCGAGAGCGGCACCGAGAAGCCGCTCGCCGACGCGATCGAGACCGCGCTGCGCGCCCTGCCGCACCTGACGGTGGACCGGTACGGCAACAACGTGATCGCCCGCACCCGCCTGGGCCGCGCCGAGCGCGTGATCCTGGCCGGCCACATCGACACCGTGCCGATCGCGGACAACGTCCCCTCGCGGCTGGACGAGGACGGCGTGCTGTGGGGCTGCGGCACCTGCGACATGAAGTCGGGCGTCGCGGTCCAGCTGCGCATCGCGGCCACCGTCCCCGCCCCCAACCGCGACCTGACGTTCGTCTTCTACGACAACGAGGAGGTCGCCGCCCACCTCAACGGCCTGCGGCACGTGGCCGAGGCCCACCCGGAGTGGCTGGCGGGCGACTTCGCGGTCCTGCTGGAGCCCTCCGACGGCGAGGTCGAGGGCGGCTGCCAGGGCACCCTGCGGGTGCTGCTGAGGACCAAGGGCGAGCGGGCCCACTCGGCGCGCGGCTGGATGGGCGCCAACGCCATCCACGCCGCCGCCCCGGTCCTCGCCCGTTTGGCGGCCTACGAACCGCGGTACCCGGTGATCGACGGTCTGGAGTACCGCGAGGGCCTGAACGCGGTGGGCATCAGCGGCGGGGTCGCGGGCAACGTCATCCCCGACGAGTGCGTGGTGACGGTCAACTTCCGCTACGCCCCCGACCGCACCGAGGAGGAGGCGATCGCACACGTCCGCGAGGTGTTCGCGGACTGCGGCGTCGAGGAGTTCGTGGTCGACGACCACAGCGGCGGCGCGCTGCCCGGCCTCTCCCATCCGGCCGCGGCGGCCTTCATCGAGGCGGTGGGCGGCACCCCGCGGCCCAAGTACGGCTGGACCGACGTCTCCCGGTTCTCCGCGCTCGGCATCCCCGCCGTGAACTACGGCCCCGGCAACCCGCACCTGGCGCACAAGCGCGACGAGCGCGTCGAGGTCGCCAAGGTCCTGGCGGGCGAGGAGCGGCTGCGCAGCTGGCTCACCGCGTAGGTGACGGGCACGGCACACGCGTGCCGGACATGCGCATGTCCCCCCTCCGTAACCCGCGTAGATCTAGTCTGACATCGAACTACCCGGCAAGCGGAGGGAGCGCACATGCCTACCGGCAACCCCGTGGGGAAGAAGCAGCCGCCGGACGAGCAGCGACTCGGACCGGTCCTCCGAAGACGAGGTCAGGTGACGGCCAGTACGACCGACCAGCGGCTGCTGGACGAGCGTGCCCCCACGGACTGGGTCCACACCGACCCCTGGCGGGTCCTGAGGATCCAGTCGGAGTTCATCGAGGGCTTCGGCACCCTCGCCGAGCTTCCCCCCGCGATCAGCGTGTTCGGTTCGGCCCGGACACCGGTCGACTCCCAGGATTACGACGCCGGGGTGCGGCTCGGCCGGGGGCTGGTGGAGGCCGGCTGGGCGGTGATCACCGGTGGCGGTCCCGGGGCCATGGAGGCGGCCAACAAGGGCGCGTGCGAGGCGGGCGGCGTCTCCGTCGGGCTCGGCATCGAACTGCCCTTCGAGCAGGGCCTGAACCCCTACGTCGACATCGGCCTGAACTTCCGCTACTTCTTCGTCCGCAAGATGATGTTCGTGAAGTACGCGCAGGGCTTCGTGGTGCTGCCCGGGGGCCTCGGCACCCTCGACGAGCTCTTCGAGGCGCTGACCCTGGTCCAGACCCAGAAGGTCACCCGCTTCCCGATCGTCCTCTTCGGCACCGAGTACTGGGGCGGCCTGGTGACCTGGCTCAGGAACACCGTGGTGGCCCAGGGCAAGGCGGCCGACAAGGACCTGCTCTTGTTCCACGTCACCGACGACGTGGCGGAAGCGGTGGCCCTGGTGTCGAAGGAAGCGGGCCGCTAGGCCCCGAGCGGCGTTCCGCCCTCCGGATCCCGGCGCGGAGGGCGGATCCGGGGGCGGATCCCCGGCGGCTAGGCCAGACCCCGGCGGGCGACCGAGGGGGCGCGGTGGCCGGCGATGGCCGACACCATGTCCAGCACCTGACGGGTCTCGGTGACCTCGTGGACGCGGTACACCTGCGCCCCGAGCCACGCGGACACCGCGGTCGTCGCCAGCGTGCCGAGCAACCGCTCCTTCACCGGCCGGTCCAGCGTCTCCCCGACGAAGTCCTTGTTGGACAGCGACACCAGCACCGGCCACCCCGTGGCGATCATCTCGTCCAGCCGCCGCGTCGCCTCCAGGCTGTGCCGCGTGTTCTTCCCGAAGTCGTGCCCGGGGTCGATCAGCACCGACTCCCGCGGCACCCCGAGCGACACCGCCCGCTCCGCCAGCCCCACGGTCACGTCCAGGATGTCGGCCATGACGTCGTCGTACGTCACCCGGTGGGGACGGGTACGCGGCTCGGCACCGCCCGCGTGCGTGCACACCAGCCCCACCCGGTGGCGCGCCGCCACCTCCGCGAGCCCGGGGTCGACGCCGCCCCACGCGTCGTTCAGCAGGTCGGCGCCCGCCTCGCACACCGCCTCGCCGACCTCGGCCCGCCAGGTGTCGACGCTGATGACCACGTCCGGGAAGCGGCGCCGCACCTCGGCCACGAAGCCGACCGTCCGCCGCGTCTCCTCCTCGGCGGAGACCTCCTCGCCCGGCCCGGCCTTCACGCCGCCGATGTCGATGATCGCGGCGCCCTCGGCCACCGCCTGCTCCACCCGGGCGAGGGCCGGCTCGTCACGGAAGGTGGCCCCCTGGTCGTAGAAGGAGTCCGGGGTCCGGTTGACGATCGCCATGATCACCCGTTCGTGCGGCCCGAATTCCCGCCTGCCCAGCCTGAGCATCCGCTGTGACCTCTCCTAGTACGTCCGGCAGTACGACCGCCTGCGACCCTAACTGTCACACTCGCATGGCACGATCGGACCCTGACAGATTCAGCGTCCGGCACAGCGTCCGGCACGAAGCGTGGGGACCCTAAGGCGATGGTGATGTTCTTGTTCCTGGTCGTCGCGCTGGCCGTCGTGGTCGCCGCGGTGACACTCGCCGTGGTGGGTGGCGGCGAGAGCGGCCCGCTGCCCGAGGTGGCGCCCGAGCGGCTGCAGGACCCGCTGCCCGTGGACCGCCCGGTGAGCCGCGGCGACGTGGAGAGCCTGCGCTTCCCGGTCGCCCCGCGCGGCTACCGCATGGCCGACGTCGACGACGCGCTCGGCCGCCTCGGCGCCGAACTCGCCGAGAGCGAGTCCCGCATCGCCGACCTGGAGTCCGCGCTGGCCGGCGCCCGGGCCGCCGCCGCGCACGCCCGCCTGGACAAGCACGACCGGCCGGAGGACCAGCGATGACCGTCGCCGTCGCCGGGCCGGACGGCGCGCTGCGCTGCCCGTGGGCCCTGTCCACCGACGACTACGTGTCGTACCACGACGAGGAGTGGGGCCGCCCCGTCCACGGCGACGACGCCCTCTTCGAGCGGGTCAGCCTGGAGGCCTTCCAGTCCGGCCTGTCCTGGATCACGATCCTGCGCCGCCGGCCCGGCTTCCGCGCCGCCTTCGCCGGCTTCCGCATCGAGAAGGTCGCCGCCTTCACGGACGAGGACCGCGAGCGGCTGCTCGCGGACCCCGGCATCATCCGCAACCGCGCCAAGATCGACGCCACGCTCGCCAACGCGCGCGAGCTCGCCGGCTGGGCGGAGGGCGAACTGGACGAGCTGATCTGGTCCCACGCCCCGGACCCGGCCGGGCGCCCGGTGCCGAAGACGCTCGCCGACGTCCCGGCCGTGACCCCCGAGTCCACCGCCCTGTCCAAGGCGCTGAAGAAGCGCGGCCTCAGATTCGTCGGGCCGACGACGGCCTACGCCCTGATGCAGGCCTGCGGGCTGGTCGACGACCACCTGGAGACCTGCGTGTCCAGAAGCGCCCGGTAGGAGGCGGGGGAACCGCGCGAGCGGCCGTGCCGCGGCGCGGTTCCCGCGGTGCGTCACCGCCCCAGGTACTTCGGCTTCTCCTTGTTCACGAAGGCCTGGACGGCGATGGCGTGGTCCTCGGACTGCCCGGCCCTCGCCTGCAGCTCGTCCTCCTTGTCCAGCGTCTCCGACAGGGAGTGCGTCAGCCCGAAGGCCACCGCCTCCTTGATCGCCGCGTACGCCACCGTCGGCCCCTCCGCCAGCGCCCGCGCCGTCCGCTCCGCCTCCTCGCGCAGCGCGGCCGCGGGGACGACCCGGTTGGCGATGCCCAGCTCCAGGGCGTCCTGGGCGCTGATGGTGCGCGGGAAGAGCAGCAGGTCGGCGGCGCGGCTCGGGCCGATCACCCGGGGCAGCGTCCAGGAGATGCCGGAGTCCGCGGTCAGCGCCACGCCCGCGAAGGACGTGTTGAAGGCCGCGGTGTCGGCGACGATCCGGTGGTCCGCGGCGAGCGCGAAGCCGAAGCCCGCCCCGGCCGCGACGCCGTTCACCGCGGCGACCACCGGCTTCGGCGCCCCCGCGAGGGCCCGGACGATCGGGTTGTAGTGCTCCTTGACCGTGCTCATCGTCTGCCCCGACCCGGTCTCCCGGTCGGCGGCCAGCAGCCCGATGTGCTCCTTGAGGTCCTGGCCCACGCAGAACGCCCGCTCCCCGGCGGCGGTCAGCAGGATCGCCCGTACGGCCGTGTCCCCGGCCGCGGCTTCGGCGGCCTCCCGCAGGGCGACCTTCGTCGCGATGTTCAGCGCGTTCATCGCCTCGGGGCGGTTCAGCGTGATCGTCGCGAGCCCGTCGCTCACCTCGTAGAGCACGGTGTCGGCCATGGCTTCCCCTCTGCTATCGCGGCTGGTGACGTACCGCTCAGTACGTCGATGTCTGAGGACAGCATGGCGGAGATCGCAGGACCGGGGCCGGACCCGACGTGTGACCTGCGTCAAAGAAAACCGGAGCCGAGCCGGCCGGCGGGTCTCCGTGCGGTGGCGCAGTATCGCAGCCACATCCCCGAATTGAGTGGTTTTGCTCGCGCGCGTTGCCCAAGCGATGCCGACTGATGTTGGTCATCGGGTCCTGAGATGCGGGATAATGGCTTGGAAGCAATGTGTTCGATGCCGGTGTCGCGTGTCCGTCCGGGCCGCGGGTGCCCGCCCGGGCGCCGTCGGCAGACGATGAGCCTGGTTTCAGGAAGGGGAACGAGCATGGCGGCCATGAAGCCGCGGACGGGCGATGGCCCGCTCGAGGTGACCAAGGAGGGGCGGGGCATCGTCATGCGCGTTCCGCTCGAAGGCGGCGGTCGACTCGTCGTCGAGCTGACCCCTGACGAGGCCGAGGCGCTCGGCGACGCCCTCAAGAAGGTCGTCGTCTGACGCGCGAGCGAGTCGGTCCATCCGGCTGCCCCGGCATCGTACGCGGTGCCGGGGCGGTCGCGTCCTCAGGCCCTTTCACCCCGCGTGCCCCCGCAGGCCCACGACAGGCCCCGCGCGGTCCTACCGCTTGACCGCGCACAGCAGGCCGTCGCCCACCGGCAGCAGCGACGTGATCAGCTCCGGGCTCTCGCGCACCGTGCGCAGCAGCTCCCGCAGCCGCAGCACCTCCGTCGGCTGCGGCCCCGAGTCGACCGTACGGCCGTTCGCGAAGACGCCCTCGAAGACGACCAGACCGCCGGGGCGCAGCAGGCGCAACGATTCAGCGAGGTAGTCGAGGTACTCCTGCCGGTCCCCGTCGCAGAAGACGAGGTCGTAGCCGGCGTCCGCGAGCCGGGGGAGCACCTCGAGCGCCCGGCCGGGAATGAAGCGAGCCCGGTTGCTGGCGAAGCCGCAGGCACGGAAGGCCTGCCGGGCGAACTGCTGGTGCTCCGGCTCCGGATCGACCGTGGTGAGCACCCCGTCCGGGCGCATGCCGTGCAGCAGATGGATTCCGGACACCCCGCAGCCCGTGCCGATCTCCGCCACGGCCTTCGCGTCCACGGAGGCGGCGAGCAGTCGCAGCGCGGCGCCCGTGCCGGGCGACACCGAGCGCAGCCCCGCCTCGCGGGCCCGGTCACGGGCCCACCGCAGCGCTTCGTCCTCGGCGACAAAGGCGTCGGCGAACGCCCAGCTCGTCTGCCGGTTGCCGGTAATGACCCTCTCCTGTCCCCATGGTTGCCTGGGCGTGACTGTATCCGTTGGTGTCGGGAACCCGCAGATGGGACCGGGCGTTTATAGGGATGTGACGGTGGCGGGGGCCACGACGGGGGGTAAGAGGTGGATCAGGACGCCGAGCAGCTGCTCACGCAGCCGCATGAGCCGTATCAGCGTGTATCAAATTCTCGTAAAACCGCTTATCCGGAGCTAACGGGCGAGGTGGCTATGGTAGGGGCTCCACTGGACACCACCAGAGCCGACAGGGGAGGTGCGGCTGCGCCCGGGGACCGGGGTGGAGTGCTGCGGCGCTTCCTCGGGTCGGCGGGCAGGCCGAAATCCGTGACCGACACCGCTGCTGACCACCGCGCCGCAGGCGACGCCCAGACCGCGACCTTCGCCACCGACGCGGACGGGCAGGCGTGGACTCCGCCCACGTGGGACGAGATCGTCAGCACACACAGCGGCCGCGTCTACCGCCTGGCCTACCGCCTCACGGGCAACCAGCACGACGCCGAGGACCTCACCCAGGAGGTCTTCGTCCGCGTCTTCCGCTCCCTGTCGACGTACTCGCCGGGCACCTTCGAGGGCTGGCTGCACCGCATCACCACGAACCTGTTCCTGGACATGGTCCGGCGCAAGCAGCGCATCCGCTTCGACGCCCTCGGCGAGGACGCGGCCGAGCGCCTGGCCAGCCGCGAACCCACCCCGCAACAGCTCTTCAACGACGCCCACTTCGACGCCGACGTCCAGCAGGCCCTCGACACCCTCGCGCCCGAGTTCCGCGCCGCCGTCGTCCTGTGCGACATCGAAGGACTGTCGTACGAGGAGATCGCCGCGACCCTGGGCGTGAAGCTCGGCACGGTCCGCTCACGCATCCACCGCGGACGCTCCCAGCTCCGCAAGGCCCTGGCCCACCGGTCCCCGGAGGCCCGCGCGGCCGAGCGGCGCTCCTTCATTGCCCGGGTCCCCGCTCTGGGGGGAGGGGGCGCGACCGCGTGACCGGATCACGACCGAAACCTGTCGAGGAGGCACGCCTCGCAGAGCAGCACCTGGGAGACCGGCTCTCCGCCCTGGTGGACGGAGAGCTCGGCCATGAGACGCGTGAGCGGGTCCTCGCGCACCTGGCCACCTGCGCCCGGTGCAAGGCCGAGGCGGACGCCCAGCGCCGACTGAAGAACGTCTTCGCGGAGGCGGCACCGCCCCCGCCCTCCGAGAGCCTGCTGGCCCGGCTCCAGGGGCTGCCCGGGGGCGGCGACCTGGACGGCGGCGCCACGCCCCCCGGGGGCGGACTCTTCGGACGCGACCCCGACGCCGGGACCTCCGGCGTCTTCGGCGTCAGGCGCGCCGAGCGCTTCGCGTTCGGGTACGTGCCCGCGCGCCCGCACCCGGTGCCCGCCCCCGAGGAGCGCGGCTTCCGCATCCACCCCGTCGGCCGGCCGGACGACGGCCGCTCCGCCTCGCGCGGACTGCGGTTCGCCTTCGCCGCGGCCGGAGCGGTGTCGCTGGCCGCGGTCGCCCTCGGCGGCGTGACCTCAGCGATCCCCGGGGACATGACCGCGGACGCCCGCGGCGGTACCGGCACCGGCAGCAATGTGGTCCCGGCCCGCACCGCGGGCACCGGCGGGACCACGGGCACGGGCACGGGGTCGGCCGCGCCCGACACCCAGCGCCGGCGCTCGTTCGGACCGCTGCTGGCCCAGGGCGGCTCGCTGCTCGGCCGGACGACGGCGGCGCCGACCGCCATGTCCGCGCCGCTGGTGCCCGGGGCACCGACTCCCACGCCCGGCCAGAGCGAGGACGACGCCCATGGGCTGACGGCACCGGTGATGGCCGGTGCGGCCGCGGTGTCCCCGTTGATACGCCCGCTGGAGGAGACCCTGGCCTTCCCGCTCACGGACTGGTCCGGGGCCCCCGAGGTCCCGGGCTCCGGCCTGCTGTCCACGCCCGCCCCCGGCACCGGTCCCACGCCCTCGGCGTCCCCCGCCGCGCCCCCTCAGGCCCGCTGACCGGCCACTGCGCCGCGGCTCGCGAACCTGGTTGAATCCAGTGCGCAGTCGATGTTCCGCGGTCACCGCACGAAGCGGGTGGCCGCGGCCACCCGTGGGGAGAGCATGAACGAGGGCAACCGTGTCCCACCGGAGGCGGTGCCGCGGCCGACGCCAGCGGCCGGCCAGACCTCCGCCGCGACCGACACCGACTACGAACTGCCCAGGCCCACCGGGGCGTCCGCGGCCGACACCGAGAAGACCCATCCCGACCGGACCGACGGCACGCTCGCGGTCGGCAGCGCGCTCGGGGCTGGCGGTGCGGTTCAGGACGGCAGTGTGGACGGCGATGCGATCTCGGGCAGAGGTTCGGCTCAGGACGGCGGTTCGGCCTCGGGCGGAGGTTCGGCTCAGGAGGGGAGTGGGGTTTCGGGCGGAGGTTCGGCTCAGCCGGGTGATCTCGGGCGGTCCGACGGTTCGGCTCCGGCCGGGGGCGCGGCGGCTCGGGCAGCCGAGCCGGCTCAGGCCGAGGGCGCGGGGGCTGCCGTGGGTGGGCCGACTCCGGCCGGCGGTGCCGATCAGGGAGCACGGCACGTCCAGAGTGGCGCTCCGGTCCAGGCCGGTCGGCCGACGCCGTTGCACGACCCCGACCCCTACAGCACCCCGCCCTACGGCGAACCGGGTCCCTGGGCCCCCGCCCCGCCGGTCCAGCACCCGGCGGCAACCCCGCCCCAGGGCACGGCCGAGCCCCTACCGACGGCTCCGCCCACGCCTGCGCCGGGCCTTGCGGCGCCGGGCCCTGTGTCGCAGCCCCCAGCCCCCATGACAGCCATCCCCGCGCCGACTCCCGCGCCCGCGGCCCCCGCCCAGCGAACCGCCGCGCCTGCTCCGTCCCCCACGGTTCCTATCCCCGCGCCCGCGCCGCATCCAGCGGCCCCCACCCAGGGATCCGCGACGCCCGGTCAGGGGTCCGCTGTGCCCGCGCCGAATCCTGCGGCGCCCGCTCAGGGGTCCGCCGTGCCCGCGCCGCATCCAGCGGCCCCCGCTCAGGGATCCGCCGTGCCCGCACCGGCCCCCACGGCGCCAGCCCCGGCCCCCGGCGCCCCCGTGCCCGCACCGGTCCCCGTGATGCCCTCCGCAGCGCCCACGGCCCCGGATCCGGGCCTCCCGGCGCCCACCCAGGCGTACGCCACCCCCGATGCCGGTCAGGCCCCGGCTGTCCCGGGCCCGACCACCTCCCTGGACGCCCCCACCACCCCCGACCCCTGGCGGCGTTACGACCCCTGGGCCGGCGGTTCTCCGTCCGGGCAGGCCCTGACGCACAGCCCGCTCCAGTTGGGCGGCGGCGTCGGGCCCGTCAAGGAGGGGCGCGGGCGGGGGAAGCGGTTCCTCGTGGTGTGGTCGCTGGTGGTCGCGGTGGTGGCCGCCGGCGTCGGCGGGATCGTCGGCGCCTATGTCGAGCGCCAGGGACTGGGGGGCGGGGCGGCTCCCCCGGCCCAGGCCGGGCGGGCGCCGGACAGCGTGGCCGGTATCGCCGCCCGTGCACTGCCCAGCGTCGTCACCCTGCACGTCTCCGGGTCCGACGAGGAGGGCACCGGCACCGGCTTCGTGCTCGACACCCACGGTCACATCCTCACCAACAACCACGTCGTCGCCCCCGCCGCGTCGGGCGGCCGGATAACCGTGACGTTCAGCAGCGGCGACACCGCCAGGGCCACGGTCGTCGGCCGGGACAGCGGCTACGACCTCGCCGTCGTCCAGGTCCACGGGGTCGGCGGGCTCACCCCGCTGACCCTCGGCAACTCCGACGACGTCCGGGTCGGCGACCCCGTCGTCGCGATCGGCGCGCCCTTCGACCTGTCCAACACCGTCACCTCGGGCATCATCAGCGCCAAGGAACGGCCCATCACCGCGGGCGGCGAGAAGGGCGACGGCAGCGACGTGTCGTACGTCGACGCCCTGCAGACCGACGCCCCGATCAACCCGGGCAACTCCGGCGGCCCGCTCCTCGACTCCCGGGCCGAGGTCATCGGGATCAACTCCGCCATCCGCTCCGCCGACGGCGGCTCGGACTCCGGGGACGGCCAGTCCGGCTCCATAGGCCTCGGCTTCGCCATCCCGGTCAACCAGGCCAGGCGGGTCGCCGAGGAACTGATCGACGACGGCCACGCCACCCACCCCGTGATCGGTGTCACCGTCGACATGGGCTACACCGGCGACGGCGCCCGTGTCGACAGCCGCAGCGCCGACGGCGGCCCCGCCGTCGTCAAGGGCGGCCCGGGCGAGCGGGCCGGGCTCAGGGCGGGCGACGTCATCACCTCGGTCGACGGCGAGCGCGTCCACACGGGTGAGGAGCTGATCGTCAGGATCCGCGCCCACCGGCCCGGCGACAGGCTGCGTCTGACAATCGAACGCGGCGGTACCGAGCGGGAGATCTCACTCGTGCTGGGCGCGTCGGAGCAGAACTGACAGAAGTCTCACCTCGGGACGGTACCGGTCGGACGGGAACGCCGGGTACCGTTGAGCGACCGAGGACATCGCAAGGAGCGTCAGGTGTTCAATGACATAGGGCCACTGGAGCTGGTGACGATCATCGTTATCGCCGTGCTCGTCTTCGGTCCGGACAAGCTCCCCAAGGTCATCCAGGACGTGACGCGGACGATCCGGAAGATCCGCGAGTTCTCGGAGAGCGCCAAGCAGGACATCCGCAGCGAACTGGGCCCGGAGTTCAAGGACTTCGACTTCGAGGACCTCAACCCCAAGACGTTCATCCGCAAGCAGCTGGACAACGACGATCTGGGGCTGAAGGAGATCCGCAACGGCTTCGACCTGAAGAAGGAGATGGCCGAGGTCACGGACGCGGTGAACGGCCATGACGTCGAGTCCTCCGGCGCGGCGGCGTCCTCGTCGTCCGGCGCGTCCGGCGGCCGCGTCGACATGTCCAAGAAGCCCGAGGACCCCGGCAACGACGAGCGGCCCCCGTTCGACTACGACGCCACGTAGCCCTCCGACGACACGCGCACGCGGGCGCACGCCGCGCACGTGACGCGTTTCATAGCACGCACCCGTCGCACACGGCCTGAACTGGCCGTTCGTGCGACCCATGCATCAAGCGCCTGCCCTGCGGGTCTCAGCGGTGTGGATATGCTGCCGAGTTGTTGTGCGGACCGGACGAGTACGCCCGAAGGGGGGCGGGCCACCCCGGTCCGACGAGAGCGAGGAGGCGTCCGGGCAGATGGAGACGACAAGTCGGGTGGGCGCGCAGGCGCCGGCCGCGGGGGACGGGCAGCAGCTCTCCTCCGCCCGGCGCGCGGTCGACGGTTACCTGGAGGCGACCTTCCCCTGGTACGGCCTCGACGAGGCGTTCGCGGGGCCGCGCTGGCTGATGCAGGTCGGCACGGCGGCCGACGGAGCCGTGGAACACGGTGCGATCGGGCACGGTGACGAGCCCTCCGTCCTGGCCGAGGCGGCCGGGTCGGCGGGGGAGCAGAGGGAGAAGTTCGCGGTCGTGATCACCGTCGCCGCGCACCCCTCCCGCAGGAGCGCGGACGGCACGGGACTGCTGGAGGCGACGTCGGTGTCCTCGGCGGCATGGCTGGCCGGGGTGGGGCTGCTGTCGTTCACCTGGCCCGGCCAGATGGACCACACGCTGCGGGACGACTGGCTTGAGCAGCAGACGGAGACCGCGTGGGCCCTGGCCGACGATCTCGAGGGACCGGAGTGGTCCAGGCTCTCGCTGCCCGTGGACGGGGTCGCGGCCTCGTTCTACTACCGGGAGTCCGAGTTCGGCTGGGTGCTGGCCGGCACCACGGAGGCCGGTGTGCACCTGGGGGCCTACGGACGAGGGATGAGCGCCTACGGGCTCGGGTTCGCCGCGGTGAAGGACATCACCACGTACGCCTAGCCGGCGCGGAACGCAAAAAGGGGCGCCGTACGCTTCGGCGCCCCTTCGCCACAGCGCCCGGGGCCGTTCGAAAGGCGCGGACAATTCACGACCGGCCGCCCGTCCCCCACGCTCCTGCCGCCCGCCCGCCGAAGGCCCCGACGGCTTCCGGCAGACGTCGTAGAGCGAGATCAGCGCAAGGATGCCGACCGCAGCCGAAGTGTCCCGCCTTGTGCGTCGAGCTGATCGAACTGGCCTGGTCCACGAACTACCCGTCGAGAGGTAGGAACAGTTGATGGATCCTGTGGTCGTACGCCCCTTCGAAGCCGCTGACCTCCCAGGGGCGGCCAAAGCGCTGATCGAAGTGCATGAGACCGACGGGTATCCCGTCGAGGGCGTTGAAGACCCACAGGCGTGGCTCAGGCCGGACGACGTGTTGGCGGCCTGGGTGGCCGAAGCGGACGGAGCCGTTGTAGGGCACGTGGCGATCATGCGTCCTCGGAGGGAAGACGCCGTCTCCCTGTGGGTTGCGGAGAGCGGGGAGGACGAAGCCCGGGTCGCGGTTCTGGCCCGGCTCTTCGTGACCCAGGCGGCTCGTGGCAACGCCACAGGGAAGCGACTCATGGAGGCGGCGATGAGCAGTGCCCGTGCCGACAGTCTTCGCCTGGTCCTGGACGTCGTGGAAAAGGACACCGCCGCGATGCGCCTCTACGAACGCCTTGACTGGCGCAAGATCGGCGAAGCCACCCATCACTTCGGACACGGCCAGAGCATCCCCGCCGTCTGCTACGTCGCACCCGAAGCCTGAACCCGAGCGCGGGCTGACCCCTTGGGGCCTGAAGGGAACTTGTGGCTGACCTGGTCGCGAACTTTCTGTACTGGCGACCCGGCGCCAAATCCGGGGCGGTCCCAGGGAGTAGGCGCGAGGGGGCTGTGGTCGGCGCACGTCGGATGGATGATGATCCAATGACTTCTTGGCTGAGCACCCGGAGCACCTGGTTGCTCGTACTGCTCCTGTGGGCGGTCACCCTGACCGGCGCCATGATCGGATTTGGGTTCGACCGGGCCTTCCTCGAACACCCTCCTCTGAGGCCCTTCGCCTCTGACCTCCCCGTGACAGTGGGCGGCACTTTGTTCGTCGCCATCGCCAGTGCCGTTGGGTTGCGTCGCGGGCAACGGAAGCAGGGGCGATGAGGTAGAGCCGGTTGCCGTACGGCAGCTCACCGCACGCATCCGGATGTCCGACCGAAACGTCGACGGCTCCGCCGCTGGTCAGAAGACTGACCGATGGCGGAGCCGCAGATCGCAGGCGCGTGGGTTCAGAACTTGTTCTTCGGCGTGAGCCCCAGCGACAGGCCGGACAGGCCCCGCTGTCGGCCGCCCAGCTTGCCGGCGATCGCGCGCAGCGCGGCGCCCGCCGGGGAGTCCGGGTCGGTGAGCACGACCGGCTTGCCCTCGTCGCCGCCCTCGCGGAGGCGGACGTCGATCGGGATGTTGCCGAGGACCGGGACCGTCGCGCCGGTGGTGCGGGTCAGGCCGTCGGCGACCAGCTGGCCGCCGCCCGTGCCGAAGACGTCGACCATCTCGCCGCAGTGCGGGCAGGGCAGGCCGGACATGTTCTCGACCACGCCGACGATCTTCTGGTGGGTCTGGACGGCGATCGACCCGGCGCGCTCGGCGACCTCGGCCGCCGCCTGCTGGGGCGTGGTCACGACCAGGATCTCGGCGTTCGGGACCAGTTGGGCCACGGAGATCGCGATGTCGCCGGTGCCGGGCGGGAGGTCCAGGAGCAGGACGTCGAGGTCGCCCCAGTAGACGTCCGCCAGGAACTGCTGCAGGGCGCGGTGGAGCATCGGGCCGCGCCAGACGACGGGGGCGTTGCCGGGGGTGAACATGCCGATGGAGATGACCTTCACGCCGTTGGCCGACGGCGGCATGATCATGTTCTCGACCTGGGTGGGACGGCCGTCCGCGCCCAGCATGCGGGGCACGCTGTGGCCGTAGATGTCGGCGTCGACGACACCGACCTTCAGGCCGTCGGCCGCCATAGCCGCCGCGAGGTTCACGGTGACCGAGGACTTGCCGACGCCGCCCTTGCCGGAGGCGACCGCGTAGACGCGGGTGAGGTTGCCGGGCTTGGCGAAGGGGACCTCGCGCTCGGCCTGGCCGCCGCGCAGGGCCGACGCCAGCTCCCTGCGCTGCTCGTCGCTCATCACGTCCAGCGTGACGCCGACGCCGGTGACGCCCTCGACCCGGGAGACCGCCTCGGTGACGCGCTGGGTGATCGTCTCGCGCATGGGGCAGCCGGAGACCGTCAGGTACACGGTGACCGCGACCGCTCCGTCAGCGCCGATCTCCACCGATTTGACCATCCCGAGTTCGGTGATGGGTCGGTTGATCTCGGGGTCGTTCACCGTCGCCAGTGCCTCGCGCACCGCGTCTTCCGTAGCCATAAGAACGATGGTACGGCGCGCCGAGGGGCCTCCGGGTAGCCCCTCAGCGGTCTTCTGCGTCACGTCCCGGAGGGCGTTCCGTCCGTTCCGCCGGGAATATGACATGGCCGGGGTGGCCGTCGTGCCGGCGGCGCTCCTCCAGCTCCTTGACCAGGTCCTGCAGCTCCGAGCGGATCCAGTCGCGGGTGGCGACCTCGCCGAGGCCCGTGCGCAGCGCGGCGACCTCCCGGGTCAGGTACTCGGTGTCGGCGATGGACCGCTCGTTCTGTTTGCGGTCCTGCTCCAGGTTGACCCGGTCGCGGTCGTCCTGGCGGTTCTGCGCGAGCAGGATCAGCGGGGCCGCGTAGGAGGCCTGCAGGGACAGCGCCAGGGTCAGGAAGATGAACGGGTACTCGTCGAAGCGCAGATGCCGGGGCACGACGATGTTCCACAGCACCCACAGGATGATGACGATCGTCATCCAGACGATGAAGCGTCCCGTGCCCAGGAACCGGGCGATCCGTTCCGACAGCCGGCCGAAGGCCTCCGGGTCCCACTCGGGCAGGAACCGGTGCCGCGGCGGGCGCGGCTGGTCCAGCCGGGGCGCGCGCGGGCGCGTGGCCGCCGTGGCGCCCGAGGGGGCCCGTTCGCGGCCGTGCTCGCGGGTGCTCTCGCGCTCAGGAGTCATGTGCGGACGCCCCCTCTCCTTCGTTCAGATGGAACTCGGTCTCCCGCCAGTCGTCGGGCAGCATGTGGTCCAGGACGTCGTCCACGGTCACCGCGCCCAGCAGCGACCCGGCCTCGTCCACCACGGGCGCCGCCACCATGTCGTACGTGGCGAAGAACCCGGCGATGACGGGCAGGGCGGCGTCCGGGGACAGGGTCTGCAGGTCGTCGTCCACGAGCGAGCTGACCAGGGTGTACGGGGGGTCGCGCAGCAGCCGCTGGAAGTGGACCGTGCCCAGGTACTTGCCGGTCGGGGTCTCGTCGGGCGGCCGGCAGACGTAGACCTGGGCCGCGAGGGCGGGGGAGAGGTCCGGGTTACGGACCCGGGCGAGCGCGTCGGCGACCGTGGCGTCCGGGCGCAGCACGATCGGCTCGGTGGTCATCAGACCGCCGGCGGTGTGCTCCTCGTACGACATCAGACGGCGCATGTCGGCCGCGTCGGCGGGCTGCATCAGGCTCAGCAGCCGCTCCTTGTCCGCCTCGGGCAGCTCGGAGAGCAGGTCGGCCGCGTCGTCGGGGTCCATGGCCTCCAGGACGTCCGCCGCGCGCTCCTCCTTCAGCTTGCCGAGGATCTCGATCTGGTCGTCCTCCGGCAGCTCCTCCAGGACGTCGGCGAGCCGGTCGTCGTCCAGGGCGGCGGCGACCTCCGCCCGGCGCTTGGGGGAGAGGTGGTGCAGGACGTTGGCGAGGTCGGCGGGGCGCAGCTGCTCGAAGGTGGCGAGCAGGCTCTCGGCGCCCTGTCCGTGCTCCTCCAGGGAGAAGCCGGTGACGGCCGACCACTCGGCGGTCAGCGTCTCGCCCCTGGCCCGCCGGAAGGCACTGCCCTTCCGGCCCTTGCGGACGAAGACGCGGTCGACCTCCCAGTCCCGGCGGGCGGGCAGCTGCTGCACGGACACGTCGAGGACGGTGACCTCCTCGCCGGTCTCCACCAGCGTCACCCGCCGGTCCAGCAGCTCGCCGAAGACCAGCCGCTCGGTGGGCCGCTGCTCGAACCGGCGGACGTTCATCACGCCGGTGATGATGACCTGGCCGGACTCGATGCCGCTCACCCGGGTCATGGGCAGGAAGATGCGGCGCCGGGTGGCCAGTTCGACGACCATCCCGAGCACGCGCGGGGGTCTGCGGCCCACGCGCAGCATCACTACGAGGTCGCGGACGCGGCCCACCTGGTCGCCGTTCGGATCGAAGACGGGGACCCCGGCGAGGTGCGAGACGAAGATCCGGGGGGCGCCGGCTGCCATGGCTCTGCTTCCTCTGCTTCCGTGGCCCGGGAATTCTCCGTGGCCCGGGAACCGCTCTGTGCTCGGGTATTTCGCTTTGGTCGGGAATTGCTCGGATTTGCCCGTACGGGTGCGCTTCAGGCTAGCCCGTACCGCTCGGACACGCCCCGGTGGGGGGCCCGGAGGAACTGGCTCCGCCGGGCGGCCGGGGCACCGGTACGCTGCCGTACGCCGCTCAGGAACCGTCAGAAAGGCGATCCCATCTGTGACTGCGACTCCCCACGGCCGTACCCGCCGGGCCGCGCTGGTGACCGCGATGTGCGCACTGGCCGTGACGGGGGTGGCGGTACTGACCGGATGCGGCGGTGACGATCCGGACGTGGGGACGAACGGGGTGGGCAAGCTGCCCGCCGACCGGATCCAGTCCAGGAGCCGTACGGCGGCCGACGCGGCGGCCGCCGTACGGCTGTCCGGGACCGTGGTCACCAGCGGCCGTACGTACCAGCTGGACATGCGGCTGAAGGCCGGCGGCGGGACCGGCTCGGTCACCTCGGGGAACGCCACCTTCAAACTGCTGCGGATCGGGCGGCAGCTGTACCTGAAGGCCGACGCGGGCTTCTGGAACCACGCCGACGGCAAGGACGGCGGCGACGGGACCGCGGGCAAGCTCGACGGGAAGTACGTGAAGGTGCCGCAAGGGGATCCCGCGTACAAGAAGTTCAGCGGTTTCACGGACAAGGACGTCCTCCTCGCGGGTCTGCTGACGTTGCACGGCACGCTGGCGACGGACGGCCACCACGACCAGTCGGGTACCCGCACGATCCGCATCGCGGGCGATCACGGCACCCTGGACGTCTCCCTGGAGGGCACTCCGTATCCGCTGCGCCTGGTGCGGGCCGGTGGCGGGGGCACGCTGAGCTTCTCGGACTGGGGCAAGGACTTCGCGGTCGCGCAGCCGGCGCAGGACGAGACGGTGGACTACGGCAGGCAGCTGCCCACGTCGTAGCGCCGTACCCGCCGCCGGGTGCGGGGCCGCCTCACTTCTTGCGGCGCCTGGCCAGGAGTCTCGGCAGGGCCGCCGGGACCGGTCTGCGCGTCGTCGCCGGGGACGGCACCGGACGCTCGGCCAGGCTGCCGGAGGGCACCGGCGCCACCGTCCCCGTCGGCACCAGGCGGAGCACCCGGCACTCACGGGCCCAGCGGCCCGGCATCTCCTCGCCGTCGGGGGCGTTCAGGCGCTTGCCCTTCAGCTCGGCCACCGCGGCCTCCCACTGCGGCGAGCCCGCGGCCAACTCCGACACGGCCGCGCCGAAGGACACCAGCCGGCCGCCCTTGTCCTTGCTGCGCACGGTCACCTCGGCGGAGCCCCCGTCGGCCAGCCCCTCCAGGGGCTGCTCCCCGGGCCCGTCGCCGACCAGGCACACCGCGCCCTCGTGCCACACGTGCCACAGGGCACGTGCCGCCGGTGCGCCGGCGCCCCTGACCCAGATGAGGCCGGACTTCTTCGAGGCCTCCTCGATCAGGGCCCGGTCGCGCAGCTCGCTTGTCATGACGCTCACCCTATCCAGCCCGCTCAGAGCCAGCCGTTGCGCTTCAGCACCCGGTGGATGCCCACGCACATGGCCACCGTGAGGCTCAGGACCAGCGGGTAGCCGTACTTCCAGTGCAGCTCCGGCATGTGGTCGAAGTTCATCCCGTAGACACCGGTCACCATCGTCGGCACGGCGATGATCGCGGCCCATGCGGTGATCTTGCGCATGTCCTCGTTCTGCGCGACGGACGCCTGGGCGAGGTTGGCCTGAAGGATGGAGTTGAGGAGCTCGTCGAAGCCGAGCACCTGCTCCTGGACCCGGGCGAGGTGGTCGGCGACGTCCCGGAAGTACTTCTGGATGTCCGGGTCGACCAGCCGCATCGGCCGCTCGCTCAGCAGCTGCATGGGCCGCAGCAGAGGCGCGACCGCCCGCTTGAACTCCAGCACCTCGCGCTTGAGTTGGTAGATCCGCGCCGAGTCCACACCGCGCGAGACCCCGCCCCGGCGGCCCGGCGAGAAGACCTCGGTCTCCACCTCGTCGATGTCGTCCTGGACCGCGTCGGCGACCGCGATGTAGCCGTCCACGACATGGTCGGCGATGGTGTGCAGCACCGCCGAGGGGCCCTTGGCCAGCAGCTCCGGGTCGTCCTGCAGACGGTGCCTGAGGGCCCGCAGGGAGCCCTGGCCGCCGTGCCGGACGGTGATCAGGAAGTCCCGGCCGGTGAAGCACATGACCTCGCCGGTCTCGACGACCTCGCTGTTGGCGGTGAGCCGGTCGTGCTCGACGTAGTGGATGGTCTTGAAGACGGTGAACAGCGAGTCGTCGTACCGCTCCAGCTTCGGCCGCTGGTGGGCCTGCACCGCGTCCTCCACGGCCAGCGGGTGCAGCCCGAACTCGCTCGCGATGCCCGCGAATTCGGCCTCGGTCGGCTCGTGCAGCCCGATCCAGACGAAGCCGCCGTCGCGCCGCACCAGCCGCATGGCCTCGTGCGGGCCGAGCGGCTTGTCGCTGCGCAGTCGGACGCCGTCGCGGTAGACGGCGCAGTCGACCACGGCCGACGGCGTGGCCGGGTCGCGCGTCGTGTCGTACGCCGGCGCGCTCGTCTCCTTGCGCAGCGAGACACGGGACGGACGGACCACGGCGCGCAGGTCGCGGATCATCGACATGGGCAGGCTCCTTCGCTACAGGCAACGAAAGACCGCCGGCGACGGGTGGAACTACCCGGAATGGGGACGTCCTGACTGCAGATGTTTGGCACGTCCACAAAGCGGGGAGCACCGCACCGTTGCGGTGGCGACTTCGCTACTGATGCAGAACTGATTCGGATCAGGCGGATCAGGTGATCAGACGGATCAGGCAAAGCGAGACGAAGTGCTCTTCCGAACGGAAACGCGCACAGGAAGGCGGCAGTCAGCCAGAAACCAGCCAGTGACTACATCAGTGGGCGGAAGAGCGAGTGGTACTGCACGGTCGACTTCGATCCATGACAGCCCCACCTCCTCCGGCCGGTCCCTCGTAAGGGAGTCTCCTGGGTTCCGGGACCCGATCGCGACGCTTCTGCGTGCTGTCCCGAACCACCGGCTCAGAGTAGCAGCCGCCCCTGCTGTCAAGGCGCCGCTTTGCCCGCTACTGACGAGTTCTATGCTCACCGCATGGTTGATGTTCTTCCTCTGGTCGAGGCCCGGTTGACCACCGCGCTGGGCGAGCCGGACGCGCGCGCCGCCGTCACGTTCCTCGGCACGGACCGCATCGAGGTGCTCCGCTTCACCGAGGGGGACGTCGTCCGGTACGCCACCCTCGGTATGTCCGCACAGCCCATGACCGACCCCACCGCGATGCTCGCCGATCCCGTCAAGGGGCCCCGCGCCGAGCTGGTCCTGTCCGTGCGCGCGGGTGCCGCCGACACCGACAAGGTGCTCCGTCCGCTCGCCGTGTTCGCCGCGTCCCCGCAGGTGGAGGGTCTGGTGGTGATGCCGGGCGCCTCCCTGGACACCGGTGGCCCGCTGTGGCCCGGCGCCCCCTTCACCTCGGTCCTGGTGGGCGAGTCCGGCGGGCTCGTGGAGGATCTGGAGCTGGACGCCCCGCTGGACCCCGTACGGTTCCTGCCGCTGCTGCCGATGACGCCGAACGAGGCGGCCTGGAAGCGCGTGCACGGCGCCCAGGCCCTCCAGGAGCGCTGGCTGGCGAACGGGACGGACCTGAGGGATCCCTCCCGCAGGTCCGTCCCGCTGGAGTGAGCAAGCTCACCAAGCGTCTTCGGGTAGGGGTCAGTCGGCGAAGACCCCGACCCCGTCCTCGGCGGCGTGCCGCGGCTGGAGCTCCTGCGCCTCGTGGCGCAGGGACCGGTGCCGCACGGCGACCACGGACGCGCCCACCACGGCGGTGACCGCCGCGACCACGAACGGGACGTGGATGTCGGTCCACTCCTCGATCCTCGGCGCGAGGTAGGGCGCGGCGGCGGCCGCGAACCAGCGGACGAAGTTGTAGCCCGCGCTCGCCACCGGGCGCGGCGCGTCCGACACGCCGAGGGCCAGTTCGGTGTAGACGGTGTTGTTCACGCCGATGAAGGCGCCCGACAGGATCGTGCAGACGACCGCGGCGGTGTGGCTGCCGTAGCCGAGCACCAGCACGTCCACCGCGAGCAGCACCAGTGATCCGCCGAGCACCTTCAGCGAGCCGAAGCGCCGCTGCATGCGCGGGGCCACGATCACCGAGAAGACGGCGAGCAGCAGGCCCCAGGCGAAGAAGACCGCGCCGGAGCGGTAGGGGGTCATGTCCAGCACGAAGGGCGTGAAGGCCAGCACGGTGAAGAACGTGTAGTTGTAGAAGAACGCCGAGACGGCCACCGAGGCCAGGCCGCCGTGGCCGAGCGCCCTGATCGGGTCCAGCACCGAGGTCTTCCGGGCCGGCCTGGGCTGCTCCTTCAGGAACGCCGTGATGCACAGGAAGCCGATCGCCATCAGCGTGGCCGTGCCGAAGAACGGGTAGCGCCAGCTGATGTTGCCGAGGACCGCGCCGAGCAGCGGGCCGCAGGCCATGCCGAGGCCGAGCGCGGACTCGTAGAGCAGGATCGCCGCCGCGCTGCCGCCGGCCGCCGCGCCGACGATGACCGCGAGCGCCGTGGAGACGAAGAGCGCGTTGCCGAGGCCCCAGCCGGCCCGGAAGCCGACGAGTTGGCCCACGCTGTCCGAGGTGCCGGCGAGGCCCGCGAAGACGACCACGAAGGCGAGGCCGAGCAGCAGCGTCCTGCGGCCGCCGACCCGGCTGGAGACGAACCCGGTCAGCAGCATCGCGACCGCGGTGATCAGGAAGTACGAGGTGAAGAGCAGGGACACCTGGCTCGGCGTGGCCCGCAGGCCCTGCGCGATCGACGGCAGGATCGGGTCGACGAGGCCGATGCCCATGAAGGCGACGACGGAGGCGCCGGCCGTGGCCCAGACCGCCTTGGGCTGTCGCAGGAGGCCGCCGGCTCCCGCGTCGAGGGGGTCCATGTGCTTCTCCCATCAGCACGGGGATGGTTGCGTTATGCACATAGTAAGTTAGCGCTCCTAATTAATGCAAGATGCATCTAGTTTGGTCCGGCGGGTCGGCGGTCCCGGTGGTTCCGGCCGGACGGGTGATCGTCCTTGACGTGGGCGGGCAGGGGTAGGACCGTGGAGCCCTATGAGGGGCGAACCCAGTTGCCCGCGGTGTGGTGGCCGGGTCAGGGCTCCCGGTCTCTTCGCCGATTCGTGGCAGTGCGATGTGCACGGCGCGGTGTACCCGCTGCAGCCCGTGATCCCGCCCAGCGTCGAGGCCCTCGGTGCCGTGGTGCACCGCACCCATGTCCCGCTGTGGATGCCGTGGCCGCTGCCGGTCGGCTGGCTCTTCACCGGTGCCGCCTACGCGGGCGACGAGCGCAGCGGCGGCCGGGCCACCGCCGTGGCCTGCTCGGGACCCGGTCCGCTCGGCGGCCCGGGGGAGCTGATCCTGGTCGCCGAGGAACTCGGCGTCGGCCTCGGCGCGCGGTACGCGGGCATCGACGGCCCGGACCCGGGGCCCTACATGAACGTCGAGAAGCCGCCCCAGGCCAAGGTGCTCGCCGCCGGCCGGCCGACCCCGCTCTGGCACGTCTACCGCACCCCGGACGACCGCGCCGTCTTCGCGGGAGAGGCGCTCGGCATGTGGCTGTGGGCGGTGACCTGGCCCGAGCAGGCCGGCCTGCTCATGTACGACGAGCTGGTGCTGACCGATCTGCGGGACGCGGGGGCCGAGCTGGACCTGGTGCCCTTCGGCGCGCTGTCCCCCCGGCTGCTGCGTCCCTGAACGCTCGCTGTAGGGGGCGCTCGGCTGCGGCGGGTGTGACAGGGTGCGTCGTTTCTGCGGCTATCCTTAGGTGTCCCTCCTCGTCCTGCCCCCGTCTGGAGTCACCGTGCGCATCGATCTGCACTGTCACTCCACGGCCTCCGACGGCACGGACACCCCGGCCGGACTCGTGCGCAAGGCCGCCGCGGCCGGACTGGACGTCGTCGCGCTGACCGACCACGACACCACCCGGGGATACGCCGAGGCGACCGCCGCGCTGCCCGAGGGGCTCACCCTGGTCACCGGCGCCGAGCTGTCCTGCCGTCTCGACGGCGTCTCGATGCACCTGTTGGCCTACCTCTTCGACCCCGAGGAGCCCGCCCTGCTCGCCGAGCGCGAGCTGGTCCGGGACGACCGGGTGCCGCGGGCCAAGGGCATGATCGCCAAGCTGAACGCGCTGGGCGTGCCGGTCACCTGGGAGCAGGTCGAGCGGATCGCCGCCGGCGGCTCCGTGGGGCGCCCGCACGTCGCCTCCGCGCTGGTCGAGCTGGGTGTCGTGCCCACGGTGAGCGACGCGTTCACCGAGGAGTGGCTGGCCGACGGCGGCCGGGCCTTCGTGGAGAAGCACGAGACCGACCCGTTCGAGGCGATCCGGCTGGTCAAGGGCGCGGGCGGCGTGGCCGTCTTCGCGCACCCGGCCGCCGCCAAGCGGGGCCGTACGGTCCCCGAGTCCGCGATCGCCGAGATGGCCGCCGCCGGTCTGGACGGCATCGAGGTCGACCACATGGACCACGACCCGGACGACCGGGCCCGGCTGCGCGGCCTCGCCGGCGAGCTGGGTCTGCTGGTCACGGGCTCCTCGGACTACCACGGCAGCCGCAAGACCGTGTCGCTGGGCGAGTACACGACCGACCCGGAGGTCTACGGGGAGATCACGCGGCGGGCGACCGGCGCGTTCCCCGTCCCGGGGGCCGGCGGAGCCTGAGGCGTCGACCAGGTCGCCCTTCCGGTTCCTCCCTTTGCCGGCCCGTGCCGGCTCACGCCCGTAGCTCTTCTTCACGCAAGGCCAGTACCTCCCGCATGTTCGACATCGCCGTCTTCGGCTCCCTGTTCCTGACCCTTTTCGTCATCATGGATCCCCCCGGGATCACCCCGATCTTCCTCGCCCTGACCGCCGGACGTCCGGCCAAGGTGCAGAAGCGGATGGCGTTCCAGGCCGTCTGCGTGGCGTTCGGGGTCATCGCCGTCTTCGGCGTCCTGGGCCACCAGATCCTGAACTACCTGCACGTGTCCGTCCCCGCGCTGATGATCGCGGGCGGTCTGCTGCTCCTGCTGATCGCGCTCGACCTGCTCACCGGCAAGACCGACGAGCCGAAGCAGACCAAGGACGTGAACGTGGCCCTGGTGCCGCTGGGCATGCCGCTGCTGGCGGGGCCCGGTGCCATCGTGTCCGTCATCCTGGCCGTGCAGAAGGCGGGCAGCGTCGCCACGCAGGTCTCGGTGTGGTCCGCGATCCTCGCGATCCACGTCGTGCTGTGGCTGGTGATGCGTTACTCGCTGCTGATCATCCGGGTCATCAGGGACGGCGGCGTGGTCCTGGTGACGCGGCTCGCGGGCATGATGCTCTCCGCGATCGCCGTGCAGCAGATCATCAACGGGATCACTCAGGTGATCCGGGGGAGCTGAGCTCGTGGTCTCGGCTCCCCCGGAAAGCTTGAGTGCTACTCCCCGTTACGAGGCCGGGGTCTCGGCCGGGCGGATCCACAGGCGCTGTCCCACGGCGGCGGCCTGCTGAACGATCCGGTTGACGGAGGCGGCGTCCACGACGGTGGTGTCCACGGTGGTGCCGTCGACCTCGTCGAGTCGCATGATTTCGAAGCGCATGGCTTCTCCCTTCGTCTGGTCATCCTCCTGCGGAGAACTACTTGGCGCACCGGCGTGTATCCGGTGTCGTACTAGACAACGCGCTGCCCGTTACAAACATTCCCTACGCTAATGAAATTTTTCGAACGACTAATTACTGAACGGTAAGTGGCGTGCGTGGGGCCGACCGGGACCGGTTGTGTTCGCAGCGTGACCACCGGGACAATGGAGGCGATGAACGACGACCTGGCGGCCCTCGGCGCCCGCATCGACCGCACGAACGAGCTGCTGGAACGCATGCTCGCCGAGGTGGCGAAGACTCCCTCCACCCACGCGATCTTCGTCGACGCGGGGTACCTGTACGCGGCCGCGGGCCGGCTGGTCGCCGGGACGGAGGACCGCCGGGCCTTCGACCTGGACGCCGAGGGTCTGATCGACGCGCTGATCGACAAGGCCCGCACGATCTTCGCGGACAGCCGGCTGCTGCGCGTCTACTGGTACGACGGCGCCCGGCGCCGCATCCACACCGCCGAGCAGCAGTCCATCGCCGAGCTCCCCGACGTCAAGGTCAGGCTCGGCAACCTCAACGCCAACAACCAGCAGAAGGGCGTCGACTCCCTCATCCGGACGGATCTGGAATCACTGGCCCGGCACCGCGCGATCAGTGACGCGGCCCTGCTCGGCGGCGACGAGGACCTGGTCTCGGCGGTCGAGGCGGCCCAGGGCTACGGCGCCCGCGTCCACCTCTGGGGCATCGAGGCGCCCGAGGCCCGCAACCAGGCCGAGCCGCTGCTCTGGGAGGTCGACAGCCAGCGCACCCTCGACCTGGAGTTCTTCAAGCCGTACGTCTCCCGGCGCACGGCCGCCGCCTACGACGCCACCACCGGGACCCGCCCCACCCGCGAGGACGTCCGCTTCGTCGGCGCCCAGATCGCGGCGAAGTGGCTGGCCTCCCGGGGCCGCGAGGCGCTGGTCGAACTGCTGCCCGGCCACCCGTACCTGCCCGGCTCCGTGGACCAGGACCTGCTGGTCGAGGCCGAGGGCCTGCTCCAGTACTCCCTGCGCGGCCAGGCGGACCTGCGCCGCGCGCTGCGCGACGGCTTCTGGGACCACCTGCAGGCGCAGTACTAGCGCCCGTCCGCGCAGTCGTCCCAGAAGCCGGCGAGCGCGCTGGCCGTCTCCAGCGGGCGGTCGGTGTTGGGGGAGTGCTCGGCACCCTCCACGACCGTCCGGCGCGCCCCCAGCCGTACCGCCATGTCGTCGAGCAGCGGCAGCGGCCAGGTGTCGTCCAGCGCGCCCGACAGGACGTGGAACGGCAGCGGTACGGCGGCCAGTTCCGCGACCCGGTCCGGCTCGGCGCACAACTGGCGTCCGGTGGCCATGAGTTGGGCGGGCTTCGTGCCGAGCCAGCGGCGCCGCAGGTCGTCCCGCTCGTCCAGACCGCCGTCCAGCGCGGGCGTCTCCGTCTCCTCGGGCGCCTCCATCGCCTGCATCGCCTCCCACACCTGCGCCATCGTCATCACGGCGAGCGCGTCCCGCAGCAGCTTCACGCGCTCCTGCTGGGACTCGGAGATGTGCGCCGGGCCGGAGGCCATCAGCGTGAGCGAACGGAACGGCGAGTGGTCCAGCAGCACGGCGGCGCGTGAGATCTGGCCGCCGAGGGAGTGCCCGAGCAGATGCACCGGCTGCCCGAGCGCCTCCGCCTGGGCCAGCACGTCCCGCGCCAACTCCTCCCGGGCGTAGGCCGATTCGTCGTGCTCGGGCCCGTCCGACTCGAACTGCCCGCGCCCGTCCACGGCCACGGTCCGGTACCCGCGCTCGGCCAGCGGCACGTGCAGCGGGTTGAAGTCCTCCTTGCTGCCGGTGAAGCCCGGCAGCAGCAGCGCGGTCCCTCTCGCCTCGACCCCGGGGGCCGCGGGGGCGTCGACGACGGCGAACTCCCCGCGCGCCGTCCGAAGAGCGTACGCACGGGCCCCGGGGGGCGGAACGAAGGTATCGGGCCTGCTCATGGGGAGAGGTTAGCGGGCGGTGGCGACGCGCCGAGGCGCGGGAGGGGACCGACGGGCGGCGGGGGTGCGTCGGGGTGCGGGAGGGCAACTGGTGGGCGGTGGGGGCGTGTGTGTGGGCCGGTCGTTGGGTGGTGGGGAGGCGTGGGGTGCGGGAGGGCGGTCGGCGGCGGGCCGTGGGGAGGCGTGGGGGTGCGGGAGGGCGTACCGCGGGCGGGTGGTGACGTGTCGGGGTGCGGCAGGGCGGTCGGCGGGGACGGGTGGGCGTCCGGCGGGTGGTGGGAGGCGTCGGGGTGACGGGGGCGGGCGGTGGGTGCCGGGTGTGTGGGAATGACGACGGCCCGGCCCACCGAAGTGGGCCGGGCCGTCGTCGGGCTCCGGTGCCGCCGTGCGGGCGGCGCCTGATCAGGCCTCAGGGGCCTCCACGACCGCCGTCGCCTTGCGGGTACGGCGGCGCGGCTTGGCCTCCGGCTCCGCGGTGGCCTGCGCCGGGATCTCCGCGGCGGCCGTCTCGGCGACGGCCTTGCGGGTACGCCGCGCCTTGGGAGCGACCGGCTCGGTTCCGTCGACCGCGTCGACGGCGGCTGCGGCGGTCTTGCGCGTGCGGCGGGGCTTGGCCTCGGCCGCGGGGGCCTCGGTCTCCGCCTCGGGGGCTGCGGCGGCCGTCTTGCGGGTCCGGCGCGGCTTGGCCTCGGTGCCTTCGGCGGTGTCCGTCGCGGCCTCGGCGGCTGCGGCGGTCTTGCGCGTGCGGCGGGGCTTGGCCTCGGCGGCGGGGGCCTCGGCGTCCGCCTCGGGGGCTGCGACGGCCGTCTTCCGGGTCCGGCGCGGCTTGGCCTCGGCGTCCGCCTCAGGGGCGGCAGCGGCGGTCTTGCGGGTCCGGCGCGGCTTGGTCTCCGTGCCTTCGGCCGTGTCGGCAGCGGCTTCCGCGGCCGCAGCGGCGGTCTTGCGCGTGCGGCGGGGCTTGGCCTCGGCCGCGGGGGCCTCGGTCTCCGCCTCGGGGGCTGCGGCGGCCGTCTTGCGCGTGCGGCGCGGCTTGGCCTCCGTGCCCTCGGCGGTGTCCGTCGCGGCCTCGGCGGCTGCGGCGGTCTTCCGCGTGCGGCGCGGCTTGGCCGCCGGGGCGGCCTCGTCCGCCGCCGGCTCGGCGGTCGCGGTACCGGCCTCGACGGCCGGCTCGGCCGTCTTGCGGGTGCGGCGGCGCGGCTTGGCCTCGGGCGCCTCCACGGTGTCCACCACGGCCTCCGCCTCGACGGCCGGCTCGGCCGTCTTGCGGGTGCGGCGGCGCGGCTTCGCCTCCACGGCGGGGGCGGCCTCGGCGACGGGCGCGGGAGCCTCGATCGGGCTGTCCGGCACCGTCGGCTCGGTCACCGCGGTCTCGGCAGACACGGCCTCCGGGCGCTCCGCGGACTTGCGGGTGCGGCGGCGGCGCGGCTGCTCCGCGGCGCCCCGGTCCTCGACCGTGTCCACGGCCTCGACGGCGGCTTCGGCGGCCTCGGGCGCCGTGGGCGCCACGGCGGCGGCCGTCACCGGCTCCCCCGACGCTCCACCGCGCGTACGGCGGCGGCGACGCGGGGTACGGGTGCCCGCGGACTCCTCCACACCGGTGGACTCGGCCGCCGGTGCGGGCGCGGAGGCGTCCATCGGGGCGCCGCCACGCGTGCGGCGGCGACGGCGCGGGGTACGCGCCGGACGCTCGCGCTCGGCAGGGGACTCGGCGCTGTCGCCACGGCCACCGCGGTCGCCACGGCCACGGCCGCCACGGCCGCCGGTCTCGCCCAGGTCCTCCAGCACCTCCGCGTCCAGGCCGGCACGGGTCCGCTCCGAGCGGGGCAGTATGCCCTTGGTGCCCGCGGGGATGCCGAGGTCGGAGAACAGGTGCGGGGACGTGGAGTACGTCTCCACCGGGTCGTTGAAGTCCAGCTCCAGCGCCTTGTTGATGAGCTGCCAGCGCGGGATGTCGTCCCAGTCGACGAACGTGATCGCCGTACCCTTGGCGCCCGCGCGGCCGGTACGGCCGATGCGGTGCAGGTACGTCTTCTCGTCCTCGGGGGACTGGTAGTTGACGACGTGGGTCACGCCCTCGACGTCGATGCCGCGCGCGGCCACGTCGGTGCAGACGAGCACGTCGACCTTGCCGTTGCGGAACGCGCGCAGCGCCTGCTCGCGGGCGCCCTGTCCGAGGTCGCCGTGGACCGCGCCGGAGGCGAACCCGCGGCGCTGCAGCTGCTCGGCGATGTCGGCGGCCGTGCGCTTGGTACGGCAGAAGATCATCGCGAGCCCGCGGCCGTCGGCCTGCAGGATGCGCGCGATCATCTCCGGCTTGTCCATGGAGTGACCGCGGTAGACGAACTGCTTGATGTTCGCGACCGTCGCGCCCTCGTCGTCCGGCGCGGTGGCGCGGATGTGCGTGGGCCGGGACATGTACCGGCGCGCGAGGCCGATGACCGCGCCCGGCATGGTCGCCGAGAACAGCATGGTCTGGCGCTTCGCCGGCAGCATGCCGATGATCTTCTCGACGTCGGGCAGGAAGCCCAGGTCGAGCATCTCGTCGGCCTCGTCGAGGACCAGGCACTTGACGTGCTTGAGGTCGAGCTTCTTCTGGCCCGCGAGGTCCAGCAGACGGCCCGGGGTGCCGACGACCACGTCGACGCCCTTCTTCAGGGCCTCGACCTGGGGCTCGTAGGCACGGCCGCCGTAGATCGCCGTCACCCGCACGTTGCGGACCTTGCCGGCCGTCAGGAGGTCGTTGGTGACCTGCGTGCACAGCTCGCGCGTGGGGACGACGACGAGCGCCTGCGGGGCGTCGGTGAGGGCTTCGGGGGCGGCGCGTCCGGCCTCCACGTCGGCGGGGACGGTCACGCGCTCGAGGAGCGGGAGGCCGAAGCCCAGCGTCTTGCCGGTGCCGGTCTTGGCCTGGCCGATGACGTCCGTGCCGGAAAGGGCGACGGGGAGCGTCATCTCCTGGATGGGGAAGGGGTTGATGATGCCGACGGCCTCCAGGGCCTCGGCGGTCTCGGGGAGGATCCCAAGGTCTCGAAACGTCGTAGTCAGGGTGCTGCCTCTTCTGTGTGGCGCGGTGCGAGGCGAGCGCGGGGGTCGTGGTGACCGTGCCGGGGACGTCGGCCGCCGTACGGGCGAACCACTCGGGCAAGCCGTATGACACGGGACCTCTGCCGACGCTCTAGCGCTCGTACCGCTGAGGGTGTCCCTCCGGTCGTCGTACGTAATGAGCCGTACGGCCAGGGAGGGCTGTCGGGTCGGAGCCGATCGGGCCACCGACCGGGCATCCTCATGCGTGCGGCCTGTCGGGACGCGTCAAACACCAGTCGACGCACTCAGCAGGCGCATTACCACCATACCCCGGATTCGCGCACATGCGATGGCCGATTTGGTCACGTAGTCGTGGTCACAGTGGTTGACCAGGGGCTTGAGGGGGGCGCCAAGCGGGCTATTGTGCGCCTCATGACTAGCTCTGACAAGCCTGAGAACGGGTCCGCCGCCGCTTCCGGACCCACCGGTGTCGCCGCCCAGGACTGGACGCAGGCCTCCGCCGAGCCGCAGTACCACGCCGCGGTCGTGGACCTGCTCGGCGCGCTGGCGTACGGGGAGCTCGCCGCGTTCGAGCGGCTCGCGGAGGACGCCAAGCTGGCGCCGACCCTCGCGGACAAGGCGGAGCTGGCGAAGATGGCCTCGGCCGAGTTCCACCACTTCGAGCGGCTGCGGGACCGGCTGACGGAGATCGGTGAGGAGCCGACGGCCGCCATGGACCCGTTCGTCGCCGCGCTCGACGGCTTCCACCGCCAGACCGCGCCCTCGGACTGGCTGGAGGGCCTGGTCAAGGCGTACGTCGGCGACTCGATCGCGAGCGACTTCTACCGGGAGGTCGCGGCCCGGCTCGACTCCGACACGCGCGAGCTGGTTCTGGCCGTTCTCGACGACACCGGGCACGCCGGTTTCGCGGTGGAGAAGGTGCGTGCCGCCATCGACGCCGACCCGCGGGTCGGGGGCCGGCTGGCGCTGTGGGCGCGGCGGCTGATGGGCGAGGCCCTGTCGCAGTCCCAGCGGGTGGTCGCGGACCGGGACGCGCTGTCGACGATGCTCGTGGGCGGGGTGGCCGACGGGTTCGATCTCGCCGAGGTGGGGCGGATGTTCTCGCGGATCACCGAGGCGCACACGAAGCGGATGGCCGCGCTGGGCCTCGCGGCCTGAGGGCCTGTCTGACGATTCCCGTCTGCCGCGCGACGCGATGCACGCACGCTCGCCGCGCCGGTCCCGGACCCGAGTACGTCCGGTACGAGGGCCTGGGTCCGGCACGCCGAGAGCACGCACCTGACGCCGCGCGGCCGCCCTTCGGGCGACGACGCGAATCGTCAGACAGACCCTAGGCGCCGGTGCGCTCCGTGGGGGTCGCGGGGCCACGCGGCCGCGGGTTCGCCGTGGTCGCCGGCGCGGTTCCCCGCGCCCCTTCGGGGCGCTTCCCGCTACGCCGGGGCTGATCGTCGGCGCAGGCGGGGGGAGGGGCGCAGGAGGAGGGACAGGGAGGCCGCCGCGATGACGGCGGCGCCCAGGAGGCTCGGGAGGGTGCTGCCGGGGCCCAGGGCGCTGTGCGTGACGAAGTCGCCGAAGAGCGCCCCGGCCGCGCCGGTCGAGAACACCAGGGGCCGGGCGGGGAGACGGTGTCCCAGGCGGCGGGTGGCCGCCCAGGCGAGGACCAGACCGAGCGCAACGGATCCGAGTGCTTCCAGGATCATCTCGAGGGTCCCTCCCACGGCCTGTCTGCCCTTGACGGTCGTAGCCCGTCATACCCCTGACCTGCGGAGCGCAATCCTCCGCCGTGGAGAAGTTGTGCTCCATCTGTGGGCGGACCCCACGCACGGAAGGGCCCGGCGGCACTAGGCCGCCGGGCCCTTCCCGTGACGTCGTCTACAGCGCGCCGAAGCCCACCTTGCGGACGGTCGGCTCGCCGATCTCCACGTACGCCAGGCGGTCCGTCGGGATGAGGACCTTGCGGCCCTTCTCGTCCTGGAGGCTCAGCATCTGCGTCTTGCCGGAGAGCGCGTCGGACACCAGGCGCTCGACCTCCTCGACGCTCAGGCCGCTCTCCAGAACGATCTCGCGGGGCGCGTACTGCACGCCGATCTTGACCTCCACGGCTATGTCCCTCCGACGGTCAGTGATGTGCGCGATCTTCCGCGCCGTACGCTGCACACATTAGCCCGGTGAGGGGACGTACACGCTGCGAGCCCGAACGCCAGGAGCGAACAGCGTCCGGGAGCGGACCGTCCTCAGTGCTGATCGGTGCCGTGCAGCGGGAAACCGGCGATGCCGCGCCAGGCGAGCGAGGTCAGCAGCTGCACCGCCTGGTCGCGCGGGACACTGCGGTCGCTGTGCAGCCAGGAACGGGCGACCACCTGCGCGAGACCACCGAGGCCGGAAGCGAGCAGCATGGACTCCGCGCGCGAGAGACCGGTGTCCTCGGCGATGACGTCGCAGATCGCCTCGGCGCAGTCGTTGGTGACCTTGTCGACGCGCTCGCGCACGGCGGGCTCGTTCGTCAGGTCCGACTCGAAGACCAGGCGGAAGGCGCCGCCGTCGTCCTCCACGTACGCGAAGTAGGCGTCCATGGTCGCCCGGACGCGCTGCTTGTTGTCCGTCGTGGACGCGAGCGCGCCCCGCACGGACTGGATCAGTGCCTCGCAGTGCTGGTCCAGCAGGGCGAGGTAGAGATCGAGCTTGCCGGGAAAGTGCTGGTAGAGCACCGGCTTGCTGACGCCGGCCCGCTCGGCGATGTCGTCCATCGCCGCGGCGTGGTAGCCCTGCGCGACGAACACCTCCTGGGCCGCGCCCAGCAACTGGTTCCGCCGGGCTCGGCGGGGCAGCCGAGTGCCACGCGGGCGCGCCGCCTCAGTTTGCTCGATGGCTGTCACGCCGCCTCCCAAAGTCGTCCACATGCGGTGTCGGCCGCGCGGCCATCGTACTTTTCGGTAACCGTGGTGTGCGCGGTGCGAGCGCAGAATTTCACGTACCGGACGGTGGCGAAAGCCGCGGGGCGGTGCCCCGCGCGACCGTATGCGTAACCGGAGGTCAGCGGTAGTCGTCCTCGTCGAGTGAGACGACGCGCGCCTGTTCGGCCAGATCGGCCTCGTTCGCCCGGTCCGGGTCGAGGTCGGTCAGGGGGTCGTCACGGTCCGGGTTGATGTCGGCGTGCTGCTCGGCGGCGTCCACCTCGGGGGCCTCGACATCGAGCTCCTGGGCCGTGTCGGCGTCCAGGTCCTCGATCGCGTCGGGCTCGGTGGGGTCATAGGCCATGGTGGGCTCCCTTCCTACGAACGTCCCTGGGACAGCAGGGGCCACACGCGGGTGCCCTTTCTACGAGCGTAGGAGACACGCGATTCGGACGCCATGCCGTGGACGCCTGTTCGTCCCCCGGTGGTGTGTCGCATTCTGTGACGGCGAACACACGGGCCACGGCGTGATCACCTCGTAACATTGCCGCATGTCTTCGACCGAGTCGCCTTCCGTGTCGGCCGCCAGTGTGCTTCCCAGGGTGGCGCCCGTCCGGGTCGGCGAGGGTGAGCGGCTGCGGTCGGTGGGCCTGCCCGGGGTCACCCTGTCGATCCGTTCCCGCCCGCCCGCGCGCGAGGGACTGCCGCCCGCGCTGTACGTGCACGGGCTCGGAGGCTCCTCGCAGAACTGGTCGTCGCTGATGGCCGAGCTGGACGGCGTGGTCGACAGCGAGGCGGCCGACCTGCCGGGCTTCGGCGACTCGCCGCCCCCGGACGACGGCGACTACTCGGTCACCGGGCACGCGCGCGCGGTCATCCGTTATCTCGACGCGGCCGGGCGCGGCCCGGTCCATCTGTTCGGCAACTCGCTCGGCGGTGCCGTCACCACGCGCGTGGCCGCCGTGCGCCCCGATCTCGTGCGCACGCTGACGCTGGTCTCGCCCGCCCTGCCGGAGCTGCGGATCCAGCGCTCGGCGGTGCCGACCGGGCTGCTCGGCGTGCCGGGTGTCGCCGCCCTGTTCACCCGCCTGACCAGGGAGTGGACGGCCGAGCAGCGGGTGCACGGCGTCATGGCGCTCTGCTACGGCGACCCCGGCCGGGTGTCGCCCGAGGCGTTCGGGCACGCCGTCGAGGAGCTGGAACGGCGGCTGCAGCTGCCGTACTTCTGGGACGCGATGGCCCGCTCAGCGCGCGGCATCGTCAACGCCTACACGCTGGGCGGGCAGCACGGGCTGTGGCGCCAGGCCGAGCGGGTGCTCGCGCCGACGCTGCTCATCTACGGCGGCCGGGACCAGCTGGTCGGCTTCCGCATGGCCCGCAAGGCAGCCCGCGCCTTCCGCGACTCCCGCCTGCTGTCCATGCCGGACGCCGGGCACGTGGCGATGATGGAGTACCCGGGGGTGGTCGCCGGGGCCTTCCGGGAACTGATGGCGGAGTCGGGGGACACCGACGGCGGCGGCCACGGGGCCGTCAAGGGCGGCGGCGCCGCCACGGACGCGGGGAGCTGAGGGACAGAGTGGGACGCCACAGCCGCCGCGGGCCGGAGCCCAAGGGCGAGGCCGCCGACATACCGGCGAAACGTACGGACCGCCGGGGCGCCGCCTCGGGCGGCGAGCGGCCCACGCCGGGCCCGGGTGCCTCGGGGGCGCCCGAGGCACCGCGAGCCACGCGGCCGACGCAGTCCGGGCAGTCCGCGCAGCCCAGGCTTCCGGGACAGCGGCAGGCGCCGCAGGGCCGCCCCGCCGGCCACTCGCCGCGCGGCCCGCAGCAGGCCCCCGCTTTCCCGCCCGGCACGCCCGCGCAGGGCGTGCCCCGCGTCCCGGGCCCCACGGGCGCCCAGGGCGGTGGACGCCGTCCCGACGGCACTCCGGCGCGCGGTGTGCCGAGGCCCGCGGACGGTACGCCGGCTCAGGGGGTGCCGCGCTTTCCGGGCACCCAAGGGGGCGGCCGCCGCCCCGAGGGCACTCCGGCGCGCGGTGTGCCGGGTCCCGCCGGTGGTGCGGGGGCCCGCGGCGGGCATCCGGAGCAGCGGGAAGCCGGCGGCGGATGGGGGGACGTCGCGGGGCCGCCCGGCGCCGGCGGGCCCGAGGCGACGCTTCCGCGGCAGCGGAAGGCGGGGCCGGACGGCGTCCGGCGTGGGCCGCGGCAGGACTATCTCGACGCCTTCGAGGGCGGTGAGGGGGACCTCGACGACGTCGACGTCTTCACGCCCCGCGCGGGCGCCCCGCGCCGTGCCGAGGAGCGGACCGAGGTACCGCGGACCGAGTCGGGGGCCGCCGGCACGGACACCGCCGAGGTGCCCGCGCAGCGCGGCGGCAAGGGTCGCGCCTTCACGGGCATCGCCGCGGCAGCCGTCACCACCGTGCTCGCGGTGGTCGTCGCCGGGCAGGTGACCGGCGGCCGGGACGGCGGCGCCGCACGGTCCGGGTCCGCCACCGGCCAGGCCCGGGACACCCGGACGTCCGCCCCCTCCGCGCCGGCGGGCGCGGTGGCGCTGACGTACGAGCAGAAGATGGACCGCAAGTACCCGCTCAGCGCCACCCTGAAGGGTCCGGGGAAGTTCGAGACCGTCCCCGGTTTCGACAAGGCGCCGGGCACCGGGCAGAAGTACACGTACCGCGTGGACGTCGAGCAGGGACTCGGTCTCGACGGCGCGCTGTTCGCCGACGCCGTGCAGAAGACCCTGAACGACGACCGCAGTTGGGGCCACGGCGGCGTGCGCACCTTCGAGCGTGTCTCCTCTGGCAAGCCCGACTTCGTGATCACGCTGGCGAGCCCCGGCACCACCGCCAAGTGGTGCGCCAAGTCGGGTCTGGACACCACGGAGGACAACGTCTCCTGCGACTCGGCCGCCACCCAGCGCGTGATGATCAATGCGTACCGGTGGGCCCAGGGCAGCAGGACGTACGGTGACAAGATCCATGCGTACCGGCAGATGCTGATCAACCACGAGGTCGGCCACCGGCTCGGTCACGGCCATGTGACCTGCCAGAAGAGCGGCGAACTCGCACCGGTCATGCAGCAGCAGACCAAGTTCCTCGACCACGACGGGATCCACTGTCTGCCCAACCCCTGGCCCTACCCCAAGAGTTGACAGCCGCCACTTATGTCACATTGACATCAGCTGCGAGTTCGTTCATATTTCTTGACCATGTGGTCTAGTCATGCCGTCTCCAACAGCGCCGCCATCGAGCTGGCGCTGTTCGGTGTGACCGCTCTCTGCGTGGCCGACATCCACTGTCGCTGACGCCGCCCCTGGCGTTCGCGTCGCGACCTTTCTTCCTCCTTTTCCGCCCGTGACCCTGTCACGGCGTTTTCGACGACCCGGCGCCGGGGCCGACGTCTGTTCGCAGCCGTCTCACTTCTCGTACATCTGTCTCGCTCTGCGAGAAACCCCTGATCAGCACCGAGAGGTCGTCATTCCGATGCGTCAAACGTCCGTCACAGCGCGCCGCGTGGCAGCGGTATCCGTCAGCCTGGTCGTGGCAGCGGGCGCCGCCGCCTGCGGCCCGAAGGACAACGATGCCAAGGGCTCCGGTGGCGACTCCGCACCCCACAAGGGCGGCACGCTCACGGTCCTCAACTCCCAGCCGCAGACCGACTTCGACCCCGCGCGGCTCTACACGTCCGGCGGCGGAAACGTTCCCTCCCTCGTCTTCCGCACCCTCACCACCCGGGCCCGGGCGGGCGGAGCGGCCGGCGCCAAGGTCGTGCCCGACCTCGCCACCGACACCGGGCGTCCCAGCAAGGACGCGACCGTGTGGACGTACACCCTGAAGAAGGGCCTCGAGTACGAGGACGGCACCCCGATCACCTCGGCCGACGTCAAGTACGGCATCGAGCGCTCCTTCGCCCCCGAACTCTCCGGCGGTGCGCCCTATCTGCGGGACTGGTTGGTCGGCGCGGCCGACTACCAGGGGCCGTACAAGGACAAGAAGGGCCTCACGGCGATCGATACGCCGGACAGCCGCACCCTCGTCTTCCACCTGAACAAGCCGGAGGGCGAGTTCCCCTACCTCGCCACGCAGACGCAGTTCACGCCGGTCCCGCGGGGCAAGGACACGGGCACCAGGTACGAGGAGCACCCGGTCTCCTCCGGCCCCTACCGGGTCGTCAGGAACGACAACGACGGCGAGCACCTGCTCCTGAAGCGCAACCCGCACTGGTCCGCGGCCACCGACGAGCAGCGCAAGGCCTACCCGGACACCATCGACGTCCGCTCGGGCCTGGACTCCTCGGTGATCGACCAGCGGCTGTCCGCGTCCCAGGGAGCGGACGCCGCCGCCGTCACCACGGACACCAACCTCGGCCCCGCCGAACTCGCGAAGGTGACCGGCGACAAGGAGCTGGCCGCGCGCGTGGGCACCGGCCACTTCGGCTACACGAACTACATCGCGTTCAACCCGACCGTGAAGCCGTTCGACAACCCCGAGGTGCGCGAGGCCGTCGCCTACGCCGTCGACCGCTCCTCGGTGGTCAACGCGGCCGGCGGCAGCGCCCTCGCCGAGCCCGCCACCACCTTCCTGCCCGACCAGAAGTCCTTCGGCCACACGCCCTACGACCCGTTCCCGGCGGGCGCGTCCGGCAACCCGGCGAAGGCCAGGCAGCTGCTCGCCCAGGCCGGGTACAAGAACGGGCTGACCGTCACCCTGACCCACTCCGACGCCAAGGACTTCGCGACCAGTCCGGAGATCGCCACGGCCCTCCAGGACGCGCTCAAGAAGGCCGGCATCACGGTCAGGCTGCAGGGCCTGGAGGACAACGACTACCGGGACAAGATCCACGGTGTGAAGACCGAGCCCGGCTTCTTCCTCGCCGGCTGGGGCGCCGACTGGCCCTCCGGCGGTCCCTTCCTCGCCCCGATCTTCGACGGCCGGCAGATCGTCAAGGACGGTGCGAACTTCAACGCGAGCCAGCTCAATGACAAGTCGGTCAATGACGAGATTGACTCGATCAACAAGTTGACCGACCTCGACGCGGCCGCCAAGCGCTGGGGCGCCCTGGACAAGAAGATCGGCGACAAGGCCGTCGTGGTGCCGCTGTTCCACCCGGTCTACAAGCGCCTGGTCGGCAAGGACATCCGTAACGTCGTCATCAGCGACTGGACCGGCGTGCTGGACATCTCCCAGGTCGCGGTGAAGTGACGCCGTGAGTGAGGCACTTGCCGCCGTCGAGGCCGCCGGGACGGACTCCTCCGTCCCGGCGGCCTCGGGGGCCCGTCAGTTCTGGCGGCGGCTGCGGGCGCAGCGCGCCGCCCTGGTCGCCGCGGCCGTCGTCGCGCTGCTCGTCCTGGCCGCCCTCGCCGCGCCCCTGCTCGCCGCGCTGGAGGGCCAGGACCCCACCACGTACCACCCCGCTCTGATCGACTCCGCGCGCGGAGGCGTGCCCGTCGGCCCCCTCGGCGGCATCGGCGCGGACCACTGGCTGGGCATCGAACCCCAGACCGGGCGCGACCTGTTCGCCAGGCTCGTCTACGGGGCGCGGGTGTCGCTGGGCGTGGCGCTGGCCGCGACGGTGGTGCAGGTCGCCATCGGGACCGCGATCGGTGTCGCCTCGGCACTCGGCAACCGATGGGTTGATCAACTGTTGAGCCGGGCCACCGACGTCATCGTTGCGATGCCCCTCATGATCATGTCGCTCGCGCTGCTCGCGATCGTGCCGTCGAGCTTCCCGCGGCCCGTGCTGGTCACCCTCGTCATCGGCCTGATCGCCTGGGGCAACATCGCGAAGATCGTCCGCGCCCAGACGCTCACCCTGAAGGGGCTCGACCACGTGTCCGCCGCCAGACTGAGCGGCTGGGGCACCTGGCAGGTCGCCCGGCGCGAGCTGCTGCCGGGCCTGGCCGCGCCCGTCATCACCTATGCCGCGCTGCTGGTCCCCGCCAACATCTCCGTCGAGGCGGCGCTGTCCTTCCTCGGCGTCGGCGTGAAGCCGCCCACCCCGTCCTGGGGACAGATGCTGACCGCCGCGGACGTCTGGTACCAGGCCGCGCCCCAGTACCTGCTGCTGCCGGCCGGCGCCCTGTTCGTCACCGTCCTCGCGCTCACCGTCCTCGGCGACGGCGTGCGCACCGCCCTCGACCCGCGTGCCGCCTCCCGCCTGCGGGTCGGCACCGGCCGCAAGGACTCCGCCGCGACCGGGAAGGAGGCATCGGCATGAGCGGCTTCGGCGGCTTCCTGCTGCGCCGCGCCGTCGGCACCGTGGTCACCCTGCTCGCCATCTCGGTGGTCGTCTACGTCGTCTTCTACGTCACCCCCGGCAACGTCGCCCAGATCACCTGCGGCCCGCGCTGCTCGCCCCCGCAGGTCCACCAGGTGGCCGAGCAGCTGAGGCTCGGGGACCCGCTGTACCTGCGCTACTGGCACTTCCTGGAGGGCCTCCTCGTCGGCCAGGACTACTCGACGGGCACCTCGGTCGAGCACTGCGCGGCGCCGTGCCTCGGGCAGTCGTACCAGAGCGGGCAGCAGGTGCTGGGCATCATCCTGGGCAGGCTGCCGGTCAGCCTGTCGCTGGTCCTCGGCGCCATGGTGCTGTGGCTCGTCCTCGGCGTCGGCACCGGTGTGCTGTCCGCGTGGCGGCGCGGCCGGGTCTCCGAGCGCGTGCTGACCGCCGTCACCCTCGCGGGCACGGCCACGCCCGTCTTCGTCATCGGCCTGGTGCTGATGATCGTCGTCTGCGGCGAACTGCAGCTGCTGCCCTTCCCGCAGTACGTGAACCTCTCCGACGATCCCGAGCAGTGGGCGTGGAACCTGCTGCTGCCCTGGCTCTCGCTCGCCCTGATCGAGGCGGCCGCGTTCGCCCGCCTCACCCGCGCCGCCATGCTGGAGACCCTCGCCGAGGACCACGTCCGGACCTTCCGGGCGTACGGCGTGGCCGAGCGTTCCGTCGTCGGACGGCACGCCCTGCGCGGCGCCCTGGCGCCCGTGATCGCGCTCAACGCCAACAACGTGGGCTCGGCCGTCGGGGGCGCCGTCCTCACCGAGACGCTGTTCGGCCTGCCGGGCATCGGCCAGGAACTGGTGCACGCCGTGACGGTCGTCGATCTGCCGGTGGTCGTCGGCATGGTCCTGGTCATCGGTTTCTTCGTGGTCCTCGCCAACGCCGTCGCGGACGTGCTGTACGCGGTGGCCGACCGACGGGTGGTGCTCGCATGAGCCTGGTGGAAGTCACGGACCTGACCGTCGAGTTCGGCTCCCTGCGGGCCGTCGACGGGCTCTCCTTCAACCTGGCCGAGGGCGCCGCCCTGGCCCTGGTCGGCGAGTCCGGCTCCGGCAAGTCCACCGTCGCGGGCGCCCTGCTGGGCCTGCACCGCGGCACCGGGGCCAGGGTCGGCGGCTCGGTCCTCGTCGCCGGCACCGACGTGCGGCGGGCCACCGACGAGGAACTGCGGCGGCTGCGCGGCGCGCAGGCCGCCATGGTCTTCCAGGACCCGCTGTCCTCGCTCGACCCCTACTTCGCGATCGGCGACCAGATCGCCGAGGTGCACCGCGCGCACGCGCGCGTGTCGCGGCGCGCCGCACGCGCGCGTGCCGTCGAGGTGCTCGACCGGGTCGGGATTCCGGACGCGGGGCGGCGGTCCCGGTCCCGCCCGCACGAGTTCAGCGGCGGCATGCGCCAACGCGCCCTCATCGCCATGGCCCTCGCCTGCAACCCCCGCCTGCTGATCGCGGACGAGCCGACCACCGCCCTCGACGTCACCGTCCAGGCCCAGATCCTCGACCTGCTGCACACGCTGCGCGAGGAGACCGGGATGGGGCTGCTGCTCGTCACCCACGACGTGGGCGTGGCGGCCGAGAGCGTGGACGACGTCCTCGTGATGCGGCACGGCAGGGCGGTCGAGCGCGGCCCGGTCGGCGCGGTCCTCGCGGCGGCCCGGGAGACGTACACCCGCGAACTCCTCGACGCCGTCCCGCGCGTGGACGCGCGCCGCACCGGCTCCGGGGCGGCGGGCGAGGTGGTCCTGGAGGCCGCCGGCGTGCGGCGCGAGTTCGGGCGCGGCAAGCGGGCGTTCGCCGCCGTGGACGACGTCTCGCTGACCGTCCGCCGCGGCGAGACGGTGGGCGTGGTCGGCGAGAGCGGCAGCGGCAAGACCACGCTCGGCCGCATGCTGGTCGGGCTGCTGGAGCCGACCGCCGGCGCGATCCGCTACGAGGGGCGCCCGCACACCGGAGTGAACCCGGCCGTGCAGATGGTCTTCCAGGACCCCGTCTCCTCGCTCAACCCCCGCCGCGGCGTAGGCGAGTCCATCGCCGACCCGCTCCGCGCGCGTGGCGGCCACGAGGAGGGGCACATCCGGGAGCGCGTGGCGCAGCTGCTGGAGCGCGTGGGGCTCGAAAGGGCGCACTACGACCGCTACCCGCACGAGTTCAGCGGCGGACAGCGCCAGCGCATCGGCATCGCCCGGGCGCTCGCCGCCGAGCCGCGCGTCATCGTCTGCGACGAACCCGTCTCCGCGCTCGACGTCACCACACAGGCCCAGGTGGTGGCGCTGCTCGGCGAGCTGCAGCGGGAACTCGGGCTCGCGCTGGTCTTCATCGCGCACGACCTCGCCGTCGTACGGCAGGTCAGCGACCGGGTCGCGGTGATGCGCCGGGGCCGGCTCGTCGAGTACGGACCGGCCGACGAGGTGTACGACAGCCCGCGCGAGGAGTACACCAGACAGCTCCTGGCCGCCGTACCCGCGCTCGACCCGGAACTGGCCGCCCGGCGGCGCGCCGCCCGCCGCGAACCCGCGGCGGCGTAACGTTTCGTGCTCGGATGATCGCCGTGTGACTGCTTAGCGCGGCCGAACGCGACCCGCACGCGAAAGTTACGACCGTTCACCCCTTTTGGTGGTGCGACGGACAACCGTCCGCCGCACCACCACCTTGTCCCCTTACGTTCGTCCCGCTGCGAGCCGCCGGGACAACGGCGGCTCCCCAGACGGGAGATCGGGGGTGCACACATGCGCATAGGACTGGTTACGCAGGGTGGCTACCCGTATGTGACCGGCGAGGCGGCACTCTGGTGCGACCGGCTCGTGCGCGGGCTCGGGCGGCACGAGTTCGACGTCTACGCCCTCAGCCGCAGCCGGCACCAGGAGGACGAGGGCTGGGTCCCCCTCCCACCGCACGTCGGCCGGGTGCGCACGGCGCCCCTGTGGACGACCGGGGACGACTCGCCCGCGTACGGGCGGCGCGCGCGCCGGCGCTTCACCGAGTGCCACGGGGAACTGGTCGGCGCGATGTGCGCCGCGACCGACCCGGCCGAAGCCGCCGACGCCGGGTGCACCGCTCTGGCGGACCGTTTCGCCAGCGCGCTGTACGGCCTCGCCGAACTCGCCCGCGAGGAGGGCGCACTCGCCGGCGCCCTGCGCTCCGACGCCGCCGTACGCACCCTGGAACGCGCCTGCCGCGCCCCCGCGGCGCCGCGCACGGCGCGCGAGGCGCGCGTGCCCGACCTGCTCACCGTCACCGCACACCTCGAACGCGCCCTGCGCCCCCTCTCCCTCGACTGGTACGGCGACGACGGCCTCGGCGCGGCCGACCTCTGCCACGCCACCGCCGGGGGGCCCGTGGCCCTCCCCGGGCTGCTCGCCCGGCACTTCTCCGGGGTGCCCCTGCTGGTCACCGAGTACGGCGTGCAACTCCGCTCGCACTACCTGGCCCTCGGCCCCGGTGCCGCCGCCCCCGCCGTACGCGCCCTGCTCGCCGCCTTCCACGGCCGGCTCGCCACCGAGGTCTACCGCCGGGCCGAGATCCTCACCCCCGGCAACGCGCACGCCCGCCGCTGGCAGGAACGCTGCGGCGCCGAACGGTCCCGCATCCGCACGGTGCACCCGGGCATGGAGGCCGACCGCTTCACGGAGGTCGGCGAGTCCCCGGACCGCGCGGCCCCGGACACGCTGGTCTGGGTCGGGCGCGTGGAACCCGCCAAGGACCTGGTCTCCCTGCTGCACGCCTTCGCCGAGGTCCGCAAGGTGGAGCCCAGGGCCCGCCTGCGGATCGTCGGCGCTCCCTGCGGCCCCGAGGGGGCGGCCTACCTCGGCCACTGCAGGGTGCTCGCCGCACAACTCTTCCCGGACGAGGCGGAGGGCGCGCACGACATCGGCGACAACCCGGTCTCCTTCGAGGAGGTCGGCGGCCCCGAGGCCCCCACCCTGCCCGACGCGTACGCGGCCGGCGCGGTCGTCGTCCTCTCCAGCGTGGTGGAGGGCTTCCCGGTCAGCCTCGTCGAGGCCATGTTCTGCGGCCGGGCCACCGTCTCCACGGACGCCGGCGCGGTGGTGGAGGTCATCGGCGGTACGGGACTCGTCGTACCCCCGCGCAATCCGCGGGCGCTCGCCGACGCGTGCGTGGCACTGCTGCGCGACCCCGAGCGCCGTGCGCGCCTCGGCGCCGCCGCACGCGCCCGCGCACTCGAACTGTTCACCGTCGAGCAGAACATCGCGGCATTTCACGGCATTTACCTGGAGATCGTCGCGCGCTGCCCGGTGCGCCGGGTCGTCCTCGACGAGGCCGGCGCCCCCCTGCCGTTCGCCACGCCCCCCGAGTCCCACGTCCCGGGCCGCTGGACCGGCCGCACCGCACGCGTCCTGCCCCGGGCCGACCCCGGCTGGGCCACGAGCCCACCGGTCCGGGCGACACGGGTGACGGAGGGGGCGTGACGGACGGGATGAACGAGGCGAGCGGCCCGGACACGCCCGGGATGCCCCGCGCCGTCGACGCGTGGGACGCGCGACCGGGGAAGTGGGCCGAAGCCGCTGGGGGGTTGGAAGCGGCGGGGGCGTACGCCGGTGCTGTCGATGCCATGGGTGGCTCTGAGGGTTCCGGCGCGTTCGAGGGGGCCGGTGGTGCTGAGGTGGGCGACCGCTTCGAAGTGGCCGGTGGTTCTGATGCGGCCGGCGCGTTCGAGGGGGCCGGTGGTGCAGAGGTGGGCGAGCGTGGCTCTCGTGTCGTCGGCGTCCCAGGGGTTGCCGACGGTCCTGGACCGCTCCGTGCGGGTGAGGTGCCCCTGACGGCGCTGTACCCCTCCGAGGCGTCCGCCAGCGGCCCGCAGTCACCGGCGTCCTCGGCCGTCCGGCCCGCTGAGGCCGCCCCCGCCACGTGTACCGGTCGGCCGGAGCCCGCCGCGTCCGGCCCGGACAGCGGGCGCAGAAGCGCACCCCGGCGCGGAGCCGGGGACCCCGTGAAGACGCTGCTGCACCGGCACCGGGAGCTGTGCGAGCGGGCCGTGGACCCGCTGGAGATCGCCGCCGGTCTGGAGGCCCACGGCATCACCGACCGCACCGCCGCCCGCTTCCGCCACCGTGACGTCTTCTCACTCGCCGACGAGCTGTACGCGCGCGTGCCACGGGGCGGCGAACTCCGCCCCGGCCCCGAGCCGTTGCCGGCCCCCCGGGCACGCGTGGGCTGGGTCCTGCTCACCCTTCTGCCCGGTGTCCTCGGCGCGGCCGCGGTGACCGGGGTCCGGCTCACCCGAGGAGAGCCCCGACTGCTCGTGGCCGTCGGCGGCGTCCTCGCCGTCGCCCTCGCCACCCGCGCGGCCCTGCGCCACGCACCTCTCGCCGCTCCGTCCGGCACGCGCGCGTGGCGGACGGTGGCCGCCACGTACGCGTGCACCCTCTGGCTGCTCGGATACGTCCTCCTCGGCGACGGCCTCCTCCACGGCGTGCTGACCGGCGGCCCCGACGCGCCGCCCACCGGCGCCCCGGGCGACCCCTGGCCCACGGCCACGGCGCCCGCCCTGGCCCTCACCCTGGCCTGCGCCCCCGCGGCATGGTGCGCCCACCTCCTCACCGCCGGCGCCCGCCGCAGGCTCGCCGGCAGCCGGGGCCTGGAGGACTTCACGGCCGCCGCCAGACCGTTGCTGTTCGGCACCCTCGCCCTGTTCCTGGGCGCGCTCACCGCGCTGCTCCTGCTGTGCGGCTCGGTCCTGCGCGAACCCGCGGCCTACCCGCAGGCCCTCACGCTCGGCGCCCTGCTCCTGCTCGCCCGCCTGCTCAGCGCGCACCACCACCGACGCGCCCCCGCGTACGCCCTCGGCGCCGCGGCGGCCACCGAGGCGCTGGCCGTCGCCCTGGTCCTGACCGGCCGGCTGCCCCGCTGCCGCTTCGTGGCGGTGCCCGTCGAGCGCCTCGTGGACGCCTGGGGCGAAGCCGCCGTACCGGCCCTCGCCTGCGGCATCGCGGCCCTGGCCCTGCTGGTCCACGCCGGCCGCACCCTCACCCGGGCCGCCGCCCACGCGCCCACGGGAGCACCCGGGTGAACCCACCGTCACCGGCCCGCCCGGACCCCCTCGTCCCCCACCCGCGGCGCGCGACAGCACCCCGGGCGGCGGCCGCGGACGCCCGGCGCGCCGCCCCAGGCACCAGCACCACCCCCTTGAAGGAGAAGACCAGATGACCACCTCCCGACCCGGAGCGTCCGGAGCCACCGGAACCGCCGGAGAGCCCGCAACAGCCGGAGCCCGCGCCACGGCCGGTTCCGCCCGCGTGCACACCCCGGGAGCCGCACGATGAGGGTCCTGCTGATCGGAGCCAACGGATACCTCGGCCGCTTCGTCGCCGACCGCCTGCTCGCCGACCCGGCCGTCCAGCTCACCGCGCTCGGCCGCGGCGACGACGCCGACGTCCGCTTCGACCTCGCCACCGGCAGCCCGGGCGCGCTCACCCGCTTCCTCGACGCGGTCCACCCCGGAGTCGTCGTCAACTGCGCCGGCGCCACCCGCGGCGGCGCCCGCGAACTCACCCGGCACAACACCGTCGCCGTCGCCACGGTCTGCGAGGCCCTGCGGCGCAGCGGCTGCGGGGCCCGCCTGGTGCAGATCGGGTGCAGCGCCGAGTACGGCCCCAGCCAGCCCGGCTCGTCCACGGCCGAGGACGCGGTGCCCCGCCCCGGCGGCCCGTACGGCGTCAGCAAGCTCGCCGCCACCGAACTGGTCCTCGGCTCCGGCCTCGACGCCGTCGTGCTGCGCGTCTTCTCGCCCGCCGGGCCCGGCACCCCGGCCGGCTCCCCGCTCGGCCGCCTCGCCGAGGCCATGCGCCGCGCCATGCAGTCCGGCGACGGCGAACTCAAGCTCGGCGGGCTCGGCGCCCAGCGGGACTTCATCGACGTACGCGACGTCGCCCGCGCCGTGCACGCCGCCTCGCTCTCCGCCGCGCAGGGCGTCATCAACATCGGCTCCGGCCGTGCCGTGCGCCTCAGGGAGGCCGCCGCCGTCCTCGCGCGCGTGGCCGGCTACGGCGGCGCGCTGCACGAACTCGACGCCCCGCCCGGGTCCCTGCGCAGCGCCATCGGCCACCCGCGCGCCGACTCCGAGCACGCGGCCCCGGTGGCGTACCCCTACCCGGACGGTTGCGGCAGCTGGCAGCAGGCCGACGTGCGCACCGCGCGCGACCGGCTCGGCTGGCGGCCCCGCATCAACCTCGAAGAATCCCTGGCCGACATCTGGATGGAGGCGGCATGCCGCATCTGACCAGCACCACCACGGACACCACCAGCACCCGGGTCCGCACCGTCCTCGGCGTCCCCGGTTACGCCCACCCGCTCGTCGCGCCCGCCCAGTGGGCCGAGCTGGCCCGCCCCGGCACCCCGCTGGACTGGGTCGTCCTCGACGTGGCCGACGGACCCGGCACCCGCCCCGACCCGCACTGCCTGGAGGCGGCGGGCCGGCTGCGCGGGGCCGGCGTCCGCCTCCTCGGCCACCTGGACCTCGCCCACGGCGCCCGCGCCCTCGGTGACCTGCTCGCCGACGCCCAGCGCCATCTGGACTGGTACCGGGTCGACGGCTTCCTCCTGGACCGCTGCCCCGGGGAGCGGTCCGCGCTCCCCGGGGTCCGCCGCGCGGTCACCACGCTCAGGACGATCAGTGACACCGCCCACATCGTGCTCGGCCACGGCAGCCATCCGCACCCGGGCTACGCCGAGAACGCCGACCAGCTGGTGACCTTCTCCGGGCCCTGGTCCGACTACCGCTGGTCGCAGGTCGCCGAGTGGACCGCCGACTACCCGCCCGACCGGTTCTGCCACTTCGTGCACAGCGTGCCCCGGGGGCATCTGGAGGAGGCGCTGCGCATCGCGCGCTGGCAGGGAGCGGCCACGATCTACTTCACCGACCACACCGACCGGCGTGGCCGCGCCGACCCCTGGGAGACCATGCCCGGCTACTGGGACGAGATCGTCTCGCGTATCGGAACGGGTGTCTCGGAATGAAGGAGGGCGTGGCAGTGTTGCAGCAAGAACCACTGTAGTGATCGACCGACCAACGGAGTCCCCGTGTCGCTGCCACCCCTGGTCGAGCCAGCTTCTGAGCTCACCGTAGACGAGGTCCGCAGGTACTCCCGCCACCTGATCATCCCCGATGTGGGCATGGACGGGCAGAAGCGGCTGAAGAACGCCAAGGTGCTCTGTGTGGGGGCCGGCGGCCTGGGCTCGCCGGCGCTGATGTACCTGGCCGCCGCGGGCGTGGGCACCCTTGGCATCGTGGAGTTCGACGAGGTCGACGAGTCGAACCTGCAGCGCCAGATCATCCACAGCCAGTCCGACATCGGCCGCTCCAAGGCCGAGTCCGCGCGGGACACGGTCAAGGGCATCAACCCGTACGTGAACGTGATCCTTCACGAGGAGCGGCTCGAGGCCGACAACGTGATGGAGATCTTCGGCCAGTACGACCTGATCGTCGACGGCACCGACAACTTCGCGACCCGGTACCTGGTCAACGACGCGTGCGTGCTGCTGAACAAGCCGTACGTCTGGGGCTCGATCTACCGGTTCGACGGCCAGGCCTCGGTCTTCTGGTCCGAGCACGGCCCCTGCTACCGCTGCCTGTACCCGGAGCCCCCGCCGCCCGGCATGGTCCCCTCCTGCGCCGAGGGCGGCGTGCTGGGCGTGCTGTGCGCGTCCATCGGCTCCATCCAGGTCAACGAGGCCATCAAGCTCCTCGCGGGCATCGGCGAGCCGCTGGTCGGCCGCCTGATGATCTACGACGCCCTGGAGATGACGTACCGACAGGTCAAGGTTCGCAAGGACCCGAACTGCGCGGTCTGCGGCGAGAATCCCACCGTCACCGAGCTCATCGACTACGAGGCCTTCTGCGGCGTGGTCTCCGAGGAGGCCCAGGCGGCGGCCGCCGGCTCCACGATCACTCCCAAGCAGCTCAAGGAGTGGATCGACGACGGCGAGAACATCGAGATCATCGACGTCCGCGAGCCGAACGAGTACGAGATCGTCTCCATCCCGGGCGCCAAGCTGATCCCGAAGAACGAGTTCCTCATGGGCGGCGCCCTGGAGACCCTTCCGCAGGACCGGAAGATCGTCCTGCACTGCAAGACGGGTGTCCGCAGTGCGGAAGTCCTCGCCGTCCTGAAGTCCGCGGGCTTCGCCGACGCCGTCCACGTCGGCGGCGGGGTCATCGGCTGGGTCAACCAGATCGAACCGGACAAGCCGGTCTACTAGGCATCGGCCCCGCCGACCGGCAGACCTGACGAGGCCCACGGCACTGAACACTTCAGCCGCCGTGGGCTTCTGCCGTTGCCGTTCGCCCGCCGCCCGGCCTCACCGTTCTGCGAGGATCCTGGCATGCAGTTCGACGACCCTGCCGGGCTGAGCCGCGCCTGCACGGAACGGCTCGGTGAGAAGGCCGGGCGGCAGTTCGCCGCCATGGCCCGCCGCGGCTTCCGGCTGGACCGCCCGGTGGGCGGTACGCGGGCCACCGGCCGATGCCGACTCGGTGGGCCCGCCCTCCTCGAACCGGAGACCTGCTGGCCCGAACACCGCGGGGTTCCGTTGTCCCTGCACGCCGTGCTGGACACCGATGCTCTCGCTGCCTGGCTGGGCGACCAACTGCCCGTACGGCCGGGCCTGCTCAACTTCTTCCACCTCGATCCGGACGTGCCGTATGAGGAGTACCGCCGACTGGACACGTCCGGACCCGGGATCTGCCGCGTCGTCCCCGCCGACCCGGCACGGGCGGTCGAGACGACGGCACCCGAACCGGCGAGAAGCTACCCGACCGTACCCGTTCACGCGGCCGAGGCGGCCATGCTCCCGGACTGCTGGGACGTCGAGGACGAGGACGTGGAGTTCGACAGGGACCAGCACTGGGGCGCGGCATCGCTCATCCTCGACGAGATGGCGGACCTCGACGGGAACACCGCAGGCAGCCACTGCGCCTTCGGCTGGCCGGACACCTCGTACACGCTCAAGGTGTCGTCCCGCGACGCCGACGGCCCTGCCGTCCATCTGCTTCAGCTCGCCGGGGACGCCGAACTGGGATGGGGCTGGGGTGACGCCGGCACGCTGTACTTCACGATCCCGGCCCAGGCACTCGCGGCCGGCGACTTCGGCCAGGCCGTGGCGCAGGCCCTGTGCTGTTGATCCGCACGACGAGCGCGCACCGTCGTCCGTCGGCGGTGACCGGGCTGAGCGCGCGCACCCCGGTCGGCCGCTGAACGCCCGAGCCGGTCCGGCCGCTCACCCCTGCTGCTCGGGCTGTCGGCCGGACGCCGCGGCCCTTCAGGCCGCGAGGGCGTCGTCCTCGGCCGGTTCGTCCTGGGCTGCCAGGCCGGCCACCCACAACGGCATCAGCCGGTGCACCGCCAGGACGGCGATGAGTGCCGGTGCGGCGTACGTCGTCACGGCATGGCCGGCGGACGCACCCGCGATCAGCAGGCCGACGGCGGTTGCGGCAAGGAGCAAGGTCATCAGCCGATGGGCGCGGGCCTGCACCCGGGCGCGCTCGGTCAACTGCCTTTCGTCCAGGGCTCGTCCGCGCAGTTCGAGCAGGCCACGGGTGGCCGCGTTGATCGCCCCGGTCGCGACCACCCACGGCAGCAGCAGCACCACCATGACCACGACGGCCCAGATCGGCCTGGCCTCCGTGAGGGTGCTGTAGGCCATGAGGGCGCCTATGGCCGCCGTGAGCACCACATGTGCGGCGACCACCGTGCGCCGACGTGCGCCCGTGGCGTACAGGGGGCGGCCCCGGCGATCGTTCATCAGCCGCAGCATGTGGCGGTCGTAGCGTGTGAGCGGCGTCGTGGTCATGACGTCTTCCTCCCGTAGATCTCATCCGTGAGCGGCCGGAACGGGTCCAGCGAGAAGAGCGCCTCCACCGGCAGCTCGAAGAACCTCGCGATCTTCAGAGCCAGGTCGAGACTCGGGTTGTACTGCCCCCGCTCGATGTAGCCGATGGTCTGGTAGTGCGCCCCCACCGCCTCGGCCAGGTGCTGCCGCGAGACTTTCCGCTCGGCGCGAACCATGGCCAGTCTGTTGTGTACCTGCTCGCTCATGTATAAGAACTACTACATCTTGAGAAAGGGTTGCAACACGCGAGAAGGGAGGCGGCCGCCCTGCCCTCCGGTGAGACGACGAAGCCCACGGTGTCCGACCCGGTCGGACGCCTGGGCTTCTGCCGTGCTCCGGGTCTCAGCGTGTCTCGACGACGAGCTTCTCGATCACGACCTCATTGACGGGTCGGTCGGTGCGGGGGTCGGTCTGCGTCGTCGCGATGGCGTCGACGACCTTCCTGCTGCCCGCGTCGGCGACCTCCCCGAAGATGGTGTGCTTGCCGGTGAGCCACGCGGTGGGGGCCACGGTGATGAAGAACTGGGATCCGTTGGTGCCCGGCCCGGAGTTGGCCATCGCGAGCAGGTACGGCTTGTCGAAGGCGAGGTCCGGGTGGAACTCGTCCGCGAACCGGTATCCGGGGCCACCCGTGCCGTTGCCCAGCGGATCGCCGCCCTGGATCATGAAGCCGTCGATGACCCGGTGGAAGACCGTGCCGTCGTACAGTGCGTCGGTCGTCGACGCGCCCGTCTCCGGGTGGACCCACTCCCGCTCGCCTTGCGCCAGTTCCACGAAGTTCTTCACCGTCTTCGGCGCGTGATTCGGGAGAAGGCGGATCACGATGTCGCCCTGACTGGTCTTCATGGTCGCGTACAGCTGCTCTGCCACGGTGATCCTCTCTGACGGTTCGTCATGCGATCGTGGCACGCGGCCGTCGGCGGCACGCATCGTCGCCTTCGGGCGGCGCGGCAATCCCGCCGAACGGGTGACGGCCGGGGCCTGGCCGCAGCGCATGCGATCAGCCGGTCGGCGCCGAGCCGGCCTCCTCGGGAGCCTGCTGGTCCTCCATGTCCGCGACGCGCACGGGTCCGCCGGTGGTGACGGACCGGACGGCCGCGAGGGCGACGGCCAGGGCGGCACGGGCGTCCTGGCCGGTGACCCGGGCCTCGGGGCGGCCGCCGGTCCGCCGTCAGGAGCAGACCTTGCTGTCCTTCGGCACCGTCCCGTCCAGCAGATAGGCGTTCACCGCCGAGTCGACGCAGTCGCTGCCGTTTCCGTACGCGCCGTGGCCCTCGCCCTTCCAGGTCAGCTCCATCCCGACGCCCTTGCCCAGTCCGTCGGCCATTCTCCGGGCGCCCTCGTACGGGGTGGCCGGGTCGCCGGTGTTGCCGACGAGCAGGATCGGGGCCGCGCCCGGCGCGCTCACCTGCGGGGTGTCGAACTGGCCCGGCACCGGCCAGTCGTGGCACCAGCCCGCCGTGTCCCAGCCCAGGAAGTCCCCGAACACCGGTGAGATCCGCTCGAATCCGGCCAGCCGTTTCTTCGTCTCGGCGGGCGTCGGCCGCTCCTTGTCGTCCAGGCACGATATGACCCGCTGGGAGTGGGACGTCGTGCCGTAATGGCCCCCGGGCTGCCGCTCGTCGTAGTCGTCGGCGAGCGCTAGCAGTTCCGAACCGTCGCCGCTCTCGGCGGACTTCAGCGCGCTGGTCAGGCGTGGCCAGCTGGACTCGCTGTACAGCGGCAGCACTATCCCGGTGACCGCGAGCGTCTGGGTCAGCTTCCGCCCGGACGAGGTGGGCAGCGGCCGGGCGTCGAGCCGCTTGAGCAGGTCCGCGATTTCGCGCGAGCCCTGCGCGGGGTCCTGGCCGGTGGACTTCAGGTAGTCGTCCAGCGCCCGCTGGAATCCGCGGGCCTGGTTCTCCGCCTGGCCGACGGTGTCCGCGGTCGGGTCGACCACCGCGTCGAGGGTCATCCGGCCCACCCGCTGCGGGAACAGGTGGGCGTACACACCGCCGAGTTCGGTGCCGTAGGAGATGCCGAAGTAGTGCGTCTTCGCGTCGCCGAGGACCTGGCGCATCAGGTCCATGTCGCGTGCGGTGTCGGTGGTGGACACATGGGCCAGCAGTCGGCCGGCGGCTTTCTGGCAGCCTTTGCCGAAGTCGGCGGCGTCCTGGAGGTAGGCCTTCTCCTCGGCGGGGGTGTCCGGTGTGGCGTCGACGTCCTCGGCGGCCTCGATGTCACGGTCGCCGCGGCAGCGGACGCCCTCGCTCGCGCCGACCCCGCGCGGGTCCCAGCTCACCAGGTCGTAGCGCTCACGGAGCCTGGAGACGGTGGCCGCGTAGTACGGCATCATCGACACGCCGGAGCCGCCGGGGCCTCCGAAGTCGAACAGCAGCGAGCCGATGCGGTCGCCTCCGGTCGCCTTCGCGCGGATGAGGGCGAGGCCGATCGTCGTGCCGCCCGGCCTGGACCAGTCCAGCGGCACCTTGAGCGTCGCGCACCGCCAGTCGTCGCTCGGGGCGGGGGAGTCACCCGCGGCCTTGCACCGCTGCCAGTCGAGGCGCTGGGAGGTGAGGGAGGCGGGCACGACGGTGTGCTCGGCCGGCGACCCCGGCGAGGGTGCGGCGTGCGTTCCCCCGCCCCCGTCGTCCTTCCCGCTCCGGTGTCCCTTTCCGTTGGCGCCGCCGTCCGGCGAGCCGCCGCAGCCGGCCAGCAGCAGCGCGGCGGCCACGGCGGCCGTCCACCGCATCAAGCGCACCATGCGCACCCCCCTCACAGGCCCTCCGCGTCGTGCCGCGCCGGGCGTTCCAGGCCATGGTAGGCGTACCGACCCGAGCCCGTGGGGGCCTGTGGATAACCCTCTGACCTGCGGAATCTTTGGGGAGTGTGGTGGCTGATCAGGTGCAGACCGTGCCGGCCTCCGGCTCCTTGCCGTCCAGCAGATAGCTGTTCACCGCGCTCTGCACGCACTTGTTCTTGCTGTCGTACGCGCCGTGCCCCTGGCCCTTGTACGTCAGCTCCACCGCGACGCCCTTGCCGAGCGCGTCCACCATCTTCTTCGCACCCTCGTACGGGGTGGCCGGGTCGCCGGTGTTGCCGACGATGAGGATGGGCGCCGACCCGGGCGCGCTGACGTCGGGATGGTCGGCGGCGCCCGGTACCGCCCAGTCGGTGCAGCTGACCATGCCCCATGCCAGGTAGTCCCCGAACAGCGGTGAGGCGGCGCGGAACTCGGGCAGCTTCTGCTGGACGAAGCCGGTGGTGTACCGCGGCTTCTCGTCGGCGCAGTTGATCGCCGCGTTCGCCGCGGTGATGTTGCTGTACTCGCCGTTCTCGCTGCGGCCGTTCATCGAGTCGGACAGCAGCATCAGGACCCGGCCGTCGCCGTCGTACGCCTGCTCCAGCCCTTCGGTGAGGTACTCCCAGAAGTCCTTGGAGTACAGGGACTCCGCGATGCCGTTGGTCGCGGCGGTCTGGGTGAGCTGCCGCGGGAAGATGCCCGGGAGCGGCTTCTTGTCCAGGTCGCTCAGCAGTTTCGCGATGCGGTCCTTGACGTCCTGCGGGGAGTTCCCGATCGGGCACTCCGTCGGTTTGGAGGTGCAGTCCTCGGCGAAGTTGTCGAGCGCGAGCTGGAAGCCCCGCGCCTGGCCGAGCGCGCTCTGCTCGGGGTTCTGCGTCGGGTCGACGACGGCGTCGAAGACGGCCCGGCCGACCTTCTTGGGGAACAGGTGGGCGTAGACGCCGCCGAGTTCGGTGCCGTAGGAGATGCCGAAGTAGTACAGCTTGGCGTCGCCCAGGACCTGCCGCATCAGGTCCATGTCACGGGCCGCGTCGGTGGTGCTCACCCGCGGCAGGATCTTCTTGGAGTTCCTCTCGCAGGCGGCGTTGAACTGCCTGGTGCGGTTGATGAGTTGGGCCTGCTCGGCGGCGTTGTCGGGCGTGGCGTCCTGCTGGAAGTACGAGTCGAGCTCGGAGTCGCCCTCGCACTCGACCGGTGCGCTGCGGCCGACCCCGCGCGGGTCGAAGCTGACCAGGTCGTAGCGGGTCCGCAAGGCCGCGTAGTCGTTGCCGAACGCGGGCAGCGTGGTGACGCCGCTGCCGCCGGGACCGCCGAAGTTGAACACGAGCGAGCCGATCCGTTTGCTCGGGGGTCCGCCGGCCTTGGCGCGGATCAGCGCGATGCCGATCGTGTCCCCTTTGGGCCTGCTCCAGTCCAGGGGCGCCCGCATGGTGGCGCACTGCCACTGGGTGCCGTTCGGCAGCGGGGAGGGGGCACCGCCGCCGCCCTGCGCCTCGGACGGGGCGGGGCAGTCCCTCCAGTCCAGCTTCTGCGCCGTGAGATCCCCGTCCTGGTCACTGTCGCCGCACCCGGCCAGCAGCGCGGCCAGTAGCACGGCGGTCGTGGTCACGGCGGTGGCACGCAGCCGGAAGGGGTTGGCCATGTATCCATCCTGGGGGCGCGCACGCCGGCCCGCGCGGGGCACGAGCCGTACGAGGTACGCCGTCGGCCGCTGCTACAGGGCGCCCTTGCGGCTCAGGTGGTTGAAGGCCAGCCAGCCCGGAAGCACGGGCAGCCAGAGCGTCAGCAGCCGGTACAGCAGGACGGCCGGCGCGGCGACCTCCTTGGGCAGACCGACGGCGATCAGGCCGACCGTCAGGGTCGCCTCGACGGCGCCGACGCCGCCCGGGGTCGGCGCCGCGGACCCGAGCGCGTTGCCGGCCAGGAAGACGACGGCGACGCTGGCGATGCTCAGCGAGGTCGAGCCGTCGCCGAACGCCCTGATGGAGGCGTCCAGGCACATCACGAAGCAGAACGTCAGCAGCAGGATGCCGCCGATTCCGGTGACGAGCTTCTGCGGCCGCTGCACCACGTCGAGCATGCGGGGCACGACACCGGCGAACAGCGACCTCACGCGCGTGACGACGAACTTCCGAAGGAACGGCACCGAGGTCACGACGAGCACCAGCACCGCCACCGTCAGCAGACCGGCGATGACCGTGCGGGACGGCGACAGCGACGGCGTCTTCTCGGTGCCGGTGAGATAGCCGAAGGACAGCAGCATGAGGATGTGGCAGCCGAGCCCGGCCAGCTGCGACGCGCCGACGCTCGCCACCGCGAGCCCCGGCCGGACCCCCGCGCGCTGCAGATACCGGGTGTTGAGGGCCACACCGCCGACCGCCGCCGGTGCCACGATCTTCACGAACGAGCCGGCCACCTGGGCCGCCATGCCCCGCAGGAACGGCACCCGCTCCGGTACGAACCCGAGGAGCTGCATCGCCGCCGCGACATAGCTGAGCGCCGAGAACAGCAGGGCCGCCACGACCCAGCCCCACTGGGCGTTGGCGATCAGCGGTCCGAACTCGATGTGGGTGAGCTGCGTCAGCAGGAAGTACGCGCCGATGGCACCGGCGATGAGACTGATCAGGGTGCGCGGCCGCACCCGTTCGAGCCGGGCCGGCTCCACCGGTGCCTGGGGCCTGATCCGCAGCACCTGGTGGCGGATCTGGGTGAGCAGGTCCTCCTCGCGCGCTTCGTCGAGGGCCTCGTCGAGGGCGCGCTTCTCGGCCCGCGCCTGCGCGCGTACGGCCTTCTTGTCGGTCGTCTCAAGGAGGTCCGTGCCGTGCTCCCCGGCTTCCTCCAGGCGGGCCTGCTTGGTCTGCCGGGACGCCTCCAGGACCGCCTCGCGCTCGCGCTGGGCCCGCTCCCGGGCCAGTTTTCGCAGCGTCGCGCGCGTGGAGCGCGTCAGGGCGATCGGCTGGAGCAGTGGCAGGCAGTCGGCGACCGCGTCGGGCCCGAGGACCCGGACCGCCGAGGCCACCGCGCGCTCGGCGCCGACCCGCAGGCCGAGCGTGGTGACCAGCTGGGCCACGTCCATGCGCAGCAGCAGGTCACCTGCCGCGATCTCGCCGCCGCGCAGCTCGGCGAGGATCACATTGCCGGAACGATCCACCAGAATCGCGTCACCGGCCAGCCTGCGGTGCGCGATGCGCCGCGACTGCAGCGCGCGTACCTGGTGCCAGGTGTTGCGCAGCAGCTCGTCGGTGATCTCCTCGTCGGCCAGTGAGTCCAGGGTGTGCCCGCCGGTGTGCTCGTAGACGAGCATCACCGCGTCCGGGCCGAGTTCCGAGGTGGCGATCAGCTTGGGGGCGTTGGCGCCCGCCGCGATCGCCGCGTACGCCAGCAGGGCCTCCTGCTCCAGCGCCTGGCGAAGCGACTGGAGGCTGGAGCGGGTGGCGAAGCCGCGCAGGGTCAGATTGCGCCAGGCCCGGTAGAAGAAGCCCTGGGCCTGCTGCTCCCGGTCGACGACCGTGACGTCCAGCGGCGGGCCGTCCTCCAGGGTGACGAAGTAGCGGCGCCCGCGGTCGCCGTTCTCCGCCTCGGAGACGTCCTCGCGGGCCGCGCTGACCGGGTGGAAGCCGACGTGCCTGAGGCCCGCCATCAGGGTCTGGCCGGTGGGGCGGACGTTGGGGGAGCCGACCGCGTACAGGGTTCCGTAGGCGATCGTCCAGCCGATCAGCACCGTCAGGATGATCGAGAAGGGGGTCGTGTAGCCGGTGACCAGCATGGAGAACGCGTCGAGCAGCAGCACGATCCACAGCACCGCGCGCCATCTGGGTCTGCGGGACATGCCGACGGCCGTCATGTAGGCGATGACGGGGGCCAGATAGCCGTGCACCGGGTCGGTCAGGGCGTGGATGTCGCCCGGCGAGGGCTGGGTGAGCGCTTCCTGGATCGAGCCCGGGGCGGCCCGTGCGACCCACAGGTCGGTGGCGAGTGTCACTCCGTGGGCGAGGACGGCCGCGAGGACGCCGTCGGCGATCCGCAGCCCGTCCCGTTTGATCAGCCGTTCGATCGCGAAGGCGACCGGTACGAGGAGGATCGCGATGCTCGACGCTAGCCCCGCGAACCTGATCAGCAGGTCGGGGGCCTGCCCGGTGCCCTTGTTGATGTCCTGTTCGAGACCCGAGGTGGTGCCGTGCGCGAACGCGGCGACGGCCAGCAGCACCACGATGGCGAGCAGGCCCACCAGGAGCCGCATGAGGTCGGAGGGGCGGTGCACGCGCGCGGGGAGCAGCGGTTCGTCCCCCTCGACCTCCTCGGCGTGCGGGTCGTCGGCGTCGGCGCTCGGCTCGGCCGGCGGGTTCTGCGGGATGTGCGCCCCCTCGGCCGCGGTCTCGTCCTCACGCGCGCGCGTGTGACGCGTCTCATTAGCTTCGGTGCGGTCCTCGCGCGCACGCGTGCCGTCCGCCTCGTGGGCGCCGGCGTCCTCCCCCTGCTCGCGTGGACCGTCGTCCGGGCGCGGACCGGTGTCCTCCCGGTGCGCGTCGCTGTCCCCGTCGCCCGGGCGGGCGGCGCCGGGGCGCGCGGGGGTGTCAGGGCTGCCGGCCCCGCCCTCCGGGTGCACGCCCTGCTGCTTCATGGTCTCTTCTTGGTCTCGTATCACCAGTCACCGCCCGCACGATGGTGGCATGCCCGGCCGACACGCGCGGGCATCAGGGTGCGGATGCGCGGGCGGACAGTCTGCCGGAAGTGCCGCCCAGGGGCGAGAGGGCCGCCGGGTGCGCTCCCCGCCACGATGTCGGCGGGGTGCGGCAGGATGGGGCGAATGAGCGACCAGAGCCCTGCCGAGGACACCCGGGAGGCATACCCGGACGCCCTGCCGGAGTACGCCGAGCGGGTCCTTCAGGTAGCCGAGCTTATTCCGCCGGGGCGGGTCATGACGTACGGCGACGTGGCCGAGTTCCTGGAGGAGGGCGGCCCGCGCCAGGTCGGCCGTGTGATGTCCCTCTACGGCGGCGCCGTCCCCTGGTGGCGCGTCGTACGGGCCGACGGTGCGCTGCTGCCCGGCCACGAGCTGCGCGCGCTCGAGCACTACCGCACCGAGGGCACGCCGCTGAAGGAGGCGGGCAGGAGCGCCGAGGGCCACCTGCCGCGGCTCGACATGCGGCGGGCCCGGTGGGACGGCGACACGGGCGCGGAGGGTCACACCTGACAGCTTCCGCCATCGGATGCCGCCGGGGAGGGCCTGTAGTCCGTACGAGGGACACCGGGGACGTCCGTGGCATGACGTACGTTCGTGGGATGAGGGACCCGCGTGGCCGGAGTGCCGTGAGGGAAGAAGCGGAAGCCCTGCTTCCGACCGGGGCGGCGGCGTAGCGTCGTCGGCACGTGTCCCCCTCACCCCACGGTCACCGCCTCGCACGCGTGACCGCCCGACCGCCAGCACGACCACAGGACCGGCCAACCTCGTGAGCTCCTCGTTCTCCACCAGGCGCCTGCCGCACCTCCAGGTGCGGCAGGGGACCCGTGGCGCTTACCGACTGGTCCGTACCCCGCCGGCCCGACTGGATCCCCCTCCACTGGACGCCGCCCAGCGTGCCGTGGTTGACCACAGGTCCGGACCGCTGCTCGTCCTCGCAGGTCCGGGCACCGGCAAGACCACCACCCTCGTCGAGTCCGTGGCGGCCAGGATCGCCCGTGGCGGTGACCCGGAGCGGATCCTCGTGCTGACGTTCAGCCGCAAGGCCGCCGTCGAGCTGCGCGACCGCATGGCCCTGCGCATCGGCGCGGCCCACGCGCCGCGGGCGACCACGTTCCACTCGTACTGCTACGCGCTGGTGCGCGCCCACCAGGACAGCGGCCTGTTCGCCGAGCCGCTGCGCCTGCTCTCCGGCCCCGAGCAGGACGTCACGGTCCGCGGGCTGCTCGCCGGTCAGCCGGAGCTGGAGCGGCTCGGGCTGAACCACGTGCGCTGGCCGGACGAGCTGCGCGCCTGTCTGACCACACGCGGCTTCGCCGACGAGGTCCGCGCCGTCCTCGCCCGCAGCCGCGAGCTGGGCCTCGGCCCGGACGCCCTGGACGCCTTCGCCCACCGGATCGGCCGGCCCGACTGGCGGGCAGCCGCCGCCTTCCTCGCCGAGTACCTCGACGTGCTCGACCTCCAGGGCGTGATCGACTACGCGGAACTGGTCCACCGCGCGGTCCTGCTCGCCCGGCGCCCCGAGGCCGCGGCCGAGCTCGCCGCCCGGTACGACGCCGTGTATGTCGACGAGTACCAGGACACCGACCCCGCCCAGGTACGGCTGCTGCACGCCCTGGCCGGCGGCGGACGCACCCTCGTCGCCTTCGGGGACCCCGACCAGTCGATCTACACCTTCCGGGGCGCCGACGTGAACGGCATCCTCGACTTCCCGGCGGCCTTCCCGCGCATGGACGGCCGCCCAGCCCCCGTCGAGGTGCTGCGCACCTCCCGCCGCTCCGGCGCCGACCTGCTCGCGGCGACCCGGCTGATCACCCGGCGCATGCCGCTGCCCCGGCTGCCCGCCGACAGGGTCCGCGCCCACCGCGAACCGGCCGCCGTACGGGACGGCGGACGCGTGGAGGTCCACACGTACCCCACCCCGGGCACGGAACTGGACAACATCGCGGACATCCTGCGCCGCGCGCACCTGGAGGACGGCGTCCCCTGGGGCGACATGGCCGTCCTGGTACGCGCCGGATCCCGCACCCTGCCGACCCTGCGCCGCGCCCTCACGGCGGCCGGCGTCCCCCTGGACATCGACGGCGACGACCTGCCCCTGCGGCACGAACCGGCGGTGGCCCCCCTGCTGACGGCCCTGCGGGCGGTGGCCACGGCGGAGGCACGTGGCCCGGCGGAGGAACGGAGCCTCGCGGAGGGGGCGCCGGCGGAGACCCGGCTCCTTGAGGAAGAGGTTGCGGCGCAGGCGTCGCACCTCGAAGAGGTGGAGACCCAGAGCGAAGAGGCGCAGACCCAGAGCGCCGAGGAAGAGGCAACGGCCGAGGCGTCGCGCCCCGGGGAGACGGTCCCGGCGGCGGACGCGCAGACCACGCGCGCGTGCTGGCTCGACACCGAGACCGCCCTCACCCTGCTCGCCTCGCCGCTCGCCGGCATGGACACCGCCGACCTGCGGCGCCTGGGGCGCGCCCTGCGCGAGGAGGCGCGGGCCGCCGGGAACCCGCTGCCGCCGCCCTCCGACGAACTGCTCGCCCAGGCGCTCGCCGAGCCCGAACGGCTGGTCGTGCACGACCCGGCGTACGCGCGCGGGGCCCAGCGCCTCGGCGCGCTGCTCCGCACCGCCCGCGAACGCCTCGCGGGCGGCGGCACGGCCGAGGAGGCGCTGTGGGACCTGTGGGAGGGCACGCCCTGGCCCGCCCGCCTGGAGCGGGCCGCACGGCGCGGCGGCGCGGCCGGCCGCAACGCCGACCGGGACCTGGACGCCGTGTGCGCCCTGTTCGCCACCGCCGCCCGCGCCGAGGAACGCACCGGGGGCCGCGGCGCGCTGAACTTCCTGGAGCAGATCGACGCCGAGGACATCGCCGCCGACACGCTCACCCGCCGCGCGGTGCGCCCCGACGCCGTACGCCTGATGACCGCGCACCGCTCCAAGGGCCTGGAGTGGCGGCTGGTCGTGGTCGCGGGCGTCCAGGAGGGCCTGTGGCCCGACCTGCGCCGCCGCGGCTCGCTGCTGGAGGCCGACCGCATCGGCCGCGACGGACTCGCCGAACCGCTGACCCCGGGCGCGCTGCTCGCCGAGGAGCGCCGCCTGTTCTACGTCGCCGCCACGCGCGCGCGTGAACGACTCGTCGTGACCGCGGTGAAGGCGCCGGCCGACGACGGCGATCAACCGTCCCGGTTCCTGACCGAGCTGGGCGTCGAACCGAAGGACGTCACCGGCCGCCCCCGCCGCCCACTGTCCGTGGCCGCGCTCGTCGCCGAGCTGCGCGCCACCACCGTCGACCCACGCGTGTCCGACGTGCTGCGCGAGGCCGCCGCCCGCCGGCTGGCCCGGCTCGCCGCGCTCGCCGACGAGGACGGCCGCCCGCTGGTGCCGTCCGCCCACCCCTACCGCTGGTGGGGCATGTTCGAGCCGACCGAGAGCAAGGTGCCGCTGCGCCACCGCGACCAGCCCGTCGTGCTCTCCGGCAGCGCCCTCGACCAGCTCGCCAACACCTGCGCGCTGCAGTGGTTCCTGGGCCGCGAGGTGAAGGCCGACGCGCCCGCGACCACCGCGCAGGGCTTCGGCAACGTCGTCCACGTCCTCGCCGACGAGGTCGCCTCCGGCCGCACCCCCGCCGACCTCGACGTCCTGATGGAACGCCTGGACTCGGTGTGGAACGCGCTCGCCTTCGACGCGCCCTGGAAGTCGCAGCAGGAGAAGGCCAACGCGCGCGTGGCACTCGAACGCTTCCTGAACTGGCACGTACTGGACCGCGTCGGCCGCACCCCGGTCGCCAGCGAGCAGGACTTCGACGTCACCCTGGAAGCCGGCGACTACCAGGTCCGCATCCGCGGACAGATGGACCGCGTCGAGACGGACGCCGACGGCCGTGCCTACGTCGTCGACTTCAAGACCGGCAAACAGGCCCCCAGCGCGGCGGAGGTGGCCCGCCACCCCCAGCTCGCCGTCTACCAGCTCGCCGTCCGGGAGGGCGCCGCCGACACGGCCTTCGACGGGGTACGGCCCGAAGCGGGCGGCGCCGAACTGGTGCACCTCAGGCAGGCCGCCGCCAAACGCGACGGCGGCGACGACCTGCCCAAGGTGCAGACCCAGGAGCCACTGGCGGGGGAGTGGGTCGGCGAGCTGCTCGCCACCGCCGCCGGCAAGGTCCTCGACGAGCGCTTCGCCCCCAGCACCGGCCAGCACTGCACGCACTGCGCGTTCCGCGCCTCGTGCAGCGCCCGGCCCGAGGGACGGCACGTGGTGGAGTGACCCAGGACACGCGGCGATCCGGCCACACACAGGGGTGACGCACAGCACCACCCGTGCTGACCTGCGCTTCTTCGGTCCCGGGAGGTCGCTGTGTCCTCGACTGTCAGTGCCCGCCGCTAGCCTCTTTCGACATGTCCGCCCGTATCACCGATCCCGAGCAGCTCAAGGAGCTCCTCGGCATCCCGTTCACCCCGGAGCAGACGGCCTGCATCACCGCGCCGCCCGCCCCGCAGGTGATCGTGGCCGGAGCAGGATCGGGCAAGACCACCGTGATGGCGGCCCGTGTGGTCTGGCTGGTCGGCACCGGACAGGTCGACCCGGCACAGGTCCTCGGCCTCACCTTCACCAACAAGGCCTCGGGCGAGCTGGCCGAACGCGTCCGCAAGGCGCTGATCAAGGCCGGCGTCACCGACCCCGACGCCATCGACCCGGACGACCCTCCGGGAGAGCCGGTCATCTCCACGTACCACGCCTTCGCCGGCCGGCTGCTGACCGACCACGGACTGCGCATCGGCCTGGAGCCCACCTCCCGGCTCCTCGCCGACGCCACCCGCTACCAGCTCGCCGCACGCGTGCTGCGCGAGGCACCCGGCCCCTACCCGGCACTCACCCGCTCCTTCGCCGACCTCGTCAGCGACCTGCTCACCCTTGACTCCGAACTCGCCGAACACCTCGTCGACCCCGAGGAGTTGCGGTCCTGGGACGCGGACCTCCTGGACACCCTTCGCAGCGCCAAGCTCACCAACGCCGACCTGCGCAGGATCCCCGAGACCGCCGCCGCCCGCCGGGAACTCGCCGACCTCGTGCGGCGTTACCGCACCGCGAAACGCGAACGCGACCTGCTCGACTTCGGCGACCAGATCGCCCTGTCCGCCCGCCTCGCCGCCGTCCCCGAGGTGGGCCGTCTGCTGCGCGAGGAGTTCCGGGTGGTGCTCCTGGACGAGTACCAGGACACCTCCGTCGCCCAGCGCGTCCTGCTCGCCGGCCTGTTCGGCGGCGGCACGGGCCACCCGGTGACCGCCGTCGGCGACCCCTGCCAGGCCATCTACGGCTGGCGCGGGGCCTCCGTCGCCAACCTGGACGACTTCCCCCAGCACTTCGCCCACGCCGACGGCCGCCCCGCCACCCGGCAGGCACTCAGCGAGAACCGCCGCAGCGGCGGCCGCCTCCTCGACCTCGCCAACGGCCTCGCCACACCGCTGCGCGCCATGCACGCGGGCGTGGAGGCCCTGCGCCCGGCCCCCGGCGCCGAACACGACGGCACGGTCCGCTGCGCCCTGCTGCCCACCCACGCCGAGGAGATGGACTGGATCGCCGACTCCGTCGCCCACCTCGTGCGCACCGGCACGGCACCCGCCGAGATCGCCGTGCTGTGCCGTACGGCCACCGACTTCGCCGAGATCCAGGGCGCCCTCGTCGCCCGTGACATCCCCGTCGAGGTCGTCGGCCTGTCCGGGCTGCTGCACCTGCCCGAGGTCGCCGACCTCGTCGCCGTCTGCGAGGTGCTGCAGGACCCCGGCGCCAACGCGGCCCTGGTGCGCCTGCTGACCGGGCCCCGCTGGCGCATCGGTCCCCGCGACCTCGCCCTGCTGGGCCGCCGCGCCCGCCTGCTCGTCGCCCACGCGCGCGTGGACGGCACCGACGATCCGGACCGCCGGCTCGCCGCGGCCGTGGAAGGCGTCGACCCCTCCGAGGTGATATCACTCGCGGACGCCCTCGACACCTTCCTCGAATCACCCATGGAGGGCGGCTACGGGGAAGACGGCGACGACGGGCTGCCGTTCTCCCCGGACGCGCGCGTGCGCTTCGCCCGCCTGGCCGCCGAACTGCGCGACCTGCGCCGCTCGTTGGCCGACCCGCTGATGGACGTCCTGCACCGCGTCCTCGCCGTCACCGGCCTGGAGGTGGAGCTGTCGGCGTCCCCGCACGCCCTGGCCGCCCGCCGCCGCGAGACCCTGTCCAACTTCCTGGACGTCGCCGCCGGATTCGCGGCCGGCGACGGCGAGGCCACCCTGCTCGCCTTCCTCGGCTTCCTGCGCACCGCGGCCCAGTACGAGAAGGGCCTCGACAACGCCCTGCCCGGCGGCGAGAACACCGTCAAGGTGCTCACCGCGCACAAGTCGAAGGGCCTGGAGTGGGACGTCGTCGCCGTCCCCGGGCTGGTGACCGGCACCTTCCCCAGCGCCCAGGGCCGCGAGAAGTGGACCGCGCAGGCCAAGGTGCTGCCGCACGCCCTGCGCGGTGACACCGACACCCTGCCCGACGTCGACGGCTGGGACGCGCGCGGCATGAAGGCCTTCCACGAAGCCATGAAGGACCACCAGCACACCGAGGAACTCCGCCTCGGCTACGTCACCTTCACCCGCCCACGCTCCCTCCTGCTCGGCTCCGGCCACTGGTGGGGCCCCAGCCAGAAGAAGAAGCGCGGCCCCTCCGACTTCCTCCAGGCCCTGTACGACCACTGCACCGCGGGTCACGGCGAGATCGAGGCCTGGGCGGACGAACCCGCCGAGGACGCGGAGAACCCGGCCCTGCACACGGCCGGCGCCGACCAGGTCTGGCCGCTGCCCCTCGACGACGCGGCCCTCGCGCGCCGCCGCGCGGCCGCCGAGACGGTCCTCGCCCACCTCGACACCATCGCCGCCGGGGACGGCGCCCCGCCGGCCGCCCACGACCCCGCCGCCTTCGACGACCCCGACTGGCCACCGCCCCCGGACGACGAGGACCCCTACGGCGAGGCCCCTCACGGCGAGGCCCCGTACGGCGAAGCCCGCTACGGCGAGGACCCGTACGAGGAGACCGCACGTCACCCGGACGAGCCGCCGTATGACGACGCCCCACACCCGGACGACCCCGCCGACTGGGACTCCTGGAGCGCCGGCCGGCCGGCCGTGCCCCACCAGGCACCCGCCCCCACGGCACACGGCCGTCCCGGCGAGCCCCGCCGGCAGCCCCCCCTCACCCCGGAAGAGACGCGGCTCATCGCCTCCTGGGACCGCGACCTGGACGCACTCACCGGGGAACTGCTGCGCGCCCGCCGCGCCGTCACCGACGTACCGCTGCCCGCCACCCTCACCGCGACCCAGCTGATGCGCCTCGCCGAGGACCCGGACGGGCTCGCACAGGAACTCGCGCGCCCCATGCCGCGCCCCCCGCAACCGGCCGCGCGCCGAGGCACCCGGTTCCACGCCTGGGTGGAAGCACGCTACGAAGAGCTGACGCTGCCCCTGCTGGAACCCGACGAGCTGCCCGGCAGCGACGCCGAGATCGCCGACGAGGCCGACCTCGAAGCCCTGAAGGAGGCCTTCGAACGCACCGAGTACGCCCGGCGCACCCCGTACCGCGTCGAGACCCCCTTCCAGCTCACCCTCGCCGGCCGCGTCGTCCGCGGCCGCATCGACGCCGTCTACCGGATCGGCGACGGCACGACGGCGACGTACGAGATCGTGGACTGGAAGACCAGCCGCACCCGCGCCGCCGACCCGCTCCAGCTCGCGGTCTACCGGCTGGCCTGGGCCGAGCAGCAGGGCGTACCGCTCGACTCCGTCACCGCCGCCTTCCTGTACGTGCGCAGCGGCGAGGTCGTACGCCCCCGGAACCTCCCCGGCCGGGCCGGGCTGGAACGGCTGATCGCAGGCGAGCCGGAAGAGGCACACGACGCAACGGAAGTGACACGGCCCGCATCCTGAGTGTGACGAACCCCCGCCGACGATGTCGGTGCGGGCGGATAGGCTCGTGAGCATGAGCCAGACCCCGGACAGCGCCGTCCACACGTACATCGAGCAGCACCGCGCCGCCTTCCTCGCCGACCTCACCGCCTGGCTGCGCATCCCCTCCGTGTCGGCCCAGCCCGACCACGCGCCCGACGTACGGCGCAGCGCCGACTGGCTCGCCGCGAAACTCGAGGAGACCGGCTTCCCGACCACCGAGGTCTGGCCGACCCCCGGAGCCCCCGCCGTCTTCGCCGAGTGGCCCTCCGACGACCCGCAGGCACCCACCGTGCTCGTCTACGGCCACCACGACGTGCAGCCCGCGGCCCGCGAGGACGGCTGGGACAGCGACCCCTTCGAACCGGTCGTCCGCGAGAACCGTCTCTACGCGCGCGGGGCCGCCGACGACAAAGGCCAGGTGTTCTTCCACACACTCGGTGTCCGCGCCCACCTCGCCGCCACCGGCCGCACCGCCCCCGCGGTCAACCTGAAGCTCCTGATCGAGGGCGAGGAGGAGTCCGGCTCCCCGCACTTCCGCGCCCTGGTGGAGGAACGCGCCGAGCGCCTCGCCGCCGACGCCGTGATCGTCTCCGACACCGGCATGTGGGCCGAGGACACCCCGACCGTGTGCACCGGCATGCGCGGCCTCGCCGAGTGCGAGATCCGCCTCTACGGCCCCGACCAGGACATCCACTCCGGATCATTCGGCGGTGCCGTGCCCAACCCCGCCACCGCGGCCGCCCGCCTCGTGGCGGCTCTGCACGACGAGCACGCGCGCGTGGCCGTCCCCGGCTTCTACGACGGCATCATCGAGCTGACCGACCGCGAACGCGAGCTGTTCGCCGAGCTGCCCTTCGACGAGCAGCGCTGGCTGCACACCGCCAAGTCCCACGCCCCCCACGGCGAGGCCGGGCACACCACCCTCGAGCGCATCTGGGCCCGCCCCACCGCCGAGGTCAACGGCATCGGTGGCGGCTACCAGGGCCCCGGCAGCAAGACGATCATCCCGTCCTCGGCCATGGTGAAGCTGTCCTTCCGGCTCGTCGCCGGACAGGACCCCGGCCACATCGAGAAGGCCGTCCGCGCCTGGGCCGCCGAGCAGGTGCCCGCAGGGATCCGGCAGGAGATCACCTTCGGCTCCGCCACCCGCCCGTGCCTCACCCCCCTCGACCACCCCGCGCTGCAGTCCCTGGCCCGCGCCATGGGCCGCGCCTTCCAGAGCCCCGTCCGCTTCACCCGAGAGGGCGGCTCCGGACCCGCCGCCGACCTCCAGGAAGTCCTCGGCGCCCCCGTCCTCTTCCTGGGCATCTCCGTCCCGTCCGACGGCTGGCACGCACCCAACGAGAAGGTCGAGCTCGACCTGCTCCTCAAGGGCGTCGAGACCAGCGCCTACCTGTGGGGCGACCTGGCCGACAACTGGCGACCCGCACCCTGACCGGCTGGCGCCGCACGGAAGGCCGCCGCGCGCGGGGCACACTGGAGGAACCGCCCCGCACGCCCCGCCCACGCCCGACGCGGTGCCCCTCCGTCCCACGTCCCGCCGAACCGCCCGCCCGAAGAACCGCCGTACTGGGGGAGTTGGAAGCACCCGTGACCACCTGGACCGACCACACAGCCGACCGACCCATCTCGCTTACCGCCCCGAGCGGCATCGACCGCGCCGCCCACCACCGGCTGGACGAGGCCTGGCTCGCGGCGGCGTGGAGCCATCCCACGACCCGCTGCTTCGTGGTCTCCGGCGGCCAGGTGCTCATCGACGAGACCCCGGACGGCCGGACCGAACTCGTCATGACGCCCTCCTTCGAGGCCCCGCTCACCGAGGCCCACCGCTACTTCCTCGGCATCGACGAGGAAGGCGTGGCCTACTTCGCACTCCAGAAGGACGCACTGCCCGGCCGCATCGACCAGTCCGCGCGCCCCGCGGGCCTGCGCGAGGCGGGCCTGCTGCTGTCACAGCGGGACATCGGGCTCATGGTCCACGCGGTCGGCCTGGAGAACTGGCAGCGCACCCACCGCTTCTGCTCCCGCTGCGGCGAGCGCACCGTCATCGCCGCCGCCGGCCACATCCGCCGCTGCCCCGCCTGCGGCGCCGAGCACTACCCTCGCACCGACCCGGCCGTGATCATGGCCGTCACCGACGCGGACGACCGCATCCTGCTCGGCCGCCAGGTCCACTGGCCCGAGGGCCGCTTCTCCACGCTCGCCGGCTTCGTCGAGCCCGGCGAGTCCATCGAGCATGCGGTGCGCCGCGAGGTCTCCGAGGAGGTCGGCGTCACCGTCGGCAACGTCGAGTACGTGGCCAGCCAGCCCTGGCCCTTCCCGTCCAGCCTCATGCTCGGCTTCATGGCCCGCGCCACCACCACCGAGATCGAGGTCGACGGCGACGAGATCCACGAGGCCCGCTGGTTCTCCCGCGAGGAACTCCACGAGGCCTTCGAGTCCGGCGCCGTCCTGCCGCCCTACGGCATCTCCATCGCCGCCCGCCTGATCGAGATGTGGTACGGCAAGCCCCTGCCGACGCGCAGCTTCGTCTGAGCGGACCGGAGGTGCCGGACGAGCCGTACTGGAACCACAACGTCCACTACCACCGCGCCGTGCTGGCAGCCGTACCCGACGGCTGCCGCACGGCCCTGGACGTCGGCTGCGGCGACGGCCTCCTCGCGCGCAAGCTCGCCACCCGGGTACGGACCGTCACGGGCGTCGACCGCTCACCGGAGATGATCCGGCAGGCCCGCGCCCGGCAGCCCGGCAACGTCACCTTCGTCGAGGCCGACTACCTCGACGGCGGCTCGCTCCCGCAGGGCGCCTACGACTGTGTCAGCGCGGTCGCCGTCGTGCACCACGCCCGCTTCGAGGACGCGATCGGCGCCCTGACCCGGCTGATCCTCGTAGGGCTCGCGTACAACCGCACCCCGCTGGCCTGGATGATCAGCGGCTGCGGAGTGCCGGCGAGCCGCCTCCACGCACGCCTGCACGGCGGCAAGGGCGGCCCGGACGGCATGCCCATGGAGGACTCGGCCATGCACTGGGGCGAGATCCGCGAGGCCACCCGCCGGCTGCTGCCGGGCAGTCGCTACCGGCGGCGGCTGCTCTGGCGCTACACGGTCGTATGGGACAGGACGCGGCAGAGCGGCCCCTGACCGATCAGGGGCCGCCCTGCTTGTGCCGTCGCGGAAGCCGCGGAAGCCTTACGCGGCGAGCTTCTGCTTCACCTGAGCCAGCGACGGGTTCGTCAGCGTGGAGCCGTCCGCGAAGAGCACGGTCGGGACCGTCTGGTTTCCGCCGTTCGCCTTCTCCACGAAGGCCGCGGAATCCGGGTCCTGCTCGATGTTGATCTCGGTGTAGGCGATGCCCTCCCGGTCCATCTGGCTCTTCAGCCGCCGGCAGTAGCCGCACCAAGTCGTGCTGTACATCGTCACAGTGCCCTGCATGTCTCTCGCGCTCCTCAAGGCAGCTCGGAAAGTTCGTCCAGGAGGAGAACGTAAGCCACCGGCCGCCCCATTCCCGCCGGGGGTATGCACCCCAGCTGTGACACCTGCCGCATTGGTACGACGAGATGCCCCCGCCTGTGGACAACCGACGCAGCCGTCCCGGGCGACCTGGCAGCATGGCGGTGTGACACCAGCAACGCACCCCACCCTCTTCCCGCAGGGCACCGGCAGCCCCCAGTGCTCGGCCACGCCGAGCGGGGCCGACGCCGTGCTCGAAGGGCTCGACCCCGAGCAGCGCGAAGTGGCCACCGCCCTGCACGGCCCGGTGTGCGTACTGGCCGGAGCGGGCACGGGCAAGACGCGGGCGATCACCCACCGCATCGCCTACGGGGTGCGCGCCGGGATCCTGCAGCCCTCCAGCGTGCTCGCCGTCACCTTCACCAACCGCGCCGCCGGAGAGATGCGCGGCCGGCTGCGTCAGCTCGGAGCCCAGGGCGTCCAGGCCCGCACCTTCCACTCCGCCGCCCTCCGCCAGCTCCAGTACTTCTGGCCGAAAGCCATCGGCGGCAGCCTGCCCCGGCTCGTCGACCGCAAGATCCAGCTCGTCGCCGACGCGGCCGCCGCCCTCGGCACCCGACTCGACCGCGGCGAGCTGCGCGACGTCACCGCCGAGATCGAATGGTCCAAGGTCACCCAGACCATCCCCGCCGACTACCCGTACGCGGCCGCGAAGGCCGGCCGCGAGACACCCCGCGACCCCGCCGAGATCGCCCACCTCTACGCGGCCTACGAAGACCTCAAACGCGACCGCGCCGTGATCGACTTCGAGGACGTCCTGCTGCTCACCGTCGCCGTCCTCCAGGACCGGCACGACATCGCCGACCAGGTACGCAGCCAGTACCAGCACTTCGTCGTCGACGAGTACCAGGACGTCAGCCCCCTGCAGCAGCGACTGCTCGAACTGTGGCTCGGTGAACGCGACAACCTCTGCGTCGTCGGCGACGCCAGCCAGACGATCTACTCCTTCACCGGAGCAACGCCCGACCACCTCCTCGACTTCCGCGCCCGCCACCCCGCCGCCACCGTCGTCAAACTCGTCCGCGACTACCGCTCCACCCCCCAGGTGGTCCACCTCGCCAACGGCCTGCTCGCCCAGGCCCACGGCCGCGCCGCCGACCACCGGCTGGAACTCGTCTCCCAGCGCCCCGCAGGACCCGAACCCCTCTACACCGAGTACACCGACGAGCCCGCCGAGGCCGAGGGCGCCGCCCGCCGCATCCGCGAACTGATCGACGCGGGCGTCCCCGCCGCCGAGATCGCCATCCTCTTCCGCACCAACTCCCAGTCCGAGACCTACGAGCAGGCCCTCGCCGACGCCGGAGTCCCCTACCAGCTACGCGGCGCCGAACGCTTCTTCGACCGCCCCGAGGTGCGCAAGGCCGGCATCGCCCTGCGCGGCGCCGCCCGCTTCGGAGGCAACGACTCCCTCCTCGACGACACCGTGGACCTGCCCTCACAGGTGCGTGCCGTGCTCTCCGGAGAAGGCTGGACCAACCGGCCACCGGCAGGCTCCGGAGCCGTCAGGGAGCGCTGGGAATCCCTCGCCGCCCTCGCCAACCTCGCCCACGACCTCGCCACCGCCAGACCCGGCGCCACCCTCGCCGACTTCGTCACCGAACTGGACGAACGGGCGAACGCCCAGCACGCCCCGACCGTCCAGGGCGTCACCCTCGCCTCCCTGCACGCCGCCAAGGGCCTGGAATGGGACGTCGTCTTCCTCGTCGGCATCGCCGAGGGCATGCTGCCCATCACCTACGCCAAGACCGACGAGCAGATCGAGGAGGAACGCCGCCTCCTCTACGTCGGCGTCACCCGCGCCCGGGAACGGCTCCACCTCTCCTGGTCCCTGTCCCGCTCACCCGGCGGCCGCCCCAACCGCCGCCCCAGCCGCTTCCTCGACGGCCTGCGCCCCGGCACCACCCCCACCGTCGGCCACAGCGGCGCCGGAGCAGCGGGCGGCGTCGAGCGCGGCACCGTCGTCGGCACCGCCGCCGTGCCCCGGCGCACCCAGCGCACCCCCGCCCGCTGCCGCGTCTGCGGCCGCACCCTCACCGACGCGGGCGAGATGAAACTGATGCGCTGCGAGGACTGCCCCTCGGACATGGACGAAGGGCTCTACGAACGGCTGCGGGAGTGGCGGTCCGTCCAGGCCGGGGCAAGCGGACAGCCCGACTTCTGCGTCTTCACCGACCGAACCCTGATGGCCATCGCCGAGACACGGCCCGAGAGCCCCGCGGAGCTGTCCCGCATCCCCGGCGTCCTCAGCCGCAAGCTGCGCAGCTACGGAGCCGATGTGCTGGCCATCTGTGCAGGTCAGGATCTTGACAGCGACGACGAGGACGACTGATACGAACTCGTCGGAAAAATAGTTTGCGCACGCCCCAGCAATCCCCATAGGTTCTAGGCACGGAAGCCGCGGCCTTCTCCAAGGCCCGCCTCCGTGATGTACTTGCATATCCGACGGACTGGCTCACCCCAGTCCCCTAAGACGCCGAGAGGAGGCGAGTCCAGTGATCAGCATCAACACCAGCAACATCAGCACGGCCAAACTGACCGATCGCTCGGCCGTCTCCACGTGCATGCTCGGCGCCTCGAACCAGGGCACCGGTCTGTCCGGCATCCGTGCCGCACGCCCGGCGTCCTCCCTGTCTCTCGCGGGTCTTCCCGTCCGGGAGCGGAATGAGCGACCGACCAAGGCACTGGAAGCGGTAGCGGCACAGGCACATGCCTATGCCTTTGCGGCGGCCGGTGCCGGATTCCGGAAGCAGACGACGCAGCACCACCAGATGTGGGCCTTCCGTGGGCCAGAACCCTGGAGTGATCCAGCCTGACAGCCGATCAGGCCGGCGCCTTCAGGGCCGCGGAACCCCACCCGGGATCCGCGGCCCTTCTGTTTTCCCCCAACGGGGACGACGGAGCGAAGGGGCCTCGGGGCAAGAAAGAACCCGGTACCAGCCGCCACCCGGTCAACAGGCCGGAACGAACAGACGAGGAAAACCAACCGTGCAACTCGAAGCGCACGCCCCGTCAGTACCGCCTTCACAAACGATCCCCCCGCCCGGCCTCACGGAGGACTCCACCTTGATCCCCCTCACCGCGCTCACCGCGCTCGACGACGCCATCGAGAACCTCGGCGTACCCGTCCCCTGCCGCTCCTACGACCCGGAGGTCTTCTTCGCGGAGTCGCCGGCGGACGTCGAGTACGCCAAGTCCCTGTGCCGTACCTGCCCGCTGATCGAGGCCTGCCTCGCCGGCGCCAAGGAGCGGCGCGAGCCCTGGGGCGTCTGGGGTGGAGAGCTGTTCGTCCAGGGCGTCGTCGTCGCCCGGAAGCGGCCCCGTGGTCGCCCGCGCAAGAACCCGGTCACAGCATGAACACCGCAGGAACGATCGACCGTCCCCTCACGCACGACCCCAAGAAGCAGGCCCCGATGAAGCCGTCCGTCAGCGAGCCCGCCGGCTCCGCGACCACAGATTTCACCACCAGCGGCGCGACCGAAGCGCGCCAGAACAGGACCCGAGAAATGCAACTCATGCAAGAAGCCCTGGCACGTGCGCATATGCACGACCGGCTGCATGACGCCGACCAGGAACGCCGGGCCGTGCGCCTGGCCGTCGCCCAGCGGATGCAGCGCCGGGCCGAGCGCGCCTCGCTGCGCGCCCGCCGCGCGCTCGCCATGGCCGTCATGCAGTAACGAACACACCTGAGAAGCGGTGGCCTCCCTGCCCGGGGAGGCGCAGTTTTCCCCGCGGGGGCCGGTCCGGCCGAACGGACCGGCCCCCGCGGTGCGTTGCACGGGCGATCGGCGGCCGGAGGGTTATCGTCGCCAGGTGACGAGTCTTCCCGGAGGAAGCGATCAGGGCGGCTCCACCACGGAGCACGGGCTCCCCGTCGTGTGCGCCCGCTGCGGCATCCCCGCCGGGGGCTCCCCGCCGGTCACCTGGACCTGCTCCGTGGAGAACGGCGCCCGACAGTACTTCTGCGAGGCCTGCTCGCGGGAGAACCTGAGGGCGATCGAGGGGCGGCTGGACTCGGCCTGGTGGTGAACCCCTTCTTCGGGGCCCCTCCCCCCTCCCACCCCGCCCCTCCCCACCCCACTTCAAGGCACCCCTGACTCCAGAGCACCCCTCACCACAGGGTGCCTAGTCCCTCAAGCACCCTTCATCACAAGGCGCCCCGGCTCTCAAGCACCCTCGCTCCAAGACCCCGGATCAGGCCTCCGCCGCCGGTTCCTCCTCCGTCAGTTCTGCTTCGGGGACGAAGCCCGGCAGCCATTCCTCGAGTTCCTCGCGGAGCCGTACGGTGGCACCCAGTTGGCACAGCACACCGATCGTGCTCAGCGTCACCCGGTGGATCAGCAGGTAGGCCGGCGGCAGGTTGAGCCGCTTGCCCAGCTGGTACGCGGGGGAGCGCGGATCGGCGATGCGGGCGGCCTGGCTGCGCATCCAGGAGCGGGTGAAGGTGAACGCGTCGACGCGGGCCGGCTCGATGATCGGCAGCAGGTAGTCGAGCACCGCGTCGGGGTCCAGCTCTATGGACTCCTTGACGAAGCCCTCCTCGCAGAGGTGCTCGTAGACGGTCTCGGCGTCGCCGTCCAGCGTCAGTCGCAGTGAGATCCCGATCGTCTCCGGCAGGCCCCCGGGGAGCCGGTCGACGGTGCCGAAGTCCAGAACGCCGAGGCGCCAGTCCTCGTCGCTGTCCGGGGCCCCCGGCAGCAGCCGGAAGTTGCCCGGGTGCGGGTCGGCGTGCAGCAGGCCGGTGCGGGCCGGGCCCGAGAACAGGAAGCGGGCGAGGAGCTGACCGGCCCGGTCGCGCTGCTCCTCGGTGCCGTCCGAGATCACCTCGGACAGCGGGATCCCGTCCATCCACTCCGTGACCAGCACCTGCTCGCACTGGTGGACCACGGCAGGGACCACCACGTCAGGGTCGTCGGTGAACTCCTCGGCGTGTGCCGCCTGGGCCTGGGCCTCCAGCCCGTAGTCCAGTTCCTCGGAGACGCGGTCCCTGAGCTCGGCGATGAGCGGCTTGATGTCCATGCCGGGGATGAGCGGGCCCAACAGGCGGGCGAAGCGGCTCAGTTGGCCGAGGTCGGACAGCAGGGCGTCACCGGCGCCGGGGTACTGGACCTTGACGGCGACCTCGCGGCCGTCGTGCCACACCGCTCGGTGCACCTGGCCGATCGAGGCCGCGGCCGCCGGCTTGTCCTCGAACTCCTCGAAGAGGTCGCGCCAGTCCGGACCGAGCCGCTCCTCGAGCACCGCGTGCACGGTGCGGGTCGGCATCGGTGGTGCCGCGTCCTGGAGTTTGGTCAGGGCCGCACGGTAGGGGCCGGCGACCTCCTCGGGCAGCGCGGACTCGAAGACGGACAGGGCCTGCCCGAACTTCATCGCGCCGCCCTTCAGCTCGCCGAGCACCTTGAACAGCTGCTCCGCCGTCCGCTGTTGCAGCTCCCGGCCGACGATCTCCGCGGACTCGCCCACGATCCGCTTGCCCAGCCCCCACGTGGCCCGGCCTGCGAAGCCGAGCGGGAGCGCGGCGAGCTTGGCGGTCCGGGTGACCGCCTTCCGGGGAAGATCAGACATGCGCCCTCCAAGTCCCAGTCGGCCGTGCCGCGCCTGCTTCGCTTGCTCGCTCCGTCGACGGCCGTTGCACCGCCATTGTCGCGCGTGGCCGCCCATCGGTTGAGGAGTGCTCCCCCTTGGCTTTGTCCGCCGCGCCGCAGCGGCATGCCGGATGCGGCCAGATCGGGCGGGAATGCCAGTTCAGACCGGGTACGGACACTTCCCAGCGGGCTCCGGTGGCCGACGGCGATTTTCCGTCGAGGAAGGCCAGGGCGTGGGCCGCGGCCAGTCCGGCGACCGTCGTGGACAGGGTCAGGTCGCAGGCGGGAGCCTGGCGGGTCCTGCCGGAGCGCCACTGGGCGATCAGCCGGGGCCAGACCGGATCACGGTCCGTGCGCTCCTCGTGCAGGCAGCCGGCGCAGGCCGTCTCGCCGGGCAGGACGAGCGGGCCGACCACGCCCGTGCCCTCCACGACACCGGCGTACAGGTGCGGGGTGCCGGAGGTCATGAGGGGTTCGGCGGCGCTCGGGTCCGGTGCGTGCACGGCGACGTCGTCCCTGGGAGTGAGGATCACCAGGGAGAGTCCGGGGTCCCGGGCGCCGGATCCGGGGGAGTGGGGGTTGCGGGGCGGGCGGTCCGGGGCGGCGCGGCGGACGGCGGCCCGCGCGGCCGTGTCCCGGCGTTCGGTGACCGACTCCGCGGGCAGGCCGCCGGGCGCCACGTCCCACGGCTGGACGTGTCCGGTGTCGCGGACGTCGACCTCGCCGACGCCGGCGCCCGACAGGACGGAGGCCACGAGGGCGCCGACGCGTCCCGTGCCGTGCACCTGGACGCGCAGTGCGCGGCGGGCGGCGAGCAGGGCGAGCGGGCCGCCGGGCTCGGGTGTGGTCAGGGTGAGCGAGGCGAGGTCGGGGCGCAGCCGCCGCAGGACCTCGTCCTTCCCGCGCAGCGTGTCGGCGGCCGGTCCGCCGCCGCGCGCGTCGTCGACGAGGCCGGCTCCGGCCAGGCGGTCCACCAGTGCGTCGACGCGCCCGTCCGGCAGGTTCGCGCGGCGGCCCTCCTCGCGCAGCAGGGGCAGTCCCCGGGTGCCGTTGAGCAGGTCGAGGAAGCTGCCGGTGGCGGTGTCCATCGGCCCCAGTGTCAGTGCGTGCGCCGGTGTCATACCGAACTGCACGGTGTCGAGATCGCGCCAGCCGCGCCGCAGCGCGGGTTTCACCATGGGATGCATGAGCGGGCCCCCGTAGCCGTTGGGACAGCGGCGGAACCGGTCGTGTTCCGCCGACGCATGCCAGCATGCCCGGCTGGACCGTCGGGTGCCGAGAGTTGTCCACAGGCAGGGGTGTTTGTCATACAAGCCAGTTAGGGCAAAGGGTGCAAAGCGGATTTTCTGACGGGTCGTACGAATCAAACGCATGGTGGGGGATCCACAGAGAACCGTCCCGGAGCCGGGACTTTGCCCTCGCCCAGCGGGTAACGTCGGGGCGTGCCCGCCGACCCACTGCACCGCGCCGGAAAACCACAGCGCAGCACGACGAGCCAGCCGCCCAGCGGCTCGGGGGTGAGCGCGATCGAGGTCCGCAGAAGTGACCGGCGCCGCCGGACGGTCTCCGCGTACCGCGAGGGCGATCGCACTGTCGTGCTGATCCCCGCCCGGATGTCGAAGGCGGAGGAGCAGCGCTGGGTGACCGTCATGCTGGACAAACTCGCTGCTCAGGAGAGCCGGCGGGTGCTCGGCGACGCCGAGCTGGCCGAGCGCGCACAGCGGTTGTCGGCCCAGTTCTTCGCCGGCCGGGCCCGGCCGGCCTCCGTGCGCTGGGTCACCAACCAGAACACCCGCTGGGGTTCGTGCACACCGGCCGAGGGCAGCATCCGGCTCTCGCACCGGTTGCAGGGCATGCCGGAGTACGTCATCGACTACGTGCTCTGCCATGAGCTGGCGCATCTGCTCGTGCCCGGTCACGGGGCGGACTTCTGGCAGCTGCTGGAGGCCTACCCGCGCACCGAGCGGGCCCGCGGGTATCTGGAAGGGGTGGTCGCCGCCGAGCGGCTGCCGCACGTGCCCGGCGCGCGGGGTGAGTGACCGGCCCGTGTGAGCGGCGGGGCGCGGTTGTGTACCGGGTGTGTACCGACCCGGACCGGCGGGGGAGGTTGTCGGCCGTTGCGGTTAGCCTGGCGCGACGCACTCGTATTCGGGATGGGGGACGGTCGTATCGCATGGCCAGGGAATTCCAACGCGGTCACAAGGCCAGGATCAGCGATCTGACGGCAGGCACGGATCTGTACGTGGGCGTGCAGATCTCAGGCCCCGGGCTGACCTTCGACATCAGCTGCTTCGGTCTGGACGCCGACGAGCGCCTCTCGGACGACCGGTACTTCGTCTTCTTCAACCAGCCGAAGTCCCCGGAGGAGTCCATCCAGCTGCTGGGTGCCCAGGCGGGCGACACGGAGTCGTTCCGGGTCACGCTCGACCGGATCCCGTCGGGGATCCGCAAGCTGTCCTTCACGGCGACCATCGACGGCGCCGGACAGATGTCGCAGATCGGCCCCGGATACCTGCGGATCGTCGCGGGCGGCGAGGAGGTCGCCCGGTACTCCTTCAACGGGTCGGAGTTCTCCACCGAGCGAGCCGTGATGCTCGGTGACTTCTACTTCAAGGACGGCTGGCGGTTCGCCGCCGTCGGGCAGGGTTTCGACGGCGGCCTGGAGGCGCTGCTGAAGAACTTCGGCGGCGAGGTGCTGGAGGAGGCGCCGGCCGCCCCCCAGCAGCCGCAGTCCGGCGCCGCCCCCAGTTTCGCCCCGCCCGCCCAGGCCACGGCTCCGCCCGCGTTCGCCGCCCCGGCGGCCCCCGGGCCCACGCCGGCCCCCGCTCCCGCGGCGCCGCAGCCCGCCGCGCAGGGCTTCGCGACCCCGCCCGGTGGCACGCCCCCGCAGGGTTTCACGACCCCGCCCGGTGGCACGCCCCCGCAGGGTTTCGCAACCCCGCCCGGCCACACCCCGCCGCCGCCCCCGGCACCCGGCCCGGTGCCCGCGCCGAACGTGCACGGAGCGCCGACGGTCATCGCGCCCCTCGCCCCGCCCCCCGGTGGCACGGTCCCGCCGCCGGCCCCGGCCCCCGCGCCCTACGGACAGCCGCATCAGCAGCCGTACGGCCAGCCGCCCCAGCAGCCGTCCTACGGCGGGCAGCCGGCCGCGCCGATGCCCCCCGGCTACGGACAGCAGCCCCCCTACGGCGGCCAGCAGGCCCCGCCCATGCCCCCGGGCTACGGCCAGGTCCCCGGACAGCAGGCCGCCGCCTACGGAGTGCCGCAGGGCGCCCCCCAGGGCGGCGCCGGAGTGTCGGCCGCGCTGCAGAAGTTCAAGGAGAAGCCCACCGGGCAGCGCTGGACGCAGCAGAACAAGAAGCTCGTCCGCGTCGACCTCGGCATCGGCGGGCAGCCCGTGCTGGCCCGGCAGGGCAGCATGGTGCTCTACCAGGGCAAGGTCGACTTCGGCTACAAGGGCGCCGGGTTCGCCGGGCGGATCGTCGGCAACGCCACCGGCCAGGAGATGCAGCTGATGCGCTGCACCGGCAACGGCCAGGTGTTCCTCGCCGAGAACTCCACCCATCTGCACCCGGTCGAACTGCAGGGCGACGCCATCTGCGTGTCCGCCGAGAACGTCCTCGCCTTCGACGAGAGCCTGCAGTACGAGGTCCGCCGCATCGAGGGCCACGGCATCCCGGGCGGCGCGCTGTTCACCATGCAGTTCCAGGGCACCGGCACGATCGTCGTCAAGACGCACGGAACGCCCGTGGTCCTGCCGGTCACGCCGACCACCTTCGCCGACTGCAACGCGGTGGTGGCCTGGTCGGCGGCCTCCCAGGTGATCGTCTCCAGCCAGGTCCGCATGCGCCGCAACGCCTACCCCGGAGACACCGGCGAGAGCGTCAACCTCCAGTTCCGGGGCGCGCCCGGCAACTTCATCGTCGTCCAGCCCTACGAGGTCTGAGGGAGCCCGTCATGAATGAGCAGCTCGCGGGCTACGCCCCCGCACCCGTCACCGCCCGCATGGAGAACCACGGCGACCACATGCTGAAGGTCGCCATGCAGACCGGCAACGACCTCCTCGCGCGCGTGGGGTCGATGGTCGCCTACGAGGGCTTCGTCCAGTACGAGCCCAACCCGCCCGCCGTCCGCCAGATCGCCCGCGACTGGATCACCGGCGAGGGCGCTCCTCTGATGAAGTGCACGGGCGACGGCCTCCTCTACCTCGCCGACTACGGCGCCAACGTCGTCGTGATCAACCTCAACGGCGACGGCATCTCCGTCAACGCCACCAACCTGCTCGCCTTCGACGCCCACCTCAGCTGGGGCGTGGAGCGGGTCAAGGGGCTCGCGAAGTTCGCCGGGCAGGGGCTGTGGAACACCAGGATCTCCGGGCAGGGCTGGGTCGCGCTGACCTCCCGGGGCACGCCGATCGTCGTCGACTGCGGCGGCGGCGAGGACGAGACGTACGTCGACCCCGACGCGCTCGTCGCCTGGTCGCCGAACCTGAAGGTGAAGGGCAAGCGCAGCTTCAAGGCGCAGTCGCTGATCGGCCGGGGCAGCGGCGAGGCCTACCAGATGGCCTTCTCCGGGCAGGGCATCGTCGTCGTCCAGCCCAGCGAGGACAGCACCGACCGTCTCCGGATCCGGGGCTGAGGGGGAGTCAACAAGCCATGCAGAGCCCGCTTTTCGCACACAACGACATCCAGACGCAGGAGCGCTGGAGCCTGCAGAACTCGCAGCTGCTCCGCGTCGTCCTGGAGGGCCACGACGACATCCTCGCCCGCAAGGGCACCATGGTCGCCTACCAGGGCCTGGTCGAGTTCGACGCCGAGTACCGCAGCAACAGCCAGGCACGCGCGCGTGCCCACACCGGTGAGGGCCTGGACCTGATGCGCTGTCACGGACAGGGCACGGTCTACCTCTCCAACCTCGCCCAGCACGTGCACATCATGGACGTCGAGCAGGACGGCCTGACCGTCGACAGCTCCTACGTCCTCGCCATGGACTCCTCGCTGTACCACGAGGTCGTCGCCGTCGACAGCCTCTACGGCGTCTCCGGCTCCGGGAAGTACCAGCTGAACATCACCGGGCGCGGCAAGGTCGCCCTGATGACCTCGGGCGCGCCGCTGATGATGCAGGTAACGCCGGACCGGTACGTCAACTGCGACGCCGACGCGATCGTCGCCTGGTCCACCGGGCTGCGCGTGCAGATGCAGGCCCAGACGCACTCCTCCGGGGTGTGGCGGCGGCGCGGCAACACCGGTGAGGGCTGGGAGCTGAGCTTCATGGGCTCCGGGTTCGCGCTGGTCCAGCCCAGCGAGCTGCTGCCACCGCAGAACGCGGTCATCGGGCAGGGCCTCGCCGCCCAGTTCGGCATGGGCCAGCACGGGGCCCGCGGGCAGAACCAGGGCAACGTCTGGAGCTGACCGTCCGGACAGCGGATGTAAGGGGCGGCCGCCCATGCGGCCGCCCCTTACCCGTGTGCGCGGGACGCTCAGAGCCTGGCCCGGGTCGCCTCGAGCAGCCGTACGACCGAGCCGTCGGCGACGGCCGGCACCTCGTCGTAGGCGAACCAGCGCAGGTCCAGCGACTCGTCGCTGATCGCCTCGACGGCGCCGGCCGGGGCGAGCGCCGCGTACTGGACGTCGAGATGCCAGGCGCACGGCGTGTGGTGGCGGTCCAGGCGCACCGGCCCGCCGGGCAGCAGGGACAGCTCCGCGACGCCCGACTCCTCCGTCGCCTCACGCAGGGCGGCCTGCGCCAGGGTGGCGTCGGCCGGCTCGCAGTGACCGCCCATCTGCAGCCACATCCGCAGCTTGCGGTGCAGGGTGAGCAGCACCCGGCCGTGCGCGGGGTCGATCACCAGCGCGCTCGCCGTGATGTGCCCGTCCGCGCAGGCCTTCCACATGCCGTCCGGGTGCGCCGCCAGGTGGTCCAGGTAGGTCTGGCGCAGCTCGTCCTGGCCCTCGTACCCCTTCAGGACGAGGGCCGCGTCGTCGTGGAGGCTCACTCGGTGTCGTCGCCCTTGGCCTCGCCGTCGTCCTTCTTGTGCAGGTCGGGCTTGTCGGCCGCCTCGCCGAGCATCTTGTCCAGCTCGGAGAAGTCCATGTGCTCGCGGTGCACGAAGCCGTCCGGGTCGTCCAGGTCGGTGGCCGTCGGCAGCATGTCCGGGTGGGCCCACAGACCGTCCCGGCCGTCGATCCCGCGCGCGTCCGTGAGCGAGGCCCACAGCCGGGAGGCGTCGCGCAGCCGGCGCGGGCGCAGCTCCAGGCCGATCAGCGTGGCGAACGTCTGCTCCGCCGGACCACCGGTGGCCCGGCGCCGGCGCAGGGTCTCGCGCAGGGCGTCGGCGGACGACAGACGCGGCTTCGCGGCCGCGTGGACCACCGCGTCCACCCAGCCCTCGACGAGGGCCAGAGCGGTCTCCAGACGGGCCAGGGCGGCCTTCTGCTCGGGCGTGTCCTCGGGCTGGAACATGCCCTGCTGGAGCGCGTCCTGCAGTTGCTCGGGGTTCTGCGGGTCGAACTGGCCGACCACGTCCTCCAGCTTGGCCGTGTCGACCTTGATCCCGCGCGCGTACCCGTCGACCGCGCCGAACAGGTGCGAGCGCAGCCACGGCACATGCGCGAAGAGACGCTGGTGGGCGGCCTCGCGCAGGGCCAGGTAGAGCCGTACCTCCTCCTGCGGCACACTGAGGTCCTTGCCGAAGGCCTCGATGTTGGCCGGGAGCAGCGCGGCCTTGCGGGCCGGGCCGAGCGGCAGGCCGATGTCGGTGGAGCCGACGACCTCGCCCGCGAGCACGCCGACGGCCTGCCCGATCTGCGTGCCGAACATGGCGCCGCCCATCGAGCGCATCATGCCGATCAGCGGGCCCGCCATGGCCTGCATCTCCTCGGGCAGCACGTCGCCCATGGCCGCGCCGACGCGCTCGGCGACCGGGTCGACCAGCTCCTGCCAGGCCGGCAGGGTCGCCTCGACCCACTCCGCGCGGGACCAGGCCACCGCGGAGGCGGAGCCCGAGGGCAGGGACGTCGCGTCGTCCAGCCACAGGTCGGCCAGGCGGACGGCCTCCTCGACCGCCCTGCGCTCGGCCGGGCCCACGCTGGCGTCCTTCGTGCCGTCCGGGGTGCCCTGGGAGACCGTCTGGCGGGCGATCTGCTTGGCCATGTCCCAGTTCACCGGGCCGCCCTCGTAGGAGAGCATCTGGCCCAGCTGCTGGAACGCGGCGCCCAAGTCGGTGGGGTTCAGGGAACCGAACATGGCTGCGAGCGGATTGTCGGCGCCCGGGCCGCCAAAGCCCCCGGCCCCGGGTGCCCCGAAACCGAACGGGTTGGCTGGTTCCTGCCCACCGCCGCTCTCCTGGTCCTTCTTCTTGCCCTCGTCGCCGTCGTCCGGCTCCTCCGGCGGAAGGCCGAATCCGAATGGGGTGTCACTCACGGGATTCCTCGGCTGGTAAGGCCACCGGTCTGTCTCCGGCGGCGCGGCTGCCCGACAACACCACCCAGCCTAGACACCCGGACCCGATCGGGCCTCGGTGCTTCGTCCACGGCAGGCCTGCGGCAGGATGGATGCACCTGGTACGCGCGCGTCCCACGCGCTCGTACTGAAGACAACCGCTGGAGACGCCCGGTGAGTTCCCCAGATCCGCAGGTTCGCGCAGCGCGAAACCGTTCAACCCCTCCCGTCGTGCGCGGCCCCGTCGTCGCGGTCACCGGCGCCGCCACCGGGGTCGGCGCCCTGCTCACCGAGCGGCTCGCCGCGTCGGAGGAGATCAGGCAGGTCGTCGCGATCGACGAGCGGCGCGGCGAGTGCGCCGACGCCCAGTGGCACATCCTCGACGTGCGCGACCCGGCCATCGCGGACAAGCTGCGGGGCGCCGACGTGGTCGTGCACCTCGCCCTCGACCTGGACCTGGGCAGCGACGCGGCCGCCCGCACCGCCTACAACGTCCGGGGGACGCAGACCGTGCTCACGGCCGCCGCGGCGGCCGGGGTGCACCGGGTGGTGCTGTGCACCTCGGCGATGGTCTACGGGGCGCTGCCGGACAACGAGCTGCCCCTGTCGGAGGACGCCGAGCTGCAGGCGACGGCGGAGGCCACGGGCGTCGGGGACCTGCTGGAGATCGAACGGCTGGCACGGCGCGCGCCCCGGGCGCATCCGGGGCTGAACGTCACCGTGGTGCGGCCCGCCGTGCTGGTGGGCGGCACGGACACCGCGCTGACCCGGTACTTCGAGTCGCCGCGGCTGCTCGTCGTCGCCGGATCGCGGCCCGTGTGGCAGTTCTGCCACGTCGAGGACCTGTGCAGCGCCCTGGAGTACGCCGTGCTGGAGAAGGTCGACGGGGAGCTGGCCGTCGGCTGCGACGGGTGGCTGGAGCAGGAGGAGGTCGAGGAGCTCAGCGGGATCCGGCGCATGGAGCTGCCGTCGGCGGTGGCGCTCGGCGCGGCGGCCCGGCTGCACCGGATCGGGCTCACGCCGTCCCCGGCGGGCGACCTCGCGTACACGATGTACCCGTGGGTGGTCAGCGGGAGCCGGCTGCACGACGCCGGGTGGCGGGCGAAGTGGACCAACGAGGAGGTGCTCGCCGAGCTGCTGGAGGAGGTCTCCGGACGGCACACGGTCGCCGGGCGCCGGCTCGGGCGCAAGGACGCGACGGCCGCGGGGGCCGCGGGCGCGACCGTGGCGCTGCTCGGCGCCGCCGCCGTGGTCCGGCGGGCCCGGAAGGCACGGCGGCGGGTCTGACGGTGCCCGGCCCGGCCGGGGAACGTCCCCGCGTACCTGTAGAAGGCTCCAAGAACGCCCGCGCGCGTGCCTGGTGAATCTCGTATTCCCCGTTGTCCGGGGCGTGCGGCACGATGGGGGCATGGCTGAGACGACCGAGCACCCTGGTGAGCACGCGGCGCAGGATCCCATCAAACTGATCGGCATCCGGGAGACCGCGCTCTCCGTGGACGAGGTGTTCCGGGCCGTCGGCGACGCCGCGGCCGGCGGGATCGCGCTGTTCGTGGGGACCGTGCGCAACCACGACGGGGGCGCCGACGTCGACGCGCTCGGCTACTCCTGCCACCCCAGCGCCGAGGACGAGATGCGGCGGATCGCCGAGAAGGTCGTCGCGGACCATCCGGTGCGGGCGCTCGCCGCCGTCCACCGGGTCGGTGAGCTGGGCGTCGGTGACCTCGCCGTCGTCGTCGCCGTGGCCTGCCCGCACCGGGCGGAGGCCTTCGACGCCTGCCGCAAGCTGATCGACGGCCTCAAGCACGAGGTGCCGATCTGGAAGCACCAGCAGTTCTCCGACGGCACCGAGGAGTGGGTCGGCGCCTGCTGAGGCTGCGCCGAACCGGTCACTCCCGGCACACCCTCCCCCCGGCTTGCGTAACCGGCCCCCTGGCGTGAGCGTTGTCAGTGCGGATGGTTAATCTGCTGATCAGTCAGTTGCGGACGCTCGGTGCGTTGGGAGGTCGGCATGGGGGCGCTTGTCTGGCTGCTGATCCCGCTCTTGGCCGCGATCGGCGGTGGGCTGTGGGGCAGTTGGGCCAATCGGACCCGCAGGGTGCGCAGCGACGGGCCCGAGCTGGACGGGTACGCCCGGTTCCGGGAGGCGATGGAGAAGTCGCCCCGGGACGCCGGCGGCGCGTGACGGGTGCCCTGACGGTGCGCTGACAGAGGCGTCCCGTACTGTCGTGGCATGCCACGCCGCACCGCGACGATGCTCGCCTCCACCCTGATGCTGATCGCGCTCCTGTGCGCGGGAGTGCTCATCCCCGTGCCGTACGCGGAGATGTCCCCCGGCCCGACCGTGAACACGCTCGGGGACCACGACGGCGAGCCGGTGCTGCAGATCGCCGGGCACAAGACGTACCCGGCGAGCGGCCACCTGAACATGACCACCGTCAGGGTGACCAGCGCGGACTTCCGGATGAACCTGGTGGAGGCCGTCTACGGCTGGCTGTCGCGCGACAGCAAGATCGTGCCGCACGACACGCTCTATCCGGACGGTACGACGGAGGAGCAGTCCACCCAGCAGAACGCCGAGGAGTTCAGCCAGTCCCAGGAGAGCGCCAAGGTCGCGGCCCTCAAGGAGCTGGGCGTCCCGGTGAAGTCCTGGGTGATCGTTTCCACCGTGGTCAAGGGCTCCCCGGCCGAGGGCAGGCTGCACGCCGGAGACGTGATCAAGGCCGTCGACGGCACGGCGATCAAGCAGCCGGCCGATGTCGCCAAGCTGGTCACCAAGCACTCGCCGGGCCAGAAGACCGTCTTCACCGTCGTGCCCGCCAAGGACCAGGCGGCCGCCGAGAAGGCCGGCAAGACGGCGACCAGGACGCAGGACGTGACCCTCACCACGGCCACCTCGGACGACAGCGGCGCCAAGCGGGCCATCGTCGGGATCTCCGCCGGGACCGACCACACCTTCCCGTTCGACATCGACATCAAGCTCGCCGACGTCGGCGGACCGAGCGCGGGACTGATGTTCGCCCTCGGCATCTACGACAAGCTCACCCCGGGCGACCTGACCGGCGGCAAGTTCGTCGCCGGCACCGGCACCATCGACGACAACGGCACGGTCGGGCCGATCGGCGGCGTCGACATGAAGACCGTCGGCGCGCGCAGCATGGGCGCCCAGTACTTCCTGACGCCCGCCGACAACTGCGCCGCCGCCGCCAAGGACACCCCGAGCGGCCTCACCCTGGTGAAGGTGAAGACCATCGGTGACGCGCTCGACGCCCTGAAGGACATCCGCACCGGCGACACCGGCGCTCTGCCCAAGTGCTCCACGAAGGGCTGAGCAGCTCGTGACACGCCTCGGGCGCCCCGCGGAACGCCGGGCGGCGCACGACACGGCTGGTACGACCCGCAGACCGCCGAGCCGCTCCCTGACACGGCTGATACGCCTCGCGGACCGCTGAGCGGCTCATGACACGGCTGGGGGCGCCCCGTGGAACAGGAGCGCCCCATCGCCGTACCGGCCGGCGTCAGTCCGCGAACGTGGCCGCCAGGGCGTCCGCGAGGCCCGGCACCAGGTCCGGGCCGGTCAGGACCTCCGTGGGGGTGTCCTTCTCGCGCAGCCGCAGCGCCGACTCGCGGGTGCCGTCCCGCAGCACCGCCACCGTCATGCGGACCTCCTGGCGCTCGGGGTGCTCGGCCACCCACTTCGCCAGCTTGGCCTCGCTCAGGTCCTTCGGGACCTGCGCCTCGGCGGACGGCGGCAGCATCATCCGCTCCACCGTGAGCGCGCAGCCGGCCACAGGGTCGGGCCAGGCGATCGTGCCGAGGAACTCGTCGAGGGGCTTGCCGGACGGGATCTCGTCCTGCTCGATCGGGGTGAGACCGGTGGTCTCGGGCTCGTCCTGCAGGCCCAGCTGGGCCGCGAGCGCGGGTTCCTGGGCCCGCAGCCGAGCGGTGTCTACGAGGGCGAAGAGGCGAGCGGGCTGGTCCCAGCCGAGGCCGGAGGTGTACTCGTCGATCTCGAGTACGGCCCGGGTGAGCGGGTTCGCTGCCATGGGAGTGTTGGACATGGTCACAATCCTGCCTCGTTCGTGACCGGAATCGGGAACCGAGCAAAGCGTGAGTAAGTTGCATAGGTGTTGGCCCGCGATCACGGGGGGCCAGGGAGGGCTCGCGAACACGGGGGCCTGACGGATCGACAGCGACTTCGAGGGGCGCACCTTGGCTTTCCAGATGCCGGACCGCGGCGGAGGCCCGACGGGGCCACGGACGGGCGCGGGCCGCCCGTCCCGGCGGGTGAGGACCCTGCTCCTGACACTGGGCGTCCTCGCCGTCCTCGGCATGGCGTTCACCATGTTCGCGGGCTTCTGGACGGACTGGCTGTGGTACCGGTCGGTGCACTACTCGTCCGTGTTCACGACCACGCTGTGGACCAAGACCGGGCTCTTCTTCGTCTTCGGCCTGCTGATGGCGGTCGCCGTCGGCTTCAACATCTGGCTGGCGCACCGGCTGCGGCCCCCGCTGAGCGCCATGTCCATGGAGCAGCAGAGCCTGGACCGCTACCGGATGGGCATCGCGCCGTACAAGACATGGCTGCTGCTCGCCGTCACCTCCCTGGTCGGGCTCATCGCGGGGGCCTCGGCGGCCGGCCAGTGGCGCACCTGGCTGATGTGGGTGAACGGCGTGCCCTTCCACCAGAAGGACCCCCAGTTCCACCTGGACGTCTCCTTCTACGCCTTCCAGCTGCCCTGGTACCGGTTCCTGCTGGGCTTCGGCTTCGCCGCCGCGATCCTGTCCCTGATCGCCGCCGCCCTCACCCACTACCTGTACGGCGGACTGCGCGTCACCAGCCCCGGCGCGCGCGCCACCGCCGCGGCGACCGGCCATCTGTCGGTGCTGCTCGGCATCTTCGTCGCCCTGAAGGCGGTCGCCTACTGGCTCGACCGGTACGGCCTGGCCGTCAAGTCCAGCGACTTCAAGGCGACCGGCGACTGGACCGGCCTGCGCTACGTCGACGCCAACGCCTATCTGCCGGCCAAGACGATCCTGTTCTGCATCGCCGTCATCTGCGCGCTGCTGTTCTTCGCCACCCTGTGGCGGCGCACCTGGCAGCTGCCCGTCATCGGCTTCGGCCTGATGGTCCTCTCGGCGATCCTGATCGGCGGGCTCTACCCGGCGATCGTGCAGAAGTTCCAGGTCCAGCCCAACGAGCAGGCCAAGGAAGCCCCGTACGTCCAGAAGAACCTCAAGGCGACGCGTGAGGCGTACGGCATCGACGACACCAAGGTCACCGAGTACGCCGGCAAGGCCGCGACCACGGACAAGACGAAGCTGCGGGGCGACGCGGACGACGCGGCGAGCATCCGGATCATGGACCCGAACATCGTCTCGCCGACGTTCCAGCAGCTCCAGCAGATGAAGAACTACTACGGGTTCCCGACCAACCTGGACGTCGACCGGTACACCAAGGACGGCAAGGACCAGGACACGGTCATCGGCCTGCGCGAGCTGAACCTGGACGGCATCCCGAAGAACAACTGGATCAACGACCACTTCCGCTACACGCACGGCTACGGCGCGGTCGCCGCCAAGGGCACCGAGGCCGACTCCCAGGGCCAGCCGGTCTTCACCGAGTACGACCTGCCGTCCACCGGCGCGCTCGGCACCTACCAGCAGCGCATCTACTACGGCGAGAAGACCACCACCTACTCCATCGTCGGCGGTCCCCAGAAGGAGATCGACTACTCCGACGACAGCGGCGAGAAGACCACGAGCTACCCGGGCAAGAGCGGTGTCAACCTCGACAACCCGGTCAACCGGGCCGCGTACGCGGTGGCGTTCAACGAGCCGCAGATCCTCTACTCGGGCGCGATCGGCAAGGGCTCGCGGATCCTGTACAACCGCACGCCCAAGGAGCGCGTCGAGGCGGTCGCCCCCTGGCTGACCATCGACGGCGACGCCTACCCGGCGGTCGTGAACCACCGCATCCAGTGGATCGTCGACGCGTACACGACGTCGAACGGCTACCCGTACTCCTCCCGTACGACCCTCGGCGACACGACGGCCGACTCGCTGACCGCCACCAACAACAACCGCACCGTGGTGGCCCAGCAGAACCAGGTCAACTACATCCGCAACTCGGTGAAGGCGACCGTCGACGCGTACACCGGCGAGGTCAAGCTCTACCAGTGGGACACCCAGGACCCGGTGCTGAAGACCTGGATGAAGGCCTTCCCGGGCACGGTGCAGCCGCGCGGCGCCATCTCCCCGGACCTGATGGCCCATCTGCGCTACCCGCAGGACCTGTTCAAGGTCCAGCGCGAACTGCTCACCCGGTACCACGTGACGGACGCGCAGACGTTCCTCACCGGCAGCGAGGTGTGGCAGGTGCCGGACGACCCGACCAACAAGTCGGGCAACGCGGTGCCGCCGTACTACCTCAGCATGAAGATGCCCGACCAGAGCGCGCAGGCGTTCTCGCTGTCGACGACGTTCACGCCCAACGGCCGGGACAACCTGAGCGCGTTCATGTCGGTCGACGCCGAGGCGGGCACCAGCGACTACGGCAAGATCAGAATCCTGAAACTGCCGACCAGCACGACGGTCGACGGACCCAAACAGGTCCAGAGCCAGTTCAACTCCGAACAGGACATCGCCGCCGCGATCAAGCTCCTCAAGGGCGGTGACTCGGAGGTCGAGTACGGCAACCTGCTGACCGTGCCGCTGGACGGCGGACTGCTCTACGCGGAGCCCGTCTACGTACGCGGTGGCGGGCTCAAGTACCCGCTGCTGCGCAAGGTGCTGGTCACCTACGAGGGCAGAACGGCCTTCGAGAACACGCTCGGCGAGGCACTGGACAAGGTCTTCGGAACCCAGGGCCCGGCCACCACACCACCGGACACCGGCACCACCACCCCGCCCTCGTCGAGCAATCCGACGGTCCAACAGGCCCTGGGTGACGCCCAGAAGGCCTTCCAGGCGGGCCAGGATGCCCTGAAGCAGCCCAACGGGCCCGACTGGACCGCGTACGCCAAGGCGCAGAAGGACCTTCAGGACGCGCTGAAGCGGGCCCAGGAGGCGGAGGCCAAGGCCGGCAGCGGCAAGAACGGCGACAAGGGCACCGGCGGCAAGGGGAGTTGATCAAGGGCACCCCACGTCGTGGTACGGTTACCAGGCAAACGGCGCGGGGTGGAGCAGCTCGGTAGCTCGCTGGGCTCATAACCCAGAGGTCGCAGGTTCAAATCCTGTCCCCGCTACTGCGATCGAAGGCCCGGATCCCAAGGGATCCGGGCCTTCGTGGTGTGCGAACTCATGTACTGAGGGGAGGTACGGCCGCGCCGCCGCGGGGAGTTGAGTGGGGTGTGTTTGACTTGTCGCCCTGTGGGCATGTCGACAAAACGCTGTAGTGACCTCACGGGCTGCGGTATACCGGGTGTACCCAGGTTGCAGGTGGTGCGACGATGGACGTTATGGGGGACAAGGCAACTCTGTTCGAGTCAGGGCGATTTGTGCAGCCTTCCGGCGAGGAGCCGGCCCGGGACGAGATGGGCGACATGGGGGAGGAGGCCGCCGAGGAGGTACGCCTCGGGCTCGCCGCGCAGAGCGGCGACGTCGAGGCGGCGAGCGTCCTCGGGGCCCTGCTGCTGCGCCGCGGCGACCTCGACGGAGCCGAGGCCCATCTGCGGGCCGCCACCGCGGCCGGTGACCGGGCCGCGGCAAACAACCTGGGTGTCCTCCTGCACCAGCGCGGCTACGCCGACGAGGCCGCCGGCTGGTGGCGGATCGCCGCCGTGGCCGGTTCCGCCGCCGCCGCGCACGCCCTCGGCCGCCACCACCGCGAGCGCGGTGACGAGCCGGCCGCCGAGTACTGGCTGCGCCAGTCCGCCGAGCAGGGCCACGTTCTCGGTGCCTACGCGCTCGCCGACCTTCTGGAGCACCGGGGGGACGCCGGGTCCGGGCGCTGGATGCGGATCGCCGCCGAGCGGGGCCACCGGGAGGCCGCCTACCGGCTGGCGCGCGCCCTCGACCGCACGGCCGGACACGGGGACGAGAGTGCCGCTGACAACGCTGTCGCCGAGACCGAGCAGTGGTACCGGCAGGCCGCCGCGCGCGGCCACCGGAGGGCCGCTCTGCACCTCGGCGCGATCCTGGAGAAGCGCGGTGAGCTGAAGGAGGCCGGGCGCTGGTACCTGACCTCCGCCAAGGACGGCGAGCCGCGGGCCGCCTGCGCGCTCGGCTTCCTGCTGCGCGACGCGGGCGACACCGAGAGCGCGGCCGTGTGGTGGCTGCGCGCCGCCCAGGACGGCGACGGCAACGCGGCCAACGCGCTGGGCGCGCTGCACGCGGAGCGCGGCGAGACCCAGACCGCCGAGCGCTGGTACCGCGCGGCGCTGGACGCGGGCGACGACAACGGCGCCTACAACCTCGGGCTGCTCTGCGCCGAGCAGGGGCGCACCGCGCAGGCCGAGCAGTGGTACCGGCGCGCCGCCTACGCCGGGCACCGGGAGGCCGCGAACGCGCTGGCCATCCTGCTGCTCCAGGGCGGCGACACCACCGGGGCCGAGCCGTGGTTCTCCAAGGCCGCGGAGGCCGGGAGCGTGGACGCCGCGTTCAATCTCGGCATCCTCTACGCCGGGCGCGGCGAGGAGGTGACGGCGCTGCCCTGGTACGAGCAGGCGGCCGCCGCCGGGCACACCGAGGCCGCGCTCCAGGTCGGCATCGCCCGGCTGCGCGAGGGCGACGAACGGGAGGCCGAGCGGCACCTGCGCTGTGCGGCGGGCGGCGGGAGCGCGGAGGCCGCCTACCGGCTCGCCACCCTGCTCGACGCCCGGCGCCCCCCGGACCCGGCGCACGAGCTGGGGGAGATCGTGCACGAGAAGACCGAGTGCGAGGAGTGGTACGAGCGGGCCGCGTCCCAGGGGCACCGGCGGGCGAAGGTCCGCGTGGGGATGCTCGCGGCGGCCCGCGGCGACGTGGTGGAGGCGGCCCGGTGGTACCGGGCGGCGGCCGAGGCCGGGTCGCGCAACGGCGCCTTCAACCTCGGACTGCTGCTCGCCCGCGAGGGGAGCGAGCCGGAGGCCGCCGTGTGGTGGACCCGGGCCGCGAACGCCGGGCACGGACGGGCGGCGCTGCGGCTGGCCCTCCTCTACGCGCGTCGTGGCGAGCTGGCGGAGGGGCAGAAGTGGGCGGACCGGGCGGTCGCGCTCGGCCCGGCCGAGGTAGCGGAGCGGGCGGGGCGGCTGCGGGACGCGCTGCGCGAGGAACTGTCGGCGTGACAAGGCCGGACGCGCCGGGTTACGGCCGGTTTCTCCCGGTCGCCCGCGGGTTCCGGCGGGCCGGCACGTGACGCCGGACACCTCGCGCCCCATGGATTTGCTTCTCGGTACCGCTCTCCCGTAATGTCGTGTTCACCGACGCGGGGTGGAGCAGCTCGGTAGCTCGCTGGGCTCATAACCCAGAGGTCGCAGGTTCAAATCCTGTCCCCGCTACTCAGGACCGAGGGCCGGAATCCAGAAATGGATTCCGGCCCTCGGTGTTTGCACGGGTGTACGAAGAAGCCCCGGTGCCGCATGGGCGCCGGGGCTTCTCGGTGCGTGTGGGCGCGTCCTGCTACGCGCTCGAGCAGTTCGGGCAGAGCCCCCGGTACGTGACCTCGACGTCCGACACCGTGAAGCCGAAGCGCTCCGTGTCGGGGAGGTCGGCGAGCGGGTTGCCCGTCGGATGGACGTCGCGGATCGCGCCGCAGTGGGCGCAGACCAGGTGGTGGTGCGGCCGGTGCGCGTTCGGGTCGTACCGCTTGGCGCGCTTGTCCGTCGAGACTTCCAGCACCTCGCCGAGGGAGACCAGTTCGCCCAGCGTGTTGTAGACGGTCGCCCGGGAGATCTCGGGCAGCTTCGCGACGGCCCGCGCGTGGACCTCGTCGGCTGTCATGTGGACGTGCTCGCCGTCGAGGACCTCGGCCACCACGCGTCGCTGCGCGGTCATCCGCCATCCGCGTCCACGCAGTCGTTCCAGAAGGTCGCTCATGGCTACCAGCCTAACAGCAGGGGGGACCAGGACGGGAATAGGTGTGAGATTGGATCTGCATTTGACTTAGACCTTGTCCAATATAGGATCGAGCCCGGCTTTGGCCACGGGACAGGACGAGTCAGGAATGACGCAGGAGGCGCACGTGACGCAGGGACCGCTCACCACGGAGGCCGGTGCCCCGGTCGCCGACAACCAGAACAGCGAGACGGCGGGCGTCGGCGGGCCGGTCCTGGTCCAGGACCAGCTGCTGCTGGAGAAGCTGGCCCACTTCAACCGCGAGCGCATCCCGGAGCGGGTGGTGCACGCCCGCGGCGCGGGCGCCTATGGCACCTTCACGGTGACCGCCGACGTCACGCCGTACACGCGGGCCGCCTTCCTCTCCGAGGTCGGCAAGGAGACCGAGGTCTTCCTGCGCTTCTCGACCGTGGCCGGAAACCTCGGCGCGGCGGACGCCGTCCGGGACCCGCGCGGCTTCGCGCTGAAGTTCTACACCGAGGAGGGCAACTACGACCTCGTCGGCAACAACACCCCCGTCTTCTTCATCCGGGACGCGATCAAGTTCCCCGACTTCATCCACACCCAGAAGCGCGACCCGTACACGGGCAGCACGGAGGCGGACAACGTCTGGGACTTCTGGAGCCTGTCGCCCGAGTCCACGCACCAGGTGACCTGGCTCTTCGGCGACCGCGGCATCCCCGCGTCGTACCGGCACATGGACGGCTTCGGCTCGCACACCTTCCAGTGGAACAACGAGTCCGGCGAGGTCTTCTGGGTCAAGTACCACTTCAAGACCGACCAGGGGATCAGGAACCTCACGGCCGAGGAGGCCGAGGCGCTGGCGGGCAAGGACCCCGACTCGCACCAGCGCGACCTGCGTGAGGCGATCGAGCGCGGCGAGTTCCCGAGCTGGACCGTGGGCGTGCAGATCATGCCGGCGGCGGACGCGGCGGCCTACCGCTTCAACCCGTTCGACCTGACCAAGGTGTGGCCGCACGCCGACTACCCGGTCGTCGAGATCGGCAGGCTGGAGCTGAACCGCAACCCGCGCAACGTCTTCGCCGAGGTCGAGCAGTCGATCTTCTCGCCGGCGCACTTCGTGCCGGGCATCGGCCCCTCGCCGGACAAGATGCTCCAGGGCCGGCTCTTCGCGTACGGCGACGCGCACCGCTACCGCGTCGGCATCAACGCCGACCACCTGCCGGTGAACCGTCCGCACGCCACCGAGGCGCGCACCAACGCGCGGGACGGGCGGCTGTACGACGGCCGGCACGGCGCCGCCAGGAACTACGAGCCGAACAGCTTCGGCGGGCCGCGGCAGAGCGGCCGTCCGCTGTGGCAGCCGTTCGACGGCTTCACCGCCGCCACCGGTGACCACCCGACGCCGGCGCACGCCGAGGACGACGACTTCGTGCAGGCGGGCGACCTCTACCGGCTGATGTCGCCCAAGGAGCAGGAGCGGCTGGTCGCCAACCTGGCCGGGGCGATCTCCCAGGTCTCGCGCGAGGACATCGCCGAGCGCGCGATCGGCAACTTCGCGAGCGCCGACGCCGAGTTCGGCAAGCGGCTGGACGCGGCGGTACGGACGCTGCGCGGCTGAGCCGGCACACCTGCCCGGCGACCACGGCCGGACGGGCACACCGCCGGGCGACTGGGGCTGCGCACCCGGCCACGCCGGACCGGGGGTGCTTGCCCGCGTCTTCAGGGCCTGGGGGGCGTCCCCAGGGCGGGCCGGACCCCACGGTGCTCGGGGTCCGGCCCGTTCCGCATGCTCAGAGCGCCGCGGCTGGCTCCCGGGCCGGAAGCCAGCAGCGGATGATGTCGCGGACCGAGACGATCCCGGCGGGCTCGCCGTGGTCGAGGACGACCAGGTGCCGGAAGCCGCCGTTGGTCATGGCGCGGGCCGCCTCCTCCAGGGTCCAGGTGGGGGCGGCGAAGACGACGTCGGTGGTGGTGTGGGCGTGGGTGCGTTCCGTGTCCGGGTCCTGGCCGAGGCCGACGGAGTTGAGGATGTCGCGTTCGGTGAGGATGCCGACACCGCCGGCGTCCGGGTCGAGGACCACCGCGGCGCCGACGCGCCGGGCGGACATCAGTGCGGCTGCCTGGCGGAGCGTATGGGCGGGGCCGACGGTCAGGATCACCGTGCTCATGGCGTCACGGACGAGCATGGATGGGCCACCTCCTTCGGAATCCCGGGGCTCTGTCCGGCCCGGCGCCCGAGGCGCCTGTTCGGGATTGCACAAATTCACAAGCGGGGGTGGATTCAGACTGCCAGGTAAAGGGACGGTCAACAAGGGGGCGCGCGAAGTCAGTTGAGGGCGTACCGGGAGTACTCCCGTGCCTCACTGGCGCGGGTTGAGATACCCCAGCAACTCCTCGTGCAGCAGACCGTTGGACGCGGCAGCGTTGCCGCTGTGCGGGCCCGGGCGGCCGTCGAGGCCCGTGAAGGTGCCGCCGGCCTCCGTCACGATGATCGCGTTGGCGGCCATGTCCCACAGGGACAGCTCGGGCTCGGCGCAGATGTCCACGGAACCCTCGGCGACCATCATGTACGGCCAGAAGTCGCCGTACGCGCGCGTGCGCCACACCTCGCGGGTCAGGTCCAGGAAGCCGTCCAGCCGGCCCTGCTCCTCCCATCCGGACAGGGACGAGTAGGCGAAGGACGCGTCCGCGAGCGTGCCGACGCGGGAGGCGTGGATACGGCTCGCGGAGGTCAGGCCCCGGCCGCTGAAGGCGCCGTGCCCCTTCGCGGCCCACCAGCGGCGACCGAGGGCCGGGGCGGAGACCAGGCCCACGACGGGCTGGTAGCCGCCCTCGCCCGCCTCCATCAGGGAGATGAGCGTGGCCCAGACGGGGACGCCGCGGACGTAGTTCTTGGTGCCGTCGATCGGGTCGATCACCCAGCGCCGGGGGCCGGTGCCCTCGATGCCGTACTCCTCGCCGAGGACCGCGTCTCTCGGGCGGGCGCGCTGGAGCTGGCCGCGGATGAGTTCCTCCGCCGCCTTGTCCGCTTCGGTCACCGGCGTCATGTCCGGCTTCGTCTCCACCTTCAGGTCGAGGGCCTTGAAGCGGTCCATCGTGGCCGCGTCGGCCGCGTCCGCGAGGACGTGGGCGAGGCGGAGGTCGTCGAGGTAGTCCGGCATGTGACGAACCGTATCCGCCGGGGTCGGTGCGGGGCCACCACGGGGCGGGCGGGGGTGTCGGGCGGGGTGTCGTGCGGGGCGGGGGAGCAGCGAGTGAAGCGATGTGGCGGGAGGGGGTGGTGGGGTACCCAGGGCCGGTGTGCCGGTGGAGGGGAGCGCCGTCGCGGTCCTCCGCGAACCCTTGACAGTGCATACGAGCGCGTCAAACCTGGGCGCAGAGTCGGTCCACCCCAGGGAGGCGATGATGCCTGCAGCCCGGGAGTCGCTGCTGGACGCCGCGTACACGGCGCTCGCGCGCCGGCCGTGGTCCACGGTGCGGATGGTCGACGTGGCCGCGGCCGCCGGGGTGTCCCGGCAGACCCTGTACAACGAGTTCGGCAGCAAGGACGGCCTGGCCAGGGCGCTGGTACGGCGGGAGGCCGACGGGTATCTCGCCGGGGTCGAGCGGGCGCTGGGCAGCGCCGGTGGGACCGGGGAGAGGCTCACCGCCGCCGCCGAGTGGACGGCCGTCGCGGCCCGGGACAACGCGCTGGTCCGGGCCGTGCTCACCGGCTGCTGGAGCGAGTGGCTGCCCGCGCCCCCGCCGGCCGGCGTGCGCTCCTCCTCCACGGTGCCCGCGCAGCGCCGGGCGGACGGGCCGCTGCCCACGCCCCCCGACTTCGTGCGGATGGTCCGGGAACGTGCCGTGAGCGCGCTGGCCGGGCCCGGCGCCGCCCCGTCCGACACCGTGGAACTGGCCCGCTCCTGCGAACTCGTCGTACGCCTCGCCCTGTCCTGCGTGGCGGCACCACCCGGCGAGGGCGGGGTGGCCGAGCTGGTGCGGGCGGTCCTGCCCCACCAGACGGTCCGAGACGGCCGCCACGGCCCCTGAACGGCCACGAACGGCGGGCCCCGCCGCCCCGGCCGACGCACCACGCGCCCAGACCGGCCCGGCCCAGACGGGCTCCGCACGGCCCGGCCGGAACTTCGCCCGCGCCCGTCCCCCTAGTGCGCGGAGCCCGACAGCTGGAGCCCTATCACCCCGACGATGACGAGGCTGATCGAGACGATCTTCAGGGTCGACACCAGGTCACCGAGGAAGACCATGCCGTAGATCGCGGTGCCGGCCGCGCCGATCCCGGTCCACACCGCGTAGGCCGGGCCGACGTCCAGCTTCTTCAGCGACAGGGTCAGCAGGCCGAAGCTGCCGAGGGCGAACGAGGCGAAGGCGATCGTCGGCCACAGCCGGGTGAACCCGTGGGAGAGCTTGAGGCACACGGCGAAACCGGTCTCCAGAACCCCGGCCGCGATGACCAGCAGCCACGCCATGTGCTGTCCTCCCGTTGATCCGGATCTCCGGTTCGGTGCGATTATGCACTTGCCGAACTCGGGCCCCGGCAAACAACGCGATGGTCAGTCGCCCTCGCGGCGCTCCCTGGTGGAGAGCAGCCGGCGCAGCGAGTACAGCCGCGCGGGGTCCGCGTGGCCCCCCTCGACCCATGCGTCCAGCGCGCAGTCCGGCTCGTCGTGGCTGCACGCGCGCGGGCAGTCCGCGGTGCCGGGTTCGAGGTCCGGGAAGGCGTGGATCACCCGGGTCGGGTCGATGTGCGCGAGACCGAAGGACCGGACGCCGGGGGTGTCGACCACCCAGCCGTCGTCGTCGGACAGCGGCAGCGCCAGCGCCGAGGTGGTGGTGTGGCGGCCCCGGCCCGTCACCGCGTTCACACGTCCCGTCGTACGCCGGCGGTCCTCGGGGACGAGCGCGTTGACCAGCGTCGTCTTGCCGACGCCCGAGTGGCCGACGAACGCGGTGATCTTGCCGTCCAGGTGCTCGCGCACCCGGGCCGCTGCGTCCCCGTTCTCCAGTTCGTCGCGGCTGGTGACCACGTACGGGATGTCCAGGGCGCCGTACAGCTCCAGCAGCCTGTCCGGCGGGGCGAGGTCCGACTTGGTCATCACCAGCAGCGGCTCCAGACCGCCGTCGTAGGCCGCGACCAGGCAGCGGTCGATCAGCCGGGGACGGGGTTCCGGGTCGGCCAGGGCCGTGACGATCGCCAGCTGGTCGGCGTTGGCGACGACCACCCGCTCGTAGGGGTCGTCGTCGTCCGCCGTGCGCCGCAGCAGCGAGGAGCGCTCCTCGATGCGGACGATCCGCGCGAGCGTGTCCTTCTTGCCGGACAGGTCGCCCACCAGGGCCACCCGGTCCCCGACCACCGCCGCCTTGCGGCCCAGCTCCCGGGCCTTCATCGCCGTCACGGCCCGGTCGTCGACCAGGCAGGTCAGCCGGCCCCGGTCGACGGTGAGGACCATGCCCTCGGCCGCGTCCTCGTGCTTGGGCCTGATGTTGGTGCGCGGCCGGTTGCCCTTGCGGTTGGGGCGGCTGCGGATGTCGTCCTCGTCGGTGTGCTTGCCGTAGCGGCGCATGGCGTCGTCCCTACTGCCCGAGCATCCCGGTCCACAGCTCGGGGAAGTCCGGCAGGGTCTTCGCCGTCGTCGCCACGTTCTCGATGCGCACGCCCTCGACCGCCAGGCCGATGATCGCGCCGGCGGTCGCCATGCGGTGGTCCTCGTAGGTGTGGAAGGTGCCGCCGTGCAGCGGGCGCGGGCGGATGTGCAGACCGTCGGCCGTCTCCGTGACGTCACCGCCGAGTTCGTTGATCTCCTTGGTGAGCGCGGCCAGCCGGTCCGTCTCGTGCATCCGCAGGTGCGCCACGCCCCGCAGGGTCGACGGGGAGTCGGCGAGCGCGGCGACCGCGGCGATGCCGGGGGTCAGCTCGCCGACGTCACCGAGGTCGACATCGATGCCGTGGACCGCACCCGAACCGGTGAACACCAGCCCGTATTCGGTGAGTTCGCAGGAACCGCCCATCTCGGTGAAGATCTCCCGCAGCCGGTCACCCGGCTGGGTGGTGCGGGCCGGCCAGTCCGGGACCAGCACCTTGCCGCCGGTGACCAGGGCCGCCGCGAGGAACGGCTGCGCGTTGGACAGGTCGGGCTCGATCGTCAGGTCCCGGCCGAGCAGCGCGCCCGGCGTCACCCGCCACACGTTGGGCTCGCCGCCCGACTCCGGCGTGTCCACCTGGGCGCCGACCGCGCGCAGCATGTCCACCGTCATCCGGATGTGCGGCATGGAGGGCAGGGTGGCCCCGGTGTGCCGGACCTCCACGCCCTGGTTGAAGCGCGGGCCGGACAGGAGCAGCGCCGAGACGAACTGGGAGGACGAGGAGGCGTCCACCGACACCGGACCGCCGTCCAGCGCCCCGCCGCCGTGCACGGTCAGCGGCAGCGCGCCCCGGCCGTCGTCGTCGATCCGGGCGCCGAGCACACGCAGCGCGTCGATCACACCGTGCAGGGGGCGCTCGTACGACCGCGGGTCCCCGTCGAACCGGATCGGGCCGTCGGCCAGTGCGGCCACCGGCGGCAGGAACCGCATCACCGTGCCCGCGTTGCCGACGTCGACCGTGGCCGGGCCGTGCAGGCCGGTCGGCAGCACCCGCCACGCCTCGCCCGAGCCGCCCGGGCCGCCCGCGGAGCTGGACGACACCGTCTCCTCGATCTCCACGCCCATCGCGCGCAGCGCCCCCGCCATCAGCAGGGTGTCGCGCGAGCGCAGCGGGCGGCGCAGCCACCCGGGCTCGGAGGCGAGGGCGGCGAGCACGAGGGCACGGTTGGTGACCGACTTGGACCCCGGCACGTGGACCGTCGCGTCGACGGCTCCGCTCGCGTGCGGGGCGGGCCAGAGTGCGGAGGAGGCGGTGTTCGGGGCCATGGGGCCCACTTTATAAGGAGGGCCCGGTGTCAACCTTCCAGCAGCCAGCGTCCCCCGCCGATCAGCGAGCACAGCGACACCGCGTGGAACAGGAACAGCCACAGGCCCGCCGGCACGTGCGTCAGCCGGGACAGCTGGTCCGCGTCCGAGTCCCCGGCCCCTTCCCGCGACCGCTTGGCCTGCAGCTCGAAGGGCGGCCGTACGCCCCCGAACAGCAGGAACCACACCACCGCGTACGCGAACGCGGCCTGCACCTGCGCTCCCGTCAGCCAGGAGACCAGCAGGAACGCCCCGCCCGCGAGGACGACGGTCAGCACGCCGTACGCGTTGCGGATCATCACCAGCATCACCAGCAGCAGGGCCGTCGCCGCCCACAGCAGCAGTGTGATGCGGCCCGCCGCGAGCAGCGCGGCGCCGCCGAGACCGAGCAGGGAGGGCGCCGTGTAGCCCGCGGCCGCCGTGAGGATCATGCCCAGGCCGTACGGCTTGCCGCGGCTGACGGTGAGGCCGCTGGTGTCGGAGTGCAGACGGATGCCGGTGAGCCGGCGCCCGGTGAGCAGGGCGATCAGGCCGTGCCCGCCCTCGTGCGCGATGGTGATCGCGTTGCGGGATATCCGCCACAGGGTGTGCGGGACGACCGCGGCGAGCGCGGCGGCCAGGGTGGCGAGCACCACCCAGAGGCCGGGGTCGGGCTGGGTGCCGGTGAGCCGGTCCCAGACGTCGGGCAGCGCGATGGCGGCGAGGCTGTCCATTCCGGTGTGGGCTCCCTCTCGTCTTGCGGAGTCTGGCAGTGTGGCACGTATGTGCGGACGGTATGCATCCAGTCGTAGGCCCGAGGATCTCGCAGGAATCTTCGGGGTCGAGAAGTGGGAGCCCGAGGAGACCCTGGACGCGGACTACAACGTGGCCCCGACCAAGGAGGTCCTCGCCGTCCTCGACCGCCCCCTGAAAGACGCGGACTCGCCGCGTCCGGTTCGCCAGCTGCGCACGCTGAAGTGGGGGCTGGTGCCGTCCTGGTCGAAGACCCCCGAGGGCGGCGCCCGGATGATCAACGCGCGCGCGGAGACCGTGCACGAGAAGCCCTCCTACCGCCGGGCCTTCGCCACCCGCCGCTGCATCCTGCCCGCCGACGGCTACTACGAGTGGGTCACCGGCAAGGAGGAGCGGGATCTGGAGGCCGAGGGCAGGAAGAAGCGGCCCCGCAAGCAGCCGTACTTCGTGCTGCCCGCCGACGGGTCGGTGTTCGCGATGGCCGGCCTGTACGAGTTCTGGCGCGACCGGACCCTGCCCGACGACCACCCGGGGGCCTGGTGGGTCACCTGCTCGGTGATCACCACCGAGGCGGAGACGAGCCCGCTGGCCGTCGCCCCCGCCGAGGGCCCGCACGCCCTGGCCGACATCCACCCCCGCATGCCGCTGATGCTCACCCCGGACCGCTGGGACGCCTGGCTGGACCCGGCCCGCACCGACCCGGACGAGCTGCGCGCCCTGCTGGCCCCGCCCCCGGCCGGCCTGATGCGCGCCTACCCGGTCTCCACGGCCGTCAGCAACGTCCGCAACAACGGCCCGGAGCTGCTGAAGGAGCTGGAGGCCCCGGAGGAGGGCACACTCTTCTGATGAAGATCGAGACGGTCGGGACCGACGCGGGGGACGCCCGCGTCACCTGGCACGAGGCCCGGAAGGCGCGGCTGGTCCTCGCCGTGGGCCACGGGGCCGGCGGCGGCATCGAGGCGCGGGACCTCCAGGCGCTCGCCCGGGTGCTCCCCGGGCACGGCGTGAGCGTCGCCCTCGTGGAGCAGCCCTGGCGGGTGGCGGGGAAGAGGCTGGCGCCGGCGCCCAGGACCCTGGACGTGGGGTGGCGGGGCGTGTGGCCGGCCCTCGCCGGGCCGGGGCTTCCGGTGCTCGCCGGCGGCCGCAGCGCCGGGGCACGGGTGGCCTGCCGGACCGCGGCCGAGCTGGGCGCGCTCGCCGTGCTCGCGCTGAGCTTCCCGCTGCACCCGCCCGGCAGGCCGGAGCGGTCCCGCGCCGCGGAACTGCTGGGCGCCGGGGTGTCCACCCTCGTCGTCCAGGGCGGGAACGACCCGTTCGGGAGGCCCGAAGAGTTCCCGGACGGCGGCCACCGGCTGATCGAGGTGCCGTACGGCGATCACGGGTTCGCCGTGCCCAAGCGGGCGGCGATCACCCAGGAGCGGGCCCTCGAGATCGTCACGGAGGGTGTCGTGGAGTGGGCCGCGTCACTCGGGTGACCCGGGAATGCCGGGCGGTGGAGGGCTGTTGTGCGGGACAGAAGTGCTGAGGCCTCGGCACCGACGTCGTGGGAGAGGAAGTCCGCCGCATGGGTTCGACGATCTGCCCGCTCGCCACCCGCCATCCCATGGAGGGGTTGCGCCCGGCGGAGTCCGATTCCAGCCGTAGCAGCCGCACTGACCTGGACTGGACGGTGCTGCACGCGGCTCGGACCGCGCCTATTCGAGGGGCGGCGGGTACGGGTCGTGTTCTATCCTCCGATTCGAGTGGGACCGGTTCCGGTCCTGCCCGGGATCTTGAGGAGGTGGGTCCGGTCACCGGTACCGACGCAGGGACCGACAACGGCCAGGCGGAGCAGCCCGAGGGCCAGGGCGTGAGCGCGGAGGCGGGCACGGGGACCGGCCCCGAGTCGACCGCGGAGCGCAGCGCGCGCTTCGAGCGGGACGCGCTCGAATTCCTCGACCAGATGTACTCGGCCGCACTGCGCATGACGCGCAACCCGGCCGACGCCGAGGACCTGGTGCAGGAGACCTACGCCAAGGCGTACGCGTCCTTCCACCAGTTCCGCGAGGGCACCAACCTCAAGGCGTGGCTGTACCGGATCCTCACCAACACCTTCATCAACTCCTACCGCAAGAAGCAGCGTGAGCCCCAGCGCTCCGCCGCGGAGGAGATCGAGGACTGGCAGCTCGCCCGCGCCGAGTCGCACATGTCGACCGGTCTGCGCTCCGCCGAGTCGCAGGCGCTGGACCACCTGCCCGACTCGGACGTGAAGGAAGCGCTCCAGGCCATCCCCGAGGAGTTCCGCATCGCCGTCTATCTCGCGGACGTCGAGGGCTTTGCCTACAAGGAGATCGCGGACATCATGGGGACACCCATCGGTACGGTGATGTCCCGGCTGCACCGGGGCCGCCGTCAACTGCGCGGCATGCTCGAGGACTACGCGCGTGAGCGCGGCCTTGTCCCGGCGGGCGCCGGGGAGTCGGACGAAGCGAAAGGCTCGGGCTCATGAGCTGCGGAGAGCCGCACGAGACGGACTGCAGTGAGGTGCTCAACCACCTCTACGAGTTCCTGGACAGCGAGATGCCGGACGTCGACCGCGACAAGTTCCAGCACCACTTCGAGGAATGCTCTCCCTGCCTCGAGAAGTACGGCCTGGAGCAGGCCGTGAAGAAGCTGGTCAAGCGGTGCTGCGGCCATGACGACGTGCCCTCCGACCTGCGCGCCAAGGTGATGGGGCGGATCGACCTGATCCGCTCCGGGCAGACCGTGCCCGAGCACGACGTGACGGCGACGCCCCAGGAGAGCTGAGCGCATCACCCGAACGTGCTAATCCTCAGGTCGTAAGCGCCGGACCCCCCGATTCCCGCCCTAGGCTCCGAGCCCGGACAGGCATGGTCGGGGGAGGGGCGATGGAGGCGGTACCGGCGAGAGCGCGCGGCTATGTCGGCTGCGTCGCCCTGCTGGCCCTGACCTGCGTCCTGCCGCTCCCGGCGATCCACACCTCCTGGTGGGCGCTCACCCTGCTCGCCGCCCTCTACGCGGCCTGCGAGCACGTCGTACGCCGCCGCTTCGGCGGCACCTTCTACCCCGTCCTGCTCGCCGGGGCGTTCCTGCTGCCCCCGCCGGCCGCCGCGCTCATCCCGCTGCCCGCCGCGCTGCTCTCCCCGGTCGAGGACCGGCCCGGACTGACGCGGCGCACATGGCGGGCCGCGCAGCCCGCGCTCGCCGTCTGGGCCGCGGCCCGGGTGCACTGGGCCCTCGGCGGCCGGGACGCCGTCGTCGCCTCCGACTTCCCCTTCGCGCTGCTGCCCGCCGGCGCGGCCGTGCTCGCGTTCTGCCTGGTCCTCACCGTCCTCGACGGCGGCATCCGCGTGGTCGCGCTGGGAGTCCCGCCGCGGCAGGCCTGGCGGGGGCCCGCGACCCGCTCGCTCGCGCCGGTCGCGGCGCACGGACTGGCCGGGCTGATGATGGCCGTGCTGTGGCGCAGCCCGTACGGCCCGGTCGCCGCGCTGCTCGTGCTGCTGCCGATGTGGGTCTCCTGGTGGGTGTTCGCCCAGTACCACCGCGAACGCGCCGCCCACCAGGCCACCATCCGCGCCCTCGTGCAGGCCGTCGACATCAAGGACGGTTACACCCGCGGCCACAGCGAACGCGTCGGGCAGGCCTCCGTGATGATCGCCCGCGAACTCGGCATGGACGACGAGCGGGTCGAGGTGCTGCGCTTCGCCGGCATCCTGCACGACGTCGGCAAGCTCGGCGTGCCCACCCGGCTGCTGCGCAAGGACGGCCCGCTGACCCCCGAGGAACGCAGGATCATCGAACTCCACCCCGAGTACGGCCACGAGATGGTCCGCGGGATCTCCTTCCTCGGCGAGGCCCGGGCGGCGATCCTGCACCACCACGAACGCCTCGACGGCAGCGGCTACCCCTACGGCCTGGCCGGCACCCGGATCCCCGAGTGCGCCCGGGTCGTCGCCGTCGCGGACGCCTTCGACGCCATGACCTCCACCCGCTCCTACCGCCGGGCCCGGCCGGTCGCGACGGCCGTCGCCGAGCTGGAGCGCTGCGCGGGGACGCAGTTCGACCCCCGCATGGTCACCGCGCTCGCCCGGGCGCTCGGCCGCCACGGCTGGCACCCCGCGGTCACCGCCGACGAACCGGAGTACGGCCCGGCGCCCCGGGAGCGGACCGTCCCCAGCCCCGGGACGCCCCGGTGAACGCCCTGCGGCTCATCCACGGCGCGGCCGCCCTCACCGCGGCCGGCTCCCTCGCCGTCACCCTGTGGACCGGCCTGGACGACCGGGGGGTCGCGCTCGCCTTCGGGGTGCTCATAGCCGTCGGCGAACTCACCCGCTGGAGCGGCGTGGAGGTGCGCCAGGCCGCGCCCCTGGGAGCCGCCGGAGCGCTGTCGTACGCCCTGCTCGGGGCCGACGCCGGGCAGCCGAGCGGGCACGACGCCGCCCAGGTCGTCACCGTCGTCCTCGCCGCCGCCCTGCTCGGCGCCGTCCCGCACATCTGGCGCGGCCGCACCCCCACCCTGGACCACCTGGCCCGCCGCGTGCTCACCGTCGGCTTCGCCGCCGTCTGCTTCCAACCCCTCTACAACCGGGGCGTCTTCGGCTCCTGGGGCGGCCCCGGATACGTCCTGCTGCTGGTCACCCTGCTCGCCCTCACCGAGCTGTGCGACGCCGTGCTGGCCGCCGCGCTCGCCCACTCCCGCACCCGCTGGCCGTTCGGCCCGCTCTTGCGCGAGGAGCTGCGCGGGCTGCTCGGCATCGGCTCCGCCGTGTGCGCGACCGGCGCGGTGATGGCGCTCGCGGTCGCCGTCGCGGGGCTGTGGGCGCTGCCCGTGTTCTGCCTGCCCCTGCTGCTCACCCAGCTGTCCGTGCGCCGGTACGCGGCCGTCCGCGCCACCTACCGGCAGACCATCGCCTCCCTCGCCCGGGCCACCGAGATCGCCGGCTGCACCCCCGCCGGGCACGCCCGCCGCGTCGCCGCGCTCGGCCTCGCCGTCGGCCGGGACCTGGGCCTGACCGGCGGCGAGCTGACCGTGCTGGAGTACGCGGCCCTGATGCACGACATCGGCCAGCTCAGCCTGGTCGACCCGGTCCCGGCCGGGGCCACCGCCGGTCTGCCCCCGGCGGAGCAGCGGCGCATCGCCCTGCTCGGCGGCGCCGTGGTCCGGCAGACCGGGGTGGCCGCGGCGGTCGCCGTCGTCGTGGAGCGGCAGGCCGACCCCTACCGGGAGCAGCCGGTCGCGGCGCGGATCGTCCGGGCCGTGAACGCGTACGAGGAGAAGAGCCGGGAAGCCGGTCCCGAGGGCCCGCTGCGCGCGCTGGAGGAGCTGCGCCTCGGCACCGCGGACGACTACGCTCCCGAGGTGGTGGAGTCGCTCGCCCGGGTGCTGTCCCGGCCGCACGGGTGGCGCGGGACCGGGGCGGCCGGGGACGGCGGGAGACGTACGGCACTGTCTGACCCCGCGCGGGGCTGGGTAACCCATGGGTAATGAGCGCCTTTCCCGGCGTACGTGGTTGGATGCGAGGGAGAGGGTGTCCGGGGGCACAAGCCAGCCCACTGTGCGGAACTGGAACTGGCAGGCGGGAATCGTGAGGATCTTCGGAAAGGGACGGCACCGGCCCTCCGCCTCCTGGCGGCAGGCCACCGACCGTGCGTTCACGCTGATCGGCGACGGCCGGTACGAGGACGCGGGCGAACTGCTGACCCGCGCCGCCGACCTGGAACCCTGGCTGGCGGAGTCCTGGTTCAACCTCGCCCTGCTGCACAAGTTCCGGCACGACTGGGAGCAGGCCCGCGCGGCCGGACTGCGCGCCGTCGCCCTGCTCGACCGGGAGGCCGGCGCGCCCGACTGGTGGAACGTCGGCATCGCCGCCACCGCCCTGCAGGACTGGCCGCTCGCCCGCCGCGCCTGGCAGGCCTACGGGCTGAAGGTGCCCGGGGGCGCCGGCGTGGCCGGGGAACCGCTCGGCATGGAGCTCGGCAGCGCGGCCGTACGGCTCTCCCCGGAGGGCGAGGCCGAGGTGGTGTGGGGCCGCAGGCTGGACCCGGCGCGGATCGAGGTCCTGTCCATCCCGCTGCCCTCCTCCGGACGGCGCTGGGGCGAGGTCGTGCTGCACGACGGCGTCCCGCACGGTGAGCGCACCACCTCCGCGGGGCACTCCTACCCGGTCTTCGACGAGATCGAGCTGTGGGCGCCCTCTCCCGTGCCCACCTGGGTGGTGCTGCTGGAGGCGGCCACCGAGGCGGACCGGGACGCACTGGAGCAGCTCGCGGCGGACGCCGGGTTCGCCGCCGAGGACTGGTCGTCCTCGGTGCGGCTGCTGTGCCGGATGTGCAGCGAGTCCCGCATGCCGTCCGACGAGGGCGAGGGCGTGCACCTGGACCCGCACGACCACAGCGAGCCCGGGCACCCCGGCCCGCTGGGGCATCGCACGGACGGGCAGCTGTGGGTGCCGGAGCGGGAGTGCGGCGTGGCCGCGCCCGCCGCGCTGGTGCGGGGCCTGCTGGACGGGTGGGTCGCGGACAGCCCGGACTCCAGGGACTGGCGAGATCTGGAAGAGGTTTGCTGAGCGACCGGTGACCTGCCGCCTTTAGGCTGTACTCGCAGAATTTTCCAGGCTTGCAGGAAGGCGTACGTCGGTCATGGCTCAGCAGGACACCGATCAGCAGCACGCGGGCGTGCTCCCCGTCGACGACGAGGGCTACGTCGTCGACACGGAGGACTGCGAGGAGCGCGAGAACGCCTGGCGTGAGCGCGGGACCTCGCGGCCGGTCACGGTCGTCGGCAACCCGGTGCTGCACAAGGAGTGCAAGGACGTCACCGAGTTCGGCGAGGAGCTCCAGCAGCTGGTCGCCGACATGTTCGCGAGCCAGCGCACCGCCGAGGGCGTGGGCCTGGCCGCCAACCAGATCGGCGTCGACGTGAAGGTCTTCGTCTACGACTGCCAGGACGACGAGGGCGTCCGGCACGTGGGCGTGGTGTGCAACCCGAAGCCGGTGGACCTGCCGGCGGAACGGCGCCGTCTGGACGACAGCAACGAGGGCTGCCTCTCCGTGCCGGGGGCGTACGCCCCGCTGGCCCGTCCCGACTACGCCGAGGTGACCGGCCAGGACGAGCAGGGCAACCCGGTCAGGGTCCGCGGCACCGGCTACTTCGCACGGTGTTTGCAGCACGAGACCGACCACCTTTACGGCTACCTGTACATCGACCGGCTGTCCAAGCGGGACCGCAAGGACGCGCTGCGGCAGATGGCCGAGAACGAGCCACGCTACCCCGTGGTCGCCAACGACTAGCGACCGCCGTGCCGCCGGGGCGCCCGGCCGGGGATCACCCCCGGTCGGGCGCCCCTTCGCGTTGCCCTCGTTCGCTCATCCGTGCGTCGTACAACCGGTCGCATCCGAGCCTCTAGTGATCCCTAATCAGTCACACAAGGGGGGATTCTCGGCACCTTGGGGTAGTGAGTGAAGCAAATCCGTTCCCACGGCGGTCAGTTGTGGTGCTGAATGGGAGAGCGGGGATACGCAACGGCGCACGCCCGGCACGGCGGGAGGGGTGTGCGCCCCTGGCGGCTGAGAGGGGTTTGTTCTGTGCAAGCTTTCCCACACAGCACCACGGCGACACCGACGGCGGTGGTAGTGCCGCCCTCACTGGCACTGCCGGTGATCGAGTCCGCCTTTCCCCGGCAACTGCATCCGTATTGGCCGCAGCTCCAGGAGAAGACACGGCGCTGGCTGCTCGAAAAGCGGCTCATGCCGGCGGACAAGGTGCAGGAATATGCCGACGGACTTTGCTACACCGACCTCATGGCGGGCTACTACACCGGTGCCCCCGACGAGGTCCTGCAGGCCATAGCCGACTACAGCGCGTGGTTCTTCGTCTGGGACGACCGCCACGACCGCGACATCGTCCACGGCCGGGTGGGCGACTGGCGGCGGCTGAGGTACCGCCTGCACGCGGCCCTGGACGCGCCCCGGCACCATGTACACCACCCGGACCCGCTGGTAGCGGGGTTCGCCGACAGCGTGCTGCGGCTGTACGGCTTCCTGCCGGGCACCTGGAACCAGCGGTTCGCCCGGCACTTCCACGCGGTCATCGAGGCGTACGACCGCGAGTTCCGCAACCGCACCGAGGGATACATTCCCGGCGTCGAGGAATACCTGGCCCTGCGCCGGCTGACCTTCGCGCACCGGATATGGACGGACCTCCTCGAACCCAGCGCCGGCCGTGAACTCCCGGACGCCGTGCGGAAATTCCCCGCATATCGCCGGGCCGCACTGCTCAGCCAGGAATTCGCCGCCTGGTACAACGATCTGTGCTCGCTGCCCAAGGAAATTGCGGGCGACGAGGTCCACAATCTCGGAATCAGCCTCATCACCCATGAGGGCCTGACGCTCGAAGAAGCGGTGGACGAGGTCAGGCGTCGGGTCGAGGAATGCATCAGCGAATTCCTCGAAGTCGAGCAGGAGGCACTGCGTTTCGCCGACGGACTCGACGACGGGACGGTCGCCGGAAAGGAATTGAGCGGCGCCGTCAGAACCTGCGTCGGCAACATGCGCAACTGGTTCAGCTCCGTCTACTGGTTCCACCACGAGTCCGGCCGCTACATGGTCGACACCTGGGACGACCGGTCCACGCCCCCTTACGTCACGAACGAAGCGGCAGGTGAGAAATGACCGTCGAGTCTGTGAAGCCCGTGGCCTCCGAGCCCACCGGGCTGCTCGAACCGCCCCTGGCCGGTGGCGCCGTACCGGTCCTCGGCCACGGCCTGAAACTGGTCCGCGACCCGCTGGCCTTCATGTCCCGGCTGCGCGCCCACGGCGACGTGGTGCGCCTGAAGCTCGGCCCCAAGACGGTGTACGCCGTCACCACGCCGGCGCTCACCGGGGCGCTCGCGCTCAGCCCCGACTTCAAGATCGACGGACCCCTGTGGGAGTCCCTCGAAGGCCTGCTCGGCAAGGAGGGCGTGGCCACCGCCAACGGCCCCCGGCACCGACGCCAGCGCCGCACCATCCAGCCCGCGTTCCGGCTGGACGCGATACCCGGCTACGGGCCCGTCATGGAGGAGGAGGCGCACGCGCTGACCGACCGCTGGAAACCCGGCGGGACCGTCGACTGCACCTCCGAGTCCTTCCGGGTCGCCGTCCGCATCGCCGCCCGCTGCCTGCTGCGCGGCGAGTTCATGGACGAGCGCGCCGAGCGGCTCAGCATCGACCTCGCCAGTGTCTTCCGCGGTATGTACCGGAGGATGGTCGTCCCCCTGGGACCGCTGTACCGGCTGCCGTTTCCGGCCAACCGCGAATTCAACCGGGCCCTGGCCGATTTGCATCTGCTGGTGGACGAGATCGTCGCCGAGCGGAGGGCATCTGGTCAAAAGCCGGACGATTTGCTGACGGCATTGCTGGAGGCGAGGGACGACAATGGGGACCCCATCGGGGAACAGGAGATCCACGACCAGGTCGTCGCGATACTCACCCCCGGCAGCGAAACCGTCGCGTCCACGATCATGTGGCTGCTCCAGGTCCTCGCGGAACACCCGGAACACGCCGAGAAGGTACGGACCGAGGTCGAATCCGTGACCGGTGGCCGACCCGTCGGATTCGAGCACGTCCGCTCACTCACGCACACCAACAATGTCGTCGTCGAGGCCATGCGGCTCAGGCCCGCCGTATGGATATTGACGCGCCGCGCGATCAGCGACACCGTCCTCGGCGGCTATCGCATTCCGGCCGGGGCGGACATCGTCTACAGCCCGTACGCGATCCAGCGCGACGGCCGCTCCTACGCCGGCCATCTCGACTTCGACCCCGACCGGTGGCTGCCGGAGCGGGCCAAGGAGGTGCCGAAGTACGCGATGAGCCCGTTCAGCGTGGGCAACCGCAAGTGCCCCAGCGACCACTTCTCCATGACCCAGCTGAGCCTGATCACCGCGGCCGTCTGCGCGAAGTACCGCTTCGAGCAGGTCGCCGGGTCCGACGACGGCACCCGGGTGGGCATCACGCTGCGCCCGCACAACCTGCTGCTCAGGCCCGTGGAGTGGTGACGGGCGACTCCTGATACGGGCGCGCGCTCAGGCGGCCTCGGGGCCCCGGAACGCGCGCCGGTAGGCGTTGGGCGTGGTGCCGAGCGCCCGCACGAACTGGTGCCGCAGCGCCGCCGCCGTGCCGAACCCGGTGCGCCAGGCGACGGCGTCCACGGTCTCGTCCGTGCCTTCCAGCAACTCCTGTGCACGCAGTACCCGTTGCCGCAGGATCCACCGGTAGGGGGTCGTCCCCGTCTCCTGCTGGAACCGGCGGGCGAAGGTGCGCGGGGCCATGTGGGCGCGGGCGGCGAGCTGTTCCACGGTCACCTCCTGGTCGAGGTGCTCCTCCATCCACACCAGGACCTCGCCGACCGTGTCGCACGGGGCCTTCGGCAGCGGCCGCTCGATGAACTGCGCCTGTCCGCCGTCCCGGTGCGGCGGCACCACCATCCGCCGGGCGATCCGGTTGGCCACCTCGGGACCCTGTTCCTTGCGCACCAGGTGCAGACAGGCGTCGATCCCCGCCGCGGTGCCGGCGGAGGTGATCACCGGGTCCTCGTCGACGTACAGCACGTCCGGCTCGACGGTCAGCCGCGGGTACCGGCGGGCCAGTTCCTCCGCGTGGTGCCAGTGCACGGCGCAGCGCCGGTCGTCCAGCAGGCCCGCGGCGGCCAGGACGAAGACGCCCGAGCAGACGCTGAGCACCCGGGCGCCACGGTCCACGCCACGGCGCAGGGCGTCCAGCAGCTCCGGCGGGAACGTCCGGGAGTCGTAGCGGGCCCCGGCCGGCACGGCGATCAGATCGGCCTGCTCCAGGCGCTCCAGGCCGTGCTCCACCTGCATGGTGAACCCCGCGTTGGCGCGCAGTACGGGCCCGTCGGCCGAGGCCACCGCGAAGTCGTACACCGGCAGGCCCTCGTCGCTGCGGTCGGTGCCGAAGACCTCGCAGACGACGGCCATCTCGAAGGGGTTCACGCCGTCGAGCAGGACGGCGACCACGTTCTGCAGCATGACTCCAGTGTGCCTCGGCACTGGCAGTAATTCGAGGGTATACGGCAGTCCTGCCACTCACGGTAAGGAGCATCCGGCGCGACAGTGGTGTCCATGACCACGACACAGACAGAAGGACTGCTCGGAATGATCGCCGTGCTCGGCATCCTGGGACTCCTGGTCCTCCCCGCGGTGATCGGCATCCTGCGGGACAGGGCCATCGACCGCCAGCTCAGGCAGGCGGAACGCGGGGAGGCGGCGCGAGAGCCGCGCCGCCCCCACCACAGGGCCCACCCGGCGGTGGGGCCGAGGTGACCGGTCAGAAGTCCTCGTCCAGGTCGACGGTGCCCTCCACCGCGACCTGGTACGCCGACGGGCGGCGCTCGAAGAAGTTGGTCAGCTCCTGGACCCCCTGCAGCTCCATGAAGGAGAACGGGTTCTCCGAGCCGTAGACCGGCGCGAAGCCGAGCCGGCCGAGGCGCTGGTCGGCCACGCACTCCAGGTACTGGCGCATCGAGTCGGTGTTCATGCCCGGCAGGCCGTCACCGCACAGGTCGCGCGCGAACTGCAGCTCGGCCTCGACGGCCTCCCGCAGCATGTCGGTGACCTGCTGCTCGAGTTCGCCGTCGAAGAGGTCCGGCTCCTCCTTGCGGACGGTGTCGACCACCTCGAACGCGAACGACATGTGCATCGTCTCGTCGCGGAACACCCAGTTGGTGCCGGTCGCCAGACCGTGCAGCAGACCCCGGCTGCGGAACCAGTAGACGTACGCGAAGGCGCCGTAGAAGAACAGGCCCTCGATGCACGCGGCGAAGCAGATCAGGTTGAGCAGGAAGCGGCGGCGGTCGGCCCTGGACTCCAGCCGGTCCAGGCTCTCCACCGAGTCCATCCACTTGAAGCAGAACCCCGCCTTCTCGCGGATGGACGGGATGTTCTCCACGGCCGCGAACGCGGCGGCGCGGTCCTCCGGGTCGGGCAGGTAGGTGTCCAGCAGCGTCAGGTAGAACTGGACGTGCACGGCCTCCTCGAACAGCTGGCGCGACAGGTACAGGCGCGCCTCCGGGGAGTTGATGTGCTTGTACAGCGTCAGGACCAGGTTGTTCGCGACGATCGAGTCGCCCGTCGCGAAGAAGGCCACCAGCCGGCCGATCAGGTGCTGCTCGGCCGGGCTGAGCTTCGCGAGGTCGGAGACGTCGGAGTGGAGGTCGACCTCCTCGACGGTCCAGGTGTTCTTGATCGCGTCCCGGTAGCGCTCGTAGAAGTCCGGGTAGCGCATCGGGCGCAGGGTCAGCTCGAAGCCGGGGTCGAGCAGGTTCTGGTTGGGCATTACTGGCAGGCCTCGCAGGACTCGGGGTTTTCCAGGGAGCAGGCGACCGCCTCGGGGTCGGGGGTGGCCTGCACGGGGACGGCGGCGCGGGCCGCGCGGGCGATCCGGGTCGCCGGGCGCGAGCGCAGGTAGTACGTCGTCTTCAGGCCCGACTTCCAGGCGTACGCGTACATCGAGGAGAGCTTGCCGATCGTCGGCGTCTCCATGAACAGGTTCAGGGACTGCGCCTGGTCCAGGAACGGGGTGCGGGCCGCGGCCATGTCGATCAGACCGCGCTGGGGGATCTCCCACGCCGTGCGGTACAGCGTCCGCACGTCCTGCGGGATCCAGGCGAAGTCCTGCACCGAGCCGCTCGAGTCGCGCAGCGCCTCACGGGTGCGCGCGTCCCACACGCCCAGGTCCTTCAGGTCCTGCACCAGGTACGAGTTGACCTGGAGGAACTCACCCGACAGCGTCTCGCGCTTGAACAGGTTCGACACCTGCGGCTCGATGCACTCGTAGACGCCCGCGATGGAGGCGATGGTGGCCGTCGGAGCGATCGCGAGGAGCAGCGAGTTGCGCATGCCGACCGCCGCGATCCGCTCGCGCAGCGCCGCCCAGCGCTCGGGCCAGGTCAGCTCCGCGTCGTAGTGGTCCGGGTGCAGCACACCGCGCGCGGTGCGGGTCTTCTCCCAGGCCGGCAGCGGTCCGTTGCGCTCGGCGAGGTCGGTGGAGGCCTCGTACGCGGCGAGCATGATGCGCTCGGCGATCCGGGTGGACAGCGCCCGGGCCTCGGGCGAGTCGAAGGGCAGGCGCAGCTTGAAGAAGACGTCCTGGAGACCCATCGCGCCCAGGCCCACCGGCCGCCACCTGGCGTTGGAGCGGCCCGCCTGCTCGGTCGGGTAGAAGTTGATGTCGACGACGCGGTCCAGGAAGGTGACGGCCGTGCGGACCGTCTCGTCCAGCCGCTCCCAGTCGATGTCCCCGCCGCTCACGAACGCGCCGAGGTTGACCGAGCCGAGGTTGCAGACCGCCGTCTCGCCGTCGTCCGTGACCTCCAGGATCTCCGTGCAGAGGTTGGAGGAGTGGACGACGTGGCCCGGCTCGGCCGTCTGGTTGGCGGTGCGGTTGGCGGCGTCCTTGAAGGTCATCCAGCCGTTGCCGGTCTGCGCGAGGGTGCGCATCATGCGGCCGTACAGCTCGCGCGCCGGGATGGTCTTCTTCGCGAGGCCCTGGCGTTCCGCCTCGCGGTAGGCGGCGTCGAACTCCACGCCCCACAGGTCGACGAGACCGGGCACGTCCGACGGGGAGAACAGCGACCACTGCCCGTCGGCGTTGACCCGGCGCATGAACTCGTCCGGGACCCAGTGCGCGAGGTTCAGGTTGTGGGTGCGGCGGGCGTCCTCACCGGTGTTGTCCCGCAGCTCCAGGAACTCCTCGATGTCGGAGTGCCAGGTCTCCAGGTACACCGCGGCCGCGCCCTTGCGCCGGCCGCCCTGGTTCACGGCGGCCACCGAGGCGTCCAGGGTCTTCAGGAACGGCACGATGCCGTTGGAGTGCCCGTTGGTGCCCCGGATCAGCGAACCGCGGCTGCGGATGCGGGAGTACGACAGACCGATGCCGCCGGCGTGCTTCGACAGGCGGGCGACCTGGTGGTAGCGGTCGTAGATGGAGTCCAGCTCGTCCAGCGGGGAGTCCAGCAGGTAGCAGGACGACATCTGGGGGTGCCGGGTGCCGGCGTTGAAGAGCGTCGGGGAGGAGGGCAGGTAGTCCAGGCGGCTCATGAGCCCGTAGAGCGCGGCGACCTCGTCGACGGAGCGGGCGGTGTCGTCCTCGGCCAGGCCGGCGGCGACCCGCAGCATGAAGTGCTGGGGCGTCTCGACGACCTTGCGGGTGATCGGGTGCCGCAGCAGATAGCGGCTGTGCAGGGTGCGCAGCCCGAAGTAGCCGAAGCGGTCGTCGGCGAGCGGGTCGATCAGGTGGTCCAGCCGGCCGGCGTGCAGCCGGACGAACTCGGCGGTCCGGTCGGCGATCAGGCCTTCCCGGTGGCCGACGGCCACGGACTCGGTGAACGTCGTCACGCCCTGCGAGGCGGCCTCGGCACGGATGGAGACGGTCAGCAGCCGGGCGGCCAGCCGCGAGTAGGCGGGGTCCTCGGAGATGAGACCCGCGGCGGCCTCCGTGGCCAGCTCGCGCAGCTCCGACTCGTCCGCGTGGGCCGACCGGCCGCGCAGCGCGGCGGCGGCGACCCGGCCGGGGTCGGTGTCGGGGAGGTCGGCGGTCAGCTCGGTCAGGGTCCGCAGCAGCGCGGCACCGGGACCGTCGTTCTCCAGACCTGTGGCTGAAGCCGGTTCGGCTGGCGCGATGGTCACGTGGGGCTCTCCCTCGCTCGGCACGGGGGCCTGGCGGAGGGCAGCGGGCAGTCACGAGCGCACACGGCGTCGCGTCCACCGACCCATTCCACGAGGCCCGGACGTCTCAGGGCACCCGGACCGGACGGCCGGGCGCGCTGCCGGCAGGTCCTCGGACTGACACGGGCGTGCGCAATGCACGCAAGTACACCGTTGCGGGACAGTTCCGGATTCGCACCGGATTCCCCTGCGGCGACAGCGAGCATGAGCATACATCTAGTGCCGGGCTGTCGTGTCACCCCCAGATGTTGTGTCGAGGTGGTTTCGGAGTGTCAGCTCGTAGGTGAGAAGGGTGATGTCGTCCAGGTGCGGCACGGGATTCCAGTCCCGCTCCGGCGTGCGAACGAAGCCGAGGCGTTCGTAGAGCCGGTGGGCGCTGTGCATGGAGCGCTGGCTCGACAGCACGACGGAGGTGCAGCCCTCCGTGCCGCGGGCACGGTCGAGGCAGGCCCTGACGAGGGCCTCGCCGACGCCCTGCCCGCGCACGCCGCGCGCGACGGCCAGCGCCCGGATCTCGGCCTCCCCGGGACCCGCGATGTCGGCGACGGGGCCGCCGTCGGGGACGAAGGTGACGCCGCCGAGCAGCTCGCCGTCGCGCACCGCCACGAGCACCTCGGCGGCGGCGGCCCGCTTCGCGACGTCCCTCAGCACGGGCAGGTACGCGTCGTCCTCGCCGTAGTCGAGGAGGCCGTCGTCGAGGTAGGCCCGGGCGGTGAGTTCACCGAGGGCGGCGTGCTCGTCGGGGGTGCTCTGCCGGATCACGATGTCCATGGCACCGAGTCTGGTGCACGGACACGGCGACGGGCCGCCGGATTTCCCGGCGGCCCGTCGTGCGGCGGTCGCTCAGTGACCGGTGCCCGCGGTCGCCGGGGGCAGCTCCACCTGGACACCGGCGTCGCCGGCGTCCGCGGTGTAGTCGTCCGCGGTGGTCTCGTCGACGCCCTCAGGGGCCTTCACGGCCTTCAGGACGAAGGTGAGGACCACGGTCACCACCACGTTGAGCACGAAGGCCGTGAGGCCGATGTAGCCGATCTCGCCGATGCCCGGGATCTCCTTCGCGGAACCCCCGAAGTGCTTCTGGGTCGGCGAGGCGACGCCGTACGCGGCGACCGTTCCGTAGACCATGCCGACCGCCCAGCCGGCGAGCAGGGCCCAGCGGTGGAACCAGCGGGTGAACAGGCCGCCGACCAGCGCCGGGAAGGTCTGCAGGATCCAGATGCCGCCCAGCAGCTGGAAGTTGATGGCGACCGTCTTGTCCATGGTGAGGACGAAGGCCAGCGCGCCCACCTTCACCAGCAGCGAGACGAGCTTGGAGACCTGGGCCTCCTGCTTCGGCGTGGCGTCCGGCTTGATGAAGTCCTTGTAGATGTTGCGGGTGAACAGGTTCGCGGCCGCGATCGACATGATGGCCGCGGGGACCAGGGCGCCGATGCCGATGGCGGCGAAGGCCACGCCCGCGAACCAGTCCGGGAACATGTCCTCGAACAGCTGCGGGATGGCCAGCTGGCCGTTGGTGACCTTCACCCCGGCCGCGATCGCCATGAAGCCCAGCAGGGCCAGCAGGCCGAGCATGAGGGAGTACAGCGGCAGGATCGTGGTGTTGCGCCGGATCACCTCACGGCTCTTGGAGGAGAGCGTCGCGGTGATCGAGTGCGGGTACATGAACAGGGCGAGCGCCGAGCCGAGGGCCAGGGTGGCGTACGTCCACTGGCCCGCCTCCGGGGGCGCGAGCGCGCCGCGCGTCTTGCCGGTGGCCGGGTTGACCTGGCTGAGCGCGTGGCCCGCCTTGGCGAAGACGTCGTCGAAGCCGCCCAGCTTGATCGGGATGTAGATGATCGCCACCGCGATGACGATGTAGATCAGCGCGTCCTTCACGAACGCGATCAGCGCGGGGGCCCGCAGACCGGAGGAGTACGTGTAGGCCGCCAGCACGCCGAAGGCGATCAGCAGGGGCAGGTCCTTCACGAACCAGTTGGCGTTGTCCCCGCCGCCGACGCCCATCACGTCCAGCACCGCCTGGATGCCGACGAGCTGCAGCGCGATGTACGGCATCGTCGCGAGGATGCCGGTCAGCGCCACCGCGAGCGACAGGCCCTTGGAGCCGAACCGGCCGCGCACGAAGTCGGAGGTGGTCACGTACCCGTGGCGGTGCGACACCGACCACAGGCGCGGCAGGAAGGTGAAGATCAGCGGGTACACCAGGATCGTGTACGGCACCGCGAAGAAGCCGGACGCGCCCGCCGCGTAGATCGCCGCGGGTACGGCGACGAAGGTGTACGCCGTGTACAGGTCGCCGCCGAGCAGGAACCAGGTGACCCAGGTGCCGAACGACCGCCCGCCCAGGCCCCATTCGTCCAGGGTGTGCTCGTTGTCGGCCCTGCGCCAGCGTGCGGCGAGGAAGCCCATGACCGTGACGGCCAGGAAGAAGAAGATGAAGACGCCGAGCGCGACGCCGTTGACGCCGTTCTTCACTTGGCGGCACCGCCCTTCGCGGCGGCGCGGGAGCGCTGGTCGCGCTGCCACAGCCTGTACGCGAGCACGGTGAGCACGGTGGACAGGGGCACCCAGGCCATCTGGTACCAGTAGAAGAACGGGATCCCGATGAACGCGGGGTCCGCCTTCGCGTACGAGCCGACCCAGAGCATCGCCACGAAGGGGGCGACGAGACACAGCCCGATGACCGCCCGCGCAGGCGTCACCAGAGGTGGTCTCACTTCAGGCGTTTCGGACATGCCACGGCTCCGTCCCCTCGCTGATCAACCTGTGTAACGCGCAGGCAATCTAGGTGACGGCGTCGTGGCAGTGGAAGACCTCGTTCACATCTCGGCATGTCGATTCGGCGAAGTGCGCGGATTTCAGTCGGCCGGCCGCTTCAGTCGCGCCACGAACTTGTAGCGGTCGCCCCGGTAGACGGACCGCACCCACTCCACCGGCTTGCCCTCGCGGTCCAGGGAGTGCCGGGAGAGCATCAGCATCGGCAGTCCGACGTCGGTGCCGAGCAGGCTCGCCTCGCGCGGGGTGGCGAGGGAGGTCTCGATGGTCTCCTCGGCCTCGGCCAGATGGACGTCGTAGACCTCGGCGAGCGCGGTGTAGAGGGACGTGTACTTCACCAGGGAGCGCCTGAGGGCCGGGAAGCGCTTGGCCGACAGGTGCGTGGTCTCGATCGCCATGGGCTCGGCGTTGGCCATGCGCAGCCGCTCGATGCGCAGCACGCGTCCGCCGGCGGTGATGTCGAGCAGCTCGGCGAGCCGGTCGTCGGCGGTGATGTAGCCGATGTCGAGCAGCTGCGAGGTCGGCTCCAGGCCCTGGGCGCGCATGTCCTCGGTGTAGGAGGTGAGCTGGAGCGCCTGGGAGACCTTGGGTTTGGCGACGAAGGTGCCCTTGCCCTGGATGCGTTCGAGCCGGCCCTCCACGACCAGCTCCTGCAGGGCCTGGCGGACGGTGGTGCGGGAGGTGTCGAACTCGGCCGCCAGCGTGCGTTCGGGCGGGACCGGCGTGCCCGGTGCCTGCGTCTCCGTCATGTCGAGCAGGTGCTTCTTCAGGCGGTAGTACTTCGGCACGCGCGCGGCACGGACGGTCGCGCCGGCCTCGTTCTCCGCACTGCTGACGTCGGTGCTCATGCTCTGCCTTCCCGGCTCCGGATGCCGAAAGCGACCGACATCCCATCGGCCACGGCTCACATCGTGGCACGGGTTCCTGCGTCAGGACTCCACCCGCACGTTCCGTGATCTTCTCTATATACCGTCCCGACAGGGTTGGTCTAGTCCATCGGGCGGCGGGCTGTGCACCGCGGCCCCGCCGCCCGCGCGGGAGTGGACCAGGGTCTGTCGTTCGGATCAGGTCGGCTCGGCCCACGGTGCGTTGTCAGCCGACCGCGCCGCGCGGCATGATCCAAACGGCAGGCCCTAGATCCCCTGCCACTCCGGCTTGTGGGCATAGGTGTGCCGGAAGTAGTCGGCCAGCTTCAGCTTGGAGGCGGCCGCCTCGTCGACGACCACCGTGGCGTGCGGGTGGAGCTGGAGCGCGGAGGCCGGGCAGAGCGCCGCGACCGGGCCCTCCACGGTCGCTGCCACCGCGTCCGCCTTGCCCTCGCCGGTCGCCAGCAGCACCAGGTGCCTGGCCTCCAGGATGGTGCCGATGCCCTGCGTGATGACGTGGTGCGGGACCTGCTCGATGTCGCCGTCGAAGAAGCGGGCGTTGTCGATCCGCGTCTGCTCGGTCAGGGTCTTGATCCGGGTGCGCGAGGCGAGCGAGGAACAGGGCTCGTTGAACCCGATGTGCCCGTCGGTCCCGATGCCGAGCAGCTGCAGGTCGACACCGCCGGCCCCGGCGAGCGCGCGGTCGTACGCCGTGCACGCCGCCTGGACGTCCTCGGCCGTGCCGTCGGGCCCGAGGAACGCTTCCATGCCTATCCCGAGCGGCTCCAGCACCTCTCGGCGCAGCACCGACCGGTAGGACTCGGGGTGGTCGGCGGGCAGTCCCACGTACTCGTCGAGCTGGGCGATCCGCGCTCGCGAGGCGTCCACGGCACCGGAGCGCACCTTGGCCGTCAGCGCCTGGTAGACGGGCAGCGGGGTGGAGCCGGTGGCGACGCCGAGCAGGGCGTCGGGCTTGCGCCGCAGCAGCTGGGCCAAGGCCTCGGCGATCAGCTCGCCGCCCGCCGCGGCGTCCGGAACGATGACAACTTCCACGCTGGGCCTGCCGTTCTGGAGAGGGCTCTGTGCGTCTATGTGGTTTAGACCAATCTAACAGAGCGGGCCCCCGGGGGGACGCGTCTCTGTATTTTTCTAGGGGGCGCTATAAAATCGTGTTCCATGGTGACCGGGCAGGACGCGAACGCACAGGCCAAAGCCGCCAGGTCGCGCGGCCGCCCGCGCTCCTTCGATCGTGCCACCGCACTGGAGAAGGCGCTCATGGCCTTCTGGGAGCACGGCTACGAGGCCACCTCGGTCTCGGACCTCACCCGGATCATGGGCATCGGCGCCCCGAGCCTGTACGCGGCCTTCGGCGACAAGCGGACCCTGTTCGAGGAGGTCGTCCGCCTCTACGCCGGCACGTACGGCGCGTTCGCGGAGCGCGCGCTGGCGCAGGAGCCCACCGCCCGAGCGGCCGTCGCGCGCCTGCTGCGCGAGGCCGCCGCCCAGTACACCGACCCCGCCCACCCGTACGGCTGCCTGGTCGCGCACGCCGCCACCAACTGCACCAGCCCCGAGGTCGGGCGGCTGCTGCGGGACCGGCGCATCGCCGACATCACAGCCCTGGAGTCCCGGATCCGGGCGGACGCCACGGAAGGGCCGCTGCCGGCCGGCACCGACGCGGCCGCCCTCGCCCGGTACACCGGCGCGCTGCTCCAGGGCATGTCCCAGCAGGCGCGGGACGGGGCGAGCCGGCGGGAACTGGAGGCGCTGGCCGAAATTGCCATGGTTATCTGGCCCCACGGCTGACCCGGGCGGGCTAGGCTGCGTGGCATCGAGTGCCAAGGGCGCTGGCGCGTGCCCGCACGGGCATGGACACGCCCCGTGGTCTAGTCCACAATCGAAAAGAACGCCTCCGGGAGAACGGTTCGACGAGAACGGTTCGAGAGGGACGTTCCGAAGAGAACAAGCCTCCGTCTTCCCCGCACAGGAAGGCGGATCGAGGAACCGGTGCTCTCTGCCCTGACTGCCCCGGCTCCTCGACCTTCGGCCGACCGGGACCGCACACCCCACGGCCGATGATGCTCCGGGCTGCGGTGCCGGGAGGGTTGAGGGTCCCTTCCAGGCGCCGCGGCCCGCGGGTGTTTTCCGGCCACCCCCGGCCCGCGGGTACGCTCGCACACGTGCCCTCCATGAACGAACTGGTCCGCCAGCACACCGCCCTCGACGACTCCGACCTCGAGTGGCTCCACCTGCTGGTCTCGGAGTGGCAGCTGCTCTCCGACCTCTCCTTCGCCGACCTGGTCCTGTGGGTGCCCACCCTGGACGGCACCCGGTACGTCTCGGTCGCCCAGATGCGCCCCAACACCGGCCCCACCTCCTACCAGGACGACATGGTCGGCCACCTCGTCCCGCGCGGCCGGCGCCCCATGCTGGACGCGGCGCTGGACGAGGGCCGGATCGTGCGCGAGGGCGACCCGGAGTGGCGCGAAGAGGTCCCCGTGCGGGTCGAGTCCATCCCCGTGCGGCGCGAGGGCCGCGTCCTCGGCGTGATCGCCCGCAACACCAACCTGCTCACCGTCCGCACCCCGAGCCGCCTGGAGCTGACCTACCTCCAGAGCGCCTCCGACCTGGCGCAGATGATCGCGGCCGGTTCCTTCCCCTTCCCGAACCAGCAGGTCGACATGGACGCCTCGCCGCGGGTCGGCGACGGCCTGATCCGGCTGGACGTGGACGGCATCGTCCAGTACGCCTCCCCGAACGCCCTGTCCGCCTACCACCGGCTCGGCCTCGCCGCCGACCTGGTCGGCCAGCACCTGGGGCAGACCACCGCCGAACTCGCCCCCACCCGGGGCCCGGTGGACGAGGCGCTCGCCAAGGCGGCCAGCGGCTGGGCGCCGCGCGAGTTCGAGATCGAGGCCACCGACGGGGTCATCCAGTTCCGGGCCATCCCGCTCAAGCCGAAGGGCGCCCGCATCGGCTCGCTGGTGCTGTGCCGGGACGTCACCGAACTCCGGCGCCGAGAACGCGAGTTGATCACCAAGGACGCCACCATCCGGGAGATTCACCACCGGGTGAAGAACAACCTCCAGACGGTCGCCGCACTGCTGCGCCTGCAGGCCCGGCGCATCGACTCCGACCGCGGCCGGGAGGCCCTGGAGGAGGCGGTGCGCCGGGTCGGCTCCATCGCCATCGTCCATGAGACGCTGTCTCAGAACCTGGACGAGCGGGTGGAGTTCGACGACATCGCGGACCGTGTGCTCGCGATGGTCGCCGAGATCTCGCCGGGCAAGGTGACCGGCCGGCGCAGCGGACGGTTCGGGATACTCGACGCCGAGGTGGCCACCCCGCTGTCGATGGTCCTCACCGAGGTCCTCCAGAACGCCCTCGAACACGGCTTCCGCGAGGGGGACACCGGCACGGTCGAGGTCTCCGCGATCCGCGGCGGCACCACCAAGGAGGCGCGCCTCCTGGTCACCGTCCAGGACGACGGCGTCGGCCTGCCCGAGGGCTTCGACCCGCACCGCTCGGGCAACCTGGGGCTGCAGATCGTACGGACCCTCGTCGAGGGCGAGTTGGGTGGCACGTTCGACATGGTCCCGGCGCCGGAGCGGGGGACCAGGGTGATCCTGGACCTTCCGGTGCGGGCGCAGAAGTGAGCAACGGCCCTGCCGTGACGGGCTGTTGCTTCCTGGAAAGGGCGGCGGGACCGGGCACAGCAAAAAGCCCCGGACCGCCATTGGTCCGAGGCTTGTGCTCGTTGCTGCTCCGCTAAATCGCTAAGCGCATCGGGGGATACTGCGCGCTGCGGCTCGGGGGCGGGAGATGCGTACGCGATGTACGCGCCGCCAAGCTCAGGCTGTCAGCAGGGGTGGGAGTGTCAGGCGGAGGCCTGACGAGCCCGGTTGCGGGCGGCGCGGCGCTTCATGGCGCGGCGCTCGTCCTCGCTGAGACCACCCCAGACGCCGGAGTCCTGACCGGACTCGAGCGCCCACTGCAGACACTGCTCGATCACCGGGCAGCGACGGCAGACGGCCTTGGCTTCCTCGATCTGCAGCAGCGCAGGACCGGTGTTGCCGATGGGGAAGAAGAGCTCGGGGTCTTCCTCGCGGCAAACGGCGTTGTGACGCCAGTCCATGGCTGCTACCTCTCCTTGGTATTACGTGCAAGTTGCTTGTGAATGTGAACGCTTTCACGAATCCCTCAACAAGTGAAGGGCCGACCGCCGAGTCTTCCCCGGCGTGGTCCTTGGTTTGAAGAGGGGTTCCGGTGATCAGTGGAGGCTGGTGTTGCGGGCCGTCCCGATCGCCACGTAGAGACTCGCAAACCTCAGCGACGGATACAACCCCTTCCGGAAAGTTTTTTTTGATTCCTCGGTGTCGACTGGGTCACAGCCGTACTTCCATGGGGTGGATCCTGGCCTAAACGTTCGAGTGAAAGGACTTTCGCCTCTTCCGCTCACACAATCACACGCAGTGCGCGGCGTACGCCTGTGAACGTCACGCTCGTACGCAGCCCCAGGTGGTCACCGTCCATCTGGAGGGGGAGAGGCGCCTTCGAATGCAAGGTGAACCCGTCCAGATCGTGCAGTGAGAGCACATGCCTGCCACGGGGTCCGCGGTCGGGGGACGAAGTGAGCAACTGGGTGGCATACCGGGCAACCGAGGCCGTCGAGAGGCGGCTGAGACCGAGTACGTCGACGCCCGTGTCGAACGAGGCCTTAGGCGATGTGTACATGGGGCGATTGCCGAGATACGTCCAAGGCGACGTGTTCGAGACTATGGCCACCACAAGATCCCTGACCGGGTCCGCGCCGGGCCGCTCCAGTGTGATCGCGCCGTGCCGGCGGTTCGGCTCGCCGAGGAACTGCCGCATCACCTGACGCACGTACAGCGCGTGCGTCGACTTCTTCCCGCGCTCGCGCTGCTGCTCGACCCGGCCGACCACACCCGCGTCGAAGCCCAGCCCCGCGTTGAAGGTGAACCAGCGGTCCGGCACCGCCTCGTCCGCCGTGCCGGGCGTGCCCGAGGTCAGCCCCAGGCCGACCACCCGCTCGCGGCCCTCGCGCAGGGCGTCCAGCAGGGCGCCGGTCGCCTCGACGGGGTCGTTGGGCAGGCCGAGGGCGCGGGCGAAGACGTTCGTGGAACCACCGGGGACGACGGCGAGACCGGGCAGGCGGTCCAGGGCGGGGCCGGCGTGCAGCAGACCGTTGACGACCTCGTTGACCGTGCCGTCACCGCCGAGGGCGACCACCATGTCGATGTCGTCGCTCTCCGCCGCCTGCCGGCCCAGGTCGCGCGCGTGGCCGCGGTACTCGGTGGTGACCGCCTCCAGCTTCATCTCGCTCGCCAGCGCGTGGGTCAGGACGTCACGCCTGCGTGCGCTTGTGGTGGTTGCCGCCGGATTGACCACGAGAAGTGCACGCATGGATGGCAGGGTACCTACTGGGTGGTACCCGGCCCATACCGAGGTAGGGATCCGGTAAGAGGGGCGGGCGTGAGCCTGGACACTCGGTGCCCTGGGGCACGGCGGGGGCCGCCGGGGCGCGGGCTACCCTGCTGGGGTGAGCAGTGAGCAGAACCCCGCCCCGAACACCACGGAGACCGGTGCCCCCGGGAACACCGCGGAAGCCGCCGTCGCCGCCGGACCGCGTCCGCGCCGGCTGACGTACGCGGCGGCGCTGGCCGGACTGGAGGGCGCCGCGCTGACGGTGGGCGGCCTGTGGGTGCTCGTGCTCGGAGTCACCGGCGCGCCGGACGACCGGCAGCAGGCGGTGACCCTGGGGATCACCCTGGTCGTACTCGCGCTGCTGCCGCTGCTCGCCGCGCGCGGTCTGCTGCTGCGGCGCGGCTGGAGCCGTGGCCCGGCGGTGATCACGCAGCTGATGGCCCTCCCGGTGGCCTACAACCTGCTGAAGGCCGACAGCATGGCCATCCCGGCCGGTATCGCCCTGGCGGTGGTCTCGCTGGCGGCCCTGGTGCTGCTCGTGAACGGTGAGACGACCCAGGCCCTCGGCATCAAGGGACCGGGCCGGGGCGAGTAGCGCCCCCTCACTCCTCCACCAGGAGCTTCTCCCGCAGCTGGGCCAGGGTGCGGGCCAGCAGCCGGGAGACGTGCATCTGGGAGATGCCGACCTCCTGCGCGATCTGCGACTGGGTCATGTTCCCGAAGAAGCGCAGCAGCAGGATGCGCTTCTCGCGCGGCGGCAGGTCCTCCAGCAGCGGCTTGAGGGACTCGCGGTACTCCACGCCCTCCAGCGCCTCGTCCTCGGCGCCGAGGGTGTCGGCGACCGCCGGGGACTCGTCGTCGGTGTCGGGGACGTCCAGGGAGAGCGTGGAGTACGCGTTCGCGGACTCCAGGCCCTCCAGGACCTCCTCCTCGGAGATGGCGAGCTTCTCGGCCAGCTCGTGCACGGTGGGGGAGCGGCCGTGCAGCTGGGACAGCTCGGCGGTCGCCGTGGTCAGGGCGAGCCGCAGCTCCTGGAGCCGGCGCGGCACGCGGACCGCCCAGCCCTTGTCGCGGAAGTGCCGCTTGATCTCGCCGACGACGGTCGGGGTGGCGTACGTGGAGAACTCCACGCCGCGCTCCGGGTCGAACCGGTCGACCGACTTGATCAGGCCGATGGTGGCGACCTGGGTGAGGTCGTCCAGCGGCTCGCCGCGGTTGCGGAAGCGCCGCGCGAGGTGCTCGACGAGCGGCAGGTGCATGCGGACCAGCTTGTTGCGCAGCTCGGCGTACTCCCGGCTCCCGTCCTGCAGCTTGCGCAGCTCGACGAACATCGCCCGCGCGCCGGTGCGGTCGTGCGGTCCGTGCGGTGCGGCGTGCACGGCCTCCGCGCCCAGCGCGTCGTCCTCGGCGTTTCGCTCGTGCTCGCTCATTGCCCCGCCCGTAGCCCTTCCCCGAGCCCTCGCCCCCGTGCGGGATTTCTCCGCGGGCGGGCCCTGCACGGAACCGTCGCCGTCGACCCGTGTGGCTTCGTCCTCCGGGTGCGGTCTGGCCTGCTCGGGGATGCCGTCGATGCCGTCCGCCATGCGGCGGGAACCGTCCCGGGGAGCTTCCCCGGGCGTCTCGTCCGCACTCGACCAGAGGGAACCCCCGTCCCCGGTCGGCAGCTCCCGTGTGCCGCGCTCTTCGTCCCGCACCGGACCGTCCCCGTTCCTCACGCCGGCCCGGGACCCGCGCCGCGCTGTTTGTAGAGGCTGATGGACACCGTCTTGTCCTCGTCGACGGCGGACGAGACCTTGCCCGCCAGGGCCGACAGCACGGTCCAGGCGAAGGTGTCACGCGAAGGGGCGTGGCCGTCCGTGGTCGGTGCCGACACGGTGACCTCCAGCGAGTCGTCGACGAGCCGGAAGACACAGCTGAGCACCGAGCCGGGCACGGCCTGCTGGAGCAGGATCGCGCAGGCCTCGTCCACGGCGATGCGCAGGTCCTCGATCTCGTCCAGGGTGAAGTCCAAGCGGGCCGCCAGACCGGCCGTGGCCGTCCGCAGCACCGACAGGTAGGCACCCGCAGCCGGCAGCCGGACTTCCACGAAGTCCTGGTTCGCCGCGGGCTCGCCTGCGATCTGGGACACCCTCACCTCCATGGTGGTACAAGCTTTACGGGGCCGAGGGTCGCCCCCCGGGGGTAACGCGTAGGTGGTTCAAGCGGTGACGCTATCGCGCTCCGAACGTTTCTGTCCCGGGACCCCAACCCCCTGGCGTCACTCACAGTAAAGCTGTGGATACGCTCCGTGTCTAGAGGGTTTGCGTGCCCAAATGAGAAGAGCGCGCGCCGGGTTGACGTACCCAGACGTCAGACGCTCGAACCGTCGTACGGCCACCGTCGCATGCAGTGTCACACGACAGTGCGGTCGAACGGGAACACGATCACCGGTCAGACGAGCACGTGGTCCACGAAGCACCACCGCCAGTCCTCGCCGGGCTCGAACGTCCGCATCACCGGGTGACCGGACTGCGCGTGGTGCTCGGTCGCGTGTCGCCCGGGTGAGGAGTCGCAGCAGCCGACGTGGCCACAGCTCAGGCAGAGCCGCAGCTGTACCGGGTGCGTCCCCTGCGCGTGGCACTCCGGGCAGGTCTCGCTCAGCGGCTCGGGCTCCGGATGCGGCAGCGCGTCGGCGTGCGTGCACTGTTTCATGATTGCCAGATTACGACGGGTGTGCGGGTGGCCGCGCGAAAAAAGAGGGTGGGCGAGGACGATGGACGTGATGCCCCTGCTGTTGCTGGTGGCGGGCAGTGCCGCGGTCGCGGGGGCGGCCCGGCGCACCCCGGTGCCGGCGCCGCTGCTGCTGGTCGCGGTGGGCCTGGCGGTTTCCTACCTCCCGGGGATCCCCGACTACACGCTCGACCCCGACGTCGTGCTGCCCCTGGTGCTGCCCCCGCTGCTCTACAAGGAGGGCACCGAGAGCTCGTACCTCGACCTGCGGGCCCAGATGCGTCCCGTCGGACTGCTGTCCGTCGGCTACGTGCTCTTCGCGACCTTCGTCGTCGGCTGGGCCGCCTACCTCGTCGTCCCCGGGCTGCCGCTGCCCGCCGCGCTGGTACTGGGCGCGGTCGTGGCGCCCACGGACGCGGTGGCGGCGGCGGCGATCGCGCGGCGGGTCGGGCTGCCGTCCCGGATCACCACCATCCTCCAGGGCGAGTCCCTGCTGAACGACGCCACCGCGATCACCGCCTACAAGGTCGCCCTCGCCGCCGCCGTGGGCGCGGGCACCACCTGGGCCGGCGGCATCGGCGAGTTCCTGCGCGCGGCGGTCGGCGGTGTCCTCGTCGGCCTGGTGCTCATGGTGCCGATCCACTGGCTGCGCACCCACCTGAAGGAGGCGCTGCTGCAGAACACCCTCTCCCTGCTGATCCCGTTCGTCGCCTACGGGGTCGCCGAGCAGGTGCACGCCTCGGGCGTCCTCGCGGTCGTGGTGGTCGCCGTCTACCTCGGGCACCGCGCGTGGGAGGTCGACTTCGCCACCCGCCTCCAGGAGGAGGCCGTGTGGAAGATGGTCGCCTTCCTGCTGGAGTCCGCGGTGTTCGCGCTGATCGGGCTGCAGCTGCCGCCCGTCCTCCAGGGGCTCGGCGCGTACCGGGGGAGCGACGCGGCCGGGTACGCCGTCGCGGTCTTCGTGGTGGTCGTCGCGGCCCGGTTCGTGTGGGTGTACCCGGCGGCCTTCCTGCCGCGGCTGCTCTTCCGGCGCATCCGGGAGCGCGAGGAGAACCCGACCTGGCGGGGGCCGGTCGTCACGTCCTGGGCCGCCATGCGGGGCGTGGTGTCCCTGGCCATCGCCTTCTCGATCCCGCTCACGGTGCACGGCGGCGCACCCTTCCCGCAGCGCAACCTGATCCTCTTCCTGACCTTCACCACGGTCATCGGCACGCTGGTCGTGCAGGGCCTGACGCTCGCGCCGGTGATCCGCCTGATGAGGTTCCCCGGCCGCGACGCGCAGGCCGAGACGCTCGCCGAGGCCAACGCCCAGGCGCAGGCCTCCCGGGCCGCCGAGAGCCGCCTGGACGACCTCCTCTCCGACGAGCGCAACGACCTGCCGCCGCCGCTCGCCGACCGGCTGCGCGACGTCCTGGAGCGCCGCCGCAACGCCGTCTGGGAGCGGCTCGGCCAGGTCAACCCGGTCACCGGCGAGTCCGTGGACGACACCTACCGCCGGCTGTCCCGCGAGATGATCAGCGCCGAGCGGACGGTCTTCGTCAGACTGCGCGACCACCGCTACATCGACGACGAGATGCTGCGCGCCCTGCTGAGACGGCTGGACCTGGAGGAGGCGGCCGCGTACCGGGAGACGGCCTAGGCCTCGGGGAACGGCCGGCCGGTGACGACGGCCGTGATCGCCGTCCCGCGCGTGAAGGCGCCCTCCTGTGCGAGGGCGACGAGTCCGTACAGCAGTTTGGCGACATAGAGCCGCTCCACGGGCAGGTCGTGGCGGTCCTCGAAGTCCTCGGCGAACGCCTCGAGTTCGGGGGTCGTCCGCGCGTACCCGCCGAAGTGGAAGCGGTCGTCCAGGGACCAGGTGCCGGTGCGGGCCCCGAAGGCACGTTCCTGCAGGGTCTGTACGTCGGCCGCCAGGAAGCCGCCCCTGAGGACCGGTACGCCGAGGGCCCGCTGCCGTCCGGTCAGCCCGGCGGCGAGCCCCGCGAGGGTGCCGCCGGTGCCGCAGGCGACCGCCACGACGTCGGCGCGGCCGCGCAGCTCCTCGCCGAGGGCCCGGCAGCCGTGCACGGCCTCGGCGTTGCTGCCGCCCTCGGGGACGACGTACGCGTCCTCGGCGCCGGCCGCGCGCAGGATCGCGGCCAGGGCCGCCGGCTCGGTCTTGTGCCGATAGGTCGATCTGTCGACGAAGTGCAGGCGCATGCCGTCGGCCGCGCAGCGGGCGAGGGACGGGTTGAGCGGGCGGCCGGCCAGCTCCTGGCCGCGGACCACCCCGGTCGTCCGCAGCCCGAGCAGCCGGCCGGCGGCCGCGGTGGCCCGCAGGTGGTTGGAGTAGGCCCCGCCGAAGGTGACCAGCGCCCGGCCGTCGGCGGCCGCGACGTTCGGCACCAGCTTGCGCCACTTGTTGCCGATCAGCTCCGGGTGGATCAGGTCGTCCCGCTTGAGCGAGAGCCGCAGACCGCACCGCTCGAAACGGTCGTCCCGCACCTCCTGGAGGGGCGAGGGCAGACGGGGCACGAGCGGGTCCGGGCTGTTCACCCCGTCATTGTCACCCGCCTCCGCGGACCGGGCTCCGGGGAGCCGCGAACGGCACGGGGAACGCCGTTCCCGGGCTTCTGCGGGCGCGCTACTCCTTCAGTCGTTCCGCGACGCGCCGGCGGAGCCAGGCCATGGTGAAGCCTCGCGGGTCCACCTTTCCCGGCTGCCACTCCCGGTGGCCGAGGACGGAGCGCTCGGTCCAGCCGTGCGCGCGGCAGACCGCCGCCGCGGCCCGCGAGATCGCCTCCAGCTGCCGCTCGGGCCAGGGGTCCTCGCCGTCGCCGAGGTTCTCGCACTCGAAGCCGTAGAAGTGCCGGTTGCCGTCGGTGTCGGACTCGTTGTCCGGCGGCAGCCCCTTCTCGGCGATCACCGCGCGCAGCACGTCGTCGTCGCCGAGACCGGCGTGGTTGGCGCGGCCGTACCCGACCAGGTGGACCGTGCCGTCCTTGGTGATCACGCCGTGGCACAACGGACCGGGCAGCGCCGGGTATCCGTCGCGGCAGACCTCCACCGTGCGCGCCGCCCCGGGTCGCCGTGTGGTGGATCATCACACCGTGGACCGGCCCCCAAGGGCCCTTGTGACTGCGGTTGTGCTGCCGCCAGTCGCCGACCTCGACGACGGTGACGCCCTCCGCGCGGAGGGCCTCCAGAAATCCGTTCGCGGACATGGGTGGGGCCATGACCGACTCCTTAGTGCCGTGCCCGGTGGCCGCGTCGGCGGCGCTCTCGTCCCGCACGCTTCTACCGAAGCCGGACGTCCCGGGCCACGGGAAGCTGTACAAGGTCCCTCGTTGTGCCCAGTAATGCGATGATCCATTCCCGCTCGTTCGGGTAATGGTGCGACCACGGTGAGTGATGAAAGGCTCGATCCCGAGACCGGGGCTCCCAGCGATTCGGCACCGGGCATACACGGGAGGCGTTTCCACATGTCGGTAGGCGAAGAGGTCCGCACTGATCAGGGCAAGCCGCAGCAGTCCCTCGGGACGGCGGCAGCGCGGAACCTGGCCACGACCACCAAGTCCGTTCCACAGATGCAGGAGATCAGCTCCCGCTGGCTGCTGCGCACGCTCCCCTGGGTGGACGTCCAGGGCGGCACGTACCGGGTGAACCGGCGCCTGACGTACGCCGTCGGCGACGGCCGCATCACCTTCGTGAAGACCGGCGACCAGGTCGAGGTGATCCCGGCCGAACTCGGCGAGCTGCCGGCACTGCGGTCGTTCGAGGAGGAGGAGGTGCTGACGGAGCTGGCCCGCCGGTGCCGCCAGCGGGACTTCGCGCCCGGCGAGGTGATCGCGGACTTCGGCAACCGCACCGACGAGGTGTACCTGCTCGCGCACGGCAGGGTTGAGAAGATCGGCACCGGTCCGTACGGCGACGACTCCGTCCTCGGAGTCCTGGCCGACGGCGCCTACTTCGGCGACCAGGCGCTGCTCGACCCCGACGCCATCTGGGACTTCACCGTCCGCGCGGACACCGCCACCACGGTGCTGATCCTCAGCCGCCAGGACTTCGAGCAGGTCGCCGAGCGCTCCGACTCCCTGCGCGCGCACCTGGAGCAGGTGCGCTCGATCCCCGAGCAGAGCACCAACAAGTACGGCGAGAAGGAGGTCGCGCTGGCGGCCGGCCACTCCGGCGAGCCCGACATCCCGCACACCTTCGTCGACTACGAGTCCCGGCCCCGTGAGTACGAACTGAGCATCGCCCAGACCGTGCTGCGCATCCACACGCGCGTGGCCGACCTGTACAACCAGCCGATGAACCAGACCGAGCAGCAGCTGCGGCTCACGGTCGAGGCGCTGAAGGAGCGCCAGGAGCACGAGCTGGTCAACAACCCCGAGTTCGGCCTGCTCAGCAACTGCGAGTACGACCAGCGGATCCAGCCCCACGACGGCGTGCCCAGCCCGGACGACATGGACGAGCTGCTGAGCCGCCGCCGCAGCACCAAGCTGTTCCTCGCCCACCCGCGCGCGATCGCCGCGTTCGGGCGCGAGCTGAACAAGCGGGGCCTGGTACCGGAGAGCGTCGACGTCGGGGGCAGCCGCATCCCCACCTGGCGCGGGGTGCCGATCTACCCGTGCAGCAAGATCCCGATCAGCGAGGCCCGCACGACCTCGATCATCGCCATGCGGACCGGCGAGGACGAGCAGGGTGTCATCGGCCTGCGGCAGTCCGGCCTCCCGGACGAGATCGAGCCGAGCCTGTCCGTCCGGTTCATGGGCATCAACGAACAGGCCATCATCAAGTACCTGGTGACGGCCTACTACTCGGCCGCCGTGCTGGTGCCGGACGCGCTCGGCGTGCTGGAGAACGTCGAGATCGGCCGCTGGAGGTGACGTTTCCGCACGTCGCGGCCGTGTCTCCGCCCGCCGGGGCGGGTAGACCCTCGGGGTACGCGTCCGCCCGGGCCGGCGAGGCCGGTGCCCGCGGGCGCGGCGAGGGGGAGGCATGGCCGAGTTCATGACGGAGACCGAACAGCGTTCCCCCGGGGTGCCGTGTCCCGGCGCTCCGGGGGAGCGCTGGGGGGCGGGCGACGCGGGGGCCGTGCCGGCCGACGGGCAGGAGGCCACGGCCCTGCTGGAGCGGACGCGGGCCCTGGTCGACCCGGAGCTGCGTGCGGCCGTCGATTCGCTGCCCGGCTCGATGCGCCGGGTCGCGCGCTACCACTTCGGCTGGGAGCACGCGGACGGTACGCCCGCGCACGGCAACGCGGGGAAGGCCATCAGGCCGGCCCTGGTGCTCGCCGCGGCCGCCGCGCTCGGCGGACCCGCGGGCCGGGCGGCGGCCGTCCGGGCCGCCGTCGCGGTCGAACTGGTGCACAACTTCACGCTGTTGCACGACGACGTGATGGACCGGGACCCCACCCGCCGCCACCGGCCCACGGCCTGGGCGGTGTTCGGCGATCCCGACGCGATCCTCGCCGGTGACGCCCTGCAGGCGCTCGCCCTGCGGCTGCTCGCCGAGGACCCGCACCCGCGCTCCGGTCCGGCGGCCGGCCGGCTCGCGGACTGTGTCATCGAGCTGTGCGCGGGGCAGCACACCGACACGGACATGGAGCACCGCGCCCCGGACGAGGTCACCCTCGACGAGGTGCTCGTCATGGCCGAGGCGAAGACCGGCGCGCTGCTGGGCTGCGCCTGCGCGCTCGGCGCGCTGTACGCGGGCGCGGGGCCCGAGGAGGTGGACGCCCTGGACGGCTTCGGCCGGCAGGCCGGGCTCGCCTTCCAGCTGATCGACGACGTCATCGGCATATGGGGTGACCCACGGCGCACCGGGAAGCCGGCCGGCGCGGACCTCGCGGCCCGCAAGAAGTCCCTGCCGGTGGTGGCCGCGCTCTCCTCCGGCACCCCGGCGGCGGCCGAACTCGCCGCCCTGTACGGGAAGCCGTACGCCACCGGCGACAGCGAGGGCATCGCACGGACGGCGCTGGCCGTCGAACAGGCCGGCGGCCGGGACTGGGCACAGGCCGAGGCGGCCGACCGGATGGCCCGCGCGATGCAGGAACTGGCCCGCGCGATCCCCGACCCCGAGACGGCGGGCGGTCTGCTGGCCCTCGCCGAGTTCGTGACCCGGCGCAGCAGTTGAGCGCTGCCGGCCACCGGCAGCTCCGAAGACCCGGAGGCCCCGCGCCCGTGCGGCTCCTGACCCCGCACGGACCGCCGGGGCCTCCGGACAGGCGGGCCCCGCACATCCCCACAGTGTGCGGGGCCCGCCCCTGTGCGGGGACACGGAATCCCCTTGCGCGCACCCGGAGTTGAGCACTACAAATAAAGCACTACATCCGGAGTGGTCAGCAGAAGGTATCCGGTCCTGCCACGAAAAGGGATCCGCTTGCGCAGGCTCACCTACTTCATCGCCTGCTCGCTCGACGGCTTCATCGGCGACGAGCACGGCGACGCCACCGCGATGCTCCGTTTCCTGGACGAGGAGTACCTGGACTTCCTCAAGGCGGAGTTCCCGGAGACGCTGCCCGCCCACGCCCGTGGGCCGCTCGGCCTCGGCCACCTGGAGAACCGGCGGTTCGACACCGTCATCCAGGGCCGGGCCAGCTACGAACTGGCCCTCAAGGAGGGCGTCACCAGCCCCTACGCCCACCTGCGCGAGTACGTCGCCTCGCGCACCCTGACCGCGTCCCCCGACCCGCACGTCGAGATCGTCGCCGACGACCTGGTCGGCAGGGTCCGCGCGCTGAAGGCGGAGGAGGAGGGGCTGGACATCTACCTGTGCGGCGGTTCGTGTCTCGCCGGGCAGTTGCTCGACGAGATCGACGAACTCGTCGTCAAGACCTACCCGATCGTCTACGGCACGGGCATGCCGATGTTCGGCACCGGCCTCGACATCAAGGAGTTCGGCCTCGACGGGGTGCGCGCGTTCGCCAACGGCGCGCTCGTGCGGACGTACACCAGGAAGCGCTGAGCCCGCGCCGGGACCGTAACGTGGGCCCATGCCGAAACTGCCGAACATCTTCCACATCACCGAACGCGCCCTGTGGGAGGCGGCACGCGAGCGCGGCACCTACGAGGTGTCGACCCGCGGCCGCACCCTCCAGGAGGAGGGCTTCATCCACCTCTCCACCCGCGAGCAGCTCCCGCGCATCGCCGAGCTGCTCTACGGCGGCTACGACGGCCCCGACGAGCTGGTGGTCCTCGTCGTGGACCCGGCCCGCGTGGACGCACCGGTGAGGTACGAGCCGGTCAAGCCCGGTGGCGAGGAGTTCCCCCACGTCTACGGCCCGCTGCCGGTCGCCGCCGTGGTGGAGGTGCGGCCCTGGGGATAGTGCTCCGGCGGCGGGGCCCCTCAGCCGGTGGGGCGCTGGAAGCAGCGCAGCAGGTTTCCCGCCGGGTCGCGGAAGGCGCAGTCGCGGACGCCCCACGGCTGGTCCGTCGGCTCCTGGAGCACGTCGGCGCCGGACTCCCGCAGCCGCTCCCACAGTGCGTCGCAGTCGTCGGTGGCCAGGATGACACCGCGCAGCATGCCCTTGGCGAGCAGCTCGGCGAGCGCCTGCTTGTCCCCCGGGGAGGCGTCGGGGTTGGCGCCGGGCGGCTCCAGCACGATCTCCACGTCCGGCTGGTGCGGCGAGCCGACGGTCACCCACCGCATCCCCTCGAAGCCCACGTCGTTGCGGATCTCCAGGCCGAGCACGTCACGGTAGAAGGCGAGGGCCTTGTCGTGGTCGTCCACGGCGATGAAGCACTGCGCGAGTCTCACGTCCATGGGATCACGCTAGGCGCACCCCGACGGCTGTGCGAGCGATCGGCTCAGTACAGCCGGCGGCGCGGCCGGGTGAACGTACGGGCCACACAGGAGGGGATCACCGCGGCCGGCTCGTGCGAACGTGCCCGGTAGGCGCTCGGCGTCTCCCCGACCAGCTCGGTGAACCGGGAGCTGAAGGAGCCGAGCGAGGTGCAGCCGACGGCGAGGCACACCTCGGTCACCGTGAGGTCGCCCCGGCGCAGCAGCGCCTTGGCCCGCTCGATCCGGCGGGTCATCAGATAGCTGTACGGGGTCTCGCCGAACGCCTTGCGGAAGCTGCGCTGGAAGTGGCCGGGGGACATCAGGGCGCCGCGGGCCAGTTCGGCCATGTCGAGCGGCTCGGCGTACTCACGGTCCATCCGGTCGCGCACGCGCCGCAGCCGCCTCAGGTCCTCCAGGGTCACGTCGTCCAGCTTGGCACAGGGCACCGACATCCCGGACCGGAACGTTTTCGCACAGCGCCGCACAACAAGGTCCCCCACCTCTCGACGTGTCGTCGCCTCCAGTTCGCCCCGAATTGACCTGGTCCTGATTGTCTGAGGGGATGGACCACATGACGTTCCTCGTGGCGGTCGTCATCGTCACAGCACTGGCGTTCGATTTCACGAACGGGTTCCACGACACCGCGAACGCGATGGCCACCTCCATCGCCACGGGGGCACTGAAGCCGAGAACTGCGGTCCTGATCAGCGGCGTGCTGAACATCCTCGGCGCCTTCCTGTCCACCGCGGTCGCCAGGACCATCTCGGGCGGCATCGTGGACGACAGCCTCGTCACCCCCGAGATGATCTTCGCCGGGCTGGTCGGGGCCATCCTGTGGAACCTGGTGACCTGGCTCGCCGGGCTGCCGTCCAGCTCCTCCCACGCCCTGTTCGGCGGGCTCATCGGCGCGGTCTGGGTCGGCGCGGGCTCCAAGGCCGTCAACTTCGACAAGGTCGTCGACAAGGTGCTGATCCCGGCCTTCGCCTCCCCGGTGGTGGCCGGGCTGGCGGCCCTGATCGCCACCTACCTGGCCTACCGGCTCTCCGCCCGCGCCCGCCAGGAACCCGTGACCAAGGGCTTCCGGCTCGGCCAGGTCGGCTCCGCCTCCCTGGTCTCCCTCGCGCACGGCACGAACGACGCGCAGAAGACCATGGGCGTCATCACGCTGACCCTGATCTCGGCGGGCGTGCTCGGCCACGACGCCGGACCCCCGGTCTGGGTGATCGCGACCGCGGGGCTCGCGATCGGCCTCGGGACCTATATCGGGGGCTGGCGGATCATCCGCACCATGGGCAAGGGTCTGGCGGAGATCCATTCGCCCCAGGGCTTCGCCGCCGAGACGGCCTCCACGGCCGTGATCCTCACCTCCGCCCACCTCGGCTTCGCCCTGTCCACCACGCAGGTCGCCTCGGGCAGCATCCTCGGCGCCGGCCTCGGCCGCCGGCTGGCGGAGGTCCGCTGGGGCGTGGCCGGCCGCATGGTGATGGCCTGGCTGATCACCCTGCCCTCCGCCGCGCTGGTCGGCGGGCTCGCCGCCGGCGTGGTCAAGCACGGCGGCAACATCGGCACGGTCGTCATCGCCCTCGTGGCGCTGGCCCTCGCCGTGGTCATCGTCGCCATGTCCCGCCGCAATCCCGTACGCGCCGACAACGTCAACGACCACCACGAGGTCACCCTCCGCAGCCAGTCCTCGACCGGCGTCGGCTCGGCCGTCTGAACCCCCGGGAGTCCCGCATGCATGTCGACTGGTCCGCCCTCGGCCGGGTCGTGGCGGTCAGCCTCGGTGCCACCGTCGCCGTGGTCGTCGTCTTCACGCTCGGCGTCCTGGGTCTCGCCCGCGCCGAGGAGTCCGGCCGCGCCTCCGGCACGGCCCGGGCCCAGGCCTGGCTCTGCTTCCTGGCGTGTGCCGCGGTGGTGGCGTACGGCATCTATCTGATCGTGCCGCAGTTCCACTAGCTAGGCGCCGAGGCCGCAGGGCGGGGCGTAGGGCTTGTCCGGCAGGTAGTGCTTCCACTGGGCACGGCTGATCGGGTCGCCGACGGAGTTGCAGAGGTCGCTGACCAAGGGGGCGGGGGTGATGTTCCACAGGTCGACCCCACCGGCGTCGGTGCCGCGTGCGACGGCGAGCCGGTGGCCGTCCGGACTGAAGGCGAGCGAGTCCAGCATGCCGGCCGGCGCACCGGTCAGATACGACTGCCGCTCGGGATTCCTGGGGTTGCTCACGTCCCAGATCTCGGGGCGGGAGTCGTCGTCCGCGGAGGTGATGGTCGTGGCCAGCAGCGCGAGCAGTTTTCCGTCGGGGCTGAAGGCGACGGGGCTGCCGTACTGGGCGACCTGGGTCTCCACGGGCGGGGCGTCGGTGAACCGATCACGGTCGACGGACCACAGCATCAGCTTGCCGTCGTCCCGGAAGGCCGCGAGGAGCTTGCCGTCGGGACGGAACGCCAGGTGCACGAATTCGACGCCGGTCGGCATGCGCCTGCTCCACAGCCGGGCGGGGCGAGCCGGCCGGGTGACGTCCCAGCTCGCCAGCCGCACTCCGGCACTGGTCTTGGTCGTCACCGTTTCCGGTGGGGGCGACTCGGTCGACAGCAGTGTCCTGCCGTCGGGGGAGAACGCGAGTTCGTAGGAGTTCACGGCGATCCGGCCGACCTGCCTGGGATGCCGCGGGTCCTTGACGTCGAAGAGCAGGACCGCCGGGGGTTTCCGGTTCTGCTTCCGGACGCCGCTGAGGTCGGAGATGGCGAGCAGAGGCCTGGTCGGGCTGAAGGCCAGCACCTGCACGCCGTTGTTCAGCTGGTCACCGATCGTGGCCAGCAGGGGAGCACCGTGCCGCGTGGTGTCCCGCAGCCGGACACCCACGTACTGGGCCTTCTTGTCCTTGCCCTGCTTGTACAGCTCGACGTCGGCGAGCAGCTTCCCGTCGGGGCTGAGCGCGATGTCCGAGCCGGTGAACATGTCGGGGGCGCGGGTGGTGGCCACGAGTCCGGGGCGCTTCAGGTGGGTCACGTCGGCCAGGTAGTTCTCGCCCACCCCTTCCCAGGCGACGAGCTGCCTGCGGCCGGCCGCCCGGAACGCCAGTTGGCTCCCGGTTCCCGTGGGCAACGGCAGGGACGCGTCGGCACCCGGTTGCATCACGTTGGACAGGTACCAGACCAGGACGCCGTGGTCCGTGGCCATCAACAGCCGGCGGTCCTTTCCCGGATCGAACAGGAGTGTCCCGGCGTTGGCGAACCCATCCGGGGCCGAGACGTCCGCCCCTGCCACGATCAACCTGGACGGGGAGTCGTACGCCCAGGCGTGCCATTTCCCGCAGAGGCCCACGATCTGATCGAGGACCGGGCTGAACGCCAGGGACGTCAGGGTCTCAAGGCACGTGCCCGAAGCGTACTCGTCTGATTCCCCCTGCCGGTGGATGCGCTGGGGCACGCTCGGTCTGTCGATGCGCCACAGGCCCAGGTCGTACCCCTGCTTCACGGACATCGGCGCCGCCAGCAGCCGGCCCGTACGGTCGAAGGCCACCCGGTGCAGCACGCTCACGTCGTTCACGCCGCTTTCGTACGGCGCCCCGTGCAGCGTGGCCGCCCGGGCGGGGCTCGGTCCGTCCACCTCCTGCCAGAGCTGGATCCGGCCGTCCACGCTCATCGCGGCCAGCAGGTTCCGCCGTGGCGAGACGGCCAGCGAGTCGATCTGCGCGCCGTGCCCGCCGAGGGCCGGTAACGCGGTGGGGGTGGCACCGTCGCCGAGCTTCCAGCGCAGGATCTCGCCGGTGGTGGCACCGCCGTACAGCACCCTGCCGTCCGCGCCCAGGGCGAGCGCTGTGACCCGGCCGCCCGGCTTCAGGGCCGCCGTCCGGCGGGGGTGCGCCGGATGCGTGAGGTCCCACAGCCGCACCGTGGCCGGGCCCGAGCCACCACCCGCGTACGTCACCGCGGCCAAGGTGCGGCCGTCGGGGCCGAGGGCGACGGGGCCGACCATGTCCGCCGCGACCGTCACCGGTTTCGCGCCCCTGGCCCGCAGCACGATCGAGTCGCCGGTCGAGATCGCGAGGATCCGGCCGTTCGCGCTGGTGGCGAGGTCCCGCGCCGACTGCCCGCCGTTGATCACCCCGGGCGTGCGCCGGCTGGCGAGCAGCGCGCCGCGCCCGGCGTCCTTGTCGATCTCGAACGACAGCAGGCTGAGCTGCTTGGCCAGGCCCGGCTGGCTGTCGCGGATGTTGTCCGCCTCGGCCGCGAGATAGCGGGCGAGGTCACGCTGGTGTGCCCGCTCGGCCTGCCGCTGGAAGGCGAGCGAGCCGATCAGACCGGTCGTGGCGAGCAGGACCAGGACGGTGAGCGTGGCCAGGACGGCCCTGCGGAGGCGGACGCCGCGCCGTTCCAGGCGTACGGAGGCGTCCTTGAACCCGGCGGGCAGCGGGTCCAGGCCGTTCCCGCCCGGCGCGGCGTGCGAGAGGCGGTCGAGCAGCGTGGCCAGCCGGTTGCCCCGGTACAGCAGCGAGGGGTCCCGTCCGGACCGGTCCCAGGCGGCGGCGTCGTCGGCGAGCTGCTGGCGCAGCCGCAGCCACTCGCGGTCCGCGTCCACCCACGCCTGGAGCCGGGGCCAGCCCCGGATCAGCGCCTCGTGGCTGATCCGGGCGGTGTCCTGGTCGAGGGTGAGCAGCCGGGCGCCGGTGAGCCGCTCGATCGCCAGCCCGGCCGGTTCGTCGGGCAGCCCGTGCACCAGGGCGGAACGGTCCACCGGCCGGGCCGTGTCGGGGGAGCCGTCGCCGACCCGCACGAGCCGCGTCAGGATGTGCCGGAGCGCGGTCCGGCCCTCGGCGTCGAGACCGTCGTACACCTCGTCCGCGCTGTTCGCGATGGCCTGCGCGATGCCTCCGGTGGCGCGGTAGCCGCCGAAGGTGAGCCGGGTGCCCGCGCGTTGGCGCCAGGTCGCCCACAGGGTGTGGGACAGCAGGGGCAGCGCTCCGGCGGCGGGCCGGTCGCCGTTCATCGCGCCGAACTCGTGCAGCATCAGGTCGGCGAGACCGTCGTCCAGGTCGAGGCCGGTGCGGGCGGCCGGTTCCTCGATCGCGGCGCGGAGTTCGCCGGGGGTCATCGGCTCGACCAGGACGGGACGGTCGCGCAGGGTGGGGAGCAGTCCGGGTTCGGCGGCGGCCCGGCCGTAGAAGTCGGCGCGCAGGGCGAGGACGACCAGCGCGCCGCCGTCCGCCGCGCAGGCGTTCAACGCCGTGAGGAACGCGGTGCGTTCGGTGTCGTCCCGGCACAGGGTGAACAGCTCCTCCAGCTGGTCGACGAGCAGCACGACCCGCTGCCCGGGCCGGTCGCCGAGCAGCGGGCCGAGCAGACCGGAGGCGCGTTCCGGGGCGGTGCGCAGGAGGTCGGCGTCCTCGAGCGGTACGGCGAGACGGTCGGCGAGGCGGCGCAGCGGGGCGGCGCCGGGTGTCAGGCGCAGCACCGGCCAGCCGGCCGAGCCGGGCAGGCCGTCGTCGCGCAGCCGGTCCAGGAGGCCGGCGTTGAGCAGGGAGGTCTTGCCCGAGCCCGAGGGGCCGATCAGGATCCAGGGGCCTTCGGTCTCCACCGGCCCGCCGAGCGCCGTGAGCAGCCGGTCGACCATCCGTTTCCGGCCGTGGAACAGCCGCGCCTCGTCCGGCCCGAAGGGGTTCAGCCCCGGGTAGGGGGAGCGGCCGGGGGCGGGCGGTGGCTCCTCGGAGGGCCGGCCGGCCGCGGCCACCGCGGGGTTGGGCGCGACGACGAGGTTTCCCGACAGGCCCTCGGCCTGTCTGCGAGGCAGGGGCAGCTGGCGCTCCCGCAGGGCGCGGAACACCGCGTCGTACACCGAGTCCAGGGTCATCGGGTGCGGCCCGCGCGGGTCCCCGTGGGTGAGTACGTCGATGAGCGCGCCGGTGAACGCGGTCCGCCGCGCGTCCGGCGGGGCGAGGGCGAGTTGCTCGGCGGAGCCGATGAAGTACAGGCCCGGCGTGGGGTCCATGCTGAACGCCGGGACGGACGCGCCGCGTCCGAGCGTGGGGCGGCCGGAGAAGCAGCAGTCGAGGACGAGCACGACGGAGGCGGCCCGGCTCGCGGCGAGGGCCTGGCGCAGCGCGGCGAAGGACAGGGCCTGGTGTGCGGCGAGGCCGGGGGTGAGCCGGTCGGTGCCGCGGGCGGCCAGGTACAACTCGCCGTCGGCGTCGAGCAGTCCGTGCCCGATGAAGTGGACGAGGAGCACGCCGTCCGCCCGCTGGGCCTCCTCGGCGATCGCCTGGGCCATGAACTTCGCGTCCGGCGGGTCGAGTTCGGCCCGCAGTTGCCCGGGTGGCACCGCGCAGCGTTCCAGCAGGGTCTGCCGCAGGGCGTGGAAGGTGGGGGCGACGGACGGCACCGAGGGGAGGGTGGGGCCGTCCTGTGCGGCGGTCGCGAGCAGCAGTACCCGTACGCCCGCGCCGGAGAGGTCGGTCATGAGAGTGCTCGGGGCTCGGGGTCGGTCTCGTCCCGGGTCATCAGGGCCGTGAGGTCGGTGACCTGCCGCTGAAGCGCGGTGGTGTCGAGATCGGCCACGCGTCTGGCGGTCAGTTCCAGGGAGCGGCCGTCCTCCAGCGTGACCTTGAGCCGGACCTCGCCGCGTCGGCTGCGCAGCCAGGCGATGACACCGGTGGCGAGGGCGGTCGCCGCGCCGCCCGGGCCGAGCGCCACGGCGAGCGCGTCCAGCACCGGGCCGAGGGTGCCGGGTTCCGGTGGCCGCTCCAGTCCTTCCACGCGTCCCCGCAGGACCTGATCGCCGGTCAACCACTGACGTAAGGAACGCAGTTGGTCCGCCGCGTCCGGACCCTCCGCCCCCACCCGCACGTCCATGAAGCCCCCGTCGCTCCGCTGGTGTGCTACGTCACACCAGAACCAGCGAGGCTAGCAACGCCCCCCAGCAGTGACCAGAGGGCGCCGAGTGAAGAGAGGGTGGTGGAGCGGCGCGGGACGCGGCGACGCCGAGCGGCGCACGCACGGGGTCGGTACGCCCGCCGGGAGATGAGGGCGCCCGCGTGCAGGGGAAGTGCGGGGCGCGCGTGGGCGCCGGGAAGGAGGGCGGGGTCGGCCGGGAGGTACTCGCAGGGCGGGGCCGCGGGCCGGGAGCGCGGGGCGGCGGACAGGAGCCGGGGGCATGTCGTCCCGGAAAAGACCGCACCCGGCCCCGTCGGCTGCCGCGGTGGGCGGTCGGGGGGCCGGGTGGCGGAAGGGGTACCCCCGCGGGTGGAGCGACCGCGGGTGGAGGCGTGATCGAGGATCAGGCCTTCTTGGTCTCCCAGAAGATCTTGTCGATCTGGGCGATGTAGTCGAGGGCCTTCTGGCCCGTCGCCGGGTCGGTGGACGCCTTGGCGGCCGAGAGGGCCTTCAGGGTGTCGTTGACCAGCTGGTGCAGCTCCGGGTACTTCTCGAAGTGCGGGGCCTTGAAGTAGTCGCTCCAGAGGACGGAGACGTGGTGCTTCGCGAGCTCCGCGCGCTGCTCCTTGATGACCGTGGCACGCGCCTGGTAGTGGGGGTCGTCGTTGCCGGCCATCTTCTCCTGGACGGCCTTGACCGACTCCGCCTCGATGCGGGCCTGGGCCGGGTCGTACACGCCGCAGGGCAGGTCGCAGTGGGCGCTGACCTTGACCTTGGGGGCAAACAGGCGGGAAAGCATGGAGCATTCCTTCCTCGTGATCGTCTTCTCAGGTGCGACATTACTCCCTGAGGGACCTGTTTTCGTGAGTGCCCCCTAGGGCTTAGGACAAAAGTCCAGGGTGAGACTGAGACTGGTGGAGGAACGGACCGGGGAGGTGCCGGGGATGCCGGAGCTGTCGCAGGAGACCGAGCGGGGGAGGGCCGCCGCGCCGTTCGGGCTGGCCGAGGTGACGGGCCCGTCCATGGTGCCCACGCTCCAGCACGGCGACCAGCTGCTGGTGCGGTACGGGGGCCTGGTCAGGCCCGGTGACGTCGTGGTCCTGCGCCATCCGTTCCAGCAGGACCTGCTGGTCGTCAAGCGCGCCGTGGAGCGGCGCGAGGGCGGCTGGTGGGTGCTCGGGGACAACCCGTACGCGGGCGGGGACAGCACCGACTACGGGGTCGTGCCCGAGGAGCTGATCCTGGGGCGGGCGTGGTTCCGCTACCGGCCGCCGCGGACCGGTCAGCGCTCGCCGCTCGCGCTGGTGCGCTGGGCGCTCTCGGCCGCGAGGCCGCTGCTGAGCGACCGGTCGGCCTCCAGGCGCTTGCGGGCCCGGTAGGCGGCCACGTTGGCGCGGGTGGCGCACCGGTCGGAGCAGTAGCGCCGGGAGCGGTTGGTGGAGGTGTCCAGGTAGGCGTTGCGGCAGGGCGCGGCCTGGCACAGGCCGAGGCGGTCCACGCCGTACTCGGTCAGGTGGAAGGCCAGGCCCATCGCGGCGATCGCCGCGTAGCCGGCGGTGGCGTTGGACGGATGGTCGGCGAGGTGCATGTGCCACAGCGGGCGGTCGTCCTCGTCGCGGTGGTCGTGACCGGAGATCTGCGGGCTGACCGGGAACTCCAGCAGCAGTGAGTTCAGCAGGTCCACGGCGAGGGTCTCGTCACCCTTGTCGGCCGCCTCGAAGACCGAGCGCAGCCGGCCCCGGACCGAGCGGAACCGGGTGACGTCGGCCTCGGCGGCACGGCGGGCCGCCGACGCGTTGGCGCCGAAGAGGTCGCGGACGGCCTCGACGGAGGTCAGGGAGTCCTTGCCCCGGGCCGGTTCCTCGCTGTTGACGAGCCGTACGGCGTAATCCGAGTAATAGGCCAGTTCCACTTGTAGTCCTTACGGGCGCGCTCTATCGTCATGTCTGCGGTCGGGTAACAGCCGGTCGTGCTTCCAGGGTATTACGCAACCTAGGGGAGAGGGTGGCTTCCATGACCACGAGTGCCGGAACCGACTGGGCGGCCTGGCAGGACAGCTGGGACCGGCAGCAGGAGTGGTACATGCCGGACCGCGAGGAGCGCTTCCGGACCATGCTCGACATGGTCGAGGCACTGGTCGGTACGGCCCCGCGCGTGCTCGACCTCGCGTGCGGCACCGGGACCATCACCGCCCGGCTGCTCGCCCGGTTCCCGGGGGCCACCAGCACCGGTGTCGACCTCGACCCGGCCCTGCTCGCCATCGCGCGCGGCACCTTCCAGGGCGACGACCGCGTCTCCTTCGTGACCGCCGACCTCAAGGACCCCGACTGGCCGGCGAAGCTGCCGTACGACTCCTACGACGCCGTCCTCACCGCGACGGCCCTGCACTGGCTGCACAGCGAACCCCTCGCGGCCCTCTACGGTCGGGTCGCGGAGCTGGTCCGCGACGGCGGTGTGTTCATGAACGCGGACCACATGATCGACGAGAGCACGCCCCGGATCAACGCGGCCGAGCGCGCCCAGCGCCACGCCCGCATGGATCAGGCCAAACGGGACGGCGCCCTGGACTGGGCCGAGTGGTGGCAGGTCGCCGCGCAGGACCCGGTCCTCGCCGAGCCGACCGCCCGGCGCTTCGAGATCTACGGCGCGCACGCGGACGGGGACATGCCGTCCGCGGCGTGGCACGCGCGCGTGCTGCGCGAGAAGGGCTTCGCCGAGGCCCGGCCGGTGTGGTGCTCGCCCTCGGACACCCTGCTCCTCGCCGTCAGATGAGGGCAGACGAGGGGCGGACGTGCGAAGGGGCGGTACGGCGTCGGCCGTACCGCCCCTTTCCGCGCGCCTACAGCACCTTCGACAGGAACGACTGGGTGCGCTCGTGCCGCGGGTTGGTCAGGACCTCACGCGGATGGCCGGATTCGACCACCACGCCCTCGTCCATGAACACCAGGCTGTCGCCCACCTCGCGGGCGAAGCCCATCTCGTGGGTGACGACGACCATGGTCATGCCGGACTCGGCGAGGTCCCGCATGACGTCCAGGACGTCACCGACCAACTCCGGGTCCAGGGCCGAGGTCGGCTCGTCGAACAGCATCAGCTTCGGGTCCATCGCCAGGGCCCGGGCGATCGCCACCCGCTGCTGCTGGCCGCCGGACAGCTGCGAGGGGTAGTGCCCGGCCCGGTCGGCCAGCCCCACGCGCTCCAGCAGCTGCATCGCGCGCTCCCGGGCCTCGGCCTTGTTCACGCCCTTGACCTGGACCGGCGCCTCCATGACGTTCTCCAGCGCCGTCATGTGCGGGAAGAGGTTGAAGCGCTGGAAGACCATGCCGATGTCCCGGCGCTTCATGGCGACCTCGCGGTCACGCAGCTCGTACAGCTTCTCGCCCTGCTGGCGGTAGCCGACCAGCTCGCCGTCGACGTACAGCCGCCCGGCGTTGATCTTCTCCAGGTGGTTGATGCACCGCAGGAAGGTCGACTTGCCGGAACCGGAGGGGCCGATGAGGCAGAACACCTCGCCCGGCTTCACCTCCAGGTCGATGCCCTTGAGCACCTCGACGTGGCCGAAGGACTTGTGCACGCCCTCCGCCCTGACCATCGGGACGGTCCCGGCCGGCGGGGTGTCCTGCGTGTTGCTCGGCTTGTCGGTCATGCCGTGACCTTCCTGCTCGAGAAGGTCGTCAGGTGCGACCTGACCTTCTGCCACGGGGTCGGCGGGAGGCTGCGGCTGGAGCCGCGGGCGTAGTACCGCTCGATGTAGTACTGGCCCACGCTCAGGACCGAGGTCATGATCAGGTACCAGGCCGCGGCCAGGAAGTACATCTCCACCGGGGCGCCGGAGTTCTGGCCGATGTCCTGGGCGTAACGGAACAGCTCGGGATACTGGACGGCCGCCACGAGCGAGGTCGTCTTCAGCATGTTGATCACTTCGTTGCCCGTCGGCGGCACGATCACGCGCATCGCCTGCGGGATGATCACCCGGCGCAGGGTCCTTGCGTGGCTCATTCCCAGCGCGTGGGCCGCCTCGGTCTGGCCCTCGTCCACCGCGAGCAGGCCGGCCCGGCAGATCTCCGCCATGTACGCCGCCTCGTTCAGACCCAGGCCGAGCAGCGCCGTCAGCAGCGGCGTCATGAAGTTCGACCAGTAGTCCTTGTAGAACGGCATCAGGTTGATGTACTCGAAGACCAGGCCCAGGTTGAACCACAGGAACAGCTGGACCAGGACCGGGGTGCCGCGGAAGAACCATATGTAGAACCAGGCGATCGACGAGGTCACCGGGTTCCTCGACAGCCGCATGATCGCCAGGACGATGCCGCCGACGATGCCGATCAGCATCGACAGGACCGTCAGCAGCAGGGTCTTGCCGACGCCGGTCATGATCCGGTGGTCGAAGAAGTACTCCGGCACCGCGTGCCAGTTGATCTTTCCCTGGCCGAACGCGTAGACGATCGCGACGAGGATCGCGATGGCGACGACGGCGGACACGTAGCGTCCGTAGTGCCGGACCGGGATGGCCTTGACGGCTTCCGGGCCGGCCGGGGGCGTGCCCTGCTCCCCGGCCGTCTTCTCAGTGTCAGTCACGGGTGTTGCCTCTCGGTGGCCGCTTGCCCTGCCGCGGGTCACTTGCCGCCGTTGATCGCGGACTGCTTGACGGCGCCGTCCTGGGCGCCCCACTTCGTGAGGATCTTCTGGTACTCACCGCTCTTGATGATCGCGTCCATCGCGGCCTGCAGGGCGTCGCGCAGCTGGGTGGCGCTCTTGGAGACCGCGATGCCGTACGGCGCCGCCTCGACCTGGTCGCCGACGATCTGGAAGTCCTTGCCGCCGCCGGAGGTCTTCACCGCGTACGCGGCCACCGGGAAGTCGGAGGAGGCGGCGTCCACACCGCTTGAGCGCAGCCGGGTCTGGGACTGCTGGTCGTCGTCGAACGCCTCGATGGTGAGCTTCTTGCCGGCCGGACACTTCTTGGCCTCCTGCTTGGCCAGGTCCTCCGACACCGTGCCGCGCTCGACGGCGATCTTCTTGCCGCACAGGTCGGTCCAGCCGGTGATGCCCTGCGTGTCGCCCTTGCGGGTGTAGATGGAGACGCCCGCGGTCAGGTAGTCGACGAAGTCGACGCCCTCGCCGACCTTCTTGCCCGTGTCCGGGTCGACGCCCTGCTGGCGGTTCTTGTTGTCCGTCATCGCGGACATCGCTATGTCGTAGCGGCCCGAGCGCAGACCGGTGAGCAGGGCGTCGAAGGTGCCGTTCTGGAACTCCAGCTTCACGCCGAGCTGCTTGCCCATGGCCGCGGCGAGGTCCGGGTCCAGACCGGCGACGTTGCCCGAGGAGTCCTTGAACTCCACCGGCGCGTACGCGATGTCCGAGCCGACCTCGATCTTGCCCTTGCTCCTGATGTCCTGCGGGAGCTTGCCGGCGAGCGGGGCGTCGCTCGTGGAGGCGCTGGAGGAGCTGCTGTTCTTGTCCTTGGTCTGGTCACCGCATCCGGTGAGCAGCAGGGCGCCTGCGACCGCGATGGCACCGACCGCGGCCAGGGGAGAGCGTGCGGCGGTGGTACGACGGGTGGAGCGTGCGGTCATCGTGGGTTCCTCCGGCGTATGGGAAGAGTTTGCCGACGGGTCGACGGGAACACGCACCATCGGGTGGTCGCGACCTCGCGGGTTTACGGCATCTTGCCATTCGGACTACGCCATTCGAGGGCGCCGCGATGTCAAAATCGCATAACGGGTGACCTCCGAACCCCCTCAGGACGGCGCCCCCTTGGCCCCCGCACGCCGAACCATCTGCGGGAATCCAGCCAACGGGCCGGAGAATCTCCGGCACATCTCAGGATGCGGACGGCCCCACCCGCGGCTTTTCCGCCGTTCGAGCCGGCGTCGAGCCTTGCTCCGCAGACTCCGGGTACACCGTCGAAGCAGAGGTGGCCCGCCCGTCAGCGGCGCGTCACCTGCGTGTGGCTTTCTGGTTCCGAGATGTGACCTTGCACCTAATGGACTCGTCGCAGGCACCGTCCGTCCGGTAAGAAGGTTCTTTACACCCCTCATCCGGGGCTCAGGGCGCGTGTGCGGCGCGCCCGTCGCGTATTGCTCGTACGTATCCGCAATCGGGCCGTACGCGGTGCCCGCCCACCCCTCACCAGGAGTGGTCGACCCTCAAACCATGCATACCTAAGGGGTACAACAAAGTGGCAGCGGAGATCGTCAATCCTCGCAGCGACAACAGTACGGATCAGGACGGCGGGGCCGAGCCCCTCGATTCCTTCGATCCCGTGTTCGCGCTCCACCGCGGCGGCAAGATGGCAGTGCAGGCCACCGTGCCGGTCCGCGACAAGGACGACCTTTCCCTCGCGTACACGCCCGGTGTGGCGCGCGTGTGCACCGCGATCGCGGAGCAGCCGGAACTGGTCAACGACTACACATGGAAGTCCTCGGTGGTCGCCGTCGTGACCGACGGCACCGCGGTGCTCGGCCTCGGGGACATCGGTCCCGAGGCCTCCCTCCCCGTGATGGAGGGCAAGGCGATCCTGTTCAAGCAGTTCGGCGGTGTCGACGCGGTGCCGATCGCGCTCGACTGCACCGACGTGGACGACATCGTCGAGACCGTGGTCCGGCTCGCTCCCTCGTTCGGCGGAGTGAACCTGGAGGACATTTCGGCGCCCCGGTGCTTCGAGATCGAGCGCCGCCTGCAGGAGCGCCTCGACATCCCGGTCTTCCACGACGACCAGCACGGCACGGCCGTCGTGACGCTCGCCGCGCTGCGCAACGCGGCGCGACTGAGCGGGCGGGAGATCGGGCAGCTGCGCGCGGTCATCTCGGGCGCCGGCGCGGCCGGTGTCGCCATCGCCAAGATGCTGGTCGAGGCCGGCATCGGCGACGTGGCCGTGGCGGACCGCAAGGGCGTCGTCTCGGCCGACCGGACGGACCTGACCCCGGTCAAGCGCGAGCTGGCGGGCTTCACGAACAAGGCCGGCATCACCGGCTCGCTGGAGGACGCCCTCGCGGGCGCGGACGTCTTCATCGGCGTCTCCGGCGGTACGGTCGCCGAGGAGGCCGTGGCCTCCATGGCGGAGGGCGCCTTCGTGTTCGCGATGGCCAACCCGAACCCCGAGGTGCACCCCGAGGTGGCGCACAAGTACGCGGCGGTCGTCGCCACCGGGCGTTCGGACTTCCCGAACCAGATCAACAACGTGCTGGCCTTCCCCGGGATCTTCGCGGGCGCGCTGCAGGTGCGCGCCTCGCGGATCACGGAGGGCATGAAGATCGCCGCGGCGGAGGCGCTGGCCGCGGTCGTCGGTGACGACCTCGCCGCCGACTACGTGATCCCGTCGCCGTTCGACGAGCGGGTCGCTCCCGCCGTCACGGCCGCGGTCGCGGCCGCGGCCCGGGCCGCGGGCGTCGCCCGTCGCTGACGACGAGCGGAGATGGCCCCGTCCGTCCGGACGGGGCCTTTTCCTTTTCCGTCGGTTCCGTCGGTTCCGTCGGTTCCGCTCCCGCCCCCGGCTCGGGTACCGGGACGGTGCCGTGGGGCGCCGGTGCCCGGCTGCTCTGTGCGGGTGCCCTTGCGCAAGAGGGCATGTGTCACAGGGCGGTCTGGTTCCGCCGGGTGCACGGCGCACCTATCGTCGGTCCCATGTTCGCTGTCTACGCCGCCCGAATCGACCGCGACCAGCCGCTCAGCGGCCTCGAGTTGGGGGAGCGTCCGGCTCCCGAGGCCCGTCCCGGCTGGAGCACCGTCCATGTGCGCGCCGCTTCCCTCAACCACCACGACCTCTGGTCCCTGCGGGGTGTCGGCCTTCCGGAGGACCGGCTGCCGATGATCCTCGGCTGCGACGCCGCCGGGGTCGACGAGGACGGCAACGAGGTCGTCCTGCACTCCGTCATCGGTCAGACCGGCCACGGCGTCGGCCCGGACGAGCCGCGCTCCATCCTCACCGAGCGCTACCAGGGCACCTTCGCCGAGCAGGTCGCCGTGCCGACCTTCAACGTCCTGCCCAAGCCGAAGGAGCTGTCCTTCGCCGAGGCCGCCTGTCTGCCGACCGCGTGGCTGACCGCCTACCGGATGCTGTTCACCAACGCCGGGGTACGGCCCGGGGACTCGGTCCTGGTGCAGGGCGCCGGCGGCGGTGTCGCCACGGCCGCGATCGTGCTGGGCAAGGCTGCCGGCCTGCGGGTCTTCGCCACCAGCCGGGACGAGGCGAAGCGGAAGCGGGCCCTGGAGCTCGGGGCGGTGGAGGCCCTGGAGTCGGGGGCGCGGCTGCCGCAGCGGGTGGACGCGGTCATCGAGACCGTGGGCGCCGCGACCTGGTCCCACTCGGTGAAGTCCCTGCGGCCCGGCGGGACGCTGGTCATCTCCGGTGCCACCAGCGGGGACCGGCCCTCGCACGCCGAGCTGACCCGGATCTTCTTCCTCGAACTGAAGGTGGTCGGCTCCACCATGGGCACCAAGGACGAGCTGGAGGACCTGCTCTCCTTCTGCGCCGCGACGGGGGTGCGGCCCGTCATCGACGAGATGCTGCCGATGGACCGGGCCCGGGAGGGCTTCGAACGGCTGGCGTCCGGGGAGCAGTTCGGGAAGATCGTGCTCACCAACTCCTGACGTCCCCCTCTGCGGGGCGTGTACGGCGGGTCCGGGGTGCCGGGCCCGCCTTTTTCCACCCCTTGATGTCAACCGTGGTTGACAGCGGTCGCCTGTCAACGTAGGTTGACATCATGACCGAGGCAACAGATCTCGCCGAGCGTGCGGGCGACCGTGATCCGCGGGTCGGACTGCGGGCCGTGGCCGCGCTGCGCACGCTGCTGGAGCAGCTGGAGGCGGTGCAGGTGCGCAGCGCGCGCAACCAGGGCTGGTCGTGGCAGGAGATCGCCGCGGAGCTCGGCGTCAGCAGGCAGGCCGTGCACAAGAAGTACGGGAGGCAGTGATGTTCGAACGCTTCACCAGGGACGCCCGCGAGGTCGTGAAGGGGGCGGTCGCGGACTGCGAGCGCGCGGGGGTGCGGTCCGTCGGGCCCGAGCACCTGCTGCTCGCCCTTCTCGACCGGGAGGGCAGCCGGGCCTCCTTCGCGCTGGCCGCCCTCGGCCTCACGGAGCGACGGGAACCGGTACGGCGGGCCCTGGAGGACGCGCGACGGCGGGCCGGGCTGACCCGGGCCGACACGGACGCACTGGCGGGGCTGGGTATCGACGTGTCGGAGATCGTGGCCCGGGTGGAGGAGGTGCACGGCGCCGGGGCGATGTCCGGCGGCCGGGACCCGGGGTGGCGGCCGGGGCGCCGGCCGGCCTTCGGACGGGACGCGAAGGGTGTGCTGGAGAAGGCCCTGCGGGTGGCCCTGGCCCGCCGCGACCGGCACATCGGCGACGAGCACCTGTTGCTGGCGCTCACCGTCCTGCCGGGGGTGGCGGCGGAGGTGCTGGCGGACGAGGGGGTTACGTACGAGTCGGTGACGAGGGTGTTGTACGGGGTGGGGGTGGCGGAGGCGGGGTGAGGGGCGGCCGGTTTGCCCACCCGCCCACCCGACTCGGTCGGCTGGAGGGCTGGGCCGCCCGGCCTCCGGCCTGGATCCCGGCTTGGCTGCCGTCTGCCGTCTGCCGTCTGCCGTCTGCCGTATGCCGCCCGACCGCCCCTGGCTGTCGGCCGTCGCCCCGCCGAGTGCCCGGCCGCCGGCCGTCGCCCCGCCGACTCACCTCCGCCGGCCGCCCGCCGCCCGCCGACCCGCCACCTGCCGACTCCCCGCCGCCTGCCAACCCACGTCGTCCCCTGGGTGGCTGGGCCCCGGCGTGAATGGGGCTCGGTTACTTTGTCGGGCGGTGGAGGATGGCTGCGATGTGGGCCGCCGCTGTGGACAGGTGGTGGCGGGTGTCGTGGAGTTGGGTGGGGGTGACTCCGTTGTCGCGGGCCGCGTCGCGGATGTCGTCGCGGAAGCGGTCCAGGAGGCGGTCCAGGTCGCGGATCGGCTCGCCGGTGAAGTCCTCGTGGGTCCACGAGGGTTCGTACTCGACCGGGAAGTCCTCCGCGGGAGCGGTGTAGTGCGGCTCCGCCGTCGGCGCGGCCGAGTGCGAGGTCCGGTTGAAGCCCCAGTCCTTGCCGAACTCCTTGCCCATGTCCTTGCCGAAGTCGCCGAACTCCTTGGCCAGTTCGGTCAGGCCCTCGCGGACGCCGGTCGGCCAGTCGCCGCGCGAGAAGTGGTCCTGGACGCGGTCCTGGACCCGGCGCGCGATGCGCTGCATCTCCTCCTGCGCCTGGGCCCGTGCCCTCGCCTGCGCCTCCTGGGCCTGGTGGCGGGCCCGCTGGGCCTCCTCGCGGGCCCGGCGACTCTCGTCCTTGGCGCGGCGAGCCTGTTCCTTCCACTCCTGCTTGACCCGGCGCATCTCCTCCTTTGCGGCGCGCCAGGCCTCCTTGTCGCCCAGGTCGCCGTACTCCCCGAAGGGGCCCGCCTCGGCGCCGGCCCTCGGGCCCCGGCGGGCCTCGGTGGCGGCGGCGCGCATCTCGCGGCGCAGGTCTCCGGCCGCGCCGCGCACGTCCGCCTTGATCTCGGCGGCCAGTTCCGCGACCGACTCGCGGATCTCCAGCTCCAGATCGGCCAGTTCGCCACTGCGGTCGGCCAGTTCGGCGCGGCCCGCGTCCGTGATGGCGTACACCTTGCGGCCGCCCTCGGTGGTGTGCGTGACCAGGCCCTCGGCCTCCAGCTTGGCCAGTCGGGGGTAGACCGTGCCCGCGGAGGGGGCGTACAGCCCCTGGAAGCGCTCCTCCAGGAGCCTGATCACCTCGTAGCCGTGGCGCGGGGCCTCGTCGAGCAGCTTCAGCAGGTACAGGCGCAGGCGGCCGTGGGCGAAGACGGGGGGCATGTCAGAGCACCTTCTTGTCGGTCGTGCCGTCGGCCGGGGCGTCGGGGTGACGGGGCGGCTCGGCCTCCCACGCGGTGTCCCGTCCGTCCTCGTGGGACGGGCGGCGGAGCAGGGCGATCGAGCCGGAGACGGTGGTGGCCCGGAGCCGTCCGGTGCCCGCGCCGAGCCGGCCGGTGATCTTGTGGGCGCCCCACTGGCCGTGCACGCGGAGCCCCTCGAAGGCGTTGGAGATCGTGCCGCTCGCCGTGTTCGCCTCCACCTCCGCGTCCGCCGGGTGCGGCAGGCGGATCGCGATCTCGCCCGACACGCTGGTGAGGCTGACGTCCGTGGGGCCGTCCGGGTCCAGGTCGATGATCATGGAGCCGCTGACGGAGTCGGCCCGGACGGAGGGGCCCGCGCCCTCGACCACGGTCAGGTCTCCGGAGACCGAGTTGAAACGCAGCTCGCCGGTGACCGCCTGCGCCTCCAGGTTCCCCGACACGGTGTCCGCGCGGACCGCCCCCGACACGCCCACCAGGGTCGTGTCGCCCGTGACGCCCTTGACCACCGCCTGGCCGCTGATGCCGGAGACGACCGCGCCGGCGCCGACCACGCCCACCTCGACCCGCGTGTCCGCGGGGACGGCCAGGGAGACGACCGCGCTGCGGCGCCAGCCCTTGCGGTCGAGCCACTTGAGGAAGCCCTTCCAGGGCAGGTCCTCGTAGGCCACGGTCAGGGTGCCGTTGCGATGGGTGACCACCAGGGGCGGGCCTTCGATCTGCGAGACCTCGAGGCGTGCGGAACTCTCGTCCGTGCCCACGACGTTCACCGTTCCGTTGACTACGCGGACCTGGAGGTCGCGCACGGGTGTGTCGAAGGTGAGCTTCTGGGGCTCGGCAACGGACCACTCGGACATGGGACCTCCTCGGCCGCACACGGTATCGACGCGCCATATCGCGTCTCTGAGAAACACGATATATCGTGGCTCCGGGAAGTCAAGGCACTCCTTCGGGTGACGGCGCCGCCAGGGCCCGCGCCCCCGGCGCCTACAAGGGCCCGTGCCCCAGGGTCGCCGGGGCCTGAGTCCCAAGGTCGCCCGGGGCCCGCGTCCCAGGGCTGCGGGGGCCCGCGCCTCCGGGGCTGTCGGGGTCCGCGCCCACGAGCCCGCCGAGGCCCTCACTCCCGGGTCCGCCGGGGTCCTCACCTCCGGTCCCGCCGGGGTCCTCACCCGGTCCCGCCGGGGCTCGCCCCCTGTGACACCGGGTGCCGCCGAGTACATTCGGCCGATTGCATACGCTGGTCCTGAAGCCATCACCGGCCCGGATGCACAAGCAGGAGACGCACCCCATGTACTTCACCGACCGCGGTATCGAGGAGCTGGAGAAGCGGCGCGGCGAGGAGGAGGTCACCTTCGAGTGGCTCGCCGAGCAGCTGCGCACGTTCGTGGATCTCAACCCCGACTTCGAGGTGCCCGTGGAGCGGCTGGCCACCTGGCTCGCCCGGCTCGACGACGAGGACGACGAGTAGGCGATCACCAGCCGTCCCGGCCGTTGCCCCTCCCCCTCCCCTTTCCCGGGAGTTAGCCTTTTTCTCCCATCGGCGAACGGGGGCGTCATGGCTGGCGGAGTGGAACGCATACGTCTGGACGACGGGACCGTCGTCTGGGCCAGGATCGGGGCGGCCGACGAGGACGGGCCGGACGGGGGCTACTGGGACACCGGGCTCGGGGACCGGGTCATCGACATGGCGGGCGGCCTGGCCGGCACGGTCGGTGGCGTCGTGCGCTCCCTGCGCGCCGGTCTGGACACCCCGGCACCCGTCCAGGTCTCCGTCGGCTTCGGCATCGAACTGACGGCGCAGTCCGGCAAGATCGTGAGCGCCATCGCGGAGGGCGGCGGCAAGTCCTCCCTCACGGTGTCCCTGACCTGGACCGAACCGGCGGCACCCGCCGGCGGCACCGGTACCCCGCCGCCCGGCGGCGACGCCGTCCCGCCCGGATCCCCGGCCCCCGGCGCCGCATGAGCGCCTTCGGCGAGATGGTGCGCCCCTCCCTCGCGCGCATCGGAGCACCGGGTGACGGGTATGCAACGGACCGTGACCCGTACTGGGGATCGGGCTTCTTCGTGGCCCCAGGGTGGCTGCTGACCTGCGCGCATGTGGTGGGGAAGGGGGGAGCTGCGGTGTGCCGAGGAGAGAGCGCCATGGGCGTGACCTGGCAGGAGCGCACCGCCGCCGACGCCTGGGCCGAGCGCACCGGCACCGGTACCGCCGTGCTCGTCGCACCACGGCCGGGCCCCTCTCAGGCGCCGCGCGACCCGTGGCCGTTCCCCGACCTCGCGCTCGTCCGGGTGCCCGGCGCCGAGGACGTGCCCTGTCTGTGGCTCGGCGACCGGGAACCTGGCCCCCGGACGCCGCTCGGGCTCTACGGCTGGTCCGTGCAGACCGGCGAGCTGGGCATCCGGCACGCCGTCGGAGAACTGGCCGGCTCCGACGCGCGGGCCCTGCTGCTCGCGGGCAGCCTGCCGGTCGGCGGACTGTCCGGGGGGCCGGTGCTCGACCTGCGGCAGGGTTCCGTCATCGGCGTGACCAAGGGGCGGCGCCGGGAGGACGGCGTCGCCGTACCGGTCACCGCGCTCTACGAACTGCTGGACGCACGCGACGGCGGCCGGACGGTGCGGGAGGTGCTGCGGGCGCACGACCTGTACCACCTGGGCCGCCTCGGCACCCCGTTGCCGGAGCCGGACTGGACCGCCCTCCACTCCGCCCTGCCGGTGACCGGGCCCGCGGTCTCCGGAATCACCGCGGAACTGCGCACCCGCCTCTACGGCCATCTCGCGCAGCTGCCGCCGCCCGCCGGGGCCGGCGAGGTCGTCCACCTCGTGGAGGACGTGAAGGCGCAGGTGCGCGGCGAGCGGCTGCCGTCGCTGATGGTGCGCAACGTACGGACCTGGCGGGAGGGCGCCGGCCTGCTGTACGGCCTGCGCACGCTGGAGCCGGGCGGCGGCGGGACGCTGGTCGACCTCGACGCGGTCCTGCTGTACGCGGCGAAGGTGGTGCGCCAGGCCGCACGGGAGGGTGCCGACGGGGTGGATCCGCGCCACCTGCGCGCGTTCGCCGCGTGGATCGCCGGGCAGGCGGCCGGCCACCGGAACTGGGCGGTCGGCGAGGCCATCCGCTCCCTGCTGGAGCACAGGGAGGACAGCGGCGGGCCGGGGGGCGGGCACGTGCCGGGACGCGCGGCGACCGGCGGAGAGAACGGCCGGGCCACGGGGACCGGGCGGACCGCGGGACCGGGCGGACCCGCCGCAGGGCTCACCCGGGAGGCGGACGGGCAGACCCCGTCCGCGGGCGGGACCGTCGAAGCACCGGCCCGCACGGGCGCCGTGGCGGTGCCGTCGCCGTCCGGCCCCGCCGACCCAGCCCCCGAGCCGACGCCGACGAGCGCGGTACAACTACCGTCCCCGGACGGCGAGTCCGGTGCGACGGGCCTCGTGCAACTGCCGTCCCCTGCTGTCCCCGTCGACCCGGCCGCCGAGTCCGCGGTGACGAACCCCGTGCAACTGCCGTCCCCGGCCGGTCCCGTGGATCCGACGGTCGGGACTGCTGCGACGAGCGAGCCGCAACTTCCACCCCCGGCGGGACCCGTGGACCCGGCTGTCGTGTCGAGGGTGGCAGGCCCCGTGCAACTTCCGTCTCCGAACGGTCCCGTGGCCCCGGCCGCCGAGCCGACGGCGACGGACGCGGCACAACTGCCGTCCTCGGGTGCCGAGTCCGCGGTGACGAACCCCGTGCAACTGCCCTCCTCCGCCCCTCCCGTGTCACCGCTCGGCGGCGGCCGGCTCGCCGAGGCGCCCGCGGGGTTCGTGCCCGTCGCCGTGCCGACCACCGCCGTTCCCGTCGAACCCCTCACCGCCGGCGGTCCGGGAGCGGTGAGCCTTCTGCGGCAGCCCGGCCCCGCCGTCGTACCCCCGGCGGGCGCTCGTACCGATGTGCTGGTGAAGGTGGGGGCGCCGATGTACGACGGCCGGTATCCCTGGAGTGTGCAGCTGGTCTACGACGGCCGGGACGTCACGCCGGTCGACGCGGACGACCGGGGCGCGCGGGCCGAGGAGCTGGCGGAGGTGCTGCGGGAGCCGCTGGCCCGGGCGCTGAGCCAGGGGGACCACGGCGAGCACCTGGCCGCGATCGAGGTGTTCCTGCCGCGCAAGCTGTTCGATCTTCCGGTGGACGAATGGCAGTTGGTGCCCGACCCGCCCGACGGGCAGGAGGCCGCCGACGGCGGGTACGCCGAGGACGACGACGACCTCGTCGACGAGCGCGCCATGCCGCTCGGGATGCGGCGGACGGTCGTCGTACGGGACGTCCGGCGCAACGGGCGGGCACCGTCCCCGGAGTGGCGCAGGCGCTGGGCGGGCGTGCTGCGCGGGCCGCTGGCGCACGAGCCGCTGCACGGGCGGCCCGCCGCCGAGGGGCCCGTCGAGGGTCACCCCGCGGGGGTGCGCGCCGGGGGCAGGTACCCGTTCTACGGCGCGCTGTCGGCGATGGACGACGCCTCCGTGCCGGTCTACTGCGGCCCGGTCGGCAGTGGCGAGGGGCGGGCGGCGATGAAGGACGCGCTGATGGCCGGGTACCCGGTGGTGCTGTGGCGGCGCGACCGGCACGACCCCGACGAGTGCCGGGACTTCCACCGACAGGCGGCCCGGCTGCTGGACCGCGCCCGGCACGCCGAGGGGCTGCACGGCCCGGTCCGTGACCTGCGCATCCGGCTGGCCGACCCGGACACCGCCCGGGCCCAAGGCCTGCGCGGCAGGATCGCCGTGCTGTTCGATCCGCCCGACCGGCCGTCGTACGGGACGCAGACCATGCGCCCGCCGCCGCTGGCAGCCCCCGGCGGCTGACCCCGCCGGCCCGTCGGACGCCCCGTCAACTCGTGTAGGAAGAAAGGGTGTTCGTACGGCCGGGGGATGGCCATCGGACGCCCCGAACCTCGGCGGACCCGGCCGGCAGGCGCTAGCCTCGTACGTCGTACGGCCGGACCCGCTGCATGATCACCGAAGCCGGGAGGAGCCCAAGGTGAACGACTGGCGGATCTACCGCGGAGTCGGTCAGCCGCACGACGGCATGGGACGGTTGCCGGCGCCACCGCCCTGGCGCGACTTCGAGGCCTCCCGGGACGGCGCCGGGGACGGTTCCGAGGACCCGAGCAGCGCCCGCCGGCTCGGGGTGCGCCGCCGTCTGGTCGAGAACTACGCGCCCCGGCCGGCCGAGGTGGACGCGGTCAACGCAGCGCTCTACCTGCGCCGGCCCCTGCTGGTGACGGGCAATCCGGGCACGGGCAAGTCGACCCTGGCGTACGCGATCGCCCACGAACTCGGCCTGGGCAAGGTGCTGCGCTGGCCCATCGTCAGCCGCACCGCCCTCCAGGACGGCCTGTACCGGTACGACGCCATAGGCAGGCTCCAGGACGTGCAGCTGGAGCGGGCCCGCGGGGGCGACGGCCCCGCCGCCGCGCCCGGCATCGGCTCCTACGTCCGGCTCGGCCCGCTCGGCACCGCCCTCCTCCCGGCCGGGCAGCCGCGCGTGCTGCTCATCGACGAACTCGACAAGAGCGACCTCGACCTGCCCAACGACCTGCTGAACACGCTGGAGGAGGGCGAGTTCTCGATCCCCGAACTGGAGCGGCTGGCCGACCGCGAACCCGTCGTCGAGGTGCTCACGCACGACGGTGACCGGGTCGCCGTGCGCGGCGGGCGGATCGCGTGCACCGCGTTCCCGGTGATCGTGCTGACCTCCAACGGCGAACGCGACTTCCCCGCCCCGCTGCTGCGCCGCTGCGTCCAGCTGGAGCTGGACCCGCCCGGCGAGGAGCAGCTCACCGCGATGGTCGAGGCCCACCTCGGCACGGAGGGCGTCGCCGCGGGCGCCGACCTGATCCGCCGTTTCCTGGAGCGCGAACCCGGCGAGGTGCTCGCCGCGGACCAGTTGCTCAACGCCCTGTTCCTCACCCAGCACGACCCGCACGCCCAGGGGCTGACCCGGGAGCGGATCGCGGAGATGCTCATGCAGCCGCTCGACCGTACGAGGTGAGGGGCCGATGCCGGGGATGCGCCGGGACCGTCTGGGCGAGCTGATCGGCAAGCTCCGCCAGGGCGGGCTGCAGCCGACCGCCGAGGACGTGGCGGACGCGCTCTGGCTCGCCCGGTTGTTCGGCGCCGCCCCGCCCCGGGACCAGCCCGCCACCCCGGCACCCGGCCGGGCGGACCGGCCGGGCACCGCGCCGGACACGCACCCGGCCGGCCGGCCCGAGGAACGGACGCCGTCCCCGCCGCCCTCCGAGACGCCCGCACCCGCCGTCGCCCTGCACACCCCGGGCCCGCGCACCGACGTGACCCCCGGCCCCCGTCCGGGCGGCGACGGCGCTCCCACCGCCTTCCCGGTCCGCGCCCCCGCCGCCGGCGCCCTGCCCGGACTGCTCGAACTGGAGAAGGCGCTGCGCGCCCTCGGCCGCTACCGCACCGCCTCCGGGCGCGGCCGGGACGAGCGGATCGACGAGGACGCCACCGCGGAACGCGCCGCCGCCAGCGGCATCCTGCTGCCCGTCACCCGCCCCGGCCGCCGCCGGCGCTGCGACGTCCAGCTGCTCATGGACACCGGCCCCGCCATGGCCGTGTGGGGGCAGATGGTCGAGGAACTCCGGCAGGCGTGCCAGCAGTCCGGCGCCTTCGCCTCCGTCCGCGTCCACCACCTGTACGCCGACGACTCCGGCGGCCCGCTCGTCGGTACGACCGCGGGCCCCGGCCGGCACACCCGGCTGCGCCCGGCCGAGGAGCTGCACGACCCCAGCGGACGGCGGCTCACCTTCGTCATCAGCGACTGCGTGGGCCCACTGTGGCAGGACGGCACCGCCCAGCGGCTGCTGCACGGGTGGCCGCGCACCGCGCCGCTGGCCGTGGTGCAGCCGCTGCCGCCCCGGCTGTGGGGCCGTACCGCGCTGCCCGCCGAGCCCGGCGTGCTGTTCCGCGCCGGTGAGAGCGGCGGGCGCCTGGACTTCCTGCCCGAGGACGAGCCCTGGGAGGAACCGCCGCCCGGCGCCCGGCCCGTGCCCGTCCTCCAGCCCACCCCGGAGGCCTTCCAGGCCTTCGCCCGGCTGCTCGCGGGCACCGGACCCACCAGCGAGCACGCCTGGGCCGCCTACGCCCACCCCGGCACGGCGGCGCGGGACGCGGGCGACGGCGCCGCGCCCCCGCGCGGCGACGACGACCTCCTGCGGGCCTTCCGCGCCGGTGCCTCGCCCGGCGCGCTCCGGCTGGCCGTCTACCTCGCCGCCGCGCCCCTCACCCTGCCCGTCATGCAACTGGTCCAGCGGGCCATGCTGCCCGACACCGGCCCCATGGAACTGGCCGAGGTCCTGCTCGGCGGGCTGCTCACCCAGCTGCCCGGCACCGGGGACCAGCCGTGCTTCGCCTACTCGTCCCGGGTGCAGGACGTGCTGCTGTCCTCCCTCGACCAGGACACCGCCGGGCTCGTCCTCAAGCACTGCTCGGCCTATGTGGAAAGGCACTTCGGCAAGGGCACCCGCAACTTCGCCGCCCTGGCCGCGGCCCGGCTCGCCGAGCACGACCCGGCGGCCGGCACCGGTCGGCTCGCCGAGGGAGACGGGGACGGCGGCGGGGGCGTCGAGGCCGAGCTGTTCGCCCGCATCCCCGCCCGGGTGCTGCGCTTCTACCTGCCCGACCTGGTCACCCCCGACCCGCTGACCGAGGCCGAACGGCTCCTCGTGCAGTGGCGGCAGCTGGCCGACCCGGAGGCGCTGCGGCGCGCCCGGGACCAGATCCTCGCCGTGACCGCCGACGCCGGCTCCCCTGCCGCCCCGGAACCCGGCGGCGGCGTTCGCGCCCACCTGCTCCTCGGCCGTGTGCTGCGCGCCGAGGCCGGTACGGCGGCGGCCCGCGCGGAGGGCCGGCGGGACGGGCTGCTGCGCGACGCCGTCGCCGCGCTCACCGCCGCGCACGCGGCGGCCGACGGGCGCGCGCGGGCCGACGCCGCCCTGGAGCTGGCCTCCTGCCGACGTGAGCTGTGGCACCTGACGGCGGACCCCGACCACCTCGGCGCCGCCCTGCGGGTCCTGGACCCGGACGACCCACCCTGGCCGGAGCTGACCGAGCGGGCACGAACCTGGCTGACCGGGGAACGGCCGGACGCGGAGGCCGCGGTGGGCGACAGGGGAGTGCCGCAGGAGCCGGGGCGCCGGGAGGCCGGTGCGCCGGTGCGTGGGTCGGGCGTGCCACAGCAGTCGGGCGGCCGGGGGGCCGGGGCGCCCGGGCGCGGGTCCGGCGTACGGCAGGAGTCGAGTGGCCCCGAGACCGTGGCGCCGGTACACGAGGCCGGTGTGTCGCAGGAGTTGAGCGTCCGGGACTCCGGTGCCGGTGTGACGGGGGAGTTGGGCGGTGAGGACGTCGAGGCCGGTGCGGTGCGGGAGGTGGGCGGGCGAGACCTCGGGGCCGGTGTGTCGCAGGAGTCGGGCGGGCGGGATGCCGGGCGTCGCGGGGGCGCGCTGCCTTGGGAGGTCGCGGTGCACCGGGCGCGGCTGCTGCTGCGCGGCCGGCTGCTGCTCGATCTGCGGCGGCCCGGCGCGGCCACCGCCGAACTGCGCGAGGGATGCGCGCTGCTGGACGCGGAAGGGGCCGCCGACGCCGTACGGGGCCCCGCGCTGCTCGACCTGGCGCGGGCGCTGCGCGCGGCCGGGGCCGAGGACGCCGAGTCCCGGCAGGCGCTGCGGCGGGCCCGGGAGGCTGCCGGGGACGATCCCGCGCTGCTGGTGCCGTGCCTGGCCGCCCTGGCCGCGTTCCACGACGCGGCGGGGGAGCACCGGGAGGCCGACGAGGCGTGGGAGCGGGCCGTGCGGCTCGCCCCCGCCGACGCCACCCGGCGGTTCCGGCTGCTCACCGCCTGGGGCGAGTCGCTGCTGCGACGGGCCTCCGCCGCGGACGGCGCGGGCATCGTGGACCGGGCCGAGTCCGTGCTGCGCGAGGCGCTCACCGCGCTGCCCGCCCGGTCCGCGCACCGGGGCCGCCTCCAGGGGCTGGTCGGCAGCGCGCTCGCCCAGCGGTTCCGCCATGTCGGCTTCCTGCCCGACCTGTTCGAGAGCCGGCACCTGCTCGGCCAGGCGGTGCGCGCGGCGACCGACGCGGCCGTGCGCGCCGAGGTGTGGCTGCAGTTGGGGCGGGTGCGGCTGGAGGGCTGGTACCACGCGGGCGCGCCGGTGCTGGCGGACGCGCTCCAGGCGTACGAGAACGCCGAGCGGGAGGCGCAGGCGGCGCACGGCGGCGACCCGGGCTCGGTGACGGCCGCGCGGGCCCGGCACGGCACCGGCACCGTGCTCGCGCTGATGGGACGGCCCGGCGCGGCCCGCGGGGCGTTCCGGGCGGCCCGGGAGCAGTGGCAGCGGCTCGTCGGCGCGCTGCACGAGGTCGACTGGGTCGATGTCGAGCTGACCCGGCGGGCGGAACGGGAGCCACCGGCGGCGGACGCCCGGTCGGTGCCGGCGCGGGAGTGGCGGGATATCGCTCCACCGTGGTGGCCCTGGACGCAAGAATGGATCAACTCGGGCGAACTTGACCGGAGTTGAGGCCTCCGGGGTTTCTGCCACCGGCCTGTCGGGAAGAAGTCGGCAGCCACTGCGGCTGCGCGGGGCGGGCGTGGGGCAGGGAGGAGCCGAGGGTGGGGGAGCGAAGGACAGGGGTGGCCGGCCTCGGCGAGGACGCCGGCGAGGTCGCGTTCCCGCCCGACCTCACCGACGTCGACCTGCGGACCTTGCGTGCCCTGGACGATCCGGCGGTGCTCGCGGCGGTGGACGTGGTGCTCGCGGACTCCGAAGGGCTGCGCCGGGTCTGGTACACCACCGGCAGCGACGACGAGCTCGTGCCGGGCAGACCCGCCGGGCATATGTTTTCGGCCGGTCACGCGCGGCGGCCCCTGCACGGCGAGGACACCGTGGCATGACCCCGGACCGCGCCGCCCCCGGGGGGCGGCCCGGCCCCGCCGCGACCGGGGGCGCACCTCCCGCGGTGGTCCCGGCCCGCGTCCTGCGGGAACTGGCGCGCACCCGGCCGTCGACCGGGGCGACCGGGGCCCTGCGGGGCGCCCTGCACGGCCGCCGGATGCTGCTGCTGAAGTCGCTCCTGGTCCGGGTCGAAGGGCGGCGCGGCACCCTGCCGGTGGCGGCGCGGCGGCGCTTCGAGGACGACTGGGCGCTGCTGGAGCGGGCCGAGCGGACCGACGTCACGGCCGTACGCGCCGTGCTCGACTACCCGACCACCGGCGCCTGGCTCGCCGACCTGCTCGCCGCGCCCGACGGCCCTGCCTTCGCGGATGGGCTCGCCCATCTGGGCGGGGTCGCCGTCGCCGCCGCCGTGCGGGCGGGCTGCCGGTTCACCACCACCCGCGACCTGCCGTCCGGCACCCTGTCGCTGCCCGGCATCGGGCTGCTGCGCTGCGCCCGCGGCCGGGTCCGGATCGGTGCGCGCGCCGGTGCCGTGCGGATCACCGACGGCGCGGGCGACTGCCTCACGCTGCCCGGCGCGGCGCCGCCGGGACCCGGCACCCGCTGGACGCCCGGCGCCACACTGGCCTGGTCGGCGCTGCACACGCTGCCCGGCGGCACCGCCGTCCTCGACGACGTGGACCCCTACCGGGTGCCGGCGGGCGGCATCGGCCCGGCCGCGCTGCCCGCCGCCGAGCGCCCCTACTCCGACCACGCCGCCTGGGCCGTCCGCTGGCGCGACGCCCTCGCGCTGCTCGCCGCGGCCCACCCGGCCCGGGCCGCCGAGACGACCGCGCTGGTGCGTGCCGTCGTCCCGCTGGTACCTCCGGCGGGCACCGGTACGCCGATGAGCGCCACCCTGCGCACCGCGCCCGGCGCCGTGCTGACCCAGCTCCCCGCCGAGCGCCGGGAGCTGGCCGAGACGCTGGTGCACGAGACGCACCACACCAAGCTGGCCGTCCTCGACGAACTGGTCCCGCTGTGGCGGCCCGGCGACGCCCTGCACCGGGTCGGCTGGCGGCACGACCCGCGCCCGGTCCCGGGCGTGCTGCAGGGGGCGTACGCCCATCTGGCGCTGATGGACCTGTGGTGGCGGGCCCGGGCGGGACCCGCCTGGGCGTGGCGGCGGCGCGCCGCCGAACGGTTCGAGGTCTGCCGGTACCAGGTGGCCGAGGCCTTGTCGGTGCTCGCCGAGTCCGATGAACTGACCTCCCACGGAAGGGAGTTCGTCCGGCACATGGGGAGCCACCACGCGAGTCTGGGGGTGACCGCCCGGCAGCCGGGATGACGCTCCGTAGAGGCGTTACTGCGTTACGTTATGCGTGCGGCCGCCCGAGAGGCCGGCGGCTGCCGGAACAGGGAGCGGCGATGGCGGAACAGCGGCGGCCGGGCGCGGACGGCGCGGCGGCACCCGAGCACGTGCTCGTGGTCTTCCCGGGGTACCACCGCTCGTGGGCGGCGTGGATCGCGCAGTGCCTGGAGCGCCACGGGCACCGGGCCACCCAGCAGCGCTGGGACCCGCCGCGCGAGGTGCCGCTGGAGGACTCCCTCGGCGACCTGCTGCTGGCCAGCGGAAAGGTGCTGCTGGTCCTGAACGACTGGTTCTTCGAGCTGGGCCCGCGCCCGCCGGGCGAGTGGAACGACGCGCTGCGCGGCTTCGTGGCCGCCCACGCCGACCGCTTCGCCGCCGTCAACCTCACCAACCGGCCGCTGCTGCCCGCGACCGCCGTCCTGGAGCCGGCCAGCCTCTGGGCGCTGAGCGAGGAGGCCGCCGAGGAACGCCTGCTGCGCCGGCTCGGCCTGGAACGCCTCGCGCGCCCGCGCGCCCTGCCGGGCCGGATCCGCTATCCCGACGAGCGCTGCGAGATCTGGGGCGAGGTGCCGCGCCGCAACCCGCGCTTCACCGGCCGCGACGACCTGCTGGGCGAGCTGCACCAGCGGCTCGCCGACGCCGAGCGCGGCGCCGCCGCCTGCACCCTCGTCGGCATGTCCGGCATCGGCAAGACCCAGCTCGCCGCCGAGTACGCGCACCGCTTCAGCACCGACTACGACCTGGTGTGGTGGGTCAACAGCGACGACCGCAACATCCAGCGCGACCGCCTCGGCGAACTCGCTGTCGAACTCGGCCTGCGCATCGGCAGCGAACCGGGCGAGCGCATCCGCGCGGTCCGCAACGCGCTGCGGCGCGGCGAGCCGTACGGCAACTGGCTGGTGGTCTTCGACGGCTGGGACGACATCGAGGGCGTCTCCACCCTGCTCCCACAGGGCACCGGGCACGTCCTGATCACTTCCCGCAACCGGGGCTGGAGCGAGCACACCGACATGCTGGAGATCCCGGCCTTCCTGCGCCCGGAGTCCACCGGCTACCTGATGCGCCGCGCCCCGCACATCAGCTCCCGGGAGGCCGACGAGGTGGCCGCCGAGTTCGGCGACGTGCCGCTGCCGCTCGTGCAGGCCGCCTCCTGGCTCGGCGAGTCCGGCATGGAGGTGGGCGAGTACCTGCGCATGGTGCGCGAGCGACGGCTGTCCACCGTCGACGAGCCCGTCACCGGCGAGGGTTTCCCGCAGTCGTCCCTGACCTCCTGGGCCATACTGCTCAACCGGCTGCGCCGCGCCCAGCCCCAGGCCATCGACGTGCTGGGCCTGTGCACCTCCTTCGCCCCCGGACGCATCCCGCTGGGCCTCATCCGCGCCTACCCGCGGGCCCAGCTGCCCGAGGAACTGCGCTGGATGTCCACCGACCTGCCCGCCTGGACCAGAGCCCTGGACACGCTCGTCAACTACTCGGTGCTCACCCGGGAGACCCGCGGCCCGCTCGCCGCCGAGATGGGCCCCCACCAGGAGTCCGTGCACATGCACCGCCTCGTGCACGACATCGTCTCCAAGCTGACCGGTGACGGCGACGGCGGCGGCGAACTGCACCGGCGGGCGGTGCGCACCCTGCTCGCCGAGGCCGACCCGGGCAACCCCGCCGACAGCCGGAACTGGCCCCGCTACGCCGAACTCCTGCCCCATCTGGGGCCCTCCGGCGCCCTGGAGAGCGGGCAGCCCCGCGTCCAGGAGCTCGTCCTGAACTGTCTGCGGTACTGCTCCCGCAGCGGCGAGTACAGCGGCGGTCTGGAACTGGCGCAGGAGGTGCGCCGGCACTGGTCCCGGTTCATGGACGCCATCGACCAGCCGATGCTCGACCTGGCCACCCAGGAGGGCAACATGCTCCGCAACAGCGGCCGGTTCCGGGAGCTGTACGAACTCCACCGGGGCGTGCTGCGGCAGCTCCGGGCGGCGCCCCGGCGCAACGAGATCGGCGAACTGGTCAGCAACAGCGCCATCGCCTCCGGCCTGCGCGCCCTCGGCCGCTACGAGGAGGCGTACCGGCTCCAGCTGGAGGTGCTCGACGGCAACGAGCGGCTCCTCGGCCGCGACGAGCCCCCCACCCTGGTCGCCCGGCACAACCTCGGGGTGACCCTGCGCATGCTGGGCCGGTACGCCGAGGCGCTGGAGACCGACCTGGAGACCCTGGCCGGGCGGGAGAGCGTGCTGCGCGCCCGGCACATCAACACCCTGCACTCCGGCAACGCGGTCACCCACAGCCTGCGGCTGCTCGGCCGCTACCGGGAGGCCCTGGCCCGCCAGGAACCGATCGTGCGGCTCCATGTGCAGGTGCTCGGACCGCAGCACCCGCAGACCCTGGAGGCCCGCTCCCAGCTCGCCATGTGCCGACGGCGGGAGGGCGGTCACGCCCCGGACGTGGGCCCGGCGATGGCCAGCCTGCTGGAGCAGCTGGTCCAGCTGCACGGCCGGGAGCACTACCGCACCCTGTCGTTCCTCACCAACTACGGCAACTTCCTGCGCGAGCACGGCGACCTGGGCCAGGGCCGCGACCTCGTCGACGAGGCCGAGGCCGGCTTCCGTTCGCTGCTCGGCCCCGCGCATCCCGTCGCCACCGGCATGCTCTCCAACACCGGTCTGGTGATGCAGGCGGCGGGCGAGCGGGCCGAGGCGCTGGCGATGTTCGAGGCCGCGCTCGCCGGGCTCACCGCCACCCTGGGCCCGGACCATCCCTGGGTGCTGGGCTGCGCCCTCAACGCGACCGGCGCGCGCAACTTCACCGGCCGCATCCCCGAGGCGGTCGAGCTGAGCCGGGAGAGCCTGCGCCGGGCCCGGCACATGCTGGGGCACGAGCATCCGCTCACCCTGTCCTGCCAGGTGGCCCTGGCGGCGGACCTGCGGGTGGCCCACGAGCCGGAGGAGGCGGGCAAGCTGGAGGAGGACGCCCTCCTCGCCCTCACCCGCACCCTGGGCGCCCAGCACCCCCACACCATCTCGGCCCGTCAACGGGTCCGCCCCTACTGGGACTTCGAGGCGTACCTGGGCTGACAGCGCCCCACGGGGGTGCGGGGAGCCGCGTGCACCACCCCCGTGGACGGCGAAGGGCCCGCTGCCGAGCGAGAAGCTCGGCACCGGGCCCCAGCTGTAGGCGAACCGCCGCGGGCGCTACGCCTCGAAGACCTCACGCACCAGCTGCTCCTGCTCGGCCTGGTGACGCTTGGCCGAACCCACGGCGGGCGACGAGCCGTGCGGGCGCGAGATGCGCCGCAGCCGCTCGCCGGCCGGGATGTCGGCGCCGACCGCCAGGTCGAGGTGGTCGATCAGGTTGAGCGCGATGAACGGCCAGGCACCCTGGTTCGCCGGCTCCTCCTGCGCCCACAGGTACTTCTCGGCGTTCGGGTACTTGTTGACCTCGGCCTGGATCTCGGCACCCGGCAGCGGGTACAGGCGCTCGATGCGGATGATCGCCGTGTCGGTGACACCGCGCTTGACCCGCTCGGCCTCCAGGTCGTAGTACAGCTTGCCCGCCACGAAGACGACCTTGCGGACCGCGGCCGGGTCCACGCTGGAGTCGCCGATGACCGGGCGGAACTGACCCGACGTGAACTCCTCCGTCTTCGACGCGGCGGCCTTCAGGCGCAGCATCGACTTCGGGGTGAAGACCACCAGCGGCTTGTGGTGCGGGTTGTGCACCTGCCACCGCAGGAGGTGGAAGTAGTTCGACGGGAGGGTCGGCATGGCGACCGTCATGTTGTTCTGGGCGCAGAGCTGCAGGAAGCGCTCGACACGGGCCGAGGAGTGGTCCGGGCCCTGGCCCTCGTAGCCGTGGGGCAGCAGGAGGGTGACGCCGGACGTCTGGCCCCACTTCTGCTCAGCCGCCGAGATGTACTCGTCGACCACGGTCTGCGCGCCGTTGACGAAGTCGCCGAACTGCGCCTCCCACATGACGAGCGCGTCGGGGCGGGCCAGCGAGTAGCCGTACTCGAAGCCCATGACCGCGTACTCGGACAGGAGGGAGTTGTAGACGTTGTACCGCGCCTGCTCCTCGGCGAGGTACATCAGCGGCGTGAACTCCTCGCCCGTCTCGCGGTCGATGAGGACCGCGTGGCGCTGGCCGAAGGTGCCCCGCTGGGAGTCCTGGCCGGACAGGCGGACCGGGGTGCCCTCCAGGAGGAGGGAGCCGACCGCGAGGGTCTCGCCCATGCCCCAGTCGATCGTGCCGTCCTCGACCATCGTCGCCCGGCGCTGCAGCTGCGGCAGCAGACGCGGGTGGACGTGGAACGAGTCCGGGATGTTGACCTGGGACTCGGCGATCCGCTTCACGACCTCCGCGGAGATCGCGGTGTTCACCGCGACCGGGAAGTCCGCCTGCGGGTCCGACACCGGGCCGGAGGCCGGCTGGGACGTGGCCTCGCGGACCTCCGTGAAGACCTTCTCCAGCTGGCCCTGGTAGTCCTGCAGGGCCTGCTCGGCCTCTTCCAGGGTGATGTCGCCGCGACCGATCAGGGACTCGGTGTAGAGCTTGCGCACCGAGCGCTTCTTGTCGATCAGGTCGTACATCAGCGGCTGGGTGAAGGCCGGGTTGTCCGACTCGTTGTGACCGCGGCGGCGGTAGCAGATGAGGTCGATCACCACGTCCTTGTTGAACGCCTGGCGGAACTCGAAGGCCAGCCGCGCCACGCGGACCACGGCCTCCGGGTCGTCGCCGTTCACGTGGAAGATCGGGGCCTCGATCATGCGGGCCACGTCCGTCGCGTACATGGAGGAACGCGAGGACTCGGGGGCCGCGGTGAAGCCGACCTGGTTGTTGATGACGATGTGGACCGTGCCGCCGGTGCGGTAGCCGCGCAGCTGCGACATGTTCAGGGTCTCGGCCACCACGCCCTGGCCCGCGAAGGCCGCGTCGCCGTGGATCGCCACCGGCAGGACCGTGAAGTCCGTGCCGCCCTTGTTGATGATGTCCTGCTTGGCGCGGGCGATGCCCTCGATGACCGGGTCGACGGTCTCCAGGTGGGACGGGTTGGCGGCCAGCGAGACGGTGATCTGCTCGCCGTCCAGGCCGGTGAAGGTGCCCTGGGCGCCCAGGTGGTACTTCACGTCGCCGGAGCCGTGCATCGACTTCGGGTCGAGGTTGCCCTCGAACTCGCGGAAGATCTGCGCGTACGACTTGCCGACGATGTTCGCCAGCACGTTGAGCCGGCCGCGGTGGGCCATGCCGATGACGACCTCGTCCAGGCGGGACTCGGCGGCGGAGTCGATGACCGCGTCGAGCAGCGGGATGACGGACTCGCCGCCCTCCAGCGAGAAGCGCTTCTGGCCGACGTACTTGGTCTGCAGGAAGGTCTCGAAGGCCTCCGCCGCGTTCAGCCGGCGCAGGATGCGCAGCTGCTCCTCGCGCTCCGGCTTGGAGTGGCCGCGCTCGACCCGGTCCTGGATCCACTTGCGCTGCTTGGGGTCCTGGATGTGCATGAACTCGATGCCGGTGGTGCGGCAGTACGAGTCGCGCAGCACGCCGAGGATGTCGCGCAGCTTCATCATCGACTTGCCGGCGAAGCCGCCGACGGCGAACTCGCGCTCCAGGTCCCACAGGGTGAGGCCGTGCTCGACGATGTCCAGGTCGGGGTGCTTGCGCTGGCGGTACTCCAGCGGGTCGGTGTCGGCCATGACGTGGCCGCGGACCCGGTAGGAGTGGATCAGCTCGAAGACGCGGGCGGCCTTGGTGACGTCGTCGTCGTGGCTGGCGTCGATGTCCTTGAGCCAGCGGACCGGCTCGTAGGGGATGCGCAGCGCCTCGAAGAGGTCGTCGTAGAAGCCGTTCTCGCCGAGCAGCAGGTTCGAGACCTGGCGCAGGAACTCGCCGGAGGCGGCGCCCTGGATGACGCGGTGGTCGTAGGTCGACGTGAGCGTCATGACCTTGGAGACACCGAGCTTGTTCAGGGTGTCCTGGCTGGTGCCCTGGAACTCGGCCGGGTAGTCCATGGAGCCGACGCCCATGATCACCGACTGGCCGGGCATCAGACGCGGCACGGAGTGGACGGTGCCGAGGCCGCCGGGGTTGGTCAGGGAGACCGTGACGCCGGTGAAGTCGTCCATGGTCAGCTTGCCCTCGCGGGCGCGGCGGACGATGTCCTCGTAGGCCTGCCAGAACTCGAAGAAGTTCAGCGTCTCGGCCTTCTTGATCGCCGCGACGACGAGCTGGCGGTCGCCGTTCGGCTTGACCAGGTCGATGGCCAGGCCGAGGTTGACGTGCGGCGGCTTGATCAGGGTCGGCTTGCCGTCCTTGACGCCGTAGGCCCAGTTCATCGACGGCATGGCCTTGATGGCCTGCACCATCGCGTACCCGATGATGTGCGTGAAGGAGATCTTCCCGCCGCGGGCGCGCTTGAGGTGGTTGTTGATGACGATGCGGTTGTCGAACAGCAGCTTCACCGGGACGGCGCGGACCGAGGTGGCGGTCGGCATCTCCAGCGAGGCGTCCATGTTCTTCGCGACCGCGGCGGACGGGCCGCGCAGCGTGATCAGCTCCGGGCCGTCGGCGGGCGTCGCGGCGGGCGCGGGCGCCTTCGCCTTCGGCTGAGCGGGCGCCTGTGCGGGCGTCGCCGGCTTGGCCGGGGCGGGGGCGGCCTGCGCCGCGGGAGCGGGAGCCGGAGCGGCGGCCGGGGCCGGAGCGGCCGGAGCCGGGGCGGCCGGGGCCGCGGCGGGCTTCGGGGCCGCCGGCGCGGGCGCGGCCTGGGCCTGGGGAGCCTGCGGGGCCGTGGTGGGCCCTGCGGCCCCCGCGGCCGCAGTACCCGCCGCAGCCGGGGTGGCAGGCGCCCCCGGCTTGTAATCGGCGAAGAAGTCCCACCAGGCACGGTCTACCGAGTTCGGGTCCTGGAGGTACTGCTGATAGATCTCGTCGACGAGCCACTCGTTCGGACCGAACGCGGCAGCGGGGTTCTTCCCGGCTTGGTCGTCGGTCGTGGGGTCACCGCCCGGCCGGAGGCTGGGGGAGCTCGAGTTACTGGGGGACTGTGGCGACACGGCGGCAACCGCCCTCTTCCGCTTCACAAGGTGATGGACAGCGGGAATAAAGGCTACGCCCCCGAGACGGTGAAGGTCAGGTCGGGCCCGTTCATCGTCGTGTAAGTCACACCGAAAATCTTGTTTCAGGGCTTGATATGGCGGGAAACAAGCGTGGTTCCGGATGTGCGTGAGGCGCTGAGGGTGTGCCGAGTGTGGCCCGGCACACAGGCGTCCCGGGCCTTTTCCTGATCACACGTGTCCAGCTGGGCGGAGCCCGCGCGGACGCCCGTGGATCTTGTGGCTCCGGTTCGGACTTTACGTCAACTTGGGACGGAAGTCAGTCCCGGGAGAGTGACGATGATCCGACAGCCCCGCTCGGATTCGGCCACACCGATCCGGCCGCCGTGGAGATCCACCGCCCAGCGGGCGATGGCGAGCCCGAGCCCCGTACCGCCGTCGCTGCCGGGGCCGTGCGGGCGGGTCACGGAGCCACGGTTGAACCGCTCGAAGACGCGGTGCCACTCCGAGCGCGGGATGCCGGGGCCCTCGTCCAGGACCTCCAGCTCCAGCGACTCGGGCTGCGGCCCGCGGCGCGCCCGCACGGTCACGCGGCCGTGCGGCGGGCTGTGCTTGACCGCGTTGTCGATCAGGTTGGCGACGACCTGGTGGATGCGCTCGGGGTCCGCGTGCGCGGTCAGCTCCGGCGGGGAGACGTCGAGGTGCAGATGGACGTCGGTGCGGGTGTGGCTGCCGGAGCCCGAGGCGATGCCGGCCCGGGCCGAGGCGACCATGTTGGCCTCCTTCAGCACGCCCGAGAGGTACGGCCAGACCTCGAACCGCCGCATCTTCAGCGGTACGACGCCGTTGTCGAGGCGGGAGAGGTCGAGCAGCGTCTCCACGAGCCGGCCGAGCCGCTCGGTCTGCTTCAGGGCCGTCCGCATGGTCTCCGGGTCGGCCTCGGTGACCCCGTCGACGATGTTCTCCAGCACCGCGCGCAGCCCGGCGATGGGGGTGCGCAGCTCGTGCGAGACGTTCGCCACCAGCTCCTTGCGCTGGAGGTCCTGGGCCTCCAGCTCGTCGGCCATGAGGTTGATCGTCTGGGCCAGGTCGCCGAGCTCGTCCCGGCGGCCGTCACGCACCCGGCGGGTGTAGTCACCTTGTGAGATCGACCGCGCCACCGTGTTCATCTCGTCCAGCGGCATGGTGAGCGAATGCGCGACGAACTGCGTTATCAGCAGTGTGGCGATCATCGAGAAGACCGTGATGAAGCGCAGTTCCGTCTTGGTGTGCACCGCGACGATCGACAGTCCGGTGGTGATCAGCACCGCGATGACGACGAGCGCGCCCAGCTTGGTCTTGATCGAGAACGGGCGGACGCCGCCCCAGGGTTCCTCCCCGGGGCTCCTCCGTGCGGCCTGGCGCCCGTCGACGGTCATGGTGTCGGCGTCTCCAGCGCGTAGCCCACACCGTGCACGGTGCGGATCCGCTCGGCGCCGATCTTCCGCCGCAGCGCCTTGATGTGGCTGTCGACCGTGCGGGTGCCGGAGGCGTCCGCCCAGTCCCACACCTCGGCCAGCAGCTGCTCCCGCGAGAGCACCGCGCGCGGGGTGTTCGCCAGGCACACCAGCAGGTCGAACTCGGTGGGCGTGAGGTGCACGTCCTCGGACTTCACCCGCACCCGGCGCTGGGCGTGGTCGATCTCCAGTTCGCCGAGCCGCAGGATGCCGGAGCGGGGCGTGGTGGCCGCGAGGGTCGCGCGCTCGACCCGCCGCAGCAGGACGTGCACGCGTGCCGCCAGCTCCCGCATGGAGAACGGCTTGGTCATGTAGTCGTCGGCGCCGACCCCGAGCCCGACCAGCATGTCCGTCTCGTCGTCGCGCGCGGTGAGCATCAGCACCGGCACCGGACGCTGGGCCTGCACGCGCCGGCAGACCTCCAGACCGTCGAAGCCCGGCAGCATGATGTCGAGGATCAGCAGATCGGGCTGCCAGGCCTCGGCCGTGTCGACGGCGGCCGGTCCGTCGACCGCGGTTTGCACGAGGAATCCCTCGGCGCGGAGCCGGGCCGCGATGGCGTCGACGATCGTGGGGTCGTCCTCGACGACCAGCACCCGGCGCTGTGTGCCCTGGGTGGCCGTCGCCGCCGCGCCGCTCTGGGAGGTGTGTGTCTGCTCCATCGCCCGCCCCTGCTTGTTGCTTTCCGGAACCCGTGGGGTGATCCCATGTCTGCGATTGACGCTTGAATGATCCGCGTCAGAGCAGCACATTACGGGGACTGACCGTGCCGTCGCTATCCAGGGCGGACGCCGAGGTGCACGGCGTCCGGAACGCCCCGGGCAACGGGTACCTCTTCGGTACGCACCTTACGGAACCCGACATTCCGCAAGGTTCCTTCAAATTCCGGAGAGGGCTTCGCGGACCACACCGCGAGCACCCCGCCCGGTCTCAACACCCTTGCGCACGCGGCGAGTCCGGCCGTGGAGTAGAGGCCCTGGTTGTCCTCGGTGACGGTCCACCCCGGGCCGTTGTCGATGTCCAGGCACAGGGCGTCGAAGGTGGTCGATGTCTCATTGACGTAACGAATGAGATCGGCTGCGACGATCTCGGTGCGCGGGTCGGCGAGCGCGGCGGCGGACAGCCGCGCCAGCGGCCCGCCCCGGTGCCAGTCGACGACGGCCGGTTCCCGCTCCACCACGGTGATCCGGCCCCAGCGCGGATCGGCCGCCGCGTGCGCCAGCGAGAACCCCACGCCCAGGCCCCCGATCAGCACGTCGGGCCGCGGCCTGCCGTCCAGCGCGCGGTACGCGGCGTCGACCAGCAGCCGCTCCGAGCGACCGTCGGAGGTGTCCATCAGGAAGCAGCCGTTGGCGATGATCTGCAGCAGCTCCCCGTGCCTGCGCAGGACCACCTCGCCGTACGGGCCGTCGCGCCGGTCCAGCACCTCGGGGGAGTCGTCCACGGCAGTCATGGACCCATCCTGCTTGAACGAAGCTTTGCCCACACGGGAATTACGGATGACGGTCACCTTCGGCACGGGTGCGATGCACCCGTCGGGGGGACACCGGGAAGTGTCGGGGCGCGCACGGGACGCACTTCGTGCGTAGGAGGTTGCTGTGAATCCGCTCTCGCGTGGCGTCGGTCATAGACAGCGGCCCGCCCAACGCTGAGTGTGGGGCGCGACGGAAGGAGCGCCCCACGGTGGAACGGATCGCGACGGGCCCTGCGGCGGCCGCGCCCCCGCCCCTGGCCGGCCCGCCCCTTCCGGAGGGCCCCGACGGTCTCGCCGCCGTCCCGGCCCCCGCGCTCGCGGACCTGCTGGACGGCATGCCGCGTCAGCGCGGCGCCGTGGAACCCGCTCCCGCGGCCACCCGGTGGGTGCCGCTGCCGTGGGTGCGGCCCTGGCGGCTGCTGCCGACTCCCACCGGGACGCCGTTCACCTTCGCCTACACCGCCGTCCTCGCCGCCACCTCGCTGTTCGCGGTGCTGGCCGACCCGGTCGTCGTCCACGCCCTGTACCGGGACTGCAGCACGGACGTGGCCCACCTGGTGCGCACGCCCGCGCTGGTGCTGCTGACCAGCGCGCTGTGGATCGCGGGCGGGATCGTCTCGCCGTACGCGGCCGCCTTCGTCCTGGCGCTCACCGCGTTGGAGCGGCGGATAGGCGGGGCCCGCGCGGCCTGCGTCTTCCTGGCCGGGCACGTCCTGGCCACCCTGGCGACGGAGATCCCGGTGGGCCTCGCGGTCCTCTTCGGGCACCTCCCCGAGACCTCGCTGCACCGACTCGACTACGGCATCAGCTTCGGGGTCGCCACCAGCATCGGCGCCCTCGCCGGCCTGCTCAGGCCCTGGCTGCGCTGGCCCCTGCTCGTCCTGGTGGGCGGCACGCTGCTGAACGATCTGGTCGCCTTCCTGGACCCCATGACCAACTGGGGCCATCTCATCGCCCTCTCGATCGGCGTCGCCAGCTGGCCGCTGGTGCGCCGCGGCCGGCGCTGAGCCGAGCGCGAAACCACCCTTCCCACCTGCGGTTCCTCTGCGTCCTCCGGTGATCGCTCACAGCGAACACAAACCTGGGAACAATCCCTGTGGCCCGAACATTGAGTCGGCATAGCTCAAGTTGACTGCCTAAGGGGAGATCATGGCTGCTGAGTCCACGGCGTTCACGCTCGTCCTGCCCGTGCTGCCCCTCGACGACGAGGTCGTGCTGCCCGGCATGGTCGTCCCGCTGGACCTGAGCGACGCCGAGGTGCGGGCCGCGGTGGAGGCCGCGCAGGCCGCCGCCCGCTCCGCGCCCGGGAAGCCCAGGGTGCTGCTGGTGCCGAGGATCGACGGGACGTACGCCAGGACCGGTGTGCTGGGCACGGTCGAGCAGGTCGGCCGGCTGGCCGACGGGGACCCCGGGGCCCTGGTCCGCGGCCGCGGCCGGGTGCGCATCGGCGCCGGGACCACCGGCCCCGGCGCGGCCCTGTGGGTCGAGGGCGCCCACGTCGAGGAGGCCGTGCCCGAGCCGCTGCCGGGCCAGGCCGCCGAACTCGTCAAGGAGTACAAGGCACTTGCCACCAGCTGGCTGAAGAAGCGCGGCGCCTGGCAGGTGGTGGACCGGGTCCAGGCCATCGACGACGTCTCCACGCTCGCCGACAACTCCGGCTACTCGCCCTTCCTCACCATCGAGCAGAAGGTCGAGCTGCTGGAGACCGCCGACCCGGTGGCCCGTCTCAAGCTCGCGGTGCAGCAGCTCCGCGACCACCTCGCCGAGCAGGACGTGGCCGAGAGCATCGCCAAGGACGTCCAGGAGGGCGTCGACAAGCAGCAGCGCGAGTTCCTGCTGCGCCGTCAGCTGGAGGCCGTCCGCAAGGAGCTGCGCGAGCTGAACGGCGAGCAGGACGGCGAGGAGTCCGACGACTACCGCGCCCGCGTGGAGGCCGCCGACCTGCCCGAGAACGTCCGCGAGGCCGCCCTCAAGGAGGTCGACAAGCTGGAGCGGGCCTCCGACCAGTCCCCGGAGGGCTCCTGGATCCGGACCTGGCTGGACACGGTCCTGGAGATGCCGTGGAACGAGCGGACCCAGGACGCGTACGACATCCAGGGCGCCCGGGCGATCCTCGACGCCGAGCACGCGGGCCTGGAGGACGTGAAGGAGCGGATCACCGAGTACCTGGCCGTGCGCAAGCGGCGCGGCGAGCGCGGCCTCGGCGTCATCGGCGGGCGGCGCGGCGGCGCCGTGCTCGCGCTCGTCGGACCGCCCGGTGTCGGCAAGACCAGCCTCGGCGAGTCCGTCGCGCACGCCATGGGCCGCAAGTTCGTCCGGGTCGCCCTGGGCGGCGTCCGGGACGAGGCCGAGGTCCGCGGCCACCGGCGCACCTACGTCGGCGCGCTGCCCGGCCGGATCGTCCGCGCCGTCAAGGAGGCCGGGTCCATGAACCCGGTCGTGCTGCTCGACGAGATCGACAAGGTGGGCTCCGACTTCCGCGGCGACCCGGCCGCGGCCCTGCTGGAGGTCCTCGACCCCGCGCAGAACCACACCTTCCGGGACCACTACCTGGAGGTGGAGCTGGACCTGTCCGACGTCGTCTTCCTCGCCACGGCCAACGTCCTGGAAGCAATCCCCGAGGCCCTCGCCGACCGTATGGAGATTGTGCGACTCGACGGATACACCGAGGACGAGAAGGTCGTCATCGCCCGGGACCACCTGCTCCCGCGCCAGCTGGAGCGTGCGGGCCTGGACCGGGACGAGGTGGCCCTGGAGGAGGGCGCGCTGCGCCGGCTCGCCGGCGAGTACACGCGCGAGGCGGGCGTGCGCACCCTGGAGCGGTCCATCGCGCGGCTGCTGCGCAAGATCGCGGCCCAGCACGAACTGGGCGAGCGGGAGCTGCCGTTCACCGTCCGGGACGAGGACCTGCGCGGCCTGATCGGCCGGCCGCACCACGTGCCCGAGTCCGCCCAGGACCCGGCCGAGCGCCGTACGGCCGTCCCCGGTGTGGCCACCGGTCTCGCGGTCACCGGCGCCGGCGGTGACGTGCTCTTCGTCGAGGCGTCCCTCGCCGACCCGGAGACGGGCGCGGCGGGACTGACCCTCACCGGCCAGCTGGGCGAGGTGATGAAGGAGTCCGCGCAGATCGCGCTGAGCTTCCTGCGCAGCCACGGCGCGGAACTGGAGCTGCCGGTGGCCGACCTGCGGGAGCGGGGCGTGCACATCCACTTCCCGGCGGGCGCGGTCCCGAAGGACGGCCCGAGCGCGGGCATCACGATGACCACCGCGCTGGCCTCGCTGCTCTCCGGGCGCCTGGTCCGCACGGACGTGGCGATGACCGGCGAGGTCTCGCTGACCGGGCGGGTGCTGCCCATCGGCGGTGTGAAGCAGAAGCTGCTCGCCGCCCACCGCGCCGGGGTGACCACCGTGATCATCCCCAAGCGCAACGAGCCCGACCTGGACGACGTCCCGGCCGAGGTGCTGGACGGGCTCGACGTCCACACCGTGACCGACGTCCGCCAGGTCCTGGAGCTGGCGCTCGCGCCCGCGACCGACGGCGCGGCGCCCGAGGTTCCCGTGGCGGCGTGACGGACGCCGCGGGAAGGGCGGGGCCCGGGTTCCGTGAGGGAGACCCGGGCCCTCGCCATGCGCCCCTGGCGAGCGCCGCCGCACGGGCGCGCCGTCAGAGCGCGGCGACCGACTGCTCCGCCCACACCGTCTTGCCGACCCGGTCGTGCCGGGTGCCCCAGCGCTCGGCGAGCTGGGCCACCAGCAGCAGACCCCGGCCCCCCTCGTCGAAGATCCGGGCGCGCCGCATGTGCGGGGTGGTGCCGCTGGCGTCGTACACCTCGCAGATCAGGGTGCTGTCCTGGTGGATCAGCCGCAGCCGGATGGGCGGGCGGCCGTAGCGGATGGCGTTGGTGACCAGCTCGCTGACCATCAGCTCGGTGGTGAACGCGGCCTCCGCGAGGCCCCACGCCGACAGCTGCTCGTCGACGACGTGGCGGGCGCGGGAGACCACCGTGGGCTCGTTCTCCAGTTCCCAGGAGGCCACCCGGTCCCGGTGCAGCGCCCGGGTACGGGCCACCAGCAGGGCGATGTCGTCGTCGGGCCGGTGGGTCAGCAGTTCGGCCAGCACCCGGTCGCAGACGGAGTCCAGCGACGTCGCGGGCCGTACGAGCGCGGCGAACATCTTGTCCAGCGCCTCGTCGATGTCGTGCTCGCGGGCCTCGAAGAGCCCGTCGGTGTACAGGGCGAGCAGGCTGCCCTCGGGCAGTTCCGTCTCGACCGCCTCGAAGGGCAGCCCGCCGAGGCCGAGCGGCGGTCCCGCGGGCACGTCGAGGAAGCGGACGGTGCCGTCCGGGGTGACCACGGCCGGGGGCGGATGGCCGGCCCGGGCCACGGTGCAGCGCCGCGAGACCGGGTCGTAGACCGCGTACAGACAGGTCGTGCCGATGCCCCCGGCGGTCTCGGCGGCCGGGTCCGCGCTGCCCTCGTCGGCGGCGAGCCGCAGCACCAGGTCGTCGAGGTGGGTGAGGAGCTCGTCGGCCGGCAGATCCACGTCGGCCAGGGTGCGCACCGCGGTGCGCAGCCGGCCCATGGTGGCGGAGGCGCGGATGCCGTGCCCGACCACGTCGCCCACGACCAGCGCCACCCGCGCCCCGGACAGCGGGATCACGTCGAACCAGTCGCCGCCCACCCCGGCCCCGGTGGCGGCGGGCAGGTAGCGGGTGGCGATCTCCAGGGCCGCCTGGTCGGGCAGGGTGTGCGGGAGCAGGCTGCGCTGCAGGGCCATGGAGGTGGTGCGGGACCGGGACGGCGCCCGGGCCTCCTCGATGCCGGCGGCCGCCTTGGCGGCGAACTCCTCGGCGAGCCGCAGGTCCTCCGGGCCGAACGGCTCCCGCCGCCGCTGCCGGCCGAACAGCGCCACGCCGAGCGTGCTGCCCTCGGCGAGCAGCGGCACCGCGAGCAGCGAGCCCGCGCCGGCCGCGCGCAGCCATGCGGCGCACGGGTCCAGCTCCGCCCATGCGGCGATGGCCGGCTCCGCCGTGTCGTACAGCTGCGGACGGCCCGCGGCCAGGCACCGCGCGGGCGGCGAGTCCGGCGGGCAGACGACCGCCTCGCCCACCCCGCTGCCGGGCAGTCGCCCCGTGCCGCCGGGGACCGCGCGCAGCGCGGCGCGGCGCAGGACGAACGCGTCCGCCGGCGGGGCGGCCATCTCCTCGTCGGTCCGGGGCGAGTCGAGCAGGTCGACCGCCATGACGTCGGCGAGCCGGGGGACGGTGACCTCGCCGAGCTCCTGCGCGGCCCGGGCCTGGTCCGCCGCGCTGCCCACGCGCGAGCCCGTCACGTCCGCCGGCTCCTGCCCGGCGGCCTCCTCGGCGACGAGTTGCCGGGGGGACACACAGACGGCACGCACCCGGCCGTCGGCGTCCTTCAGCGGGGTGAGGACCGTGGACCGGCCGAGCTCCGCGCCGAGCACGGCCCCGACCTCCTGCGGCCGGCCGGACTCCAGCGCCCGCCGCATCGTCCGCTCGGTCTCCTCGCTCGCCGAACCGGGGACGATGTGCACGAGGCGCAGCCCGCGCATCGCCGCCTCGGGCAGGGTGAGGGCGTGCTCCATCCGCCGGTTGGCGCGCACCAGGTGCAGCTCGGCGTCGAAGATGGCCAGCGGGAAGGGTGACTGGAGGAACGTCCACTCCTCCAGCGGCTCGCCCCGGGGCGGCTGCGCCCGGGCCGGCACGGCGCTCACCACGAGCCAGTCGGTGTCCCCGGCGCTCGCTCCGCGCCGGTGCGCGAGCACGCCCAGCTCCAGGAGCCGGCCGTCGTGGTGCCACAGCGGGACGGTGCCGTGCCAGCGGCTGCGCCCGGCCAGGGCCTGCCGGACCGCGTCACGGTCGGCGGCGAGAAGCACGCCCGCGGACTGTCCGACGACCGCCGAGGAGTCGTAGCCGAGCAGCCGCCGCGCGCCCTCGCTCCAGCCGGTGAGGATGCCCTGCTCATCGACGGTGGCCGTGGCCGTGTACGTGGACTGTCGCTCCATCGCCGCTCACCCTTGCTCGGCAGGCTCTCCCTGACCAGCATGATCCCGGGCGGCGCGGAGCACCAACGCAGCGTTTGCGCGGAGGAGAAGCGGAAGAAAAACGGAAGAAAAGGGGAGGAGGCACGGAGGGACGCGGGAGGGACGCGGCCCCCGCCGGGGTCGGCAGGGGGCCGCGGCGGGGCGTCAGCCGTTGGCGAGGGCCTGTACGCGGTCCAGCGCCCCGTTGAACTTGTCGTGGTCCCCGACGGTCGGTCCGGAGGAGGTGTACTGCCACATCGTGTAGTACGGCCAGCCGGCCGGCAGCGTCCCCGGGTCCGTGGCGTACCGGGCGATCCACAGCGGGTTGTTCGCCGCGAAGCCGCCGTAGTCGCCGGTGCACTCGGTCCACCAGCTGGTGGCCGTGTAGATCACGGCGTCCCGGCCGGTGAGGGACTTGTAGGTGTTCAGGAAGTCGGCGATCCAGCTGACCATCTGGCCCGCGGTCTTGCCGTAGCAGGTGGCCCCGTACGGGTTCCACTCGATGTCGAGCGCGCCGGGCAGGGTCTTGCCGTCCCGGGACCAGCCGCCGCCGTGGCCGACGAAGTAGCTCGCCTGGGCGGCGCCGCTCGTGGTGTCCGGGGTCGCGAAGTGGTAGGCGCCGCGGATCATGCCCACGTTGTACGAGCCGTTGTACTGCTGGGCGAAGTACGGGTTGGTGTAGTACGTGCCTTCCGTGGCCTTGGTGTACGCCCAGCGGACCCCGCTGCCGTACAGGGTCGACCAGGCGACGTTGCCCTGGTAGCCGGCGACGTCCACGCCCTCGGTCTGGGCGGCGTCACCGCTCGTGGGGGTGCCGTGGCTGCCGTCGTGGGCGAGGACGCCCATGCCCATGTACGCGGAGCCGCGGCTGGGCGTCGTCGCGGCCTGGGCGGAGGTGAGGGGGAGTACGCAGGACACCGCCGCGAGCAGGGCCGTGACCAGCACGGAGAGGGCGCGCGGACGGATGGAACCGGGTCTGTGCACGGGCATGGCGTGCCTCCGGGGGGAGTGGGTGGGGGATAGAACAGGCCAGGTGGGGGAGCGGCCGTTTGACGCCGCTGGCGTGAGCATGCCATTCGTGGTTCGTTGAAGAAGCTACGCACGTAGATACGGCGTGGGAAGGGGGTCCGGGGGCCGCCGTTGGTCTACGCCTGCGAAATACTTACGTAGCTGCGGCAATGACGGCGTTTGACAGAAACTTTCACGACCGCGAAACCGATCAGGGGTACTGACGTGCACGAGGACGGAAACAGCGATGTGCCACGCGTCGCCGGACAGGTGACGCCCAGTGGTGCAGACCAGGAATTCCTGGCACTGGAACGCGAGTTGACCGTGCTGCTCCGGCGCGCCCGGGCCAACCAGGGCGAGATGGCCCGCGAGGTCCACCCCGACCTGGAGTCCTCCGCGTACGGCCTGCTCATCCGCCTGGACGAGCTGGGCGGCCAGCGGGCCACGGACCTCGCCGCCTACATCGGCGTCGGCAAGGCCACCATGTCCCGCCAGCTGCGCGCCGTGGAGGAACTGGGCCTGATCACCCGCGAGCCGGACCCGGCCGACGGCCGCGCCTGGCTCGTCACCCTGACCGACGAGGGCCGCCACCGGGTGAGCACGGTCCGCGACGCCCGCCGGGCCCGCTACGTCTGCCAGCTCGCCCACTGGGACCGCCGCGAGGTGGCGGAACTGGCCCGTCTGCTGCACGAGCTGAACGGCGTCATGGAGAAGTAGCTCAGTCCAGCTCCGCGTACACCACGGTCGCGTCGTCGTGCGTCTTGCTCCGCCCCAGGAACGCCCGCTCCTGCCGGTCCGCCGCCTCCAGCCGCCGCACCCGGTCGACCAGTGACCGGGCTCCCTCCCCGGCGACGACGTCGAACAGGGCGGCCCAGTCGCCCTCGCGGAACCTCTCCGTCCAGCGGGTCGCGCCGTCCGTCAGCGCGGCCAGCGCGCGGACCCGTCCGCGCGGCACGGTGCCGGCCACCGCCCGCGCCGCCACGGCGGGGTCCGCGGCGGCCGTGAAGAAGCCGCCCTCCTTGTTGCGCAGACCGGCGTCGACCATGGCGTCGGTGGCGAGCGCCGAGCGGGGGATCCGGGCCAGGCGGTCGTCCAGGACCGGGGTGACCGCGCCCCCGGGCGACCGGAGCAGCAGCACGGAGTCGGACAGCACCAGGTACTCGACGGTGTCGGCGGACCAGCGGGTCACGACGACGGTTGCCTGGGGCGTGCGCGGGTGAGAAAGCTCACAGGTGGCCGCATGCGCCGCGGCGGTCCGCGCGATCGCCCGGGAGAGAATCTCCGGCAGCGTCAGATCTCGCCCGGAAACGGTCAGTTCGGTCAGCGCGCCGCCCAGCCGCGCGACGAACCAGGGGACGGAATGCAGACAGCCCGTCTCCCCGGCGGGCGGCGTCACCCCGTCCAGGACGACCACGCAACCACCCTGTCCCGAAGCGGGTAGTCCGACACCCGCGAAGTCCTCGTTGGGTCGGGTCGCGTCACCGGGTTCCGAAACGAGATCAGTTCGCATCCGGCCAGTCTGCACGAGCCCTTCACAGCGTTCGCCAAAGGCTGGCAACCGCCGCCGAATTGCCACGACCACGCAGGTCAGCCGCCTGGTTTGGGCGGGAATGAGCCACCCCGGGAAAGCGCGGTGGCGAATACTGCCAAAGCCTGCCGCGCGCGTCCAACCGGCCCACCGCAGGGGGGTCCCGCAAGAGCCGGAGGAACTTGCCCGCCAACTCCCCTCCGATGTTCACTCCTTCGGGTGGCGGGTCAGGTGATGCGCGACCACTGCCCACCGGCGCTGGGAGGGTCGGGAACCGTACGAACCGGGTGCACGCACCACTTGGCACCGAGATGACGGGGGCGCCACCCGGGCCCTGGGTAGACGAGTTCAGGATTGCGAGCACCGGTGCAGAAGAAGCGGCCTCGGCGCACAGGCAGGCAGACGGACCCCACGGGGACCGACCCGGGGACCCCCGTGGGCACCGGCCGCCCCACCCATGTGCGCAACCGGCTGATCGTCGCCGTCGCCGTGGTGGCCGCCGCCGTCGCCGGAGCCGGCGCGCCCTCCCTGCTCACCGCCTCCGGGGACGTCAGCGACTCCCAGGACCTGGTGACACTGGCCGCCCGCACCCAGGACGCCCTCGCCCTCGCCCACTCGCTGGCCGACGAACGCGACGACGTCACCTCCTACATCGCGGCCGGCCGCCCCAAGTCCAAGGCACCCTCCGAGGACCGCAGCGCCCGCGTCGACCGGCAGGTCGAGGACCTGCGCGCCGACACCGACACCCCGGCGGGCCTGCGCACCGACCTCGACGGCGTCGCCGCCGTGCGCCGGGCCGCCCTCACCGGCAAGTCCACCGCGCTCCAGGCGCACCAGGCCTATTCGGTCACCATCGCGGAACTGCACCGGCTCGCCGAGCAGCTGGCCGAGCAGACGCCCCCGCGGGCCGGCTCCGGCGCGTACGCGTACGCCGAACTGGACACCGCCGTGCAGCAGTCGGCCGCCGCCCGCGGCCTGCTGCTCGCCGCGCTGAACGTCCCGTCCACCACACGTACGGTGATCAACCCCGTCACCGGCCTGCCCGTCACGGCCGCCACCACGAGCGACGCGGACCGCAGGCAGCGCGACGCGCTCACCGCCGCCGCCCAGCAGGCCCGGCTGCGCGCCGACTCGGCCCTCGCCGACTTCCGCGAGACCGCGCCGAAGTCCGCCGTCGACTCCTACGACTCCACGGTCACCGGCCCCGAGGTCAACTCCGCGGAGAAGTACCTGGCCACGCTGACCGACCAGCCCACCCTCGCCGACAGTGAGCTGACCACCAGCACCAAGAAGCTGGACGCGGCCCTGTCCGCCAGGGTCGACCTGATGCGCGGCGCCGAGTCCTCGCTCTACGACCACCGCACCAAGGACCTCGCGAAACTCCGGGACGACGACGTCACCGCCCTGGAGATCCGCGTCGCCGTCCTCGGCGCGCTGATGCTGGTCGCCGTCGGCCTCGCCACGGCCATGGCCCGCACCCTCACCCGTCCGCTGTCGGTGCTGCGCCGCGGCTCCGCCCGGCTCGCCGAGCCCGGGGACCCCGCGGCCCGGGAGCCCATCGCCTTCACCGGCCGCAACGACGAGTTCGCGCAGGTCGTCCGCTCGGTCAACGCCCTGCACGCGCACGCCGCGGCCCTGCACGAGCGCGTCACCACGCTGGAGACCGACCGCAAGCACCTGGTCGGGCAGCGCCAGCAGATGGCCGACGCCCGCGAGGCGCTGCGGGCCGAGCTCGCCGACTCCGCGGCCCAGCTGAAGCGGCTGCGCACCAGCATCGGCGGCACGTTCGTCAACCTGGCGCTGCGCACCCTCGGCCTGGTCGAGCGCCAACTGGCGGTGATCGAGGGCCTGGAGGACCGGGAGCAGGACCCCGACCGGCTCGCGACCCTGTTCAAGCTGGACCACTTCGCCACGGTCATGCGCCGCCACAGCGAGAACCTCCTGGTCCTCGCCGGCACCGAGCACGTGCAGCAGCACCACGGCCCGGTTCCGCTGGTCGACGTGGTGCGTGCGGCGGTCAGTGAGATCGAACGCTACGAGCGGGTCCGCATCGCCGCGCTCCCGCCGCACGCGCACGTGGCGGGCTTCGCCGCGGACGACCTCTCCCACCTGCTGGCGGAGCTGATGGAGAACGCCACGGCGTTCTCCCCGCCGGACCTGCCGGTGGAGGTCTCCGGCTGGCTCCTGGAGTCCGGCGAGATCATGCTCTCCGTCCAGGACGAGGGCATCGGCATGGCCGGGGACCGGCTCGGCCGGCTCAACGCGCGCCTCGCCGACTTCGACCCCGAGTCCGCGTACGACCAGGAGGGCGATGACGGTCTCGGGCTCGGCCTGTACGTCGTGGCCCGCCTAGCGCACCGGCACGGTGTCCGCGCGCAGCTGCGCGAGCAGAAGCAGGGCGGCATCGCGGCGGTCGTGGTCCTGCCGGCGTCCCTGCTCGCCGAGGCCCCGCCGGCCGCGGTACCCCACCAGACGACGGCCCCCGGCGGCACCGCCACGTTCTCCCTCCCGGGCGCAGCCGCCGAAGCCAACTCCAACGTCCTCCCCACCCGCCCCAAGGACCCCGACCCCCTGGTAACCCTCGCCGAAAAGGCACTCCAGGACGCATCTCCGACGGACGACTCCGTCGGGTCGGCGGGGGGTGCCGTGCGGGGTGACTCCGTCGGTTCTGCGGGGAGCGCCGTGTCGCGTTCTTCCGCGGGTTCGGCGCCGGGTGCCTTGCCGGGTGACTCCGTCGGTTCGGCTGGAGACGAGCCGTCGGGCTCGGCCGGGGATTCCGGCACGTATCCGTCCATGGGCTCGGCCGGGCAGGCTCCGGGTGCCTTCCCGGCTTCGCCGGGAGACAAGCTGCCGCGGACCCCTGCGGGTTCGGACGGAGGAGCCGCGCCGGACACTCCGGTCGGCTCTGCCGGAGATGCGCAGGGGCCCCTCGCGAGCTCGACCGGGGGCGCTGTGCCGCGTGCCGGTGGGGATGTGGCGGGGTTCTTCGAAGGCTCGGCCGCGGGCGCTCTGTCGAGTGCCTCCAGGGGCTCGGCCGGGCAGGGGCCGGGCATCTCCGTGGGCTCTGCCGAGGATGCCGCCGGGGCTTCGGTCGGCTTCGGCGGGGCCGGTGGGGATGCCGGGGTGATGCCTGTGCACGAGCAGGCCGAGGGCGGGGCGCGGGACGGGGAGGCGCGGCCCAAGGCTCCGCCGGAGACCTTCGCGGAGACGACGATGGAACTCTTTCTCCCGGACCTGTCGGCCGAGCCGGAGGCACCACGCCACCACCTGGCGGCCGCCGACGGCGCGCACGCCCCGCAGGGGCCACCCGCACCGGGCGCCGAGAGCCGCACGGGTGGTGCGGGTGGGTACCCGGGGGTCGAGGGCGAAGCCGAGGCGGTCACCAGCAAGGGCCTCCCCAAGCGCACACCCAGGATCACCGCCCCGTCCGAGGCCCCGCGCCGCCGGACCGGCACGGTGGACGCCGACGCCCTCCGCCGCAGGCTCGGCGGCTTCCGCCAAGGAGCACAGGCCGGCTACCGCGACGTAGAGAACGAGATCGCAGAACGTACCGAAGAAGCCACGGGGGGCACCGTCGAGGAGGCAAGCAGTTGACCGCGCCCAGTACCTTCGGACTGAGCAGTGAGGCCCGCAACCTGCACTGGCTGCTGACCAACCTGGTCGAGGAAGTCCCCGGCATCCAGTCCGTCGCCGTGGTCTCCTCGGACGGTCTGCTGCTCCTGTCGTCCGACCCCGGCCACACCGAGCAGTCCCGCAAGGCCCGCCCGGCCAAGGGGCCACGCGGCTCCTCCGCCGACCTCGCCACCATCGTCTCCGGCATCGGCAGCCTCACCCTCGGCGCCGCCAAACTGCTGGCGTACGGCGGGGTCAAGCACACCATGGTCGCCATGGACGAGGGCAGCCTGTTTGTGATGTCGATCAGCGACGGCTCGCTGCTCGGCGTGCACGGCTCCGCCGAGTGCGACATGAGCGTCGTGGCGTACCACATGGCGCTCTTCGTCGGCCGCGCCGGCCACGTCCTCACCCCCGAACTCCGCAGCGAGCTGCGCAAGTCGCTGGAGGCCGAGTCGGCGGGGAGCACCCGATGAGCGCCACACCGAACAGGCTCCCCGTACGCGGCGGCGACCGCAAACCCGCCCGCGTGCGCCCCTACTCGCTCACCGGCGGCCGCACCCGCTTCGGCCACGTCCTCCTCGTGGAGACCTTCGTGGCCGCGCTGGAGGCCCCCGAGGAGCGCAAGGAACTGACGAATGGTTCCCTCACCACCCGGGTGATGCCGGAGATGCGGGCCATCGTCGAACTGTGCCGCCGTATGCGCACGGTGGCCGAGATCGCCGCGCTGCTGAAGATGCCGCTCGGTGTGGTCCGGGTCCTGCTCAGCGACCTCGCGGACCAGGGAAAGATCCGTGTGTACGGCACCGGAACCGGTCACGGCACCGGCCGCCCGGACCGCGCTCTGCTGGAAAGGGTGCTGAGTGGACTCCGCCGTCTCTGACGCCACCGCCTCCATCGGGGGCACCCCCCTCGTCGCCGGTTTCACCGAGCCGGACGAGGACCTGAGGTCCTGGCAGACGGACCGCACGCGTGCCCCGATCGCGACGAAGATCGTGGTGGCGGGCGGTTTCGGCGTCGGCAAGACGACGCTGGTCACATCCGTCTCGGAGATCACGCCGCTGCAGACCGAGGCGCTGATGACCGAGGCGAGCGAGGGCACCGACGACCTCTCCGCCACGCCGGGCAAGCTGACCACCACGGTCGCCATGGACTTCGGGCGCATCACGCTCGACGACGACCTGGTGCTCTACCTGTTCGGCACGCCGGGCCAGCAGCGGTTCTGGTTCATGTGGGACGACCTGGTGCGCGGCGCGATCGGCGCCGTCGTCATGGCCGACACCCGCCGGCTGAAGGACTGCTTCCCCGCGCTGGACTACTTCGAGAGCTGTGGGCTGCCGTACGTCGTCGCCGTCAACCACTTCGACGGCAGTGAGGTGTTCGACCCGGAGGACGTCCGGGAGGCGCTGACCATACCCCCGCACATCCCTGTCATGATCATGGATGCGCGGCGTCGAATTTCGGCCATCGAGACACTCCTGGCCCTGGTCGGCCACGCGCTGGACGAAACCCCCGAGTAGTCCCTGTAAGGAGCCACCACCCGCATGCGGAAGATACTCGTCGTCGGAGCCGGCCAGTCCGGACTCCAGCTCGCCCTCGGCCTGCAGTCGCACGGCTACGAGGTCACCCTGATGTCGAACCGGACCGCGGACGAGATCCGTTCCGGCCGGGTCATGTCGACGCAGTGCATGTTCGGCACGGCGCTGCAGCACGAGCGCGACCTGAACCTGAACTTCTGGGAGTCCCAGGCCCCGAAGATCCACGGACTCGGCGTCTCGGTCGCGGCCCCCGGCTCACACGACCCCGGCCCCACCCAGCGGGCGATCGACTGGGTCGGCAAGCTGGACGCGTACGCGCAGTCGGTCGACCAGCGGGTGAAGATGGCCGGCTGGATGGAGACCTTCGCCCAGCGCGGCGGCCAGCTGGTCATCCACGGCGCGGCCGTCGGCGACCTCGACTACTTCTCCCGCACCTACGACCTCGTGCTGGTCGCGGCCGGCAAGGGCGAGCTGGTCTCCATGTTCGCCCGCGACCCCGAGCGCTCCCCGTACGCCGAACCCCAGCGCGCGCTGGCGGTGGCGTACGTGCACGGGCTCGGCCCGCGCCCGGAGCACCCGGAGTTCGACGCGGTCCGCTGCAACCTGGTCCCGGGCGTGGGCGAGCTGTTCGTCATGCCGACGTTCACCACGTCCGGCCGCGCCGACATCCTGTTCTGGGAGGGCATACCCGGCGGCCCGCTCGACGCCTTCAACGGCGTCAAGGACCCGGCCGAGCACCTCTCCCTGACCCTGGAACTCATGGAGCGGTTCACGCCCTGGGAGTACGCGCGGGCCACGAAGGTCGAACTGACGGACGCCGGCGGCACGCTGGCCGGCCGGTACGCGCCGACCGTCCGCAACCCCGTCGGCCGGCTCCCCTCGGGCGGCCTGGTCCTCGGCGTGGCCGACGTGGTCGTCGCCAACGACCCGATCACCGGCCAGGGTTCCAACTCCGCGTCCAAGTGCGCGGCCGCGTACCTCGCCTCGATCCTCGAACAGGGCGACAAGCCCTTCGACGAGGAGTGGATGCGCGCCACCTTCGACCGTTACTGGGCCACCGCCCAGCACGTCACCAAGTGGACGAACGCGATGCTGGCGCCGCCGCCGGAGCACATCCTGAACCTCATCGGCGCGGCCGGCCAGCTGCAGCCGGTCGCCGACCGCTTCGCCAACGCGTTCAACGACCCGGCGGACTTCGAGAACTTCTTCTACGACCCCGAGAAGACGGGGGCCTACCTGGCCTCGGTCGCCGGAGCGTGACGGGTCTCTGACCTGGGTTACGACCGTCGTCGTCTGCCATTGTCGGCCGACGCCGGCCGCCCTCGGACGGCCCCGGCTGCACCGGGGCCGTCTCTAGTTCGAAGACCGCGTGCGCAGACTGCCCACCCCTCCCTGGGGATACCTACTGGACGCCTGCGGGGGCAGCTGAAAGGCCGTCGATTCCGGGCAGCGGCGCCGAGTTGCCGGCGTCGTGCATCCACCACTGCCACATCCTCGAACACGAAGACGACGACCTGATGCGCCCATGGACGATCGTCCACTCCCGACCACAGAGCCCCCGCCGTCATTCGGAGGCGGGAGCGGAGGCCGGAACCGGGGCCCGACCGGCGCCCGTTCCCGGGGAGACGTCCGGGCGTACGGCGCCGAGCACCGGATAGGAGGCCAGTGGCGAGACCTGGATCCGCTGTCCCGGCCTCGGCGCCTGTACGACCTTGCCGTGCCCCACGTACATCGCCACATGGGTGGCCTGGGGGAAGTAGACCACCAGGTCACCCGGGCGCAGCCGGTTCAGCGGGACCCGGGTGAGCCGGTGCCACTGCTCCTGGCTGGTGCGGGGGATCGGGGTGCCGGCGTGCCCCCAGGCCTCGGAGGTCAGGCCCGAGCAGTCGTACGCGGAGGGGCCCTGCGCCCCCCAGGCGTACGGCTTGCCGAGCTGGTCCATGGCGTAGCGGACGGCCCGGTCGCCCTGGGAGGTGGCCGGGCGGTCGTCGGAGAGGGCGCCGGAGGTGGTGAGCCGCTGCTGGGCCTTGGTGACGTCCTGCTGCTCCAGCCGGGCGACGGCCGCCAGTTGTTCGGGCGTGAGCGAGGCCAGCAGGCGTTCCACGTCGGCGAGCTTCGCCTGGACGTCGTCGCGCTGCTTCTTCTGCTGGTCGGCGAGACCCTGCTGGGTGTCGAGGGCCTTGCGGGCGGCCCGGGCCAGGGCGTCCTTCTGCTGCTCCGTGACGGCGAGCCGGGTCACCGTGCGGGCCCGTGCGCGGGCCAGTTCGCCGATGACATGGCCCTCGTCCACCGCGTGCTGCGGGTCGCGGGCGAGCAGGAGCCTTACGTAGGGCCCGAGTTCGCTGCTGCTCTGGTACTGCTGCCGGGCCAGCCTGCCGACGTCGGCACGGCCGTCCTGGAGGGCGAGACGGGCGCGGGTCAGTTCGCCGTCGAGGCGGTCCACCTCGGTGTGCTGCCGCTTGAGCTTGTCGGCGGTGGCGTCGTAGGTCTCGGTGGCCTGTTCGGTCTGCCGGTACAGCTGCTGGAGGTCCGTCAGCAACTCGGAGACGGACCGCGGCGGCTGCGGCGCGGCCGCGGCGGACACCGGCGCGAGGGCGGCCTGGGCCGCCACCGCTGCCGTACAGGTCAGGCGCAGGAACGTTCCTGGCACATCATCACCTCGGGTGCGGTAAGGGCGGGTGTTCCGCCCCTATCGCACCGCGATTATCAGACGTATTCGCGCGGGGCGCGCGCCGACCGTGGGCCGTTCGGCGCAACCCTGTCACCCGTGCGTGTCGTCCGGCTTGCCGGACGGCGTGGCACCGGGTTTCGACCAGGGCCACCTGAGCCGGCCGCCGTGCCCGCCCTCGGGGTCGTACTCGTACTTCCACCCCTTGACCAGCCCCAGCCGCTTGCTGTGCCCGCGCGGCACGCGCCGGTAGACGAGCACCGTGGGCGGGCCGCCCGCCGGGTCCGGGACCGGGATGCGGTACGTCTTCGGGGGGTGCCCGGTCGGACCGAGCAGGACGGGCAGCACTCGTCCGTCCATGGGGCCGCCCTCGAAGGGGGTGTCCTCGCTCTTCACGGTCTCAGTCTCGGCCATCCTCGGCGAGGGCGCCGACGAGGGCCGCCGTCTGCTCGTCCCGGCCCGCGGTGACCGTGAGGACGGCCACGAACTGCTCCACCAGCCAGTCGCGCAGCTCCTCGGCCGGCGGCTGCTTGTCCTCGTCCAGCCAGATCAGCGACGCGGCCTCCACGGCCGTGATCCACATCCGGACCGTCATGCGCAGCCGCGGCCCGGGGTCGGAGACACCGAGGTGGCTGAGGATGTGCTCGGCGGCGGCCCGGCGCACCCCGTCCACGATGGCCGTGGTGCGCGAGGTCTCCACCACGCTGCCGCCCTGGAGCAGCGCGCTGAAGCCGGTGTCGTGCCCGTCGACGAAGGCGAGGTAGCGGTCCAGGGCGCGGGACAGGCGCGGCATCAGCGAGCCCTCGCGGGGCTCGTCGAAGCACTGCTGGAGCTCCTCGGCGGCCGACCTGAGCGCGGCCTCGTACAGCTGCTGCTTGCCGCCGGGGAAGTACCGGTAGACCAGCGGACGCGAGACTCCGGCCGCCTCCGCCACGTCGTCCAGCGACACGTCCTCGGGGGCGCGGTGGGCGAAGAGGGAGAGCGCGGCGTCGAGGAGCTGACTTCGCCGCTCCTCGACGCTCAGTCTGCGGTACGCGGGGGTGGCCGACGGGGTCATGCCCGTCAGCCTAATCGGTGCGCCGCCCGGGCCGTCCTCGTCCGCCGGCCGGTCGTCGCCGGCCGGCGGACGCCCGCCCGGGGCCGCCCCCGGGCTACGCCAGCAGCCCGGACGACCTCCACAGCCGCCGCCCGGCCCCGCGCAGGACGCCGATGTCGTCCAGGAAGTCGGTCAGCCGCTTCGCCCCGGTCTGCATGACCTCCCGCCGGTGCCCGCTGGCCTTCACCTGCGCCATCGCCTCCCGCTTGTCGAGGCCGACGTTGGTGTACACGTCGGGATTGACGAAGGCGACGGAGAAGACGCGCGCGAACTCGCCGGAGGTGAGCCGGGTGAACTCCTGCGACCACTTGGGGGCGGTCACCATCTGCCGGCGCAGTTCCTCGCGGGCGTACCGGACGTGCCGGGCCTCCTCCACGACGTGGATGCGGGTGACCCCGCGGATCAGCGGCTGGACCCGCTCGTCCGGGAACGTCAGCCGCTGCATCCAGTCCAGGACCTCCTCGCCGAGCAGGGTCGCGGTGAAGGATCCCGGCGTGGTGGAGACGGTCTTGAACAGCCGGCCGAGGTTCTGGTGGGCCCGGCTCACCGGGTACCAGGGCGTGCCGCCGTGCGAGATCAGCCGCGCGAACATCTTGGAGTGCCGGCACTCGTCCTCGATCTCGGTGAGCGCGTACCGCACGTGGGCGCTCGTGGCGGCCTTGTCGTAGATGTGCCGGACGAGCAGCTGCATCAGGATCAGCTCGAACCAGATGCCGAGCGAGGCCAGCGCCGCCGCCTCGTGCTGGGAGAGCAGGATCCGCTGCTCCTCGCTCATCCGCCGCCACATCGGCGTGCCGTACAGCGACACCAGCTCCGGCGGCCAGAACCACTTGCCCTCCTCGAAGGGCGCGTCCCAGTCCAGCTCCCTGTCCGGGTCGAAGGAGTGCTTGGCGGAGGAGACCAGCAGCCGTTCGGCCACCTGCTCCCGGTCCTTGAGCAGGCCGAGCGCGTCGCGCAGGCCGTCCAGCGCGTCCGCTTCCGTCACGGTCGTCATGGCTCCCTCACCTCGTCACCCGGGGTACATCGTTCCGCCTCTTATGAGACTGCTTGTCAGCAAGACCGTCAATCCCCTGCGCGCGACTTGTTGACTGCGCGTCTACGTGTGAGCCTGCGGGGTATGCCGACCCATGACGTGTACGCCAACGAGCCCGGTGACTCCCCCTGGCAGGTGCCCGCGAGCGGCGCGGCCCGCTTCAGCTGGGAGTACGACGACGGCAACGACCGTCTGCTCGCCCTGTACCAGAAGGGCAAGGACAAGCAGTGGGACGGGCAGAAGCGCATCGACTGGGACCTGGAGGTCGACCCGCACGACGCGCTGGGCACGCCCGAGGAGGCCATGACCCTGTACGGGACGCCGTACTGGGACAAGATGACCGACCGGGACAAGGGCGAGCTGCGACGGCACTTCGCCTCCTGGCAGTTCAGCCAGTTCCTGCACGGCGAGCAGGGCGCGATGATCTGCGCGGCGCGGATCGTGGAGTCGGCGCCCGACCTGGACGCGAAGTTCTACTCCGCGACCCAGACCATGGACGAGGCCCGGCACGCCGAGATCTACGGCCGGTTCCTGCACGAGAAGGTCGGCCTGGTCTACCCGATCAACGACAACCTGCAGTCCCTCCTCGGCGACACCCTGCGCGACAGCCGCTGGGACATGCCGTACCTGGGCATGCAGGTGCTGATCGAGGGGCTGGCGCTGGCCGCCTTCGGCATGATCCGGGACACCACGAACAAGCCGCTGCCCAAGCAGATCCTGACCTACGTCATGCAGGACGAGGCCCGCCACGTGGCCTTCGGGCGGATGGCGCTGCGCGACTACTACAAGCAGCTCAGCGACGCCGAACTGCGCGAGCGCGAGGAGTTCGTGATCGAGGGCTGCTACCTGATGCGCGACCGGCTGCGCGGGGTGGAGGTGCTCGAGAACTTCGGCATCCCGAGGGCGGAGGCCGAGGAACTGAGCGAGCGTTCGGAGTTCCTCCAGCTCTTCCGCCGGCTGCTGTTCAGCCGCATCGTCCCCTGTGTGAAGGACATCGGCCTGTGGGGCAGGCGGCTGCAGCAGGCCTACGTCGACATGGGCGTCCTGGAGATGGGCGACTCCAACCTGGACCTGCTGATGGCCCAGGACGAGGAGCTGGCCGAGCAACTGGACGCGGAACGCTTCGCCGAGGAGGAGCGGGAGCGGGTGGCCGAGGTGACGGAGGCGATCGAGTCGGGGGCGTCCGGGGCCTGACGGCGGATGCCGTGCGATGGCGGCCGGGCCTGACGGCGGATGCCGTGCGGTGGCGTCCGGGGCGGGTGGTGCGTTCCGTGTGACGGCGGTCCGGACCCGGCGGCCGGTCCGTGCGGTGGTGGCCCGTTCACCCCGGTGCAGTAGCGTGCCGTCGTGTCCATGCCTCCGCCGCAGCAGCCGCCGTATCCCGGCCAGCCCCAGCAGCCGTACGGTCAGCAGCCCCCGCCGAACCCCGGCCCGTACGGCTCGCCGTACCCCCAGCAGCCCTATCCGGGGGCGCAGCCCTACCCGCCGCAGCAGCCGTACCCGGGCTGGGGCGTGCCGCCCATGGCCCCGCCCCCGAAGAAGCGCCGGCTCGGCCTGGTGCTCGGCATCGTGGGCGGTGTCCTCGTGCTGATCGTCGGCGGCCTGGTCGCGCTGGGCGTGCTCGGGGCCAGGTTCGAGAACAGCTTCCCCGAGGCGAAGAACAAGCTCACCCTGCCCCCGACGCTGCTCGACGGGAAGTACGAACTCGCCAAGGACCTCTCCGGCACCGAGGGCCAGAAGATCGAGAGCGACGCCCGCGGGGCCTGGGACGCCAAGGACACCCACGGCGTCGTCGGCAGCTACAGCCTGAGCGGCGACCCGGCCAAGGGCACCCTGGTGCTGTCCGGCATGTACGGCCGGTTCAAGAACACCGACCTGGCCCGGAACAACATGATGAAGGGTGCGGCCCAGGGCGCCGGGGCCAAGGTCGCCGTACCGCCGAAGGACTTCCACCTCGCCGTCACCGTCACCTGCGAGGTGCTGACCCAGGATCAGGCCGGCACGAGCATCACCCTGCCGATGTGCGCCTGGACCGACGGCAACACGGGCGCCACGGTCGCCGTCGTGAACGCGGCGCAGCTGTCGCAGAACCCCTCGGACGTCGACCTGGCGGCGCTCGCCGGCACCACCGTGAAGGTCCGCTCCGAGGCGGTCAAGCCGATCGGCTGACCCGGGCGGCGTCCCCGGCCGGGACCTCGGCGTCCTCGGCGGCCCCGGGCTCCCCGGGCGCGAACGGCGTCCGCAGCGTGAAGGCGTACGGCGTCGGGCCGTGCGCCCTCAGGCGCAGCAGCCGGTCCTCCGCCTCGGCCACGTCCGGGCGGTGGCCGGCCGGTACCCACCACAGGGCGGTGACCGCCTCCTCCAGCCGCTCGAACCACTCCCTGCGCCGGGACAGCAACTCCCGGTGCAGACCCTGGTACATGAACGCCGTGAGCGCGTTCGTGTCCCGCCACACCGACATGTTGACGATCAGCCACTCGTCGTCGAGCACCGGGACGGCGGTGGCGTTGCCGCTGTCGCCCTGCAGCCGCCACACGAAGCCGTCGGAGGCGTCGGCCACCGCGTTGACGGGGTCGAGCCCGTCCACGAAGTCCTTCAACTGCGGTGAGTCGAGCGGGTACTTGAGGCGGGCTATGTTGACCTGGGCGAGCTGGTGCGAGGCAGGCTTGTCCGTCATGTCCGAACGGTAGGTCGGCCCGGCCGCCGCGGGCACCCCCCGTCTCACAGACCGAGAACCGCCCGCATCACGTCCCGCGCGATCGGCGCCGCGTCCCCGCCGCCGCTGATCTCGCCCCGGTCCGCCGAGGCGTCCTCCACCACCACCGCGACCGCCACCGCCGGCGCCATGGCGTCCTCGGCCTGCGCCCAGGAGACGAACCAGGCGTACGGCACCCCGGTGTTGCCGACCCCGTGCTGTGCCGTGCCGGTCTTGCCGCCGACGACGGCGCCCGGGATGGCCGCCTGGATTCCGGTGCCCTCCCGGACGACGCCGGTCATCAGTTCCTTCAGCCGGTCCGCCGTGGCCGGGCGCATCACCTGGCGGACCGGATGCGTCCCGCTCCCGGCGACCGTCTCGCCGCCCCGCCGGGTGGTCCGGTCCACCAGGTACGGCGTGCGCAGCTGCCCTCCGTCGGCGACGGCCGACGCGACCATCGCCATCTGCAGCGGAGTGGCACGCGTGTTGTACTGCCCGATCGAGGACAGCGCCAGCTGCGCCCTGTCCACATGGGAGTCGAAGGTGCTGGGGGCGACCGAGAAGGGCATGCGCAGCCCGGTGTCGTTGAACCCGAACGCCTCGGCCGTGGTCTTCATGTTCCGCACCCCGACGTCCACGCCCAGCTTCGCGAACACCGTGTTGCAGGACCACTCGAAGGCGTCCCGCAGTGAGGTGTCCGCACAGCCGTCGGACTCGTTGGTCAGCAGGGTGCGGGTGCCGGGCAGCCGGTAGGGGTCGGGGGAGTCGGTGCGCGCGTCCAGGTCGGTGACCACGCCCGCGTCCAGCGCCGCCGCCGCGGTGACCACCTTGAACGTCGACCCCGGCGGATAGGTCTGCCGTACCGCCCGGTTGAGCATCGGCTTCTCCGGGTCGCTGTTGAGCCGCGCCCACGCCGAGGTCACCGCCTCGCCGTTGCCGGACAGCTGTGCCGGGTCGTACGACGGGCTCGTCACCAGGGCCAGGATCCGGCCCGTCTCCGGATCGATCGCCGCGACCGCGCCCTTGCGGCCCGCCAGCCCCCGGTACGCCGCCTCCTGGGCCGCCGGGTTCAGGGTCGTCACCACGTCCCCGCCCGGGCTCCTGCCGCGCGTCACGTCGTGCCACAGCGGGAGCGGCGACAGCATCGGATCGGTGCCGGCCAGCACCCCGTCCTCGGCGTGCTCCAGGAACGTGGTGCCGTACGACTGCGACGCGAATCCGGTCACCGGCGCGTACAACGGCCCGTCCTTGTAGCTGCGTTCGTAGCGCAGCTGCTCCCGGGTGTCCACGGAGCCCGTCACCGGCCGGCCGCCGACCAGGATGTTGCCGCGCGGCTGCTGGTAACGGGCGATCGCGGGGCGGCGGTTGCCCGGGTTGTCGTCGTAGACACCGGACTGGACGACCTGCACCCGGGCCACGTTGAGCAGCAGGGCCGCCAGCAGCAGGGTGCAGAACGCGCACGCGTGCCTGATGTAGCGGCCCATCGGCCGGCCGCCCTCGCCGCCCATCCCGCCGTACTGCGTCACGGTGCCTCCCGGCCGTCGTACTGGCTGCGCGCGGAGTCGCTCACCCGGATCAGCAGCGCCACGATCGCCCAGTTGGTCACCACCGAGGAGCCGCCCTGGGCGAGGAACGGCATCGCCATGCCGGTCAGCGGGATCAGCCCGGTGACCCCGCCGGCGATCACGAACACCTGAAGCGCCAGGATCGAGGCGAGCCCGACCGCGAGCAGCCGCCCGAACGGCTCGCGCAGCGCGAGGCCCGCCCGGTAGCCGCGCTCCACCAGCAGCGCGTACAGCAGGATGATCGCCGCCAGGCCCGAGAGGCCCAGTTCCTCGCCCGCCGTCGCGAGGATGAAGTCCGACTTGGTGGCGAAGCCGATGAGCACGGAGTGCCCGAGCCCCAGGCCGGTGCCGAGGAGCCCGCCCGCGGCGAACGCGAACAGCGACTGGGACAGCTGGTTGGGGCCCTGCCCGGCCTCGATGGTGGCGAACGGGTGCAGCCAGTCCTCGATCCGGCCGTTCACATGCGGCTCGAACCGGCTGACGGCGAAGGCGCCCACCACGGCCAGCAGCAGCCCCACCGCGATCCAGCCGGTGCGCCCGGTGGCGACGTACAGCAGCACCACGAACAGCCCGAAGAACAGCAGCGAGGTGCCCAGGTCCCGCTCCAGGACCAGCACGCCGACGCTCAGCAGCCAGATCGTGACGATCGGGCCGAGCACCCGCCCGGTCGGGAACTGCATCCGCCACAGCCGGCGTCCTGTGTACGCGAGCGCGTTGCGGTTGGCGGCCAGGTAGGCGGCGAAGAACACCGCGAGCAGCACCTTCGCGAACTCCCCGGGCTGGATGGAGAATCCCGCGATCCGGATCCAGATCCGGGCGCCGTTGACCGCCGGGAACAGGATCGGCGCCAGCAGCAGGCCGAGCGCGGCGACCACGCACACGTAGGAGTAGCGCTGGAGCCACCGGTGGTCGCGCAGCAGCAGGACGACGACGATGAACAGGGCCACCCCGAGCGTGGACCACACCAGCTGCGCGGGCGCCCCCGGGTCGCCGGGCGTCTCCAGGTCGAGCCGGTAGATCAGCACCAGGCCCAGGCCGTTGAGCAGCACCGCGATCGGCAGCGGCAGCGGGTCGGCGTACGGTGCCCGGATGCGGACCGCGAGGTGGGCGAGGAGGGCGAGGACGCAGAGCCCGGCGCCGTACCCCAGGGCGCCGGGCGGGATCCTGCCGGTCCGCGCGACCCCCACGGCGCAGTAGCCGTACACGACCAGCCCTACGGCCAGCACGATCAGGGCGAGTTCGATGCCACGGCGCCGGGGGAGGCGTACGGCGGACGGGGGAGCGTGGGCCGCCGCCACGGTGGTTCCGGCCTTGGTCATGCCCGGAACCTACCCAAATGGGGCGTCTCGCGCGTGATGTTCCCCTGGCGCGTCAGCACCAGCGTGGCGCGGGCCCGACCACCCGGATGAACCGTGCGGGTCCCCACGCCCAGGTGCCGTCGGCGAGCAGGTACCAGAACGGGTCGCCGTCCACGAACGCCCCGCGGGTCCGGCAGAAGATCGACACCAGCTGACCCCGCCGGACGAACCGCACCCACCGTCCGGGGCCCGGCCGGTCGCGCAGCCACATGCCGCCCGGGATGGTGACGACACCCGTGGCGAAGGGGTCGCCGGCCCGGTGGCCGTCGGTGGCCGCGGCGGGACCGGCCGCGGCACCGCCGACCAGCGCGCCGGTGACGGCCACTATGGCGACGGCGCGGGCGAGGGAGGAGCGTACGGACATGGGGGTACCTCCGAAAAAGGGGACGGAACCTGACTCATCGCCAGATTAGGAGCGGCCGGTTTCCACCGCCTCCCGCAGTGCTCCCTTAGTGGGGCCGCCTTTCCGGTGTTCCTCAGGGAGCGCCTAGGGCTCCTCCGTCACCGGCAGGGTCAGCGTCGCGACCGCGCCCCCGTCCACCGCGTTGCCGAACGACAGCCGGGCGCCCAGCACCTCCGCCTGCCCCACCGCGATGGTCAGGCCCAGCCCGTGCCCCTTGGCCCCGCCCTCCGTTCGGAACCGCTGCGGCCCGTGCGCCACCAGGTAGCCGGGGTACCCGCCCCCGTGGTCCCGCACGGTCACCACGGGCCCGTCCACCGTCAGCACCACCGGGGGAGCGCCGTGCTTGTGCGCGTTGGCCACCAGATTGCCCAGCACCCGCTCCAGCCGCCGCCGGTCGGTCTCCACCCGGGTGTCCCGCACGATCCGCACCTCGGTGTCGGTGCACGAGGCCCGTACCACCCGCCCGGCCAGCGCCCCCAGCTCCTCCGAGTCGACCTCCTGCTTCTCCCGGCCGGTGTCCAGCCGGGAGATCTCCAGCAGGTCCTCGGTGAGGGTGCGCAGCGCCGCCACCCGGTCCCGCACCAGCTCCGTCGGCCGGCCCGGCGGCAGCAGCTCGGCCGCCGCGTGCAGCCCGGTCAGCGGGGTGCGCAGCTCGTGCGCCACGTCCGCGGTGAACCGCTGCTCGCTCAGCAGCTTGCTCTGCAGCGAGGAGGCCATCGAGTCCAGCGCGGCGGCCACCGTCGCCACCTCGTCCTGCGGACGGGTCGGATCCTTGGTGCGGGGGTCGTTCACCCGCGCGTCCAGGTCGCCCGCGCTGATCCGCCGGGCCACCCGCGCGGTGCCGTGCAGCCGCCGCGTCACCCGGGTCACCGCGAACGCGCCGACCAGCGCCGTCGCCCCGATGGCTAGCCCCGACGACCACAGGATCGAGTTGTCCAGGCCGGCGATGGTGCGGGCCGACTGCGAGTAGTCGACCTCGACCGCGAGCGCCCGGCGCCCGACCGCCGGCCCCGCCGCCCACATCGTCGGGCGCCCCCGGTGCGTCGAGACCATCGTGCCGCGCCGCCCGTCCGACGCCATCGCCCGCAGCGGCTCGGGCAGCCCCTCGGGATCCACCCCCGCGCCCGGCAGCAGCGCGTCCCCCGCCTCGTACGCCTGGGTCGCGTCCTGCAGCCGGGACAGCGCGAGACCGCGGGCCTGGCCGACGGTCTGGTTGGTCACCGAGACGTGCACCAGGATGCCGAGCAGCGCGGCCAGCGCGCAGCACATCACCGTGATGAACACGGCCGCCTTCACCGCGAGCGTCCCGGCCCACTGGGGCAGCCCGATCCTCATCGCGCGCTCGCGGAGGGCGTGGCCGACGGGGACGGGGAGGGCATGCGGCCGGTGCGGCCGTCACCGGTGTGCAGGTACTCGTCCCGGGAGAACACCATCGCCCGCTGACCCGGGTCCCACTCCCAGGTCGTGCGGTACTCGTAGCCGGAGATGTCGGCGGGCGAGCGCTCGATCAGCGCCCGGCCGGCCAGCTCCACGCCGATGATCGCGTCGTTGTCGGCCAGCACCTGCACCAGCCGGTGCCCCTCGACGGTGTAGACCCGTACCGCCGTCTGGTTGGTCGGGTACAGCCGGAAGCCGAGCGTCAGGTCGAGCCGGCCGTCCCCCGTCAGGTCCCGGTAGTACGGCTTCAGCAGCGGGCAACGCGCCCGGTCCCCGCCCGGACGGCACTCCTTCACCCGGTCCACGGTCGCGTGGTACGCCCCCTTCGACCCGTAGTCGTCGGGATGCGCCCCGATCTCCGCCTCGACGACGTCCACCGGGTCCACCTTCCGGATGTCGTCGCCGGGCACGGTCACCCCTTTGACGATCTCCCTGGTGGCCACGTCGTACGGGTAGGCCGGGCTGGACGCCGGCCGCAGGTCGGGCCAGAGCTTGGCGGGGCTGATGGCCGTCTGGGTCGGCCCGGCGGCCTTCAGCTCACCCGCGTCCCCGCAGGCCGCGGCCGTCGCCGACAGCAGGGCGACGGTGGCCACGGCGAGGGCGGCGCGCACGGGACGACGGGCTGGCACGTGGTGCTCCTGGGGCGTCGGGGACGGGCATGCCCCGTACACCTTAATTCGTAGATTCGTACAGAAGTATGGGTTGATTCTGCTATTCGTAGATTCTTAGGAAAGTCCTCAATGCGCACCTGGGTGCGGCCCTGGAAAGAGGCTACTCGGCCAGTTCCTCCAGCAGCCGCACGGTGTGCAACCCCGCGCGCAGGTACTCCACGAACAACTGGTTGTGCAGCGCCCACGCCGAGCGCCGCGCCCGGATCAGCCGGATGGCCTCGTCGGCCGTACCACCCCGCTGGACCAGCGCGTGCGCGACGACCAGCCCCGAACGGTTGTAGCCGTGGTAGCAGCGCACGAGCACCCGGCGGCCCGCGTCCAGCGCCTCGTTCACCGCCCGCGCCAGCCGCATCACCCCGGCGAGCTGCGTCCCGTCCAGCGGACCGTCCGGTATCGGCCACACATGGTGCTCGACACCCACGTCCGGGCCGTACCCCGGCAGCCGCAGCAGGGTCTGCACCACATCGAACTCGTCGCGCACGACCACGAACTCCAGACGGCCCGAACGGCCCCGGAACTCGTGCCCGCCCATCCACAGGCCGGGCACGATCTCGTTCCACGGGCTCTCCGGAGCCGGTACCTCGGGCTGCTTCCCGCGGGTCCGCAACGGCGCCTCCCCAACTCCCCCGCACAGGGCCGTCCTCCAAGGTAACCGCTCTTGCCCCGGGAGCACCCCGCCTGTTCCCATGGTCGAGGGGTGATGGCGCATGAGCGGACTGCGCGTGGTGCCGGCCTTTCGGCAGGGCCGGGAGCGGCTGTACGTCTGCCGCCCGGACGGAAGCAACGCCGCCTGGTACGACCGCGAGAACGGCCGGGTCAACCTGCTCGCCGAGGACGACAGGGAGGGCGTCCTCCGCGTCCTGCGGCCCTTCCTGACCGGCCCGGTGACCGTGGGCCCGCCACCGGTCCCGACGCCGGCCGAACTCGCCCGGCTCAGCCTGCACCCGGACGACGACCTGGCGCCCAACCGCCCCGGCGAGGCCCTGCTGGTCGCCCTCGACCGCGATCCCGGCCCCACCCACCGGCTGCGCCCCGACCCGCGCCGGCGCGCCCTGACCGCCGAGCAGGCCGTCGGCGACGCCCTCGACCGGCTGGAGGGCGCCGGCTGGCGCGCCCTGCACTCCGTACCGCTGCCCGGCGGCGACCGCATCCACCATCTGCTGATCGGCCCCGGCGGCCTGTACGCCGTGCACGCCCTGTACGCCCGCAAGGCCCGCGTCCGGGTCGCCGACCCGATGGTCACCGTGGGCCGCCACGAGGCCGAGCCGCTGCTGCGCCGCCTGCGCGCCCTGGCCGACCGCGCCACCCACGCCCTCACCGCCGAGGTCCACCCGGTCCTGGCGCTGACCGGCCCCGCCGAGGTGACCGTCACGGCCGAGCCGCGCGGCACCCGCATCCTCACGGACACCGAGCTGGCGGGCCTGGCCCGGCTGGGCGGCGTACTGAAGCCGGCGGACGTGGAGGCACTGCACGCGATGGCCCGGGACCGGGGGACGTGGGGGAGGGTCTGAGGGAGCTGGGGGAGATCGGGGGTTCCCCGACGGGGTCCGGGCGGAGCGGGGCGGGGTGCTGCGCACTTCTGGGGCCGGTTCACAGAGGTTTCCCGGGGGCTGATGCTCAGGGTCTCCCGGGGTCCGTTGCCCGGCGTCTGCCACGAGCCGTTGCTCCGGGTCTCCAGGGGGCTCGTTGCTCGGGGCCTCCCGAGGGGCGCGCAGCTCGGGAGCCTGGCAAGCCCGCTGCTCAGGGGCGCCGGAAGCCGGTTGCTCATGGTCCCCGGAAGCCCGTTGCTCAGGGCAAGGGTGCCGCGTGGTCCGGGTCCAGCAGCGGGGCCAGCAGGTCGCCGTGGTCCTGGAGGCGTGGGGCGACGTCCTCGGCGAGGAACTCCAGCCGTCCGGGTGACCGGCACTCCGCGACCTCCTCCCAGGTGACCGGCGCGGAGACCAGCGGGGCCCGGCGGGCGCGCACGGTGTAGGGGGTCGCCGTGGTCTTGCGGGCCGCGTTCTGGCTCCAGTCCACGAACACCTTCCCCGGCCTGAGGCTCTTGGTCATCCGGTGCACCACCAGCCGCGGCATCGCCCGCTCGGCCTCCACCGCGAGCGCCTTCGCGTACTCGCTCGTCCGCTCGGAGGACGAGCCCCGCACGGACGCCAGCAGGTGCAGCCCCTTGGAACCCGCCGTCTTCGGGTACGCCTCGATCCCGTCCGCCGCCAGCCGCTCCCGGAGCCACAGGGCGACCTCGCAGCAGTCCACGATCGTGGCCGGCGCCCCGGGGTCGAGGTCGAAGACCAGCCGGTCGGCCTCGTCGGGGGACTGCACCAGCCACTGGTGGGTGTGGAGCTCGGTGACCAGGTTCGCCGCCCAGACCAGGCTCGGCAGGTCCTGAAGCACCACCATCCGGGCGGGACTGTCCGCCGACGACCGGGGGACCTCGGCCGTGGTGACCCACTCGGGCGTACCCGGCGGCACGTTCTTGGTGAAGAACAGCTGGCCCTCGGGGCCGTCCGGATAGCGCAGGAAGGACACCGCACGGTCGCGCAGGTGCGGCAGCAGGACCCCGGCGACGGTCGCGTAGTAGTGCAGCAGCTCCCCCTTGGTGAAGCCGGTCTCCGGGTACAGCACCTTCGCCAGGTTGCTGAGCGCGACCCGTCGCCCCTCCACCTCTGTGATAGGCGTCATAGGATGACAATCCCAGACAAAACATGAAAATCGGCAAAGGGAGGGTGCGGCACGTGCGGTCGATATGGAACGGCGCGATCTCCTTCGGGCTAGTCAGCATCCCGGTCAAGCTGGTCAACGCGACCGAGAGCCACTCGATCGCCTTCCGCCAGATCCACACCGAGGACAACGGCCGCATCCGCTACCGCAAGGTGTGCGAACTGGAGGACCGCGAGGTCAGCCAGGCCGAGATCGGCAAGGGGTACGAGGACGCGGACGGCACGATCATCCCCATCAGCGACGAGGACCTCTCCCACCTGCCCATCCCGACCGCCCGCACGATCGAGATCGTCGCCTTCCTGCCGGCCGACCGAATCGACCCGCTCCAGATGGGCACCCCCTACTACCTGGCGGCGGGCGGAGCCCCCGCCGCCAAGCCGTACACCCTGCTGCGCGAGGCACTCAAGCGCAGCGACAGGGTCGCCGTCGCGAAGTTCGCACTGCGCGGCCGGGAACGCCTCGGCATGCTGCGGGTGATCGGCGAGGCCATCGCCATGCACGCCCTGCTGTGGCCGGACGAGGTCCGCGCTCCCGAGGCCGTCGCCCCGGACGCCGACGTCACCATCCGCGACAAGGAACTCGACCTCGCGGACGCCCTGATGGACACCCTCGGCGAGGTCGACCTGGAGGACCTGCACGACGAGTACCGCCAGGCCCTGGAGGAGGTCATCGCGGCCAAGGCCTCCGGCGAGGCACTGCCCGAGACCCCGGAACCGGCGGCCGGCGGCAAGGTGCTCGACCTGATGGCGGCCCTGGAGAACAGCGTGCGCGCCGCCCGCGAGTCCCGCGGCACGGAGCCGGCCGGGGAGGCCGAGGTCAGATCCCTCCCGCGCCGCCGGACCGCGCCCAAGGAGACGAGCGGCCAGAAGTCGGCGTCCACGGCGAAGAAGACGGCTTCCGCCAAGAAGACGACGGCACGGAAGTCCACGTCGAAGGAGACGCAGGGAACGAAGAGGACGACCGAGCCGAAGAGCACGCCGAAGCCGGCCACGGCCGGAAAGAAGACGACGGCGAAGACGACGCCCAAGGCGACGGCGAAGAAGACGGCGTCCCGCAAGCGCCCGGCGTGAGATGCCGAGCGACGACCCGAAGGCCAGCCTGTAGGCACAGGTACGGCGTGAGCCGGCCGAGGGCCCCCACGGTGTCCCGTGCGACCGTGCTGCGGGCGGCCGAAGTGCCACGCCCCCCTTTCGCATCGGCGTCCCCGAAGGCGGGTTGAACGATGGCAGGTACCACCTCTGGGGCGAGGGCTTCCCGGCCGACACAAAGGTCACCTACACCGGCTCCGCCACGGGCACCGTCCCCACCGACAAGTCCGGCAGATTCGACATCGGCGGCCTCGGCGGAGGCAAACTCTCCGTACGAACGGCGAACGGCGAACGGCACGACGACGGTGACATGCGGGGCGATCCACTGCGGCTGAGGCACACCTGGGGCCACGGTCGGGCTCAGGCGCCGCTCCTCATGACTCACCGTCAACTCGGTTCACCGCCTCAGGCGTTGTGAGTGTGGCCGCGCCTGCTTGCGGCCTGCTGGGCGTGCGCGTGGCACATGTCACACCCTTGGTGGCTGTCGCGGAGAGTGACCCGCAAATAGGTCGTCATCCATGTTTTTCAGGCATAAATCAAAGGTTGTCGGGCAGGGGGGCTACCTATTGATGCCACCGCGGAGGTCGTGTCGTTTCCGGGTGTTGCTTGTGAAGAATTGAATGGTTAAAGTCCCGCCGTCTTCACTTGTAGGGGCGTGACCAACCCCGAGGTCGGAGACTCTGCGTCGATACAGACTTTCGGGGGAGAACCATGTCCGTGTTCCGTGCCGATCTCGACGGCTGCGACGACGGCTGACCTGGCTTCATTTTGACCGCGACCTCCGGTCGCCACCGCATTGATTCCCGGCCCTGCGCTCGTGTGGGCTGTGCGCTCCGAATTCATCGTCCTTGACCCGCCTGTGCGTCCTGACGGTCAGGCGTGGTTTTCGGCATCTGTTTTCGTGTGCTTTTTCGGCGTGCCCTGAATCCGCAACCCGGCCGGTGACCACCGGACCACCGACTTCGGCGCAGGCGGGGAAGGTGCGAGCCGAAGCCCCTGAAGCACTGCGGCCTCGGAAGCGGGGGCAAGGGCCGGCACGCGCCGGACAATGCGGCGTCCGCCCGCGACCCGGCGTGCGCCAGGCACATCACCGTTGCGGTTCCCGACCGAGGCGGCGGCGCCCGGGCTGCTCGGCGGCATCGCCGGAACGTCCCTCGGCGCAGCGGACGCCGGTCCTCGGCCGAGCCTCGGCGCGGCCCTGGTCCTCGGCCTCGCCTACGGGCCTGCTCGCAGGCCCGTAACCGTCCTGGCGCGCCACTCGTACCCAGCCCGAGGTGCCGCGGCGCCGACGACACCCGTACCTGCGTACCCACACGCCTACGCACACGCGCACCCACACGCGTGTCCACACGAGAGGAATCTGCCGTGGCAGACGAACAAGTTCTCCGAGCCCAGAAGTGGGTGAACTCCACCTACGGCAGTGTCGCCGGCTACGTCGCCTGTCCGGAGGACGGCCACAGCGGCTGGGGGACCGTGTACTCCCTCATCATGGGCCTCCAGCACGAACTGGGCATCAGCCCGGTCGTGGCGTCTCTCGGCCCTGGTACCTACGCCAAGCTCGAAGCCCTCGGTGACATCGGCTTCCAGTGGGACAAGAACCGCAACATCGTCGCCATCCTCCAGTACGGCCTGTGGTGCAAGGGCTACTGGGCGGTCGAGCCGGGCAGCGAGGGCTGGTTCACCGGTGTCACCCGCGACGCCGTCCAGAAGCTCCGCGGCAACATGGGCATCGGCGGCGAAGGCGTCATCAACGCCAAGATAGCCAAGGCCATCCTCAACATGGACGCCTACGTCGTGGTGGCCGGCGGCACCGACGGCATCCGCTCGATCCAGCAGTGGCTCAACGGCCGTTACTGGAACCGCAGCGCCTACAACATCGGCCCCTGCGACGGCATCTACTCGCGTGACGTCCAGAAGTCGCTGATGATCGCCCTCCAGTACGAGATGGGCATCGCCGAACCGAACGGCGCCTTCGGCCCGGCCACCCAGGCGGGCCTGAAGTCCCACACCCTCTCGCAGGGCGACTCCGGGGTCTTCGTCCAGCTCTTCTCCGCCGCGTGCCTGTTCAACTCACCGACGTACGCCAGCGACGACAACCCGGTCACGACGACCTGGCGGTCCAGCTTCGACTCGGGCCTCGCCGACTGGGTCAAGTTCTTCCAGGATTTCAACAAGCTGACCGTCAACAGCACCGGTGACTACGAGACGTGGGCACAGCTCCTGGTCTCGATGGGCGACCCCGACCGCTTCGCGAACGGCTGCGACACCCGTTTCGAGATCACCGCGTCCCGCGCCAAGTGGTTGTACGCCAACGGCTACCGGTACGTCGGCCGCTACATCTACGACCCGCCGAACTCGACGCTCGACAAGGAGATCAAGCCGGGCGAGCTCGACACCATCTTCAGCAGTGGTCTGAAGGTGTTCCCGATCTACCAGGACAACGCCCGCCAGCTGGCCGACTTCACGTACACCAACGGCTACCAGCACGGCCTCAACGCGCACAAGCACGCCTCCGACTACGGCTTCAACCGGGGCACCACCATCTACTTCGCCGTCGACTACGACGCGACGGGCGAGCAGATCCTGAGCGCCGTCGTGCCGTACTTCCAGGGCGTGCAGGCCGCACTGGCCAGCCAGGGGAAGAAGTACACCCACGGCGTGTACGGGTCGCGCAACGTGTGCACGATCGTCAGCAACAAGACGTACGCGCGCTTCTCCTTCGTCTCCGGCATGTCCTGGGGATTCTCCGGCAACCTCGGTTTCCCCATCCCCCGGAACTGGTCCTTCAACCAGATCAAGGAGTTCCGGGTCACCAACGGCTCCGACGCGTTCGACCTGGACCGTGACGTCGTCTCAGGGCTCGACCAGGGTGTGTCGTCGGTCAACGACAAGGGCGGCCCCGCGGACGACTTCATCGCCTACCTGCAGAAGCTGTACGACCTGGCGGGCTCGTACGGGGCCACCGGCCAAAAGCGCAGCCAGCTGGTCATGGAGTACATTCGCCACGAGGCCTACGGCAACAAGGGCACGGCCAACAAGCTCGGCTGGTGGTACCTCATCGGCTCATACGACTCGGGATTCGTCGACTACTGCGATTCCAAGGGAATGAGCATCAAGGAGTCCTTCACCGACCCCTTCACCGGCTACCAGCTCGGCTCCGAGCACATGATGGCCACGGCCAACGCACACCTGCTGACGGACCAGCCGGACAACAAGAAGTCCGCGAACGGCGGCGACGTCGGCGGCTGGGCCGGTGACCTGATGACGTTCTGGGCCGACTGGCGCAACTCCGAGCAGCAGTACGCCGATCCCCTGAAGTTCGCGCACGACAAGCTCGCCGTTCCCGGCGTCGCCTCGTCCTTCGGCTTCAACGACCTGATCGAGGACGCCGACGGCTATCTCCTCGCGCGGGCCGTGCGCGGCGGCAAGACCATCGTCGACGCGGCGAAGGACCACTACAACGGCGGTGGCGGCCTGACCCGCTTCAACAGCTACTTCACGCAGCGCTGGGGCAACGCCACGGACTGCAGGACCAGCGCCCACAACGCCCTCACGGCGGTGGACAGCACCCTCTCGGTCGCCCAGGCCTACCTCATCACCGGTGCCGGGGTGGTGCTCCCGTCCGACTACCAGAACCTGCCCGGCGGCTTCGACAAGCTCAGCAACTTCGAGCAGGGTTTCGTGGACGCGCTGCTCGCCCGCATGGGAACGGAGAAGAAGAAGTTCTCCGTGTACAAGAGGAACCACGAGAAGTACCTGAGGGCGGCACGCATCCGCTGACCGGTCCGCCGGCAAGCGCGGATCACGGAACGCGGGACAGAGAACACGGAACAGAAATCAAGGCATGAAGGCAGTAGCACTCCTTACGGTCACGGTCGCACTCGCCGCATGGCTGGTGTGGAACGCTTGGAATGTCTTCCGCATCGTCACCGGGGTGCGGGACGGCGCATGGCGACGCCCCATGTGGTGGACGCGCCTGTGCTCCGTCTCGCTCTTCCTCGGCGTCGCCGCATGGATCCGGGGGACGTTCGCCGCAGGCCTGGACACAAGGAAGACCTGCCTGTTCGTCCATCACGAACGCTACGACGAGGCGTACCGGGACTCCCATGCCGACGAATTCCGCAGGATCTTCCCGCTGCACGACAAATGCAACGCGCACGCCGACCTGGTGCCCGCGTGGGTCAATCCGACCGTCGTGATCTGCGCCGTCGTCTCGTTGTCCGCTGTCGCCGTTCTTCTGTGGTTCGCCACCACATACGTCATCAGCCTGTCCAGAAAGGAGGACCAGTCGTGACCCTGACTGGTCTGTCACGCCGCCGCTTCATAGGCGCCACGTCCGGGGCCGCCGCCGTGACGCTCGTCAACCTCGGCGGGGCGGGCACCGCCTTCGCCGGCACCGGCACCGGTGCCGGCGAAGGCGCCCGGGCGTGGAAGGGCGCCAAGTCGCGCAACGGCTGGCACGTCCTGTCGGACGCGCCCAGCCACCGCATCGAGGGCAGCAGCCAGACGGTCCAGCTCGCGGAGGGGGACGCGGCCGTGGTCCTCCTCCACGTGGCCCGCCGCTTCCACTACGAGATCGACGCCCTGCGCGGGGGTGATGTGCACGGGTGGACCGGTCGCCGAGACGTGGCCGAGCCGTACGAGTCGAACTACCTCTCCGGCAGCGCCCTCACGATCCGCCCTCTGTGCTACCCGACCGGGGCGAAGGGCAACTTCTACCCGAACGAGCTGGTCGTCGTCAGGGACATCCTCAGCGAGCTCGACGGCGTCGTCGCGTGGGGCGGCGACTTCAGGACCCCGAAGGAGTCCCACTTCGAGATCACGGTCCGCCCCGGCCACCCCCGCCTGAAGGGTGTGGCCCGCAAGATCCAGGGCTGGCAGACCGGGCCGGGCAACCAGGGCGCGGGCGCGACCGACGCCTTCGACCCGAAGCGCCGCAAGGCGTCCCGCGCCTTCGAACTCCGCGCGGCACGCTGAGCGCGTGACGACCCCTGAAACGGAGAGGCGGCGGATCGGCACTCGTGACGGTGTCCGGCGCGGATGACGGGTCGCCGCCCCTGAGACCCCACCTACGCGGCACGTGTTCATCGCCAACTACCCTTGTCGTCGCGGAACCTGACTGTGCAGAACACTGGACAGGCCGTCGACAAGCCGTCGAAGGATCGTCGATGACCTGACGAAAATCAGCCTGCTCACGGGGGTTTACCAGGCAGTCGCGTCTGTCCACGCGGACGACCGGACACGGTCGGCTTCCCGTGCTGTGGACAGCCGAGGTCGATAGTCGATAAGGAGCACGGCAATGCTGAAGAGGTCATTGGTGGCCGTCATGAGCGCTTCCGCCCTCGCGGTGGGGGCGCTGGGGCTGAGCGCCGGGTCTGCCGCGGCAACTTCCACCTGGAAGCTGAAGGCCACGTGCAGCTCGGTCAACATACGAGCGAAGGCCGTCACCAGTGCGAAGGTCAATGGCGTCGCCTACAAGGGTGACCTCATGAACGGCACCAAGGTGGACTACAAGGGCTACAAGGACATCAAGGTGGACAAGGCCTGGATCTACGGCAAGGTGGTCCGCAAGGACCACAAGGTCATATACGGCTGGGCCGCGCTCAAGTGCTTCAACCCTTACGAGCAGTAGGGAAAACCTGCTCGGACCACCCCACGGCCTCTGACCGCCCCACCGGTCAGAGGCCGTTCGCCTGCCGGCGTGCGGGCGGTTCGACGTCCCGCGGCTCAAGGTTCTCGGCGTGGCAGACATGGGTCGTCCTGGAGCCGCGGCACTCCGCCGCGCTCGCCCGCATCATGCCCGGGAACATCGGCCGGAGCTGCCCTGGCCATGCAGCTCCGGCCGGCCGGGCTGACGAGGGCCTGCAGGCCGCCCACCAACAAGCAGCCTCCGCACCACTCTCACTGTGCTGCGCGAACGAGGAGTCCATGTCACCCCGTCCCTGCGCCGCCACCCCACCTCCGCCCAGCACGCCGCCACACCCGACCCCGCCGGGACCACCCTGACCGAACCGGCAGGGACGCACCTGTGAAACAGCTCTGCCGCTGACCGCAGGTTCAAGTTCTGAGCAGAATGCGAACCTGCGCACACGGCTCCGGAGGGCGCTTGCGCCTGCTGTTACCGTGCAGGTCAGAACTCCAATTGGGTCACAAACGGGGGCGCCGGTCCACAGGTAGTCCACTGTGGCTCGATCCCAGTCCGCCCCCGCGCTTCACGGTGGACCGCTGATCACTATCCGCTCAGGAGTGTGCTCGCCCTGGCGGCTCAGCGGTGCCTCGGGGACCAGCGACGCGCGCCCCAGTCACACGAGGTAACGACTCCACTTCAGCCCCTCAGCCTGCATCGGGTGACCGATGCGGCGTTGACATCGAGCAACGGCCAGCAAGGCAACGGTTCGGATACGGATGATCCACAGGACCTTTACATGCACGCTGCATCTTCACTTAAACTGATGAGCCGTCTGGCGCGTCAAGCTTAACTCGGTTGGGGAACCGATAGCTTGACTGTCCGTTAGCTTTTGGGGTGGGGTGTTCGTGGCACGTTTGGTGTCGCTGCGTAGCGCATGCGCGGCTCGTGATGATGTCCTTGAAGGCGGGTTGGCGGACAATCATTTCGCTGCACAACTGGACAAGGTGGTCCGCGACGCGGACCACTATCCGGTGTACGGCGACGCGGAGGCATTTTTCGCGCAGACCTACCCCACCAGCGGCCTGAAGACGCTGCTCACCAAGACCTTCGGCCGCCTGACCGGAGCGAAGGGTGTCGCGGGGGAGAACGGCGTGCTTCGACCGACGACCTCGTTCGGTGGCGGTAAGACCCACGGCCTGACCGCCGTTTACCACCTCGCCAAGGGCGCCCGGCCGTCCAACATCACCGAGTTCGTCGACCTGAGCCTGCTTCCGGACGGCCCAGTCCAGGTCGCAGCCCTGGTTGGTGACGCCCTCGACCCCACTGCGGGCATTGAGACCAACAGTCATCGCACCTACACGATGTGGGGCGAGATGGCCGCTCAGATTGGCGAGGGTGCCTTCGTGGCGATGGAGGCGAACGACACCCAACGCACCGCTCCGGGCACCGCTACGATCAAGGCCGCCTTCGGCGGCAAGCCGACGGTCGTAATCGTCGACGAGATCGCCAAGTACCTACGTGCAGTGGCCTCTTCGGGCAGCGAGGACGTGCGCCGCATGGCCGGCGCGATCCCTGTCTTCCTTGGCAACCTGTTCGAGGTCGCCTCCGACCCGACCAACAAGGTCTCGGTAATCATTACCCTGGCAGCGACCACTAACGCCTTCGGCGCGGAGACCACCGAGATCAGTGAGCTGACCGGTGAGCAAAAGGAGAAGGCCGACGCCGCCAACGCCGCCTCGGTCAAGGCCGCTCAGGAGATCGGCGACGTGCTGACCCGTGCGGTGCAGCCGAGCGCAGTGATCAAACCAGCCGATGACAACGAAATCGGCGAAATCCTCAAGAAGCGCATCTTCGTCTCCGTCGACGACGAAGCAGCCAGGGCCGCCGGTGACGCCTACCGGGACTTCTATGAACAGCTCACCAAGACCGAGCAACTCGCCGGTGGTGCCGAGCACCCGGCTTCTTATGGCGACCTGGTCACCAAGACCTACCCGTTCCACCCTGAGCTGGTCCGCGTCCTCGATAAGCGCCTGGGAAACATAGGTGAGTTCCAGCGCGCCCGGGGCGCTCTGAAGCTGTTGGCCGAGGTCGTGGCCAACATCTACGCGACCAACGACGACACAGCGATCATCAATGTCGGCGACATCGACTATGGCAACGAGCCGGTCCTCAACCATCTCACCGACGGCCTCGGCCGCGCCGAGTACGCGAGCGTGGCGAAGGGCGACTTCGCTTCTAAGACCTCCCACGCGGCTGTCGTCGACGCCGACGTCTTCCCCGGGAAGCCTGCCTACGCCACCCGCGTGGCCCGCACCGTGTTCACCCACTCCCTGGAAATGGTCTCCACAGCAGGGGCGGGCCGCAATGACTGGCTGGTCGGCACTCTGCGCCCCGGCGAGGACGCCACCATATTCGAGAAGGCGCTCACCGAGTCAGAGAGGGTCTTCTGGCACCTCTCGTACGACGGAGCTCGCTGGCGCTTCAATATCGAGCCCAACGTCAACGCCATCATCGAGACCGAAAAGCGCAACGTCGCCAACACCGCGGTCGCCGCGGAAGTGGACAATCTGATACAGAAGGCGTTCGCCAATGACGGCGGCGTTACCCCGATCCATTTCCCGTCAGGCCCTGCCGATATCCCAGACAAGGACGCGTTGCGCGTGGTCGTGCTCGACCACGATGTTGTCACCGTCGACCCAGGCCACGCGGACCAGCCGCCTGCACAGATCGTGGAGATGCTCGACAAGGTCGGTTCGGTCGGCACGCCGCGCAAGTACCGCAATTCCCTGGTCTTCGCTCTGGCCGACGCGGAGCAGATCCACGTGCTCAAGGACCGCGCACGGGCCCTGATCGCCTCCAACAACCTCGCTACCGATACCCACCGGTTGAATCAGTTCAGCAAGGAGGTCCGCAAGAAGGTCGAGGCCTACGACAAGGAAGCCCGCCTCCAGGCACGCATTGCGGTCACTCGATGCTTCAAGCACATCTATTACCCGGCTGACGAGAAGGCCGCCGGCTACCTGCGCCACCGGGAGCTTCCTGCCCAAGCCCAGGGCGACCCAAAGAATGTCACCTCTGCAGTCATCACGTTGCTGACCGACGAGGAGAAGATTCGCACCAGTCCGTTCACCGCGTCCTTCCTGCGCCACCGCACCTGGGCCAACAAGGAGGCTGCGAGCACGGCCGCGATCGCCGACTACTTCTGGTCTGACCACAAGGCCTCAATCGTCCGCAATACCTCACTGCTGCGTGACGCAATTGTCAACGGCGTCAACCACGACGGTTGGGTCTACTACGACTCGGCCGTCGGCAAGGCTTACACGGCCAACAATCAGGCCGGCATGTCGATCACCTTCAGTGCCGACACCGAGGTCATGACCATGGCCGAGGCAGAGAAGCGCGGCCTGCTGGTCCGCAAACCCACCCAGAACGACCTCCGCTCGGTGTTCACCAGCGACCAGTTCACCGGTGCCGACCTCCGCGCCCGCCTTGAAGCAGCCTGTGGTGGCGAGCCCTCCAAGACCGACGTCATCGACCTGCTGGCCACAGCCGTACAGTCCAGCGAGTACGCCTGGTTCGTCGTTACCGACACCGAGCCTGTCGCCGGCATCCGGGCGCTTCCACCCTCGGCAATCAAGGACAAGGGCCTAGACACTCTCCACGTCTTGTCCCGTGAGACTGCCGACGAAATCGGCGTCCAGGTCCCCACTCGCACCGCCACCTCCAAGACTTTCACTGCCAACGGTCCGGGCGGCGCGGCTATGCAGACACTGCTCGATGCCGTTTCCGACTACGCGATCCGCACCATAAGGACACTCACTTTGAAGGTCAGCGCGGATACCGCATCCGGCACGAGCGATATCGACCTCGCCATCGCCTCGCTTGGCATGCTGCAGAAGCAGACCATCACGGTCCACTCCACTATCCGCGCCGAATACAAGGGGCTCAGCGGAGGCGGCATCCAGTTCCAGGGGACCGCCGAGCGCGCCGACTTCCAGAGGGCCTATGGCCATGCCAAGAAGGCTCTCACCGCCGCCGCCAAGGTTGTCGGCGACGTCACCCTCACCTTCCGGTTTGATCCGGCACTTGACGTCGACGACCCACAGTTCGCCCAACTCCATGACGTCATCAAGAAGCTCGGCATGAAGAGCACAACGATGACCGCAGAGGTGGCCAAGTGACCAATCCTCAGCGCGCGATGACCGTCCCAAGCCGACGGCTCGCTGCAGTCGACGGCGTCCGCGGTTTCCGCCTCATCGTGAAGCCCGGCCGCGGCGAGACCTACGGCCTCACCATCGAGGAGACCTATGGCGAGATCGGCTCCGCCCTCGCCACGGCCGTCGCCACCCTTACCCCGCAGCAGACGGGCCGCGTCGTCGACACCCTCTTTGCTGCCGTGAAGCGATCGGGCCACCAACCCAGCGTGCTGGCCTTCAGACGCAAGGCACCCATCCGACTCACCGAACCCGACGGCGTACGCCTGGCACTGATCCTGATGGCCACCCAGCCCATCGCGAAGCACGAGCGCGTACGAGCCCTCGTCGCCGGCATCAACGCCATGAGCACCGAGGAGACCTACTACTGGTACTCCAAGTGCATCGGGGTTGACGCTAACCGTGCCCGCAAGGCCCTTCGCACGCTCCTCTCCGACGACTGAAAGCAAGCACCGTGACAATGCGGCCCAAGGTACTAGCTGAAAACTGGCTGCCGGTGGCAGCTCTGAGCATCGAGTCACGACGCGAAGCTGCCCCGATTCCAGGGCAGTTCCCGAAGCTCAAGACCCTCCATCAGTGGTGGGCTCGTCGCCCCATCGTCGCCTCGGCGGCCACAGTTCTGGCGGGCATCTTGCCAGCCTGGAGCGAAGAACTTGCAGAGCGTCATCCCACGATCAGCGGGCTGCAAACCGAACGGGCATATCGCGACTGGTTCAACCGTCTCGTCGGTATTTGGGGAGATCCCGTGCTGGCGAAACGAACAAGTGAAGCCGCCAAGGCCGCGGGCATCAAACTTAAAGACAACCCTTACACCTACCGCCCAGCATTCAAGAACAGTGTCGGCGAGCAGGAAATTCGAGACTTGCACGACGTCCTCGTCGACACCTGGGGCCGCCTGCCTGCCGTTGCGGATGTGACCGCCGGGGGAGGCTCCATACCGTGGACCGCGCTGCGCTTGGGTCTGCCAACCTACGCGAACGACCTCAACAGCGTGGCCGTGTCGATCCTGAACGCTAGCCTCACGATCCCAGCCAAGCACGGCACGGCGCTAACTCCAGTCCTACGCAAGTGGGGTCAGCGGATCGTGGACGACGCCACGACCAGGCTTCTGGAGTACTTCCCGAAGGCTGGCAGGGAGACGGTTACGAACTACCTCTACGCGCATGCGGTGGCTTGCCCCCGTACTGGCCGGATCGTGCCGCTGATGCCGGACTGGTGGCTTCGGAAGGGGTCTAAGCCAGCCGCTGTGCGGATGTTGACTGAACTCGACGGAGTCGAGTTGCAGACGCCGAGATTTCAAGTCGCGCACGAGACAGACATCGACTTCGATGCTGACAAGGGCCTCTTTGCGGGCGGCCGAGCAATCAGCCCGTACGACAATCTTGTCATCGACGGCGACTACATCAAGGCCGAGGCGAAGGCCGGCCGCATGACCCAGGTTCTCTACGCAGTTGTGGTTAAGAACTCCGCGGGACGAAGTTTTCGTGCACCGACCGACGCCGACCTGGAGGCGCTCGAAAAGGCGGAGCGGGTTGTCACGGAGAACATCGGAATCTGGGAAGCCACTGGAATTGTTCCCCCGACCCCGATCCCTGATGTGTCGAACTATGACCGTGGCCATCGGATGTACGGCATCAATAAGTGGGCTGATTTCTTCTCTCCTCGGCAGCTTCTAACTCACGCAGCCTTCGTCCAAGCATTCCGCAAGGTTGCTTCAGAAGCCCAAGTGGAGCTCGACGAAGACCTTGCGAACGACACCCTCACTGAGCTCGCCCTGATGCAGGGTAAGGCTCTGAATTACAATGCACGACAAGCAACTTGGGATGTAGGCAGACAGAAGACACGGAGTGTCTTTGAGAAGCACAACTTTGCGTTCAAGTGGACCTTCGTTGAGTTTCCCGGGCCTGGAGAGCTGCTGCCTTGGTGCCTGGACCAGCTGGTGGGCGCCTACGACGAGATCGCACGCCTCCTCGAAGAGACTGGCAGCAGCGCACCGGGCACACGGCTAGAGAGAAATGTGAAGGTCACCCCCGGTACCGCGGCTGACATCCCTTCTATTTCTGATGGGTCTGTCCAGCATATCTGTATGGATCCGCCATATTACGCCAATGTCATGTATTCGGAGCTCTCCAACTTCTTCTACGCCTGGGAGCGAGAGACACTCGGTGTCGTGACACCGGAGCTCTTCGAAGAAGAGAACACTGACCTCGAAAACGAGGCTGTCACCAACGACGCACGGTTCACAGCGGCCGGTCGCCGTAAGAGGGAGATCGCTGACCTCGACTACGAGGCGAAGATGGCTGCGATCTTCACTGAGTGCCGCAGAATCCTATCCGACGACGGCGTGCTTACGGTGATGTTCACAAACAAGAACGCTCGGGCATGGGATGCATTGGGCTCGGCGTTGATCGCAGCGGGTTTCACGGTCGAGACGTCCTGGCCAGTCGCTACTGAACCAGAGTCCAGCAGCCACCAAGCGAACAAGAACGCCGCAGAGTCCACCATCATGCTGGTCTGTCGTAAGCGGGACCTGAGCGATGATGGCGGGAAGCGGTACCTCGAAGACGTAGCGCCTGAGGTTCGCACAGATGCGCGGAGCGCGTCGCTCCGCTTCGGTGAAGACGGTATCGAAGGCGTCGACCTCATGCTCGCCACCTACGGCCCCGCATTGTCTGTCGTCTCACGGAACTGGCCCGTTTACTCGTCGGTACCCGACGAGAACGGAGCCGATCGGCTCCTGAGGCCGGAGGAGGCTTTGGACATCGCACGTGAGGAGATCGTCGAACTCCGACGTCGCCGTCTCGTGGGCGAAGCGGTCCAAGTCGATAGCCTTACCGACTTCGTACTCATAGCCTGGGACATCTTCAAGGCGCGGGAAGCCGACTTTGATGCTGCTCGGCTTCTTGCCCTAGCTGTTGGCGGACTCGACATCGACCAGCTGACGAGAGCCAAGGTACTCAAGAAAAAGGCTGGAACCGTGGAGTTGCTGGCGCCTGAGGAGCGGATCCGAAGGGGTAACGAAGGCGGTGCTCCTGGAGTCCGCCCAGAGGCAGCCAGGTTTGAGCACCTCATTGATGCCGTCGACACGATGCTCTACATCGCCAAGGTTGACGGCATGCAAGCTGCAAAGCGTTTCGTCGATCGGCACGGGTACATCAGTGATGGCGCGTTCATTGCCACCATTCAAGGCCTGATTAACGCGATCCCTCGTAAGAAGTCAAAGGGCGCGTGGGTCTACCCGGAGGCGGAGCTTCTCGACACTCTGTGCACGCTCTACTTCGATAGTGTTGAGCTCCCAGCCGACGCTCTCCCTGTAACGCAGAATGATGAACCAGACGCTCTCTTCTAGATGGAGTAGAGGTTGGCCGAGCACGACGATGTTTTGTTTCCTGGTGCCGCTAAGCCAGCGGCGCCGGCGCAGGATGGTCTCTTCGACCCCGACCCTGCCACGGCCGAGGACTCATTCCGCAGCGTGACGTTGAAGGCGATGTACTCGCCCGACGATGCACCGTTTGAGACGTTCTACGAGCCGCTGCTTTCCAGGGCCGTCGCCTACGAACGTGCGGTCGGCTACTGGTCCGGGGCAGAGCTGCAGTTTGCCGCGCAGGGCACGGCGTACTTCATCGCCGGTGGCGGTGTAATGAGACTCATCGTCGGCGCCCAGCTCGGCAAGAAGGACGTGGACGCGGTCCTGTCCGGCACTCCGCTCGACGATGTGGTCGCCGAGCGGTTACTGGCCGACCCTGGCCTAGAGGGCACGAAGATCGTGCAGAGCGAGCACCTCAGCGTGTTGGCCTGGATGGTCGCCAACGACCGGCTCCACATCCGGGTCGGTATCCCGGTCGACAAGCACGGTCACTTGCTTACCCACCAGGAGTCGGGCCGCTACTTCCACACCAAGTACGGCGTCTTCACTGACCGCTACGGCTACAAGGTGGCGTTCAGCGGCTCCAACAACGCCTCGGTCACCGCCTGGGTGAAGAACCATGAGACCTTCGACGCCTACCGCTCCTGGCGTACCGAGTCCTGGGAGGACTATGGCAAGCCTAAGGAACGAGCCTTCGAGCGGCACTGGCGTGCCAACCCGGACGAAGGCTGGGCGATCATCGACCTGCCCACCGCCGTCCGGGAGCACTTGATAGAGCACGCTCCCGACGCTCCGCCGTTTCCCTTCAACACGTTCGTGCCGCAGCCGAGGCGCGGGGAGGCCGATCATGAGGCACCGTCGGTCGACGTGGACGCCGATATCCAGGCGGCCTGGGATGAACTGGTCACCCTCCGGGACGCACCAAAGCAGTCGGCCTGGACTGGTGTGGGTACAGCGTGGGCTCAGCCGCTGCCGCACCAGGCCGAGCTGATCCACCGGGTGGTGTCGACGTACCCGCGCGGTTATCTCTTCGCCGACGAAGTCGGTCTTGGCAAGACCGTCGAGGCAGGCATGGTGCTGCGTGAGCTCTTCACCTCCGGCCGGGCGAAGAAGGCGCTGTTGCTAGTGCCTGCCTCGGTGATGAAGCAGTGGCAGGAAGAGCTCCACGAGAAGATGAACCTCGACGTCGCCCGCTACGACAAGGGCGGCTTCATCGACCGGTTCGACCAGCCCATTCCGACCGATCCAAAGGCGAACCTGTGGTCGGCCTTCCCGATCGTGCTCGCCTCCTCCCACCTCGCTCGCCGCCGCAGTCGCCGTACCGAGATCCTTGACGCCGGACCGTGGGATGTCGTCCTCGTCGATGAGGCCCATCACGCCCGCCGCCGCGGCTCCAAGGCGACCGACACTCCCAACTCCCTGCTCGCGCTCCTCCAGGAAATGAAGAAGCGCGACTTGTGGCGTGCGCTCTACCTCGCTTCGGCGACTCCGATGCAGATGCACCCCCACGAGGCCTGGGACCTCATCGAGCTCCTCGGACTGCCGGGCAAGTGGGGTGAGCAGGCGTTCTTCTTCACGCAATACTTCACCTACCTCGGCGACCCACCTGAGAGGCGCGGCTGGAAACTCATCTGCGACATGCTGGAGGACTACTTCTCTGACCCGCTCGCCCAACGCGACACTGAGCTGGAGCTGCAGGTCGACAACGCACTCGGATGGGCCGACGCGTGGACGGTGACCGGGATGGCCGGCAACCCACCCTCATCAGACCTTAGGGCACAGTTCCCCAATGCCACCTCCGAGTGGATGGATAAGTGGGCTCGCCGCCACACCCCGATGCGCGATCGGGTCTTCCGCAACACCCGCAAGACCATGCGGGCCTACCAGGCGGCCGGCATCATCTCGGCGTCGGTCGTCATCCCGTACCGGCACGTCAAGGACGAGTTCATCCGCCTGGCGTCAAACGAGCGAAAGCTGTATGACCGCATCGAGGAATACATTCGCCGCCACTACAACGCCTACAAGTCTGACAAGGCCACCAAAGCTCTGGGCTTCATCATGACCGTCTACCGGCGCCGGCTGACCTCCTCCTTCGAAGCGATCAAGCAGTCCCTGCAACGCCGCCTCGACGTACTTGAGCAGGGCAAGAGCCTCGCGGATCTCCTCACCGACGACGATGGCGTCGACCTGGAGAACTCCCTCTTCGACCCCGAGACCTTCGACCTACGTGCCGACCGCCTCAAGGAGGAGATCGGTGAGCTCCGCTCCTTCCTCAACGACCTCGGTGATATCACCGGCGAGGACACCAAGGCCCAGCAGCTCGTCGAGGATCTGGCGGAGTCGTTCAAGGTGTACGACTCAGCGGTGGTCTTCACTCAGTACGCCGACACCATGGACTACGTGCGCGAGCGTCTCCTGGCTGCTGGCTACTACAAGCTCGGCTGCTACTCCGGTCGCGGAGGCGAGATCTACGATCCCGTAGCAGGGAAGTGGAACCCAGTCACCAAGGCCGAGATCAAGACTCGATTCCGCGACGGCGATATCGAGGTTTTGATCGGCACCGACTCGATGAGCGAGGGCCTCAACCTGCAAACCTCGGGCCGCCTCATCAACTACGACATGCCCTGGAACCTGATGCGCGTCGAGCAACGCATCGGCCGCATCGACCGCATCGGTGCCACCTACGAGCACCTCCAGATCAGCAACTATTTCTACAAAGACACTGTCGAGGAGCAGGTTTACAAGGGCATCAAGGAGGACTATGACGACTTCACCAACATCCTGGGAGGCGCCGCCCCCGTCCTGGGCACTGTCGAGAAGGTCATCGAAGACCTCGTCCTCGCCGCGAACCTTAGCGACGAAGTCATCGCCAGCGAGATCGCCGGCATCCGGAACCAGATCGATGACATCAGCAACCAGCCGGTCAGCACTGACGACCTCGGCGCCCCCGATGACGACATCACCATCAGTACCCCGCCGGACCTGACCGGAGACATCACTCCGTCAGACGTTGCCACGAAGCTCACGAACAACTTCCTCTCAAGCCGCTGGCTGACCTCAGAGGACGGACGCCCCGGTATCTACAGTCTCTCTCTTCCGTGTGACGACGCCCATGTGTCCTTCGAACCTTTTGGCGGCGTGACGTCCGTCGAGTGCTACTTGAGGCAGCCGTCCACGGCCTCAGTCCCCGTGACATTCGACCGCGAAATCTGGGACACCAGCAGCGACAGCGACCTCGTCTTCCTGACCTACGGTTCACCCGAGTTGGGCTCCCTCCTACCCGCCGAATCAAGTGAGTGACTGATAGCGAGGTGCCCCCTTTGGCTTCCAGTTCGGTTCGGCACGTAAGGACTTGGAGCTGCCACCGACCACCGCTTTAGGAGTTCGTTCTCCACCCGGTTGGGCTAGAGCCCGCCTCGTCCACCGGTGCTGCACATGGCCACTGGTGGTCGTCGCCGTCTGCTGCGGTTGATGTCAGGAACCTGCGACCACATGCCAGCATGTCGCCTGTGATCACCATTGACGTCAGCGAGGTAGCCGACGAGCGCGCCCTGCACCTGCTTCTGAAGCGGGAACTGGGCTTCCCGGACGTCTACGGCATGAACTGGGATGCCTTCTGGGACGCAATCACCGGACTGGTCAGCATCCCAGACCATGTGCGCTTCCTCGGCTGGGATCAGCTCACGGCCGGCGTTCCCCGCGGGGCCGCCATGCTTCGCCGAGCGCTCGAACTACCAAGCCACGCACCGCCTGGAGTTCGTCACTGATTATGCCTAGCGGGGTGACCTGGGGGAACGGCTCGCTACGGCTGTCGTTAATAGTCGACACTGAGCGGCCTCGGACAGTCCAGGGACGGCCCAGCGAAGATCACTCATCGGCTGCCAGCCACTCCTGGGGCCAGCGCTGAGAACGATTCTGCCGAAGTTGCGCAAACAACTACCCAACGTGGGGTGGATGGTCCAACATGTTGATGGCTGAAGGTTGTCGCCCCCACCGGCAATCTTGCGGACCACACATTGAGCAATGCAGCTACCGATAAGTGGGGCATTTTGTCTGGAATTGGTTCGAATGTAGTTCATCTCTTTGATGGCTATAGTCGCAAAGCGCGTCTTGCTCCAGCGTTCATCGTTGCTTTTCCGGTCACTCTGCTCTGTGTCGCCCTGGTCCCTGCATTGGTCAACTGGAACAAGCTTTGGCTCGTGGCAGTGGCTAGCGGAACGGTAATAGTCGTCGACCAGATAGTGAGAGATCGAGGTCGGGCTATCCAGCCTGCCCTGTGGTCTTCGTGGGGTGGACCTCCAGCCACCAAGGCTTTGAGGCACAGCGGCGCAAAGAACCCGACACTACTTGCCCGCAGACATCAAAAGCTTTCCGCCTTGTTGGATCATCCGATGCCAACCAAGAGGCAAGAAACTGGAAATCCCGCCAAGGCTGATGAGACCTACGAGATGGCCATTAGGTGTCTCATCGCACGGACGCGAGACACTGCGCAATTTCGACTCATCTTCCTTGAAAACTGCCATTATGGATTTAGGCGCAACATGCTGGGGGTGCGCACTATTGGCCTAACTGCCTCCATCGCCGTTAGCGGTATGGCCGTGGGAGCCGTGGTTGCTTCCTACTACGGGATGCTCGTTTGGAAGATAGGCTTCGCACTCGTGGCGATTGTCAGTCTGGCGCTTTCGGCTTTCTGGTGGAGAGTGGTCAGCTCGGAATGGGTGAGGTCTGCGGCAGAGGATTACGCAGAACGCCTCCTTGATGCACTGGATGTACTACAGATCTCCCTGGCGGAAAATACACCTGGCGAGGATTCGCGAGCCTAACGTAAGTGAAAGCCCGAAGGGGGCGGCGTGTACGAAATCGATTTTCTTCCCGTGGAGAGTGAGTCGGGCCCGGGATCAAAGAGCGGCGACGCCATCGCGGTTCGCTTTAGTGTGGAGACCGAACAGAGAAACGCAGTCATGGTGATCGATGGCGGATTCTCGCACATCGGCGAGAACCTAGCCGATCACATCGCCCAGTACTACGAGACCGACGTTGTTGACCTCGTGATATCGACCCATCCTGATGCCGACCACCTCAACGGGCTATCGACGCTAATCGAGAAGGTGCAGGCGAAGGAGCTGCTCATTCACCAGCCAAGGCTTCACACCCATGATGTGAGCGATTTCAGCAACTTGGAGGCTCTTGACTCGCTCATTTCTATGGCCAGGTCGCGGGGGGTGAGCATCGTCGAACCCTTCACGGGGCTCACTCGATTTGGTGGGCAGGTTTCGATTCTAGGTCCTACTGTTTCCTACTATGAAACACTTCTTGAACAACATTTGACAGAGGAGCGAAGCGGCCTGTCTCATGCTTCTAAGGCCAGTTTTGGGTCGGTCGTTCGCGGATTGCTATCCAAAGCTCTCCCCTATTTGCCAGTTGAGACGCTGGGCGACGACGGCGAAACCAGCCCGAGAAATAGTACGTCTGTGATTACACTTCTGTGCGTGGGGTCACAGCGGATGATGTTCACCGGTGACGCTGGAATTACAGCTCTTGAAGGTGCCTGCGATGAGTACGAACGCACTGTCGGAAGTTTCCGTGTCGCCCCGCTGAATTTTTTCCAAGCCCCGCATCATGGAAGTCGCAGAAATCTCGGGCCAACTATCCTCAACAGAATCCTCGGCGAGAGGGGCGCGCCTCATCGTGCGGATGTGACGGCCTTCATAAGTTCGGCTAAGATTTCGGAAAAGCATCCATCACCCAAGGTCGTCAACGCTCTCAGTCGACGAGGTTGTGAGGTTTTCGCGACTGAAGGGCGGACTATCACGCAATCGAATGGGGCGCCCCCACGAGCGAACTGGGTTACGCTCACACCGTTTGGCCCGCTCGCGGAGGACGATGTCTAGGCCGCAGGCGCCGGATGCTACCCGCCAGGTCGGCGGAGCGGCTTTGGGCTGGAGCTGCTTTGGCGCGAGTGATCATGGCCCCGTAAGCTTCCGGCGCGTCGGGCAGTCTGTGGACCTGCCCGGTAAAGCACGACGCTGGGGCCATGATCTTCGAGGCTCGCGCCAAAGTGGCTGCCTAAGAGGTCGTTCTCTTTCCGAACCTCGTGTGACGTTTTCGCTGGCCAGGCATGAACTAGCTACTGCTGCGGGAGCCTCGGCTCGTTGCCGGACGAG